>CBFIHS010000009.1:33009-38495 GCA_965662565.1 Pseudohongiellaceae bacterium | reverse complement strand
TTCTCAAACGTCTTTGTTTTAGTTCTCTCGCTCATAGTTATTATTGCGATAGTTCTCTATATCATCGATATTTTTCAAACTCGACACGCGATTCGCCGCAACTATCCTTTACTCGGTCGTTTTCGTTATTTATTTGAAGATTTAGGAGAATTTTTTCGTCAGTATTTCTTTTCGATGGATCGTGAAGAAATGCCCTTTAACCGAGCTCAACGTTCTTGGGTTTACCGAGCTGCCAAAGATCTGACCAACACCCAGGCATTTGGTTCAACTTATGACATCAGCAAGCCTGGAAATACCCTATTTATCAACTCACCCTACCCTGTTCTTACTGAAGATAAAACAGAAGTTCCTACACTGACCTTTGGACCATATTGCCAAACCCCCTACAAAACTAATTCCATATTCAATATTTCTGGTATGAGCTATGGCGCTATTTCCAAACCAGCTGTTCAAGCACTGTCTAAGGGAGCAGCAATTTCCGGCTGTTGGATCAATACGGGTGAAGGGGCTCTGAGTAAATTTCATCTCGAAGGTGGCGCAGATATCGTTTTTCAAATTGGCACCGCCAACTACGGTGTTAGAAACCAAGACGGCGGTTTCAGTGAAGAAAAAATGAAAGCCGTTGCGTCTCACGAACAAGTCAAAATGATCGAAATTAAACTCAGCCAAGGCGCCAAACCTGGTAAAGGAGGCATGTTACCGGGCAGCAAGGTTTCTGAAGAAATAGCCAAAATCCGTCTAATTCCGGTCGGTCAAGATTCCAACAGCCCAAACCGCCACGTCGATATCAGCAATGATGATCAGCTACTTGATAGAATCGAAAAAGTCCGCCAACTCACTGGCAAACCGGTTGGTTTTAAAACGGTGATTGGCGACGCTGCCTGGTTAGATGAATTGTTTAGCACTATTAAACAACGTGGCGAAGAATGTGCCCCCGATTTCATTACCATAGACAGTGGTGATGGTGGCACTGGAGCAGCACCCCTAACGCTTATTGATGACATGGGCTTGGATATCCAAGAAACCCTGCCCTTGCTGGTAGATAAACTAGTTGAATATGGTTTACGTGATCGCATCAAAGTTATTGCTTCTGGCAAACTTATTAATCCTGCAGATGTCGCCTGGGCTTTGTGTGCTGGTGCAGACTGTGTTGTCACTGCTCGCGGCTTCATGTTTTCACTCGGCTGCATACAGGCCATGCAGTGTGATAAAAACACTTGTCCTACTGGAATTACGACTCATGACCCGCGCTTACAAAGGGGTTTAGTGGTTGAAGAAAAATGTGAACGCGTGGCGCATTATCAGAAGAACATGATTAAGGAACTCTACATTATTGCGAATTCCTGTGGCATTACTAATCCGGGGCTTTTTACGCGTAGACATGCTCGAATTATTTTAGAAAGCCATAAAAGTATCAGCCTGGAAGAACTCTATCAAAGGAAAAGTTAAGAGTTTTGTCGAATCCAATCGAGCACATCTTCAAAGGCAACCTCACCACCAAAGATATCCAAAGCACTGCCGATTGTGAGATCAACTCGATTCGCACCCAAATTCTTGACCAAATCCAAGTCACTTAAATTTCTAACGCCACCGGCGTATGTGACTGGTATAGGGGAATACTCTCCCAACATGCGAATGAGATCCTCTTCTATACCTTGCTGCATACCTTCAACATCGACACCATGTACAAGAAATTCAGCGCAATAAGCTGAAAGAGTTTCTAGTATGGCGGGGCTCACTTTTTCTTCTGTAAAAGTTTGCCAACGATCAGTAACAACATAATAATCACCCGCTTTTTGTCGGCAGCTTAAATCAAGCACTAATTGGTTTCTGCCAGTCACTTCCACAAGTTGACTAAGCCTTGATAGGTCAAGTTTACCTTCATTAAAAATATAGGAAGTTACTATCACATGACTGGCACCTGCTCGAAGAAACTCCAATGCGTTATCTGGAGTAATACCTCCACCATAATGCATACCATCAGGATAAGCAGAGAGTGCTGCTTTTGCTGCTTCAGCGTTCCCCTGACCAAGAGAAATAACATGCCCGCCTTCTAGTCCCGCTTTTTTATACAACTCGGCAAAGTCAGCAGGTGAACCTTCACTGCTGAAATTAACTTCGAGCTTTGATTCATCTGCCTCTTGCAAGGAGCCGCCAACTATCTGAACAACTTTGCCGCGATGCAAATCAATACAGGGTCTGAATTTCATTATTTATCATTAACTCATTGAAGATACTTAGGCCTAAAGCATATCAAAATACGGTAAACTATACCGCTAGGATTTCAAGACAGGATCACTCTATGCATAGCATGGACCAACAAGTTATCGTTCAGCTTAGTGAATGGCTTCAGGCTGGTAAGCAATGCTGGTTGTGTACCATTATTTCTACTTTTGGCTCCTCTCCTCGGCCTGTTGGTTCACTCCTGGCTTGCAATGAAGACGCTCAATATTGTGGTTCTCTTTCCGGCGGTTGTGTGGAAGATGACCTGCGTGAAAGTATTTTGAAAGGTGAACTTGCCAAAGAAAAACCAGAACGTATCAGCTATGGCGTAGCTGTTGAAGATGTGCTTCGACTGGGTCTTCCTTGTGGTGGTCAACTTGAAGTAATTGTTGAGCCTTTGAACCACAATCATCTGGAACTTTATCAAACTCTTGCTCTAGCGATTCAGGATAGAAAACTCACAACCCGAATTGTTGATCTTAATACCGGAGAGGCACGACTCCAAGAAAACGATCATTATGCGCAATTAAAAATTGAAAAAGACACACTCTTCCATACCTATGGCCCTTCTTTTCGACTGCTATTAATCGGCGCGGTTCAAGTTGCCTACTACTTAAGTGAAATGGCCTTAGGTTTAGACTATGAAGTGGCTGTTTGTGATCCGCGCCAAGAATTAATTGAGAACTTCCCGAAGCAGGATATAGAACTAAGCAGCGACATGCCTGATGATTGGTTACGCACTAAAGGCATTGACCAACAAACCGCTGTTGTCGCCCTCTGCCATGACCCCCGTATTGATGACATGGCTTTAATGGAAGTGCTTAAGCATGATGCTTTTTATATTGGCGCAATGGGTTCAGCAAAGACCACCGAAAAACGCAAAGAACGTTTGGCGATCTTGGATATACCAAATACTCAAATTGAGAAATTACATGCCCCGGTAGGCTTGGATATTGGCAGTAAAACACCACCAGAAATCGCCATTGCCATACTTGCTGAACTAACACAGCTACGCGCTCAAAAACGCAAACAAAATAATGCTTGAGACTGCCAACCCAAATATCGGCATTATTATTCTGGCCGCAGGCTCCAGTAAGCGCTTTAAAAGAGATAAACGCAAAATCATCTTCAAAGATGGAGCCTCTTTACTTAGTACGACTCTGCAACAAATCCCAGAGTGTTTTACACAAAAAATTCTCGTCCTGCGTCCAGGAGATGAAGACTTTGCCAAACAGTATGAAAGCGATTGGACAATTTGTATTGCGCAACAAGCCAAGCTCGGCATGGGGCATTCACTAGCAGCAGCGATAGCATTATTAAACGGTTGTAGTGGCGTAGTGATTGGACTCGCAGACATGCCCTTTGTGAAAAAAGAAACCTACCAATCTATACAAGAGGCTCTGTTAGAACACGCAATTGTTCGACCATTTTACCAAGGCTCTGAAGGTAACCCTGTAGGCTTTCAAGCCAAGTACTTTGAAGCTCTATCTGAGCTAAATGGGGACAATGGTGCTCGCTCAATACTCAAGCAACATAAGAAAGATATTTATCGACTGGATTGCGTAGATTCAGGTATTACCAAGGATATAGATACTGTAGCAGCGCTTTTAACGAATCCATAAGACTGTGAAGCCTGCTTTGTTGCTCATTGTTTCTAGAGAACTTATTTACCAACAAGCTTTATTTGAGTAACGGCTCTTACTGCTATGGTCTTTTGGCTAAGCGTACTGGAGTTGTCATTGCTCGCTGAATTTCGGGCAACACCAGCTTGATCAATAAGGCTATCACTAAGATAGTTCTGCTGCAGAATATCAACCAAATCTTGAAGGGCATTTGAGGACTCAGCATCAGTTCCCACCTTATTGTTGGTGGTAGTTAGAATATTAGTGTTGCGGAGATGTTGCATTACGAGCCTCAATATCACAAAAATACTGCTGAGGACTTGATTGTATGCAGTCTGACAGGAAGAAACTGTTAAGAAGCTCACAAAAAAACCCGCTAGGGCTTTCGCTTTAGCGGGTTAAAATTTCTGGGGAAAAGTGCTGGGTAAACTCTTTACACAACTACTTAGAATGCTAATAAAACTAAAAGTTCCCGAAAATACAAAAAATTTAAAACTGCGATTCTGGAAGTTTAACGAGCAAACCTTCTAATTCATCAGTGACTTCAATTTGACAACTCAGGCGGCTGTTATCTTGAGGCTCCAGAACGCAATCGAGCATGTCTTTTTCCATTTCGCTAGCAGCAGGAATTTTATCTGCCCAAGCTGGATCAATATAACAATGGCAAGTTGCACAACTACAAGAACCACCACATTCAGCGACAATGCCATCAAGCATGTTATCTACAGCACCTTGCATCACTGTATTGCCAACAGGTACTTCAACTTCATTAACAGTACCATCATGATTTTCATATTTAATTAGAGGCATTGTTCACTCCACATAACTTGGTTTGCTCAAAAAAATCTGATGGTATTATACCGTTTTAATTAAGCAGATAAAGCCAAATGAAGAATATTGAGAAGGCGAAAAACTTAAAAATTGCAACTCTTATGAGAATTTCTTATGGTTGTATAAAATCAAGCACTAGTAATCCAAAATATTGCGCTTGAGAGGGGCTTCTTCTATTTGACTATTGATAGTGGAGTAAATAGCTGACTAAATAGCCGAGTAGAGTATATGAATAAAACACTGCACAGAAAGTCTATTCTTGGATACTGCTTAGCAGCATCAGTCCCTTTACTATTGATGGCCCTGATTTTTAATTACCCACTGGTCGCCAATCAGCAGTTTATTTTGGGAACTTCCATAGAAGTCTTAGGTTATATCGTTGAAGCGGAGTTTCTTGCGATCTCTAGTGGTATTTTGATCATCTTGCCCTTACTAATCAAAAGCCAAAGCAAATTAATGCGAATAGTGCGATTCGTAATTTTCTCTATTGTCAGTGTGATTTTTGCCTGGGCCGCATACGAGCTTAGCGGAATAAACGGCATGTTCTTTTATGCTCTGTTGATATTCATTAGTTTTGGAGGAGGAACACTCTTTGTTTTTGATTTATTGCAGCCAAAAACGCGCGCACTACTAACTCTCTTACGCTGGTCTGTAGGTATTTTCGTCTACGTCAGTCTGCAATTATTCTTCAATCTCGACAGTGACATCGATACTTGGAAAAACACGAATGCCGTCATTTCTTTTGGCTCGACTTTGTTTTATCTGTTCTCTTTGTTCGAACTGATAATCTATCCGCCCTCAATTTATTAT
>CBFIHS010000009.1:0-32991 GCA_965662565.1 Pseudohongiellaceae bacterium | reverse complement strand
CTGGAACGAAAAAGCTCGCTAAAGCAGTTCTTTCATCGCAATTGAGCTATCTGCCAGCCGAGCTCGATCAAAACTGAGCCCTTGAGCCAGCGCTCTTTTACCAAACATAAATTCTTGTGGGCTATTCACAGCATCCACTGCTAGAAAGGTCTCACCCTTAAAATAAAACACAGCAAGCTTTCGACCCTGACTGATATCACCTCTCACAACCAAGTTATCGTAGTCCATTGATAAACCCGCAATTTGTAATTTTACGTCATACTGATCAGACCAGAACCATGGTATTTCGTCATATTCCTTAGGGTTTCCAGATAGGGTTCTTGCTACTGTTTTAGCCTGATCTACTGCATTCTGAACAGATTCCAATCGTAACCAGCGTGAGTAATGCTTATTAAAATGAAAAGTACAATCGCCTGCGGCAAGAATATCTGGATCACTGGTTTGCGCAAACTCATTGACTACAATCGCATTGTTGATTTCCAAACCAGCTGCCTCAGCTAACTCAACATTAGGGATAACACCCACTCCCACAATTACCAAATCAGCATTAAAACGTTGTCCATCAGAACTCGTCACAGCTTCAACTTTATCGGTGCCCTCAAACTGACTTAACTCAATACCAGAAACTATTTCAACACCCTCTTCTTGATGCAGACGTGTAAAAAAACCAGACACTTCAGGCGAAGCCACACGATTAAGAATACGCGGGTCTCTTTCCAATAAAGTCACCTGCATACCGAATGACCGGAGCATAGCGGCGGTTTCCAAACCAATATAACCACCTCCCACTATCACAGCCTGCTTCCCAGCGGCAATGTGTGGGCGAATTTCATCGGCATCTTGAATGTTGCGTAAATAGAAAATATTTGCCAAATCTGAACCTGGCATTTCAACTTTTCGAACTCTAGCGCCAGTCGTGAGTACAAGCTTGTCATAAGTAAGCACTTGGGCTTCACCGCTGGCATTTGTCATGGAGATAGATTTGTTTTCACGATCAATCTGATCAACCCGACAATCCAAGATGCACTTAACTTCAGACTTAAGATAAGCCTCTTCCCTTCTTATCAAGAGCTCATAAACACTTTTTGCACCCGATAAAAACGTCTTGGATAAAGGTGGACGGTTATAAGGCAGATATTCCTCATCTCCAATCAGAGTAATTTCTCCCTCCCAACCTTCCTTTCGAAGGCTAGTACAAAGCTCTGCTGCAGCGTGGCTGGCGCCCACTATAATGCAATGTTGTTTTGGCAAAATTAATAACCCCTAGAAACTTAGAATAAAACGGGATCATAACAAATAATTTACCGCAGCACGGCATAAACAGTTAGAATTCACCCATGCTTTTACCCCGCGTTTATCTGATCGACTCCAGTATTTATATCTTCCGTGCCTGGCACGTTTACGATGAGTCCATCACTGACAGCGAAGGCAATCCCTGCAACGCTGTCTTTGGCTTCAGCGACTTTCTGTTCCAGCTGTTACGACAAAAACAACCTCAACATATTGTCTGTGCCTTTGATGCCAGCCAAACCGAATCCTACAGACGCGAACTTTACCCCGAATACAAAGCCAATCGCCCACCAGCACCACCCGAACTTAAACACCAGTTTGACCAATGTCGGGCCTTCTCTGAAGCTGTGGGTATTCCAACCTTTGGTAGCAACCGCTACGAAGCCGACGACATTATTGGCTCACTGGCTACTTTTTTCAGAGACCAAGGCTTCGCGATTACGGTTGTCAGTGCTGACAAAGACCTGACCCAACTGGTGATTGGTGAGGAAGATGCTTGGTGGGATTTCGCGCGCGGAACTGTGTTTAATCGGCGCGGTGTCGAAAAACAGTTTGGCGTGCCACCTGAACAAATTCCAGACTTACTCGCCCTTACTGGCGACAAAGTCGACAACATCCCCGGCATCCCCGGAGTCGGTTACACCACTGCTGCAAAAATTCTCAAGAAATACACCTCGGTAGAAAACATACTCGACAATATTGAAGCAGTAGCCGAAATGAAATTCCGTGGTGCTTCACGCATACATGCCCTACTCAATGCACATCGTGAAATGCTTCCGCTCAACAAACTCCTCACCACTATTGTTTGCGACATGCACCAGCAAAAACACATTGAACCCGAAATCGACAGCCTGAAATGGCAAGGCATTAAGCACGATGATCTCACAGAGCTCGTTGAACAACTTGCACTGAGTTCGGGCCTGTCACAAAGATGGTTTAATCTCTAGATAAAAATTTAAACTGCCCACTCACAAGAAGGATAGACAGATGACAGGAATAGTCGAAAAAATCTATTTGGCATCACAAGCTCAGGTGCCAATAGAGTCTGTTGACTCAGCTGAGTTGATTCCTAGCAAAGGAATAGTTGGTGACCGCTACTACTTTCGTACAGGAACCTTTTCTGACAAATCAGACATGCGCCCCGACTCTGAGCTGACCTTAATTGAAAGCGAAGAAATCCTAGCCTTTAACCAAACTACAAAACTGAATTATTCATCAGATGCCTTCCGTCGCAGTATTGTGACTAAAGATATAAGGCTTGAAGAGCTTATTGGCAAATCATTTTTTATTGGCGAAGTTGAACTAAAAGGTATTAGATTTTGTGAACCATGTGCTCATTTAGCTGGTATTTTAGGGAATGAGATAATGACTCATATGATCCATAAAACGGGAATCAGAGCACAAATACTTAAACAGGGCACAATCAAAGTCAGCGATGCCATCATGGCCTAAATCGCTCTAAATCTTTACCTATATAAAACTACCAGGGCCGTTATGAGTGTAGCCTAATCGCCAAGCTTCCAACCAGATGTAATCGGATACCGCCTATCACGTCCAAACCCGCGTTCGCTAATCCTCACCCCAATCGGGGCCTGCCTGCGCTTGTGTTCATTTCGATCAACCAAGCGAATAACTTTTTCAACCGTTTCTTTGGCAAAGCCTTCTTTGATAATGGCTTCGGCACTCATGTCGCGTTCAATGTAGTGTTCTAGAATCTGATCAAGTATTTCATACGGCGGTAGATTATCTTCATCTACCTGATCTGGCGCCAATTCAGCTGAAGGTGGGCGTTCAATCACTCGCACGGGAATTACTTCGCCTAAAGTATTGCGATAGCGTGCTAATTCATAGACCAGTATTTTCGGCACGTCTTTGATGACATCAAAGCCACCTGCCATATCGCCATAAAGCGTGGAATAACCCACCGCTAGTTCACTTTTATTACCAGTGGTTAAGACCAGTAAATTCTTTTTATTGGAGATTGCCATAAGCAGCACTCCCCTGCTTCTGGCTTGGATGTTTTGTTCAGTTAGATCAACAGGCATACCCGCAAACTCAGTTGCTAAGGTCTGCATAAAACTTTCGTAGATATCGGCAATCGGTAGAATCTGATAATTAATACCTAAAATTCGGGCTTCTTTCTCGGCGTCTTCCAAGCTCATTTCAGAAGTGTAAGTAAAAGGCATCATAACAGCATGTACTCTGTCTGAACCCAAGGCGTCAACCGCAATAGCCAGTGTTAGCGCAGAATCAATACCGCCTGAAAGGCCCAAGACAGTTCCGGGGAAACCATTTTTGTTAACATAATCTTTTAAACCCAAAACCAGTGCCTGGTATACCGAAGCTTTCTCATCCAGAGCTGGGGCAATGTCCGTCTTATGCAAAACCACATGTCCATCCACATCAAGTTCACAGTCAATGGGCAGCATAGCTTCTTGATATAAAGGCGCTAAAGCGCATAACTCTCCGGCGGCATCCAAGGCCATCGAGGCACCATCAAAGACCAGTTCATCTTGAGCACCAACCTGATTGACGTAAATAACTGGCATGCCAGTCTCAGCGATACGTTGTTTGACGACGTCATGCCGAGCTTGCACTTTATTGATATGGAAAGGAGACCCATTGATATTCACCATCAACTTTGCCCCGGCTTGAGAGGCCTGACGCATTGGACCTGTTTCCCATATGTCTTCACAAATAGTAAAGGCGACTGGAATCCCTATTATATCGACTAGACAGGTTTCGTTTCCAGATTCAAAATAACGCTTTTCATCGAATACCTGATAGTTAGGTAGACATTGTTTACGATAAGTCTTTAGCACTTTACCTTGATAGATAACAGCCAGCATGTTGTATAGCTTGCCTTCCACTCTACCCGGATAACCCACCACTAAATAAGCAGGAATCATGGCGTCTTGAATAGCTTTGAGGGCATTTTCGATGCGTTGATCGAGACTGGGGCGCAACAATAAATCTTCTGGCGGATAGGCCGTTAATACCAGCTCAGGAAATACAATCAGCTCTGCTGAATGTTTTTCTATGCCCTGCTTGGCAGCTGCAATCAAGTTTTCAGTATTAGTAGGTATATCTCCTACCAGCGGGTTCATTTGAACCATTAAAATACGCATTTTCAGTATGTTTCCAGTGGGCTGACTTCTGTAGATATTGTTCCGAAGGTAGGGTATTGTTTGTTATTCATAAGCGCCAAGTAAAGCAGCTCTAGAGCGCAGGATAACATAAAATAATGCGGATTTTATATGGGCCTTTTTAGACTTATAACCATCATTTTGGTTGCTCTCATAATTTGGCGGACGGTAAAAAACTACCAAGCAAAAAAAGCAGCCGCAAAGCCAAAAGCAAAAATCAGTGTCAAAGAAAAAATGGTTAAATGTGAATATTGTTCGGTGCATATTCCGGAAGCTGATGCAGTCACAGCTGGCAAGTTGTGGTTCTGTAATACACAGCACAGAGAATTATACGAACAAGGCGACTAAGGATCAGCAATGCTAAACCCTTTGAGCCAATTGCGAGCACCAGAGAAGACATCAGGTCCAACTGGATACTGTCGCGAGCATTACGGCTGATCGTATCCTGTAAACTAGGTACAGCCACAGCGACTAATATTGCTCCGATAGCAATCACAATCAATATTTCCAGCATAGTGTAACCTTGCTGGTTGTTTTTATTATTTCGGTTAAATCTATAAGTCATTTAGATACCAAGCCAAGCATTAATACTATTTGATCACTATAACATGTAACAACTGCACTAATAAGCGAGACTGAGCCCATAAACCCTTATATTACAAAGAATTATTGACTGAATAAAAGCATTACAATAGCGTAATTTATAGTAAAAACTGTTAACTGCGATAGAAACTTTTCAGCATGGGCAAGCCGGATAGGCATTATGCGAATTGGATCACGTTATTTCAGGGTAATCCTGCTGGAAATGATTGAACTGTGTGAGGTTTAGGATTCTCGAAGGTCTCTAGGCATAGAGAAAGTAATGTTTTCTTCAATACCAGCCATTTCCATAAGCTCTCCACCACCAAGCTCCTGTACACGCTGAATCACTTCTTGAACCAAAACCCCTGGAGCAGAGGCCCCAGCTGTGACGCCGACCTTCATTTTTCCTTGTAGCCATCCATCAACAATTTCATCAGCACTGTCGATTAAATAGGCTTCACTGCCAGTCCGCTCGGCCAACTCTTTTAAGCGATTCGAATTTGAGCTATTTGGCGAACCCACAACCAGAACCAGATCACACTCAAGCGCGAGCTGTTTAACAGCATCTTGTCGATTCTGTGTCGCATAACAAATATCCTTCTTACGCGGACCAGAGATATTGGGGAATCGCTCCTGTAAGGCATCAATAATCAAAGAGGTATCGTCTAAAGAAAGAGTCGTTTGAGTCACGTAAGCAAGATTATCCGGATCTTTTACAAGCAAACTCTGAACATCTTCTAAGGATTCAACAAGATAAATTTCTCCACCCGCACTGTTATCATATTGCCCCATAGTGCCTTCAACTTCGGGATGAAAGGCATGCCCTATTAAAATACATTCTTGCCCATCACGGCTGTAGCGCATGACTTCCATATGAACCTTCGTCACTAAAGGACAGGTCGCATCGAAAACACGCACGCCTAATTTTTCTGCTTCAGTTTTGACTGCTTGTGACACGCCATGTGCGGAAAAAATAACGATAGGGGCTTGTTTACCTTCTGTAATGGGGACGTCCGATAATTCATCAACAAAAACAGCACCCCTTAGGCGCAACCTTTCAACAACGAATTTGTTATGTACCACCTCGTGGCGAACGTAAATCGGCGCGCCATAAATATCTAAGGCTCGGTTAACAATATCGATGGCTCGATCAACTCCAGCACAAAATCCTCTTGGATTAGCCAACTTAATTTCTCGAGTAGCGAGATTTAAAGACATAGAAAAAACCTATTTTTCGACAAAACTAACAATCTTTATAGCCACAGAAAATAAAATATCTTTTCCCGATAAAGGGTGATTAAAATCGATTTCAACTTGGCTTGAACTGAAATCATAAACTACTCCTGCTTGTTCATTCCCAGCGGCATCTGTAAAGTTTATCATCAGGCCCTTTTCAAGAACTAAGTCTGCTGGAAATTGATACCTTGGATAGCGCTGAATATTGTCTTCATTTGGGATGCCAAAAGCCTGCTCAGATGGAATAGTGAAAACTTTTTCATCGCCAGCTTTCAAGCCAAACAAAACCTTCTCAAAGCCTGGCAATAAATTACCGTCGCCAATAGCAAAGTTAACAGAATTTTTATCGAAGTTTGAATCTATTATTGTCTCAGGACTTTCATCTAACGCTAGAGAAAAATTTAAGCTTACTAATTTTCCAGGGCCAATCTCATCATCTGCGTATTGCACATCTTCAAAGTCTGGTTCTGAGACTGTCGAATGTTTAGGCTCATCTTTAAGATTTACTACTTGCAGTAAATCAGAATTGTTTTGTTCGGATGTTTTACTCATTATTTATTACACAGATATTTACTTGTACTTTTATAGAAACTATAGGAATCCCGACTCATGTATGCCGAGAACTGATTATGTTTAGCCCTTCTTATCATCAATTTTCTCTTCAGCTGAGGGCTTGCCAAGGAAAACTTCTAGTATCATCAAAAAAGCTCCTACACTGATAGCAGAGTCCGCAATATTAAAGGTCGCGAAACGATAAGAGCCATAATATAAACTAATAAAATCAACAACATAACCATAAAAAAGTCGATCATACAAATTACCTACTGCCCCACCTAATATAAAGCAAAGTGCGAGTGCGAATACGCGTTCTTGTTTAGAAATTTGAATTAACCATCTTAAAATTAAAACGCTGACAAGCAATGATATTCCTGTCAGAACCCATCTCTGCCAACCACCCGCATCACTTAAAAAACTAAAGGCAGCTCCATAGTTATAAGCCAACAACAAATCAAAACTCGGAAATATCGCCAGTGGCTGACCATAATCCAAATGACTGTCACTGAGATATTTTGTGATTCGATCTAGAACCACAATCAAAAACGAATAAGACAGTAAAGCGAAGGTGCTGAACAGTTTACTTTGCTTATCAGGTGCTTTCATATCTGACACCATCAAGAGTTCGGTTCAATTTGTTTTTAAATTGTTCTTCAAAATAACTTTTCACTTTTTGTACATCATTATCAATCTGCCTTTTCAGTTGCTCTAAATCCGCAAACTTTTCCTGCCCTCTAAGCTTATATAAAAATTTGACGGTCAGGTTTTTACCATAGATATCTTCATTAAAATCAAATAAAAACACCTCAACCGCTAAATCATTCTGACCTTCAATTGTAGGTTTGTAACCTACGCTTGCAGCGCCCTCTATTTCACGCCCTTCGAATTCTACTTTTACTGCGAAGACTCCATCTAAAGCCAGTTTAGACATACCAACTTGGATATTTGCTGTAGGGTAACCGAGCTCTCGCCCAAGCTTTTGACCACTTATAACCTTTCCATGAAGTTGATACGGTCGCCCTAAGAGCTCAGTAGCGGCCTGACAATCACCTTCTTCAAGTGTTTGCCTAAGAAGAGTACTGCTTACTCTTTGAGCATTTCTTGAGAAAGTCTCTGTTGCTTCAACAGTAAAGCCAAATTCAGAGCCCATTTTTTTTAGCAACGAAAAATTTCCTTTACGGTTTTTTCCAAAATGAAAATCGTCGCCTACTAAAAGTGCTTTTACGCCTAAACCTTCAACCAAAACTTTTACAACAAAGTCTTCGGCTTCCATAGCACTTAAGCTTTTATCAAAAGTCATTTTATAAACGAGATCGACATCTTGCCTTTCTAGAAAATCCACCTTATCTAAAAAAGAGCACAACCTTGCTGGTGCATTTTCGCCAGCAAAAAACTCCTCTGGCTGAGGCTCACTTAAAATAACTAATGAGGGTAAACCCAGTGATTCTGCAACGCCTTTAACACGAGCCAGAACCTTTTGATGCCCTAGATGCATACCATCATACTTGCCGATAGTCGCAACACAATTTGGGTGAGCGCTTTTCAGACTCTGAAGATCATCAAATACTTGCATAGATTTAAAATTAAACCGCCAACATAAACTGGAGCATTATATAAAGAAGCTAAGGCGCTGTCTTATTTGATTCTAATGCCTGAAATCTTTTATACGAACACCAACAACAAATAAGCCCAATAAATATACACAAATGCCGCCAATGCACAAAAAGGCTAGATTGCCTACTCTGACCAGAGTTCCCCAAGCCTGCCAGTTTTCCCCACTTTGTGAAAAGAAGACAAGGAAAACCACCATAAAAATATTAGCAAGCACAATACGTAAGCTAACCGTCAAAAAACTTTTCTGAAAGCGAAACAATTTCAATTTCACCAAACCAAAAAGCAACAAGCCTGCATTTACCCAAGAAGAAAAAGCCGTGGCTAGTGCTAAGCCAATGTGACCTAAAGGCCATATCAAAATTAAATTCATGATCATATTGCTGACCATTGCAATAATTCCATAACGTACTGGTGTCTTAGTATCTTGCCTTGAAAAATAAGCACTCGCCAAAACCTTAATCGCCATAAACGCGCTCAATCCAAGAGTATAAGCTTGCAGAGCCCTTGCAGTTGGAGTTACCGAATCAAAGCTAAACTCTCCTCGCTGGTAAAGAGTCACAACTATTGGCTCAGCCAATATCAGTAAAGCCATACTTGCTGGAAGCGCAATTAAAAGAATAAATCGAATTCCCCAATCTAAAGTTTCTTTAAACTTTTCAAATGATTCTTCAGCATGCTTACGAGACAAACTGGGCAAAATAACTGTGGCAATAGCAACTGCAAAAATACCCAGAGGGAGGTACATAATACGATCTGCATAATATAACCAACTGACATTGCCATCACCATCCAAAGCTGTTGCTAAGACGGTATCTAAGAGCAGGTTAATCTGCCCAACGGATACAGAAAACATGACAGGAATCATCAAAGTAATGATGCGCTTCACTCCTTCATGCTTAGGCCTTAAACGAGGTCGGGGGATGAGATGTAAATGCGCCAGAAAGGGCAGTTGAAATAACAATTGAATAATCCCAGCAATAATCACACCCCAAGCTATTGCTATCACCGGTTCAGCGAATAAAGGACTTAACCAAATTGCACAGGTAATTAATGAGATATTCAAAAATATTGGGGTCACGGCTGGAACCGCAAAGCGACCATAGCTGTTCAGTACCCCGCCAGCAAACCCAGTTAAAGAGATTAATAAAATATAAGGAAAAGTGATGCGCAGCATTTCGCTTAAGAGTGAGAACTTTTCGCCATCATCGATGTAGCCAGGCGCAAAAATCATTGCTAGAACGGGGCCCCCCATCACACCAATAACAGTGATGACGCATAGTGTAAGAGCAAGCCTGCCAGCGACATGATCAATTAGGAGCTTTATTTCTGCAAAAGACTTTTTTTTGCGATATTCGGATAAGACAGGGACGAAGGCTTGAGAGAACGCACCTTCAGCAAATAAGCGTCTAAGAAAATTTGGGATACGAAAAGCAACAAAAAAGGCATCTGCTTGAGCGCTGTCTCCAAAAAATGCGGCAAAGACAATTTCTCTTATAAGGCCCAGAATGCGTGAGGAAAAGGTTAAAGATGAAACAACCAAACTAGACTTGGTGAGACTTTTATCCCCTTTTTCATCTTCATTCTGGTTATGCCCAGCTTCACTGTCTTCTTGCATGTATTTTCTTGCTTCCTAAAAGCCCGCATCTTAGCGGCTAGACTAGCATAAAACCAGTGCTGCTATTGACAAATCAAGCTCAAAACTGCATAGTTCGCGTCTTTTTTCAGGAAGCTATTGCCTGAAACATTAAACTAAATTCAACAAGTTAACGAATACTTAAAGAAAGGAGCCCCAATTGGCTAACTCTCCACAAGCTCGAAAAAGAGCTAAACAAGCAGAAAAGCGCAGAAACCACAATGCTGGCTTCCGTTCTATGGTTAGAACTTATATCAAAAAAGTAGACTCTGCTGTTGAAAGTAAAGATTACGATGCTGCTACTACGGCATACAACAATGCGGTCCCAGTAATTGATCGTATGGCTGACAAAGGAATTATTCATAAGAATAAAGCATCTCGTCATAAGAGCCGTCTTAATGCCAGCATCAAGGCATTAAAAAGCTAATAAAGCTCTATTACTGCTTATTATAAAAAACCGGCTAATGCCGGTTTTTTTTGCCTATTTTTCTGACCTACTTTTAGCCTCTTTTAACTCCGGAGCAAAAAGTAGGAAAACATACACAGAGATGTCCTGAATGTGATCAGGGTAAAGGTCCTGACATCCACTATCGCATTCAACTTAAAATTAATATTTAATGATGGGTTAGTCCTATTATAAAAAAAGCTGTAAAGGCCCTCTGGAAGAATGTTTAAGGAAAGTTTCGAGCATAGAGATATTGAAGACTCCGACTTAGTCCGACGTAACTTTCGTTTACTCATGTTAAGAGCGGCTAAACTGGCTATCTTTACCCACATTCTTTAATGTATCTGCTTCTATTTGATAGATATTAATATCTGGCATTGGAACCTAATTCTCCTCGTTCTATGGATACCAAACTACTGGCTTCTAGCTTTCAATAGAAGCCTTGGTCTATATGTTTTTGGTGTCTTTCTTGCTGCGTCGACCACAATATTTTACCTGGCATACCTAACCTTATATTTTGGACCCGCAGCATGATTTCATATTGTCATAATTCCAATCTTCCCTTTAATTGTTGTTGGTGCCAGATCTTCGAGAATAGTGAAATGGATTGTTATTGCTATTGTCGGCTTAATATTAATTTGGCTGGATTCAAATCCGGCAATTACAAACAATCAAAATATCCTTGACTCAGAACTAGCCTGGATATTTCACTTCATGAACAGCACTCTCTCAGTTTTTGCAGCCTGCGGACTGATGTTCCATTACTTCACCTTAGTCACCAGGCAATACGTCGAAATTAGAAAGCTGGCTATGACAGATTCTTTAACCTCACTTTCCAACAGGCATTATATGGTGGAGATAGCTTCACAAAGCTTAATCCAAGCCCAACGTTACTATCAGCCCTTTAGCGTTTTAGTATGCGACCTAGATCATTTCAAGGAAATTAACGACGAATTTGGCCACGACGCTGGAGATGAAGTTTTAAAACATACCAGCAAGCTTCTCAGTAAATATGCTAGAAAGTCCGACTATGTTGGGCGCTGGGGTGGTGAGGAGTTTATTTTATTTCTACCTCAGACCGATATGGAAGGGGCATACCAGTTAGCTGAACGAATTAGAGAAAGCCTTGAATCCAGTATCATTGTATTTAATAACAAGGTAATAAAGTTCACAGGGTCGATTGGTATAAGTAGCCTTGAACCTAGCGACACTTTTGAAACAGTGATCAGTAGAGCCGATAATGCTTTGTATAAAGCGAAAGCAGAGGGTAGAAATCGCGTTCATTTTAAAGAGGCAGGTATGCTGGATTCACTAGAAAAAGATTCTCTAAATAACGAGCAAGTCCAAAACTAAAAAGAACTCTGAGTATTAAATTAGAGCTAGGTTGTCTCGATGAATCATTTCGTGGTCGCCATCATAACCAAGTAAACCCAGAATTTGATCGCTGGATTTGCCAATAATAAGCTGAGCTTCATCGTAATCGTAATTAACTAAGCCCCGGGCAATCGCCTTGCCTTGATTATCAACACAAGCCACCATTTCACCGCGCACAAATTTTCCAGAAACTGATTTTATTCCCACAGGAAGCAAGCTTCTTCCTGAGTTTTTAAGAACGCCAACCGCCCCATCGTCTAAAACCAACACTCCGCAAACTTTTAAATGACTTGCTAACCACTGCTTTCTGGCGGCTATAGGTTGATTATCAGCTAATAGCAAAGTGCCAATATCTTTACCCGCTTGCAAATCAAGCAGCACATCTTTCTTACTGCCATTCAAAATAACAGTAAGTGCACCAGAGCGAGAAGCCAGTTTAGCGGCCTTGAGCTTGGTCAACATACCGCCCTTCCCTAGACTGCCACTACCACCCGCATAAGCTAGAAGTTCATCGTTACTGCTCAAATCTTCTTTAATAAGCTTAGCATCACTATTCGTTCTAGGATCTGCATCGTACAAACCATCTTGATCGGTCAATAGAATCAGTGCTTGCGCATTGATTAAGTTGGCTACCAAGCCCCCCAAAGTATCATTATCACCAAAACAAATCTCTTCGGTAATTACGGTGTCATTCTCATTAATTACAGGCGTTACGCCCATTTTAAGCAAAGTATTTAAAGTACTTCGCGCATTCAGATAACGAGTCCGATTCGATAAATCATCATGAGTCAGAAGTACTTGAGCAGTGTGTTTGTTATAGGCACGAAAGCACCTTTCATAAGACTCTACCAATCCCATTTGTCCTACGGCAGCTGCAGCTTGTTGTTCATGTATAGCAGAAGGACGACCTGGTAAGCCAAGACGCGCGACGCCCTCAGCTACCGCCCCTGAAGACACCAACACAACGGTAATACCGCGCTGCTGCAACTCAACAATTTGCTTAACCCAAGAAGCGATAGCCTCTTTATTAAGGCCTTTACCATTGTCGGTGACCAACGAGCTACCAATTTTTATTACCCAGGTTTTAGCTGAGCTCAATAATTCACGGCTACTCATTTACATACTCAACTTCAACGTCATAATCATCATCTTCGTCGTCATTGCCTTTATTCTTTTCTCGCCAAAGAGATCGACTGCGCTCAATGCTTCGACGAATTTCGTAATCCATTTGCTGTTGTTGCTGCTCTTCTTCTAAACGGAAATCTTCATCTTCTTCCAATCTTATATTTCTTTCCGTGATTAAAGTCATTACAGCTTCACATAACTGTTTAGTGCCCTCACGTTGAATCGCCGATATATGGAAAACTTTGCCTTTCCACTCAAGCTTTTCTAACACAGCCTCGCAGAGACTCTGAGCTTCTTCTTCAGGCAACATATCAATTTTATTTAAGACCAACCACCGCTCTTTATCCGCTAGTACAGTGCTAAACTTCTCTAACTCCTCGATGATCTCACGAGCAGAATTTGCCGGATCACTGCCATCATAGGGCGCAACATCAACCAAATGCAAAAGCACTCTGCTTCGACTTAAATGCTTTAAGAATCGAATACCCAGACCAGCGCCGTCAGCTGCTCCCGGAATTAAGCCTGGTATATCAGCCATGACAAAGCTGCGCTCCTCGCCCAAACTCACCACACCAAGATTAGGCACTAAGGTCGTGAAGGGATAATCAGCTACTTTAGGTTTGGCAGAAGAAACAGCTCTAATAAGAGTGGATTTGCCAGCATTGGGCAAACCCAGTAAGCCAACATCAGCCAAGACCTTCAGTTGCAAAAACAATCGACGGCTTTCACCTGGCGTACCATTGGTTGTCTTTCTAGGAGCACGGTTAACACTTGATTTAAAGCGAGTATTACCAAGACCTTTCTTGCCACCTTGGGCAACTAGCATGCGCTGGCCTGGCTGAATTAAGTCACCAATTACCTCATCAGTGTCAGCAACCATTACTGAAGTGCCCACAGGCACTTTAACTTCGAGATCTTGTCCACTTGCACCTGTTCGATTTCGCTTGCCTCCGCTTTCACCAGCTTGAGCTTGATATCGTGGTTGGTATCTAAAATCAACGAGAGTATTTAAACCAGCATCTGCCACCAGATAGAGTGAACCGCCGTCTCCGCCATCACCGCCATCCGGACCACCTTTTTCTATAAACTTTTCTCGCAGAAAACTCATACAACCATTCCCACCTTTACCGGCGGTTACGAAAATTTCTGCTTCATCGACAAATTTCATATTTATAAAATACCAAAAAAAAACCCTGCATGAGACAGGGTTTTTTTTAATTCTTTACAAGCTTAGGCGCTTGCGGTCTCAACACTGACAAAAGTGCGTTTTTGAGGCCCTTTAGCCTGAAACTTTACTTTACCATCAGTTTTAGCGAAAAGCGTGTGGTCTTTGCCACAACCAACATTCTCTCCAGGATGAAACTTAGTGCCACGTTGACGTACGATAATATTACCAGCAACAACGGCTTCACCACCATAGAGCTTAACCCCAAGGCGTTTGGAAATCGAATCGCGACCGTTACTAGTACTACCACCTGCTTTTTTATGTGCCATGACTAATCCTCTTTCTTAGCTGCAGCTTTTTTAGGTGCGGCTTTTTTGGGTGCAGCTTTTTTGGCTGGAGCTGCTTTTGGTTCAGCCTCTGCCTTAGCCGCTTTAGGTGCCGCTTTCGCTTTACCTTCACTAATCCCAGTAATTTTAACTTCAGTGAACCACTGTCTGTGTCCCTGACGTTTCATATGGTGCTTACGTCGATGAAATTTAATTATCGAAACTTTGCCTGCACGCCCATGACTAATGACTTCAGCCGTCACATTACCTTCAACATAAGGCTTACCAATTTTGACATCAGCACCTTCGCCAATCATCAATACTTTATCAAAGCTGATACTGTCGCCCGTTCCGGCCTCCAGTTTCTCAAGCTTCAACACTTCGCCTTCTGCAACGCGATGCTGTTTGCCACCACTCTCTATAACCGCATACATTTGAACTTACTCCGATAATTCTTGAATCCTGACTTAGGACCGACTTTCACAGGGGCGGGGATTTTACGGCAAGAACCCCTCTTTCGCAAGACCGAATCACAGTTTTTTCAAGTCTTTAGTGAGGGGTTCCAAGTCAAATAAAGCGTAATTTAAACTCAGGCATCTTGACATCCTATCCAGCCATCCATAGGCTTCAAATCTGAATTTTCCCAGTATTAACGGATGATGGCCCAAAATATTCACGAATATGTCCAGAGCGACTTTGATGCGCTGAACCTAAATGTCGTAAAATATTGGACACTACCTCATAGAAGCTGGCGGTAAACGTATACGACCACTGCTTGCTTTACTGTGTGCGAATGCTTTTAACTATAAAGGTGATCAGCACGTTAATCTGGCTACTGTAATTGAATTTCTTCATACCGCCACACTACTCCATGATGATGTCGTCGATATGTCTGAAATGCGGCGTGGGCGTCCGACTGCAAACCTGCAGTGGGGTAATCCTTCCAGTGTCTTAGTGGGCGATTTTATTTATTCTCGTGCATTCCAACTTTTGGTCACGATTGCAGACATGCAAATCATGGAAGTCATGGCTACAACCACCAACAAGATTTCTGAAGGGGAAGTTCTGCAATTAGTGAATCAGCATAATGTTGCCGCGAGCGAACAAGATTACATAGATGTTATTCACAATAAAACTGCGATTCTATTCGCCGCAGCCTGCCAATCAGCAGGAATTCTAGCCGGAGTGGACGAATCCATTCAAAAGAAACTCCACACTTTCGGGCTTGAAATTGGCATGGCTTTTCAGTTAATTGATGATGCCTTAGATTATGATGGAGACAGCGAAGAACTTGGCAAAAATATTGGAGATGATCTAGCTGAGGGCAAACCGACACTTCCACTTATTTTTGTGATGCAAAACGGTAACTCACAACAAAAACAACTCATTACTAAAGCCATACAAAATGGCGGATTGGATCAACTCGAGGAGATCACTTCGGCCGTACGTGAAACTGGCGCGCTTGAATACACTGTCGGTAAAGCTGAAGAAAGGATTGCTCTGGCTTTAGATTGTCTCTCTGTGGTACCCGAGTCAAGTTTCAAGGAAGGTATGATTCTAGTGGCCAAAACAGCTATCAAACGTTCAAAATAAGTCCTGACTTAATTCGACAATATCGCCAGCTTTAAGCTGACCTGGCTGTAAAACTTTACAACAAACTCCTCCTCTCCAGCTACTGGACAAAGCCTCTTTTAGGCCGGGATATTCTTTATCCATTTTCCAGCAGGGATCTGCCTCTTGGGTAATCTCTAGAACAACATCACCAATATGCAATGTTCTGCCAACGTCGGTTGGTAAAAACTCAAAACCCGTTATAAATAAATTGGCTCTCCTGGAAGTCCAAGGCAAATCAACGCCAAGGTCATGGCAAGTTTTGAACCAAGACTCTTTACTTAAAACTGTTATTTGTCGTAGTCCCGGTTTACCTTTTGCGTCGTCACGCAAACCTTCCTCTAAAGAAATCTCTGAACTGAAAACTTCTTGCATTGGTGAACCTGACTCATTTCTTTTGGCAATACTTACTAATTTAATCAGCATATTTTTTCTTCTAATAAGGCTTAGCAAACACGACTCTGATCTTGCATTATAAACACAAACGCGCCATTCTTCGTACTCAACAAATACGGAGCTCGTAAGTGAAAAAACTCATTTTTATTCTTCCAATCCTCATTATAGTAGTTGCTTTTGGCCTCTTCTTTTATGCCAACCAAGAAACTGAAAATCAAATTGATTTATATATTGAACGCGCAGTTGCCAGTGGAACTTACAAAGACATCCAATACAGTTCGGCAGATATTAGTGTGGATGGAACAATCTCAGTCACAGAATTGAGCATTACTGACCCCAACGACTTTCAATACATAATCGATCAAGTAGAAATTTCTGATTTGGATTTTCTAAATCCTTTCCCAAACTCAATCTCTATCTCCGCTAGTGGTTTTAGCCTGCCAAATGGCTTGCCCGAAATGAACACAAGTACTTTACCGCAGGATTTTGATCAATTTATGAGCTTGATGAATGGCGCCGACAGTATTCCAGCTGTAATTAATTACAGTCATCAATACGATCCTGACGACAATAATAGCTTCTCAAGTGTTGTGGGTTTCGGGCTTCCAGAATCATTTAATGTTTCCCTGAATACCAAGACACTCAATATTCCTTATGAAACCCTGAATCAATTAAGTGATCCAAACACGGCTCAAACAGAAATGATCAATGCCTTAATGCGAGCAGAAGTTCCTGAACTTAGCCTTACTCTTTCTGATTTTGGATTGCTGGATGATTATCTAAGCACACAAGCTACTCAGCAAGGAAGAAATGTTGATGTATTGCGAGAAGAATTAATCTCCATGTCACAGACATTATTTTTATTTGTACCTCAGGACTTACAAGAAACCGCTATTAATTTAAGCGCTGAATTAAGCAGTTTCTTAGAAGGCAATAAATCCTTTAACTTGTCATTACGCCCAGATTTTTCTGGTAGCATCCAGCAATTACAGGTGCCAATAATGACGGCCTTTTTTAATGGTGATTATGCGCAAATAGTTGATCTACTGAATCTTGAGTTTTTTACAGAATAGCGAGATTCAGTGGATAGAATCAAACGCTTAGAAGAACTCGAATTCTTCTTCCTCATAGTAACGTTCGAACTGAATGTCATTCTTATCCAAGCTTCCAGCAAGAATGGCATTAACGTCTTCTTCAAATCGTGCAATGTAATTGTCTAAATCATTCAAGGAAATGGCTTCGAGCAAGGCATTTCTCCAAACACTGGCACATCTTGTATCAATCAATCTTGTTCTATTATCTTTAGCCCATTCTGCTCCGATCAGTCTTCCCAAAACTGACATTTTTTCTTTATATTCAGCGCGCTTATCAACTCTTGCTTCAAGCAACAACTCTTCAGATAAGACAATCCACCCAGGTGAGAGAGTGCTACCCTGATAAAAAATTTGCACCCATTTTAAGTAATTATCTTGATCCTGAAACGCTTTATTACTTTCTGCGGATTCGTATTGATCAATAAAATATTGCTGTGGAGGTATTTCATTAGGCCAAGGACCCGCTCCTTGAAAAAGAGAACAAGCTGACAACAAAAGGGAGAAAACAATAAAAAGGAAAGTTCTAGTTAAATGCATAATGAAATTCAATTTTTTAATTAGTTAGTCGAAAAGGACTCGATTATATAGGCTGAAACATCTTTTATCGCGTTTTCACTTAATACTGTTTCAAAAGCAGGCATCTGTTTACGCCCCATTTTAATTAGTGAACTAACACTAGAGATATCTTTTAACTGATTAAGGGCAACTCCACCGCCATGCCCTCCCAAACCTTCTTCTCCATGGCAAGGCAGACAACTTAGCCGATATATTTGTTCTCCAGTCACTGCATCCCCTTTTATACTTTCTTCTTGCTCACTGCTAAGTAAATTTAATTGCTCAGCTGGTATAAAATCTTCCTCTCTTGTTCCATCATGCTTTTCATCTAAAGAGAAGACCCAAACGGAATCTCCGTGAACAGAGCCTGCAAATAAATTTCCAGCTGAGTAAGCCACAACATACTGCTTACCTTGATCATTCACGATACTGACTGTGCTATTCATTCCAGCTTCAGTTTCAAATTCCCAAACTTGCTTACCAGTATCACTATCCAAAGCTGTTAATCGCCCATCGTTACGCCCAACAAATAGAATATCTCCGGCAGTAGCCACAAAACCGCTATAACAACTTTCTTCCCATCTATAGCGCCAGACTAACTTATTAGTCTTTACATCCATTGCTGCGATGATGCCTGTCGTAGGTTTACGCCCACTAGCATCTGGATAAAAGCCACTCCCCATAAAGATGCTACCATCACTGTATTCTGGCACTGGCATATCGGGATCTCCGCCTTGTAAATAGGACGCAGAGTCAGAAGAGCAGATATACATAAGCTCGCGTTCAGGATCATAGGCACTAGGAGCCCAGTTAGCCCCACCAGAAGCACCTGGCTGAACAAGTGCAGGGTTAGTTTCTGTAAAAGGAGTAAAAATCCTGCCTTGATTAAGCAACTCAACCCCTTCTGGAGGAATATCAATTTCTTGAGGTACGAAAGAATCCCCAAGAGGATAAGGTTGTGTTGCTGAAGTAAATTGTAGCGGCTCTTGTAGAACCGCTTTTTCTTCAATACCTACTAAAGGCTCACCGTTTGTTCTGTCTAAAATATAGACCCAGCCTGTTTTACTAGCCTGGGCCAAGCCTTTTATAATTTCACCATCTTCTTCAAGGTCAAATAAGATCACAGGATTTGAGGAGTCATAATCCCAGATATCATGATGGACTTGCTGAAAATGCCAACGATAAGATCCTGTTGCCAAATCAATTGCAACAATTGAATTGGCGTATAGATTATCTCCTTGTCTAACACCACCATTAAAATCTGAACCAGGATTTCCCGTTGAGAAATACAATAGGCCTAGCTCTGGATCCACCGCAGGAGTCTGCCAAACAGTTGCTCCCCCGAGTTTCCAGATATTGCTGTCTTGTGGCCAGGTTTCATGCCCGGCTTCACCGGGGCCTGGAACAGTATAAAAACGCCAGATTTCTTCTCCTGTAGCGGCATCAAATGCTTTTACAAGCCCACGTACTCCGAACTCGGCACCGGCAAAACCGGTAATCACCATGCCATTAAAATACAAAGGCGCTGAAGTAATACTGTAGCCATTTTGCCAAGGCATTGCCTGCACTGACCATAGTTCTTCACCTGTCGTCTGGTCTAATGCTACTAAGCGACTGTCTAATTGACCCACATAAATCCTGCCATCTCCTATTGCCAGACCGCGGCTCGTCCAGCCACAACAAATACTCCGACCTATACCTTCACGAAGTTCTGCGCTTTTCTCCCATAGAATCTCACCACTTTTCAAACTCAAAGCAAAAACATCATCATCACCGGTAATTATATAAACGATACCGTTGTGGATAAGGGGTTGCGCCTCACCAGAATGTTTTGAATCCATTCCGGAACCATTCAAGTGAGTACGCCAGACTGCTTTTAATTCTGAGACATTCTCACGGTTGATTTGCTCTAAAGGAGACCAACGCTGATTAAATATATTGCCGCCATTGGTTAACCAGTTATTGTCTGGAGGATTAAGAAGCGACTGTGAAAATGGATCTAGAAGTAAAACTTGAGAAGGCGCTAAAGGTGCAGAATCCTGTGTAGTAACTGAGCACGAGAGTAAGCTAAATAAAAGTAAAGTCGTAAAAATTTTCTTTCGTTTATTCACTTTTTGATCACTGTTGACTCTACTTTATAAACGAATCATTAAGCCACTTTAAAAGTTCGGCGTAAGTATCGTAACAATACAAAAACTAAGGGCCAAATAACCGCACTCGTTACTGCTGATAAAAGAAATTTAAGATCCGGATTCGTATTCTGATTGCTCACTGTCAAGACCCAAAAAGAAACCAACTGATGCAAACCAACCAGCACAAAGACTGTGCTAGCTTGTTGTAATAAAGTGAACATTCTCAAACGCTGGTATAAGCTCGAAGCCATATAGGCTACCAAAGCTAAAACCAAACCGTTTAAACCCAACAATGAATCTTCTAATAGATCAACAAAGAAACCTAAAATCCAAATGTTTACTAAGCCAAGCCGATGGGGTAAGGCAATCACCCAATAAATAACTGCGAGTGCCATCCATTCAGGGCGATAATATTCTGCCCATTCCGGCAAGGGCATCACAAGCAATAAAGCCGCAACAATAAAACTGCCAACAATCACCCAGAAGTCTTGTACTTTTTTTCCAATTCTCAAGCTCGCCATTTTAGAATACCAAAAGCAAGTTTCGGCTGCTCTCAAGCTGTGCAGTCGGAGCGACAGTCACTCTACTAAAAGGTTGACCCGGATCATGCAAAATACTGGTAATGACGCCAACCCGATAGCCAGGAGGGAATCGTTGCCCCAGCCCTGAAGTCACCAGCAGGTCACCGACTTTGATATCAGTGGTATCCGTTATGTTATTCATCAGCATTTCATGGACACTACCTTGAACACCAGAGATAACCGCACGCACTCCATTCCTGTTAACCTGTATCGGTGTTGAATGCTGAGAGTCTGTTATGAGCTGCACCCAACTGTAATAAGGCTCAACCGCTATCACTTGCCCAAACAAACCATCAGCATCAAGAACGGGTTGACCTTCATAAACCCCGTGAGAAGAACCTTTGTTTACCATGACTTGTTTTCGAGAAGGGTCTGGAGACTCACTAACAAGTTGCGCCCTCACCACGATGTCATCAACTACTGCTGAAGCATTTAGCAAACTGCTTAATCGTTGATTTTCTGCACTCAAATGATCAAGCTTTTGTAATTGAAATTTCACATTAAGCAATTCACTCTCTAAATCTTGAATTTCTTGTTGAAGATCAGTTCGGCTCTTCAAAATATCCGAAATTCCCTGACTGATAGAATGAGGAATCTCTGACAACCAATGAATGGGAGTGACTGCAAAAGAGGCATAGAAGCGCGCTTGCTTAAGATAGCCAAAACGACCATCCGCAAACATAATGATGAGGGACACCAATACTAAGGCTAGTAAGCGGTACCCCTCTGAAGAGTTTTGAGTAAATAGAGACTTGTTGATAGTTACCTACCTAAACGTAAGCTGTAAAACTATTCAGTATTTATATTCAGTATTTCTTAGTCTAGTGTGAGTAAATCAAGGTCATGGGCATCCATTAATTCCATGGCACGTCCACCACCTCTGGCCACACAAGTAAGCGGGTCATCTGCAACGATTACAGGCAAGCCAGTTTCTTCACTTAATAGTTTATCCAAATCCCGCAGCAAAGCTCCACCGCCAGTTAATACCAGACCGCTTTCTGAGATATCAGATGCAAGTTCTGGAGGAGACTGTTCCAAGGCACTTTTCACAGCTTGGACTATCGAGAATAAAGGCTCTTGCAAAGCTTCTAAAATTTCATCACTGTTTAAGGTGAAACTTCTAGGCACTCCTTCAGCTAAATTTCGTCCACGCACATCAATTTCACGAACCTCAGAGCTTGGGAAAGCACAACCAATTTCTTTCTTAATCCGTTCAGCTGTTGCATCGCCAATTAAACTACCATAATTACGGCGCACATGAGTCGTAATGGCTTCATCAAAACGATCACCACCAACTCTTACAGATTCGGCATAAACCACACCATTAAGAGAAATAATAGCGATCTCAGTAGTACCACCACCAATATCAACAACCATAGAGCCACTGGCTTGATCCACAGGCAATCCTGCACCTATTGCAGCAGCCATTGGTTCTTCAATAAGACCAACTTCTCGTGCTCCCGCACTCATAACTGACTCACGGATTGCTCGCCTCTCTACCTGAGTAGACTTACAAGGGACACATACTAAAACTTTTGGACTTGGACGAATGAAACTATTTTCATGCACTTTATGAATGAAGTGCTGCAACATTTTTTCTGTTACTTGAAAATCAGCGATAACCCCATCTTTTAGAGGTCTGATCGCCGAAATATTGCCAGGCGTTCTACCTAACATGCGTTTGGCATCAGACCCTACGGCTGTGACAGTTTTCTGACCATTATGAATACGAATTGAAACCACTGAAGGTTCATTGAGGACGATACCCTTATCTCTAACATAAATAAGTGTATTAGCAGTTCCCAAATCAATCGATAGATCATTAGAGAACATGCCTCTGAGTCTTTTTAACATAAGCTTTAATTACCCTTGAAACAACCTTTCTAAACCTTGCAAGAAAAGCTAGCAGAAACTCCTGCAATAAGCCCTTGCAATACCCCCTAAAACTACTCTTTTCGATTAATTAAAAATTTTCCCTAACGGAATACGCAAAACACAGCAATCTTCCAGTATAATCGACTCCCATTAAATAATGAGTCCGTTACAATTAACCTGTTTAAGCAAAATGAAACTAGCTGGAAACAAGCTGATAGTGTCTTTAGGCACACTAGAGTAGCAATAGATTTGCAACTCTAGCAATGACAACAACTTAGAGCAAGAATCAAATCTGTTTTGTCAGAACTAAATCACTATAAAAGCCCTTTTTAGCCAGAATCAGGCAAATGGAGAACTAGAATGTCTATTTCAGCAACCGATATTGCCTACATCGCGCATTTGGCAAGACTGCAATTAAGTGATGAGGAAAACAAAGAAGCCGCAACAAGCTTCTCTAATATCTTAACCTTGATAGATCAAATGCAAACAGCTGATACGGATGGTCTAGAACCTCTTTCTCATGCCATCGAAACCTCTCAACCGCTGCGTGAAGATATTGTCACCGAATCCAACCAAAGGAATGAGCTGCAGGAACTTGCTCCTAAAACTGAGAAAGGTTTATTTTTGGTTCCCATCGTCATTGAGTAGCATCAAAAATATCTATTGAACCAACGCAGCCGTACTAATCGAGATTAATATGTTTGAACAAAATATTGCGCAGTTATCACGCTCATTAGCAGAAGGTGATTTTTCAAGTGAAGAATTGACCCAAGCTTACTTGAGCCGAATTAAAGAAAAGGATTCTGGACTAAACAGTTATATAAGTGTCTGTGAAGAGCTTGCTCTAAGCCAGGCAAAAGCGGCTGATCAAATCAGAGCCAATGGTAAAGCTGGCCTATTGACAGGCGTACCACTTGCTCATAAAGATATTTTTTGCACCACAGGTATAAGAACCTCTTGTGGTTCACGCATGCTCGATAATTTCATAGCACCTTATAATGCAACAGTGGTTGAAAAATTTAACCAAGTCGGCATGGTGACTTTAGGTAAGACTAATATGGATGAATTTGCTATGGGGTCCTCTAACGAAACCAGCTTTTATGGCAACGTCCATAATCCATGGAATCCAGAACTCGTACCTGGTGGATCTTCAGGAGGCTCCGCGGCTGCAGTTGCTGCTCATCTTTGCCCTGCAGCTACAGCAACCGATACCGGTGGCTCTATTCGCCAACCTGCCTCATTTTGCGGCCTAACTGGCCTAAAACCGACTTATGGTCGAGTTTCTCGCTGGGGCATGATCGCCTTTGCTTCAAGCCTTGACCAAGCTGGCACACTCACTCGTTCTGCAGAAGATTCCGCTCTTATGCTAAATGTTATGGCTGGGTATGATGAAAAAGACTCCACCTCAATTGACCTTGCAACTGAGGATTACACCGCTAATCTCAACAAACCTCTAACAGGATTAAAGATTGGCGTTCCGATTGAGCATTTTGCTGAAGGCTTAAATCCTGAAGTGGAACAAAATATTCAAGCGGCCTTAAAAGAATTCGAAAAGCTTGGTGCAACTATTAAAGAGATAAGCTTACCGAACAGTCACTTTTCAGTTTCTGCTTACTACGTTATTGCTCCTGCCGAAGCTTCTGCCAACCTGTCACGTTACGATGGTGTCCGTTATGGCTATCGTTGTGAAGACCCGATTGATCTCGAAGACTTATATAAACGAACTCGTAGCGAAGGCTTTGGAGCGGAAGTCAAACGACGCATCATGGTCGGGACTTATGCTTTATCAGCAGGTTACTACGATGCCTACTATCTAAAAGCACAGAAGATTCGACGCTTAATTAAAAATGATTTTGATAAAGCCTTCACTGAAGTCGATGTCATCATGGGCCCCACTTCGCCTCATACGGCTTTTAAACTTGGCGCAAAATCAAATGACCCAGTGACTATGTATTTGGAAGATATTTACACCATTGCTGTCAATCTTGCTGGCTTGCCTGGTTTATCGGTACCAGCAGGCTTAGTGAACAACTTGCCTATCGGATTACAAATCGTTGGTAAGACTTTTTCTGAAGCGCATTTGTTGAATATTGCACATCAATACCAGCAAGTTACAGATTGGCACACAAAAACACCTGGGATTTAACACACTAAAATTTACACAGACTATTGAGAACAGCTTAAATGGAATGGGAAACAGTAATAGGCCTTGAAGTGCATGTGCAGTTATCTACGGAATCGAAGCTATTTTCCGGATCAAGCACAACCTTTGGAGCCGAACCAAACACACAAGCCAATATTTACGACCTAGCTTTGCCAGGCACTTTACCTGTACTCAACAAAGAAGCATTGAAGATGGCGGTAAAATTCGGCTTGGCTATTAATGCCGAAATTGGTAAAAAATCAGTTTTTGATCGTAAAAACTATTTCTACCCTGACCTTCCAAAAGGCTATCAAACCAGTCAGCTCGATTTTCCAATTGTAGGAAAAGGGACACTGACTATCCCCTTGGAAAATGGCGGCACTAAAACGATTAATATTACTCGTGCTCACATGGAAGAAGATGCCGGCAAATCTTTACATGAAGATTTCCATGGCGAAACCGGCATTGATTTGAACCGTGCGGGAACTCCTTTGTTGGAAATTGTTTCAGAACCTGAAATTCGAAATGCCAAAGAAGCGGTTGCCTACCTAAAGAAACTTCATGGCCTTATTTTGTATCTTGGAATTTCCGATGCAGATATGTCCAAAGGCAACATGCGCTGTGATGCGAACGTTTCTATTCGCCCTAAAGGAGAGACAGAGTTTGGGACTCGTGCTGAAATCAAAAACATAAACTCTTTCCGCTTTGTTGAAAAGGCAATTAATGTTGAAGTAGAGAGGCAAATCGATATTCTTGAAGATGGTGGTCGAGTCGTCCAGGAAACTCGGCTTTATGACTCCGATCAAAACGAAACTCGTTCTATGAGAAGTAAAGAAGTTGCCAACGATTATCGGTATTTTCCTGAACCCGATTTGTTACCTATCGTTATCGATGAAGAGTACATTGAGAAAATACGGGCAACACTCCCTGAGCTACCAGACATAAAGCGAGAACGTTTTATCGAGCAATATAAACTCAGCGAGTACGATGCTCTGGTTTTAGCCAGCGACTTAGATACAGCTAACTATTTTGAGATCGTGGTAGCAACTTGCAAGGATGCGAAACTTTCAGCCAATTGGGTGAGTGTTGATCTGCAAAGCTATCTCAACAAGGAAGATAAAAGCATCAGTGAAAGCCCCATCTCTGCGGAACAGCTAGGCCTTCTCATTACTAAAATCAACGACAATACCATCTCCTCTAAAATTGCTAAGACTGTGTTCGAAGCCATGTTAGAAGGCGAAGGCGATGCTGAAAGCATTATCGAAAAGAAAGGACTAAAACAGGTTACAGACACTGGCGCAATTGAAGCTATGGTTCAGGCTGTTATCGACAACAATCCAGATCAAGTTGAACAATACCGAGCCGGTAAAGAAAAAGTTTTTGGTTTTTTCATCGGCCAAATCATGCGCGACTCACAAGGCAAAGCAAATCCCGCCCAAGTGAATCAGGTACTAAAAGAAAAATTATCCAAGTAAGAATAAAAGCAATTTATTGAAAGGACTAAGCTAAATGAAGACCGAAAAAAAAACTGGTGCCGATAGAACTCAACCAGCCGTTCGCGATGAATGGTGGAGCGATGAACGTATAAAATCTTTTTTAACTCTGGACACTACAAGTGATGAGGCAGAAGACTTTCACGTACTAACAAAAGCTTACCGCGGCATGGTACCCGAGGCATTTAGTCGCTTTATTAGCTTCTTCATCGAAGAAGGGCGAAACATTAATGAATTAAACTACCGTGGCGAAACAATCTTTAAAATTGTTTCGGAGCATAAAAACTCTGCTGAATACGCTGAAATTTTGAAAAAAGCGGGAGCTAAATAAAAAATCTTAACCCCCTTTAAATTAGGTTAGCGTCCTTTATGGCGCTTACCTTTTTTATCTTTAGATTTATCCGCCTTAAATTTTGAAGCCCTAACAAAAGCGGGTGGTTTTAACAGCAAGCTTTCATCTGGGTAGGTACAGTTTAATTTCTTACCAATTTTTTCTTCAATATCTGGCAATAAAAACGAATCGTCCTCACACGCAAAAGAAATTGAAATTCCTTCAGAGCCTGCCCGTCCAGTTCGGCCGATTCGATGCACGTAATCTTCTGCTTCAATTGGTAAAGTAAAATTCACCACATGACTGATGTCATCAATATGCAAACCCCTACCAGCGACGTCAGTAGCAACCAAGACCTGAATATCAGCTGTTCGGAATTCCTCTAATGTTCGCACACGTTTATTTTGTGCAATCTCGCCAGTCAATAGCCCCACTTCTATGCCATTACGATGCAAGTTATCGGCTAACTTGCGCGCTTGATCGCGACGATTAGTGAAGACAATAATTCTTTCGCTGGCATCTTCCTTAACCAGGTTATAAAGCAATTTATATTTTTCTTCAGTCGTAACCAAATACACTTTTTGATCAATAGTCTCAGTAGCGCCCTTTACTTGTTCAACTTCAATGCGAACTGGATCCAATGCCCAACGCTCTGCCAAGTTGAGGATATCTTCAGTAAAAGTTGCACTGTATAACATAGTCTGACGATATTCTTTCTTAGGACAGGCAGCTATAATTTGACGCACTTGAGGTATAAACCCCATGTCCAGCATTCGATCAGCCTCATCAATAACTAACATTTCTACAAAACTTAGATTTACTTTACGACTGCCTAAAAAATCAATTAAACGTCCCGGGGTAGCAACGACAATATCGACCAGGTTTTGTTCGAGTTGATCTTGTTGCTTCTGATAATCGATACCCCCTACCAAAGTTTGGACATTCAAACCTGCATACTTTGTTAGAGCTATTGCGTCTTTAGCAATTTGCATTACCAACTCTCTGGTAGGCGCAATAATTAGAGCCCGAGGTTCAGCGACATAACGCTCTTCCTCAATAGGGTTTTTTAGTTGGTCAGTAATGATCGCTGTCAAAAAAGCCGCAGTTTTACCGGTGCCAGTCTGAGCTTTACCAGTCACATCATGACCTTCCAGAGTCACCTTTAAACTTTGAGACTGGATCGGAGTGCAGAACTCAAAACCCAAATCATCAAAGGCCTTCAATAGTGGTGTAGGGAGATTTAATTCTTTGAAACGAACTTTAGGAGTGGGAGCCACATCAGCTTCATGATTTTTCTCAGCTTGCCCTTGATCATTTTGCAGATCTTCAGTTAGCGTTTCAAGAGCACCCGAGGAGTTATCATTCACAAAAATATATTCCTGTTATTCTTCTGCTATTCTAGTTAAGGCCAGCATCATAACATAGCGAAAGCCTTGCAGCATCGACTATATGAAGCTACAAAATCTCAGCAACAAGCTAAGCATTCTCTATAATTCCTGCTCAAAAAAAGAGGCAGCTTTTAAGGACTGCCTCTACTAAATACTCACAATCAGCACTTTTGTTTAAGCTAAACTAAAACCAAGCTCTTTCAAGAGTACTTTATACTGTTAATCACTCGCCTTCAGGCAACTGACAAAACGCGCACAGCTTATTACCAAAAGGGTCACGTATATACGCCCCATAAGCATTTCCTGGTGCGTTTGGCCGTTTGCCTGGTGCACCTTCATCGCTTCCTCCGTTAGCCATACCACCGGCATGAAAAGCATCTACCGCTTCTTTGTTAGGTGCAGCAAAGCCAATTGTGCCGCCATTTGCAGGGCAAGCAGCTTCACCATCAATTGGCGCCAAAACGATAAAAACACCGGCATCACTTGAATAGAGATAACCGATCCCATGATTACCTTCACTTTTGATTCCAAGTGGAATTAAAGCAGCATCATAGAATTTTTTTGAAACTTCGAGATCATTCGAGCCAAGAGTAGTGTGTGTATACATTGGTTTTCCTATTTTTATAGCTTTAAGTTTAATTCAGTAGTTTACAGCCTTCAGTTCGTAAGGAACTGATTATACACCAGCACACAAATCGCAATTCGGGTTTTTTTCTAGCTTCAATTCTCGCCACTGCATGATCGTTGCATCCATTACCAGCAGTCGCCCAGAAAGGGGCTCGCCAATACTGCAGATTAGTTTAATTGCTTCTAATGCTTGCATTGAGCCAATGATGCTAACCAAAGGTCCAAGCACACCATTTTCAGAGCAGCTTAATAAAGCCTCATTATTTTCACCATAGAGACACTGATAACAAGAACTTTTCGGATCTCTAAAATCATAGACACTTAACTGTGCTTCCATACGAATAGCCGCACCCGAAACCAAAGGTTTTTGATATTTTTTGCAGGCTTTATTTATTTCAAGCCGAGTACTTAGATTGTCGGTACAGTCAACAACAATGTCTGCCCGCTGAACTTCTGACTCTAACTCGTCGCCTTTGAGCCGGACTGAAAGCGTTTTAACTTTACTCGCGGGGTTTAGTGCTGCTAAGGTTTCGGCTAAGGAATCTACTTTAGTACGACCAATTGAAGCCGTTGTGTGACCAATTTGACGCTGTAGATTACTCAGTTCAACCAGGTCGTTATCGGCAATAGTTATATGGCCAACGCCCGCAGCGACCAAGGACATAGCAGCTGGGCAGCCTAAGCCACCTGCACCAACAAGCAAGACATTAGCGGACAATAACTTTTCCTGACCAGCAACATCCACTTCAGGCAGCATAATTTGTCGGCTGTATCTTAATAGCTCTTCATCATTCATGCTTATTCAAGCTCATCCTAACTTTTACTCTACCGAGATTTTCACTCTTATAAGAAACAAACATACCTAGACCAAATTTAAATTAATAGACCTAAGTTGAAAGCTATTATCTGACAGCAAGTGTGACTCGTTCGTGACCGGCTATATCTTTATACGATGCAATTTGATCATAAGAAAACTCTTTAAGTACTTCTCTTACTGCTTCTGCCTGCTGATAACCATGCTCTAGTAACAACAGTCCTCCAACTTTAAGTTTATTACGAGACTGATTAGCAATAAGTTTTATATCAGCCAAACCATTATCCGCCGAAACTAAGGCTTGAAGAGGCTCAAAACGAAGGTCATCTTGTTGCAGGTGTATATCCCTAGCATCGATGTAAGGAGGGTTTGAAATGATTGCGTCTAAGCCAGATTCCGTAAAAGCTTCACACCAAGATCCTTGGTAAAAACTCACATTCCTGAGCTTTAAATTATTAGCATTTTCTTGAGCCATTTCTAAAGCCAGCTCACTGTTGTCACAAGCCAGAATCTGCCACTCCGATCTTTGTTTAGCCAAGGCTAAAGCAATTGCTCCTGACCCTGTACCCAAGTCTGCTAATAGACTTTTATCTGAAGGCAATAGATCCAAGCACAATTCAACTAAGAGTTCCGTTTCTGGGCGTGGGATCAACACATTGGAATCTATGCTTAACTCAAAATCCCAAAAGGCTTTCTTACCAGTCAAATAGGCGATTGGTTCTCCGCGGGCGCGCCTTTCAACAAGTTGTTGGTAAGCTAAATACTCAGACTCTGTTAATTCACTTTCTGGCCAAGTCAGTAGGAATTCTCTTGGTTTCTCTAGAATAAACGCCAGTAATACCTCAGCATCTAGTCGGGCACTATCACTCTGCTTAAACTGAGGAATGGCTTGCTCAAGTGCTTTTTGGATTTGCACCTCAGTGTCCGTTTAGGAAGCCAGTTCGGCCAATTGATCAGCCTGATATTCATTAATCAGAGGCTGAATTACATCGGTCAGATCACCCGACATCACATCGTTTAATTTATACAAGGTTAGTTTAATACGATGATCCGTTATACGCCCATCTGGATAATTATAGGTTCTGATTTTTTCAGAGCGATCACCACTGCCCACCAAATTTCGTCTTGCATCAGACTGCTCCTGGTGTTGTTCCGCTTCAGCCACAGCTTGAATTTTAGCTTGTAAGAGTGACATCGCTTTGGCTTTGTTCTTATGCTGAGAGCGTTCGTCCTGACACTCGACGACTATACCCGTTGGAAGATGCGTCAAACGTATAGCGGAGTCAGTCTTATTAACATGTTGCCCGCCAGCACCACTGGCACGAAAGGTATCAACTCGCAAATCATTTTTGTTGATTTCCACTTCTTCTAAGGTCTCTATCTCTGGCATGATCGCAACCGTGCAAGCCGAAGTATGCACCCTGCCCTGAGTTTCAGTTTCAGGTACGCGCTGCACTCGATGCGCGCCTGATTCAAATTTCAAATTCGCATAAACATTTTTACCTTCAATGCGACTAATTATTTCTTTATAACCACCGTGCTCACCTTGTCGCTCGGTGATAACTTCCATCCGCCAACCCAAGGATTCGGCATAGCGCGAATACATTTTGAATAAATCACCTGAAAAAATAGCGGCTTCATCTCCGCCCGTGCCAGCTCGAATTTCAAGAAACACATTGCAACTGTCTTTTGGATCTTTTGGCAGTAAAAGTTTTTGCAAATCGACTTCCAGTTTTTCGATCTTTTCTTGTGCTAACTGAGCTTCTTCATTGCCCATTTCACGAAGGTCGGGATCACTATCACCCTGCATTACCTTAGCTTCTTCTAAATCGGCATTGGCTTGTTCGAATGCGATAAAACTTTTAATCACGGGTTCTAATTCAGCATACTCCATAGAATAAGTACGGAATTTATCTTGGTTTGTAATCACTTCAGAATCACTAAGCAAACCTTCAAGTTCTTCATAACGATCTTTAAGGTTTTCTAACTTTTCAATAATTGATTGTTTCATTTACGAGGCTTATTTTGAGTCTTTATGATTAATTTGGTTTTCGTATGATTACTTTGTCTTTTCTTCACTATTTAGCTCATTAAGTTCAAACAATGTTTGAGCTAATTCTACTAATTCTTCTTTACCTTCAGCACTCGCTTTTTTCATTTGCACACTAGGCGAATGAATCAGTTTATTGGTCAGCAGCCGCGCTAATTGCGTTATTACCGCTTCAGCACTTTCACCTTTTTCTAAAGATTTTAATGCCTTGTCTAATTCTGTATCTCGAATTGCTTCGGCTTTTTCACGAAAGGCTCTCAAGCTAGAAACCGCATAAAGAGAACGTTCTTTATTTTTGAATTCGGTAAGCCCTTGTTCAATAATCTGCTCAGCTTCGGCGGCTGCATTCTGACGACTTTTAACATTGGTATCAATGACTTCTTTTAAGTCATCAACGCTGTATAAGTAAACATCGGCTAAATCGCTAACTTCCGGCTCTATGTCTCGAGGAACAGCCAGGTCTACCATGAAGATGGGGCGATGCTTACGAGCTTTCAAGGCTCTTTCTACCGCGCCTTTGCCCAGAATCGGCAACTGGCTTGCAGTGGATGAAACAACAATATCGACATGCTCTAGATGTTCCGGAATATCTGAGAGTAGCACTTCTTTAACTCCGTACTTCTGCTTTAACTCCAGTGCGTGAGTCAAAGTTCTGTTTGCCACCACAATATCTTCTACACCGGCCTGTTTTAAATGCTGTACAACAAGTTCGATCGTACGCCCAGCACCAATCATTAAGGCAGAAGCTTTTGATAAATCCTCAAAAATACGCTGAGCCAAAGTCACTGCGGCAAAAGCGACTGAAACAGGATTTTCTCCAATCGCCGTATCTGTTCTGACTTTCTTGGCAATAGCAAAAGTATCTTCAAACACACGATGCAGATTACTATCAATGCTGCCAGCTTCTTTAGCGACCGCGTAAGCCGATTTAATCTGGCCAAGAATCTGTGGCTCACCCAGAACCATGGAATCTAAACCACTGGCAACTTTCATTAAATGCCGAACCGCTGAGTCATCCCAATAGGAATAAACACAGGCTTTTAATTCATCCAGACCTAAGTCATGGAAGCTTGAAAGCCAGGCCAAAACATTATTTTCTAGGGCATGTCTTTGTTCTTCAGAATTAGCGATCTCATTTGGAATACAGTAGAGTTCAGTTCTATTACAGGTCGACAGAATCGCCAGCTCACCTAATCCCACACGTTGAAGCGCTTGTTGCAGCGCTTCATGCATCAGCTCAGGAGCAAAGGCAACCTTCTCTCGGATAGCTACACTCGCCGTATTATGATTAATTCCCAGTAGTAGCGTAGCCATTTAAACGTGGAGTCAGTAACCCGAAGTAATTAAAAGAAGCTATTTTACTCAATACTGTAGTCACTGCCTAATAAGTCTGGATATACTATCCATATG
>CBFIHS010000008.1:0-54852 GCA_965662565.1 Pseudohongiellaceae bacterium | reverse complement strand
GCCCCTCACAAATATGTATGCCGGTACCAAAACCTAAATGACTGCTATTTTGACGAGTTACGTCAAAATGATCTGGTGCTTCGAATTGTCGCTCATCACGGTTTGCACATGCGTAAAGCATCATCACACGGGCATTTTTTGGCAACATTATGCCGCTTAATTCGTAGTCTTCTGTGAGGGTTCGAGTAAAGCTTCGCACCGGCGAAGCCAGGCGCACAGCTTCATGCACCGCATTTGGAATTAAAGCGGGATCATCGCGTAATTTTTGCCATTGATCGGGATTGCGCCCCAACTGATACAATAGCTGCCCTGTTGATGAGATGGTTGTATCGAGACTCGGGCCAAGGTAATCTCGCATGACAAGCGAAACGTACTCTTGCGGAATTTCGCCAGAGGCGGCCAACTCAGAGAGTTGTGCAGACCAGCTTCCCGGCTTCATTGTCTCTGGGTTCACGTTTTCAATGATCCAGTCCCGCATTTCTTTGACGTACTTTAAACTTTCCTGCCCCCGCGCATTTTGGCAGCCCAAAATATTAAAGCCGGCGTCAGCCCATTTCAGCATGTTGGCTCGTCCATCCTCCGGTAAGCCGACGAATTCAGTCACTATTGTTAGGGGGAGATGTCTAGCAAGATCAGCTATACCATCAAAACTACCCCGTTCCACTAATACCTCAACAATGTGAGCGGCTTCGCTTTGAATCGCTGAGCGCTCGGAATTTAAGGCAGATGGACGCAATGGCGCAACCGATACTTTTCGAAGTTTGTCGTGTAAAGGAGGGTCCGAAGTCAAAGTGCCACCACGGGAAAATTGACAACCAAAATCGTCACCTGCAACACCTTGAGCAGATGAAAAAATCTGCCAGTTTCGCAAAGCATCAGATAGCTCTGCATGGCGAGTGATCGCAAAGTTACCGTGTCTGGGCAGCCATATTACCGGGCCCAGTTCGCGCATTACACGAAAATGCTCTTGCTGATCACTTATAAAATCGTTTTCATAAAAATCAACATCGTAGGAAGGGACGATTGCCTTAGCTGAATATAGTTCATTTAATTCATTATCCATAAAGACAAGCACATTATTATTCTTAGAACAGAAAACATATTTTTCTTATTGATTTAGATCTTATCAGGGCTAAAGCATCAAATGCAAAATTCTAATTTATAGTTAGTTAGAGAAAATAAAAGAGTATATTTTTCAGCAAAATGAAGGCGGTTTACTTTACTTAGATTTTATATACTTCAGAGTTTAACTCAGGCATTAATGGCCGAGCGCTTTTAGACCCGCAAACTGATCTTCGTTTTTTTTAGTCCTGTTCTATCCTTGCATACCTTGCATACCCTGCTTATTCGTTCTGCTAGTCTTACAACTTCGGATCATGCTTATTAACTTTCACTACACGCGCGTTTAACTTTCTTAGCAATCCCAAAAGGGTTTCAATTTCGTCTACACTCAAGTCTTCCAGCAGCATTGCTTCCCGAGCGATGGCAACTTCATACACTCTGTCATGAAGCGCAATTCCCTCATTTGTGAGACTAACTAGGGAAGACCTTGCATCGTTCTTGTTTTTAATAAAGCTCAAGTAATTTTGAGCATTTAAGGATTTCAGCGCTCGACTTACTGCGGCTTTATCTAGGCCGATAACCTGGCAAATATGGTTGGCCGAGATGTTGTCCTCTATCTTAAGTAGGGCAAGAATTCGCCATTCGACGATACCAATACCAAATTGTTTGCGATACACAGCCGAAGCACCACTGGATAGCTTATTCGCTAGGAAGGTTATCTGCGCCGGAACATAAGCCTCCAGGTCAAGTTGAGTTAGGTAGCGATCGGTTGGTTTGGAGCTCATTTACAGGGGTATCTCATCAGTTGGCAGCGATTGTTCATTTTTTACACAGGGCTTTAACTCAGGGCCTTGGTTCAGCTTAGTTTAACAGAGTAATCTACTGCAGCTTGGTTGACATAACAACTACTTTGCCTATAATAGTTGACATATCAACAACTCTAATAAGTAAATTACAATGTCGGTAGCCCTGATAGACCCTCAAAACCACGTCACCTCCCCACCCCCAAGTCGAACTTCTTTTCCACTGAATATGTGGTACGTGGCGGGCCTAAGCAGTGAATTCAAAGACAAACCCATTGCCAGAACATTATTAAACGAACCGGTGGTACTGTATCGCGACACCAATGGCGAGATTGGAGCACTGGAAGACCGTTGCTGCCACCGCGCACTTCCTTTATCTAAAGGCACAATTGATGAGGGTGGCCTGCGTTGCGGTTATCATGGCTTATTGTTTGATAAGAGCGGCAAATGTATTGAAATACCCGGCCAAGATATTATTTCAAAAAGCGCCCGAGTGGCCGCTTATACCGTAAAAGAGCAAGACTCGTTAATTTGGATCTGGTTTGGAACAGAAAAAGATTCAACGCCAGATTGTGATCCTCCACACTACCCGGTTCATGCTGACGAGCGCTATCGTTATGGTGGCGATGTATATCACTACGAAGCACCTTACCAACTCATACATGACAACCTGCTCGACTTAAGCCACTTGGGCTACGTTCACCTAAAAACCATTGGTGGCAACGCTAAAATTCACATGAGTGCAGAAATGAACGTTGAAAAAGACGGCAACTCGGTGCGCGTGACTCGCTATATGCCCAACTCAGTGCCACCACCAACCTATACCGATGCCTACCCATTTAAAGGTAAGGTTGACCGCTGGCAAGAAATAACTTTCTACCCTTCTCATCTGGAAATTTTTACTGGCGCGGTTGATGTTAATACTGAGTCTGTTGAAGACCCTAATCGCGGTGGCTTCCACTTGAAAGGCTTTCACGGAGTCACACCCGAAACAGACACTAGCAGTTTTTATATTTGGACTCAGGCCAGCAACCCAAGCACCAATAAAAATGAAATTATGCGAGAGGTTATAGAGCAAACCGCTTTAACCTTCGAAGAAGATAAAGACGTTATCGAAGCACACTTTAAAAACATGATGACCTTTGGTGAGCGAAGAATGATTAATATTCATGTCGATACTGGAGCAAATTTTGCTCGACGAATTATCGAAAAGCTGGAGAAATCAAGGGGTCACCTGTGACCCCTTGATTCCTTGATTCACTCCCACTTCGGGCCATTATTAAATCCAGGTCCATGGACTTCTGTGTATGTCGATTCTTCAAGCGCCGTGAATTGATGAGGAACATAAGAGGGAATCACTAACACATCACCAGCAACCAGGTCGTACTCTTCATCACCAACCGTAGCATGTACTTTGCCTGAATGAATAAACATGACCTGCTCGTTAGCATGATTATGGTAGTTACCAGTTACACCAGCCTCACTCTCTACTAAAAAGAACAACAAAGTGTCGGTATAAATGCTTTTAACTGAAACTCCATCTAAAGGCACAAATGATTCTATATCGGCTCTACTATATAGCTTAGCTTCATGTGGCTGAAGACTTTGTGAATACGCGGCAAGTGGCAGGTTTAACAGCAACACAAGAGCCAGTAGTTTAATTCTTTTCATTTTATCCCCTTGAGAATCTCTGCACTTGATGTATGTAGGAACACCAGTTGCTAGAGCCTTCTCGATATCTCTTAAGCTTCCGCGCAGATGGCTTTTTAGCTAATTAGACATAATCATGGAATGCTGCATACCCATCTGCATTCTTGATTTATTTCGTTCAGACTGTTGCAGCTTGCCAATGGCTGGGCCACCTTGATTAAAGATTCCGCCTCTTAAAGCCGAAATCAAGTAATCAACATTAGCATCCAAATTCTCTGAATGATTTGTAAAATCATCGACTACAGCAGTAATTAAAAGTTCTCTGCCCTGAATGTTTGGGTACGCTAGAATGTCAGCAATTATAGTTTTCATCATATTAAGGTTATCAATAATAACGGCAGCCTCAGGGCTTGCTGTATAGAGTTGCGGAGCAATAGCTGGAGCCATTGGTAGTTCCACTGGAGTAGGGAAAATCATAGTCCCCTCCAAACTCATATCGCCTTTATTTTTCAATTTACCCCAGAACCTTTGCTTTACTATCTCCACGCTACCTTTGTAATAGTCGTCTTGTGATTCAAGAATCATGGCTTCAATTACCGCCAGCTCTAACCATTGAGTAGACCAGAGCATGCTGCTAAGAATTGGGTAGGCATCAGAAAAGGCATTAGCGTAAGGGTGTGCATGTAGGTTGCTAGCAGACTTAGCTCGAGTAGGAACAGACAAACTGATGACCGATAGATAAGCTTCTACAGCATTATCCAAAGCTTGAGATTTATCTAAAACTTGCTCGTTGGCATAAATTTCATAAATTTCTTTTTCAAAATCATTACCACGTTGAACGACTGCTATCGCTCGCTCGGATAAGCCTGAATCTTTCATACCCTGCTCAACTTCAGTAGCGCTATAACTACCCTCAAGAATATCGATTAACTCCATTCGAGCCTCTATTTCAAATTCACTAAAAGGCCCTGAATTAGACATATCCATATTCATGTGCATTGACATCATCGACATCATTTCTGCCATCGACATCTTTTTCTCCATCTCAAGCTTCTGCTCAAACTCATCACGGGCTTTTTGTGTTGCAGGTGAACTACTGATCCCGACCATTTCCTCAAAAATCATGGCCTGAGAAAAATCAAAAGCGCTAAAAAGCTTAGCTAATTCTGGATAAGTTTTGCTGAAATTATTTTCAGAAGATTGAGCAAAACCAGGTGACACTATTAACATTAAAATAGAAACAGAAATAACTTTTATAGCTTTAAATCTAATTTTTAGTAACTGCTTTTTCATAGTTCTAACCTATATTTATATCAGTAAAAAAAAGGGCTGGGGTGATCACCCTAGCCCCTTTTTTAATAGCCCTACAGGCCTGTGTTGATTCCTCTATAAGCCGCCATAGAGATGTATGGTCTAGCGGAGGCCTATAAAATCATTTACTTAACAGCTGATACTTCCATTTTTTGCTTAGCCGCTCTTTCCTCAAGTAACTCCTGATAACCTTCATCATCAAGATGAGTTATGGCTAACCACATATGAGTCATCTCATCAGCCGTTCGACTTCCTCCCATCACCCATTGGTCAGGGTCAGGGTTGTTAGGATTACTTGCGGTATTATCGTACCACTGCTTGAGAACAATCACTGCGCCGGCAGGCACTAAGGGAGCAGCATCTTCTTTAAAGATATGATTATGATGCCAAGTTGCACTCCAGTTGGATACTTGGCCTACTGATTCAGTTAAACCTTGATCTGGGTAATAAATCTCTAAGGAAGCAGCTCGCATGCGTAAATGTCCATGAGGCTGGAAACTATCTATTCTTACCGGATGATCGAAGGAATGAAAACCTTGAGTCATTTCATAGCCATTAGGAGGAATAGCTAACTCCTCTTGCGTACCAAGGAAATAATTCCTGAGCGTTTGCTCATATTTTGCAGTTTCTTCATAGCCATCTTCATAAAACCATATCCCTAGTTCTACAGCAGCGTCTTCAACGACTCCACCTGGAGCTAAGGTACCCAATCCACCAGGGAACATATGAATTGACCAAGCCACACGTCCACCGGCTGGCAAAGTTCTGCATACCCCGTCAGGCATTAATTCGCCCCATTTCCCCATCGCGTACTCGGAAAGCATAGCGAAATCCTCATACTGCCCAGTTTCTTCATTCATAACCTGTACAGTGGAATTAGCATGATGCACAGTTCCTTTCGAATTTAATCCGCGTGGCTTAACTTGCACTGCTTTTATGCAACGATTCTCTGTTGTACCAAGCTCATTGTAGGGGCGATGCCACATATCATTTCCGCTAGCGGGAATATCAATAGGGTCAGAAGTTACAACGATATCGGGTTCACCCAAAATAGACGTGAAACTCCATTCATCAAGACTAGGAATGTCAGCAGGTATTGGCGCAATATCCGGATTACCCATAGGTGACCCTTGATCCACCCAGGCGACAATCGTATCAATATCCTCTTGGCTCAGACGCCAGTCACCTTCTAATTCCTGGATGCCTACATTATGGTCATAAGCATAAGGGGGCATCTCTCTACGTTTGACACGATATTGAATCACTGGAGCCCATGGCCTTACTTGATCGTAAGTTGTTAGCTGCATTGGGCCAACCCCACCTTCTCGATGGCAGACCACACAATTCTGATTAATAATATTAGCAACGTGGCTGTTATAGGTTATCTCCTCTGAGACATCCTGAGCATGCACATTACCCACCGCGATACCAATCAGACTAGCTAATACGCTTAAGACTATCTGTTTTTGTTTTGAACTATGTATTTTTTTCATACTCCTCACAATCCCTATTATTTTAGTTATAGTGGTCAGCTTATGAGCTGGGCTTAAATTTAACTTACTACTTTAATTTATTACTTATTCCGAAACTGTAACTCTTTGGTAGATATTGGTCCAACAACACTGGTCGGCTTCCAGGCTATCTGTCGCCGCAAAATTATCTACCATAATCCGTATCAAATAATCACCTGGCTCATTAAATGTAGCAATAACCTTGGCAGTGCCTTCACCCTCTTTCAGAACGACATCCTCCAATACAGGGCTATCGCCTTGTTCAATAGCAAACAAGGCCGCCGGACCAGTTACAACAGCCCCAGTTCTAGTTGCCTGAGTTGAATCGTGGACAGAAAAGTCTACAGGAGCTGGCCCCTGATGGACTGCGAAATTAACCCTGAGTGGAATAGGCTCAATAAACCTAGGATCAGTTCTATCTCGAGGAGATGGGTCGCGAACGTGGGCTGTGAGAGTAAGCGGATCTCCCACTTTGGTCTCTGCTGCAGATTCACTAACAGCCCCCATCGGCCCTTGGCTGGGCTCATCTCCATCTTTAAACCATACATAAGGAGACACAGAGCCTTGAGGACGCGGTTTTAGATCTAGGATATAGGGCTCTTCTGTTGCCCTACCCGGGACTTTATACTCAGGATTATCCCCAGTTTTTAAATACCACCAGACACTCTCTTCACGCATACTTTCAGGCAAGGTTACGGTAAAAATACCAGTGTGGCGGCCAACTTCAAAAAAAGTAGGTTGAAGTCCATCAAATTCTACAGGCTCAATACGATTGTTTGCACCTCTGGGAATCATCACGAGACCCTCTTCACCTGGTGCATTTTTATTGTGGTATCCAAATGATATCGTCACCGAACCATCATCATTATCATACCAACCCTCCATAACAGGGATAATTGACAAACCATTTGGAGGCAGAATTGTTAGCCTTCTTTGGGGTGGGGGTTGCTGAGCCTGCGCAACGAAACTGCTGCTAAATAATAAACTTAACAAAGTAGTAACAATGAACTTTTTAGCCATATTTTTAGCCATATTTTTCCCCACTTCTAATACTCCATTTCTTGTTCTTATCTTTCTTATTATGATTATTAGTTTCAGTTCTTTTTTACTCTACTTAGCAGTAACACACTATGCTAAGTACTTTACAAAATTTAAGAGTATCGGAAGTATAAAAGCCCTATCCCTTATAAACCATACTTTTATACCAATAATCCTTCCTTTCCTTTAACATTCTCATAAATTAAGTTTAGTTGATTAAGTTCATTTTTATCCACCTGGAGATGGCGGAATACTGACAAAAAGAAGTTCACTGCCCCGGTACGCGCTGTGCTTTGCGTAAACCGGTCACTATCAACAAGTTTATAAACTGATATGAGATATCTCAGAAAGTAAGCAGTAAAAACAAGTTCACTATATTATTTATTAAAAGGGAAACTGTATGCCTATGTTGAATAACAACATCGCTAACCTTGGAGTCATCATCACCGCTTTTAGTCTAATCGCTTGTTCTGAGCCCTCGCAAACATCTGAGCCTGAAGAATCAATGCCAAATATCGTTACAGCTGAAACAACTGAGCTTACTATCATTCCAATCATTAAGACTTCAATTGCTACGCTTATCTCTGGCCCAACAAGCAGCATGCTTATCGATACCCAATTGACTGTTGATGAAGGCAATGCTCTTATTCAAAAAATCCGTGAAACAGGTAAACCTTTAGACGCTATCTACATCACACACGCTCATATCGACCATGGCTTTAATCTTGATATTCTCAGCTCTGCTTTTCCTAATGCCCGCTTATTAGCTGCGCCAGAAGTTGGCGAATCATTAAACCTCCAGTATGCCGCTTGGAAACAAAACTTTGGAGAAGATTCAGAAGACAGTCTTTTAAGACCTGAATTTGTATTTGAGGATGTTGGAGATTCAATCGACATTGATGGCGTCCAATTACAGGTACTTTACCCTCTACAGGGTGACGATCAATTCAATACCGCAGTATGGATTCCTTCTGAAAGTACTTTGATCACGGGTGACATGCTCTCAAATCAAGTGCATTTATTTTTTGTCGAACAACCCGACCGTTCAGCATGGTTAGATGCATTAAATAGACTTGAAGAACTTGATGCTCAGACAATCATTCCAGGACATACCTTGCCTGAACTTGCCCTAGATGGCGTAGCTTACGAATTTACCCGAGAGTATATTAATCTGTTCGACGAGCTAATTTTATCTGGCGCATCTGCAGATGAAGTGATTGAAACCATAACAACAAAATATCCTGATGCCGACCCAGGATCACTTTTTATACTAGAAAGAAGTGCTGTAGCTGTTGCGGTTGCCGAGCCTTAAAATAACAAAAAATTAGATTATTCTTAAGCCCAAGGTAAGCAGATATTTTACTGCTTACCATTTATGTACATAAGTCAGCGCTAAAAAAATGGATGAGGATTTTCAGTTTCAGTCAGCTTAACGCGGCTATTAGTCACCCAATGCTCGGCAATTTTGCCTTCGGAATCAAAACGAAAAGAATGCTGCACTAAAACTCTTTCCTTCTCTCCCGTTGGGAGGTCTTCAGTTCGGCGAGTTTGAAAATAAACTAAATCCCCATCCGCCATTACATTATGAAACCTTATTTGAATTTTATCTCGCTTTAGGAAAGTTGGGCTATCAATGAGAAACTGCTTAAGCGCTGGAAATCCATCGCAACAAATATCTGGGTCGTGCTGGATATATTCTCCAGCGTATGGCTCAGCTTTATCAATATCAACATCACCTACAAGAGCCTGATAAAACTCCAGTGCAGCTTTTTTGTTCGCTTCCTCTCTATTTTCGCCTGTCAAAACTTCCTGACTTTGAGCGACAGAACTAAGCGTCAGCAAACCAAGCACGCCAACAAAAAAGAAATTTGTTATTTTTAAATAAATACTAGTCATACTCCCCTCAACCTACTGATTTTAATAAAGTTTATTTCAAAAACACAAGCCTAAGACACTTTTCTTTATAGTCTAGTATGCCTTTTCTTAGGCTACTTAATAAAAATAACTTACATTAAATATGTTGATATATATTGTTCTTATGTACGGGTAAGTATTATTTTGCTCGATTCAAAACTTCAGACAGTTGAAGCCTACAAGAACTAATGTGGATCAAGTTAGCTGACCCCTTAATTCTAATCGAGATCTCTGACTATGCTGATATCAAATTCTTTCTAACCATTACAGGCTGCACTATAGTCTATGGCAAGACCTCAAGAACTTCAGACTCCTTATTATTGATAGGATATTCCTATCACTTAATATATTTAATCTTATATAATTAATCACTATATTGCTTTCATAATAATTTCACGTGGGTCTCAAAACAGGAATCCGCAATAATTTAATTGAAAACTAACTAGCCGATTTAGATAAATTAAAAAAACCAAAATTCATTGTTAGCAAGGATTGATTAAGATGTTGAGTCACTTTAAAAATGATTTACCTGCGAGTATCGTTGTATTTTTTGTAGCTGTGCCACTATGCCTAGGCATCGCTCTTGCCAGCGGTGCACCACTTATATCCGGCCTAATTGCCGGCATCATTGGCGGCATTGTTGTCGGAACAATAAGTGAATCTCAAGTCGGCGTATCTGGTCCTGCCGCTGGTCTGGCGGCCATCGTGCTGGTCGCGATCACAGACCTGGGAAGTTTTGAAATTTTCCTGGTGTCAGTTGTACTCGCCGGAGTAATTCAACTGATTCTAGGGTTTTTACGTGCCGGCATTATCGGTTATTACTTTCCATCATCCGTTATCAAGGGAATGCTAACCGGAATCGGTATCATCATTATTCTAAAACAGATACCACACTTCTTTGGATATGATGCCGATCCGCAAGGTGATTTCGCGTTTCTGCAGGTAGATGGAGAAAACACGATTTCCGCAATCTTCAGTACTCTTGATAATATCAGTATTGGTGCCACAACCATCGCTCTGATAGCCATGGGCATTTTGCTGCTCTGGGATATCGTACTTACAAAGCGAGCCAAGATTTTTCAGTTGATCCAGGGGCCTCTAATTGCAGTGGTAGTTGGCATACTGTTCTTTCTGGTCACCAAGGGCAGCGAGACCTTTGCAATATCAGCGAACCACATGGTTAACGTGCCGGTCGCTGATGATTTCTCTTCGTTTGTAGGATTATTTGCATTTCCTGATTTTTCAGCCATCACCAACTCCCAGGTCTGGGTAATTGCTCTGACTATCGCTATCGTTGCTAGCCTTGAAACGCTGCTCTGTGTGGAAGCGACTGATAAGTTAGATCCTGAGAAACGAGTAACGCCAACCAACCGTGAACTTCTTGCCCAGGGTACTGGCAACGTACTTTCCGGCTTGATTGGAGGATTACCGGTAACTCAGGTAATCGTTCGCAGCTCTGCCAACATTCAGTCAGGGGCTCGTAGCAAAACCTCAGCGATTCTTCACGGAGTATTTTTACTTATATTCGTGCTGCTGGTTCCCGGTTTACTTAACCTGATTCCTTTGTCTGTACTTGCTGCTATCCTGTTTGTTGTAGGTTACAAGCTCGCCAAGCCTCAATTATTCATGCAAATGTACAACCTCGGCTGGTCGCAGTTTGTGCCGTTCATTGTCACCATTTTAGGAATCGTATTTACCGATCTGTTGGTAGGAATCGCAATGGGACTGGCAGTCAGTATCGTAATTATACTGTATAACAACTACAAGAATTCTCACTTTCTACATATGGAAGAAAACGAAAATGCACCCAAGGTCGTCAAGATGACCCTTGCTGAGGAAGTTACCTTCTTTAACAAGGCCTCTATCCTGAATGAACTGGATAACCTGCCTGAAGGCTCACAACTGGTTCTGGATGTCACCAACACACGCTTCCTGGATCATGACATCATCGAAATCCTTGATGATTTTTCTGATAAGGCGAAAATGAGAAATATCAATATTAAACTGCTTTCAGGGAGCCGTTCTGTAGAAAACCCCTCAAACTACCTTGAATTTTTTAAGCTTGACTGGTGATCTACCTTGAAGGTGGTTGTGCTATATGCAACACAACCACCTTTTTTAATTCACCCCCATTTGGATCAAGTTACCTGCCCCCTTGATTCGCTTGATTCTCTTACGCGAGGATTTATTTCAATTTAAGTAGTTAACTTGTCAATACCATTGTGAGTATTGTACTTTTCACCTTACCTGCCTTTACGTTTGAGTGGAATTCCGAATGAATAACAAACCCAGTGATAATAAGCTAACCCAAGTATATGAAACTACCTTGCCTGTTTTATGGGGAGATATGGACGCCTTCGGACACATCAACAACGTTATGTATTTTCGTTATTTCGAACAGGCTCGTGTTAACTGGTTGACAGAAGAACTAAACCTACAAGAATCTGTAAGCCCTGAAGGAAAATATGGGCCTGTAGTAATGACAGCTAGTTGCGAGTATCTCTCTCCTATTGAATTTCCAAGCGTCATTAAAATCAAGTTACTTACCGCCTCACCTGGCAACAGTAGCTTCGATCTTTTTTATGAGATATGGGATAACGAAAAGCCCGACACCTTATACACAAAAGGCCACACAAAAATGGTTTGGATTGACCGAATAAATGTAAAATCAGAATCGATCCCTGATTTCTTGCGAGAAAAACTTTTGAGCTAAATTATTAAAGGAACTAAGCTTGCTTATACCTAAAGAGTTGTTTACTCCCAACCATTGGACACCATTAAGCTGACTTTTCTATTTTCATAATTTCAATTTAGTAAATATATTTTTGATTTTACCAGCGGATTGATACAAAATCCTGATTCTTATAGCCACCCATAAACTAAATTTTTTAATGACCAGGAACCCTAATGATGAAAAAAAACCTAGTTCTTATTTTTCTTTGCTTGTTCTCTGTAGGTACTTACGCTCAACTACCCGTTGAGGTTATTCCACCAGAAGAGCAGGCTGCTTGGTTAGAATCGCCTGATCCAACACTGGCTATGAATAAGAAGGTTGTTTATGACTTTTGGCGATATGCTCTAGTTGCTCATGATATGGAAGAGGCCGCCAAGCTTATGACTGAAAGTTACATTCAGCATAACCCAAATGTTCCTACTGGCCGCGCACCCTTTCTGCAATTTTTTGGCAGCTTACCCCAAGTAGAACCGATAGATTACATTGATAATCTAGTTTCCATTATGGCTGAAAATGATTATGTAACAATGTCTATTCAGGTCAAGTTACCAAACCCCAACGAACCTAGTGAAACCTATACAACCACATGGTTCGATATGTATCGTTTGGAGGATGGTTTAATCGCAGAGCATTGGGATTATGGAACCCTAGAGCCTAGATAAATAGAGCTTAGATAAATAGAGCCTCGATAAGCAAAATTGAGATCAGCTAGATTAATTAAGGTAAGACACTCGTCTTACCTTAATATTCACACACTTCATTCAGTCACTCTTTCAGCAATACTTGTTCAGGAAGGCTAAATACGTAAATAGCATTGCCCCAGCGTGGGTAAGTGATTTCGGTTGCGATCACATCAGGAACGACTCGTGGGCTGGTTCCGCCATTAGCTGAAGTCACCGCTATGTATTGCTTGCCATCGATAGCAAAGGAAACAGGGTGGCCTTGTACAGCAGTACCCAATCGAGTTTTCCAAAGCACTTCACCAGTGTTCACATCGAAGGCTTTGAACTCTCTATCTAGGTCGCCAGCGAACACCAGATCACCGGCGGTAGAAATAGTGCCGGTATGAAAAGAGGCGCGTTGTTCATGACTCCATATTTCTTTCATGGTATCTACATTGTAGGCGCCGATCTTGCCTAGATTACCTTCTGATCCCGGCATCTCGAAAAATTGGCGGCTGGCTGCGAGTCCGCCGCTGCCCTGGACCAGCGAAACTTCACGTGCCGCAGTTACAACGCAGGTCTGGCTAAGCGGAACAATCATCGTTCCTGAGGGCTCATGATAAGTCATCGAGTGCCAATCCTTGCCACCAGCACTGCTGGGGCATACTGATATCCATTCGTTCAGGCCTGCGTTCATTATGTCTTCGCGATAAGTCACTTCGCCAGTTTCTGCATCGATATTGGTAAAGGCATTCTGGAAGACTGTTTCTTTGAAGTCTTTAAATTCTCCGGTCACTCTATCGTTTTTCCAAAGAATGCCGTATTTTCCGAGAGAAAAAACCAGTTGTTCATCACCTCGGTTAACCAACACACGTTCGAACACTTCATCCAGGTCCAACGCTTCTGCTGGAACATGCTGGAAATACCAGTTAAGTTCGCCAGTGTCGGTATTTACTGCGACCGTTGAGTTGGTATACAAACCAACATCATCAATAGTCATGTGGCGGCTTACCGGCACCCAAGTTTTTTGTTGAGCGGTACCCCAATAAGTCAGCTTTAAATCTGGATCGTAGGAACCGGTAATCCAGGTCTCTCCACCGGCACGGAAAACATCACTCAGTCCACCCCAAGTATCACCACCTGGTTGTCCTGTCTCGGCAATAGTTTCAAACTGCCACTCGACTTCACCAGTGTTGGCGTCGAGTGCGCTGATGTAACAATCCTCCGGAATGTAATACCAGCAGCCAGCCAAACCTTGAATTATTTTGCCGTCGGCAACAATGGGGCCACTTGAATTATGGAAGCCCTTGCTGAAATCAGCAATATCTACTTCCCATGCTTGTTCGCCAGTACGCGCATCGAGGGCGACGACTCGGGCATCAGTGGTTGCTTGAATAATATTGTCGCCATAAATGGCAATGTTTCGCATATCCTGACGATTAGCTGGGCCTGTCCAGTTTTCCCAGATCAACTCTCCAGTCTTGCCATCTAATGCCTGAATCACATTGCCAGGATTAATCAAATAGATGATGCCGTTATATACAAGCGGTGCTGGTTCGGAATCGCCCTCGTGCATGTTCCAAACCCATTCCAGTTTCAGCTGGCTGACGTTCTCTGTGTTGATCTGGTCAAGCGGGCTGTAGCTATGTGCGTAGTAATTTCGACGGTGCATGGGCCAATCGCCAGCCGCTGGATTTTCCAGAATGGCATCGGTAACCGGTACAAAAGGAACATAATCGTCCACGTTACCTGCGACTGTTACTCCTTGTGGTGATGGAGGTTCGGTACGCTGTTGTTGCGCGCTGCTTCCAGAAATTTTCAGCAATCACTATATTGGAATCGGCACTCAGAGCTTCGCTGATTCCATCCATGCCATTTGTTGCAAGAATATGTGCAGTGATGCTTAAGTACTCTTCACCACCCAAAGCGCCAGAACCACCGGGAGGCATATTAGTCTGAATGTTGTTCAGCAGGTTTACTGGAGATTGTGTTCCCCAGCGCCGCAGAAAATTATTGCCTGAAATAATTGGGCCCAGAGTTGTTCCCTCAAGATTGGGACCATGACAGACAGCGCAGTTGGCAGCAAATAGCTCAGCACCTTCAGCGGCCTGAATTTCGAAGCCAGAGCGTTCGGGTAAGACTGAGGATTCTATAGATACAGTCTCTTGCTCGCCGCCGCAGGCAAAAAGTGTTATCACCAAAGACGAGATTAATAGAGTTTGGCGTCCGGTTTTAAGAGAATTTAGTTTTGTCAGTTTCATGATCTGCCTCGACTAGTTGCTTGCAAAGATCCAACCGCGCAGTTCACCTGACTCATTGGTTCGACTGTGAATTTGGATATATAAGGAATTGCTTTTTAGGGCTTCGAGCATTGCATCGTTGAGCTCTAATTGAGCATTAATTTCGCCTGAACTTGTTGTTGGCACTTCCAATTGCCCAATAACCGGTCCGGGTATCCCTGGTGCTCCATTATGAATACTTGCCACAGTGGCTTCCGAACTCATACCCGAATAATGTCCGGATACACCTAGAGTATTTCCATTGAGGGTAAGAATGACTTCGCCTCCACCGGTAATAGTGTTTTTGGTCTGCGGTGTAATGGGCATGGATGATAATCTGGCACGATAGCTAGTCTGTGCTTGAGCTGAGATCGAAATCAGCAAAAATGCAGAGATTATGCATGCAAAGGTCTTGTGGCCGAGCTTCATAATTGCCTCTTGGCTTTGTTTGGAAGATTGAATGATTGTGTCGCTGTTATTATTTTCAGGAATTAACACTTAAAAAGTATAGGAAGTATAAAAGCCCTTCCCCAAATAGGCCAACCTAATTTCACCCTGTAACACAGCTTCAAGAATTCAACAGTTTTTTGCTCTGCAACTTTGAATCTTTGCTTTTTCCTTTCGAAAACCTTCTCTTTTTAGCGTTTTATCTTGTAGTAGAACAGCCCCTACCCTGCAAGCCCATGTGGATCAAGTTACCTGACCCCTTGATTCCTTCTTAGTTTTCTTGGTTCTAAGTGCTGCTGTTAGCTTAACGGGCAAACCAAGGTGGTTCAATCAGCAGGTCAGAGCTGGCACCTGGTTTGGGTACAAACTTCTGTGATCGGCCGTATTGATTGTCCCCACCGATAAGATTGCCTGCAGGATCCACAGTGAAGGTGTGAACCTCGATGAAGCCATCAGGGAGAAGACGCGGCAATAACCACGTGGATAACAGATTGCCCTCGAAGTCGAAATTTATGAATCGAAGTGGACCGAGATCGGTAATCCAGAAATCGTCATCGTTGACAATAATGTCGAGCGGTAATGTCAGAGGAGCCCCAATGGAGCGTTCGAAATCGAATACCGCTGGGTCATCAGTGGTCCTGAAAAGGTTTACCTCACCGCCAGAACGATCGAGAACGAAAACTCGTCCTTCTGGACCTATACCTAGGGCGTGGATGGTGTTGAATTGTCCTGGCCCGTCTCCGAAGCCACCGAATTCGCCGAGATAGTTCATGTCGGTGTCATAGACAATCACACGATGATTATCCAGGCCATCGGCAACGAGGATGCGACCGTCAGGTAGAAACGCAACGTCTTGGGGGCGGCCGAAGTGAGTCCCGTCATCACCTGGCACATTCTTTTCGCCGTAGGTGGCTAGCACTTCACTGCCATCATTAGCGATGACATAGATCTGGTGAAAAGTCTCGTTAACAAGCCAGATTTTTTTTTCAGGATCATAGGGATTGATACGAATTCTGTGCGGGCCAGGTCCTGGTGAGTCTTCGCACAGATAGTCCAGGTGATCCCAAACCTCCTGAACCTCGCCATCGGCATTCATCACATAAAGGCAGTTTTGCCAGTGACGAAGATTAGTTTCCCGTAGGACATTGATTCCAAGATGCCCGGCGAAGCCAGGAAAATCGTCTGGAACAGGATAGGGAAGGATAGTCTCCCCGCGCTGCACAACGATGATGCGATCTTCGCTTTCTGCCCAGACTCCTGAATTGCCGCCAAAACCATAGCCATCTTCCTGAAAGGGGTCATGCCAGCCAGAGATGATGTTATAGGGGCTCTCGATAATGTTTCCCCTGGCATTGCCCTGTTGAGCAGCTACCTGGGTGCTTGCGCAGATAAGCAGAGCTGCTGCAGCAATTCGAAGACTTCTTATCATTATTATTCCTCTAGCTGTTTCTCAAGCAGGGCCAGTTTGTGAATTCCTTATCATGACAAATTCCGTCAATCAGGTAAAACCTTCGTGCTTCTCATATTAACTTTATCTATATATTGCGGCAGTCCAAGTGGAGCTCTGACCTGAGGAAGTTGCTTATCCTTGCCTGATGCATAAGGAAACCCTTTGTCTACTATGACTTATTCCTTTAAGCAGTATGGTGCTTATACTTGATTCTTATTTCTGATTGTCACCCTTATTTGCTTGGGGTCACCTAAGCAACCCGCTATAATGTGCGGCTTTCTCACGAGCCGTAAGCAGTAATGGATAAAACCTACCAACCCCAGCAAATTGAAGCTTCCTGGTATAAGACCTGGGAAGAGCGTGGTTATTTCACCCCTTCTGGTCAAGGCGAGGCCTACTGCATCATGATCCCGCCACCCAATGTGACTGGCAGTTTGCACATGGGGCATGGCTTTCAGCAATCCATTATGGATGCCATGACACGCTATCAGCGTATGTTGGGTAAGAATACACTTTGGCAAGTTGGAACAGACCATGCCGGCATCGCTACTCAGATGGTAGTCGAGAGACAACTGCAAGCCGATGGTCTAACCAAGCATGATCTCGGTCGAGAAAAATTTATTGATAAAGTCTGGGACTGGAAACAAGAATCCGGCGATACCATTACCCGTCAAATGCGCCGCTTAGGCGTTTCAGTTGATTGGGAGCGTGAACGCTTCACTATGGATGAAGGCCTTTCAGCCGCCGTTGAAGAAGTGTTCATTAGACTCTATGACGAAGGTTTAATTTACCGTGGGAACCGCTTAGTAAACTGGGATCCAAAACTTCATACGGCGATTTCGGATCTTGAAGTCATCAACGAAGAAGAAAATGGTTCATTTTGGTATTTCCGCTATCCGCTTGCTGATGGCACCTTAACCGCAGATGGTAAAGACCATATCGTTATTGCCACCACACGTCCTGAAACTCTTTTAGGTGATAGTGCACTTGCAGTACATCCGGATGATGAACGCTTCAAAGACTTGATTGGCAAAAAAGTAGAACTGCCTCTTTGCAATCGTCAAATTCCAATTATTGCCGATGAATATGTTGACCCAGAATTTGGAACCGGTTGTGTAAAAATCACACCGGCCCATGACTACAATGACTATGAAGTTGGCAAACGTCATGATCTTCCCATGATAAACATCCTCACTGACGATGCGGCTATTAACGAAAATGCTCCTGCTGCTTATCAAGGCATGGATCGTTTCGATGCCCGCAAACAACTTGTTGAAGACATGGAAGCCGCTGGCTTACTTGAAAAAATAGAACCGCATAAATTGAAAGTACCTCGCGGTGATCGTAGTGGCGTCGTAATCGAGCCTTACCTGACTAATCAATGGTATGTGGCTATTGAAGAATTGGCCAAACCAGCCATAGCCGCAGTTGAGAATGGTGATATCGAGTTTGTCCCCAAGAACTGGGAAAACACCTATTTCTCCTGGATGCGCGATATTCAGGACTGGTGTATCAGTCGCCAACTCTGGTGGGGACATCGTATTCCTGCCTGGTACGACAATGAAGGTAATATTTACGTTGGTCATAATGAAGCCGCAGTAAGAGAAAAATACAAACTGTCCAGTGAACTCGAACTAATGCAAGACCCTGATGTCCTAGACACATGGTTCTCTTCTGCCTTATGGACCTTCTCTACTCTAGGCTGGCCTGAAGACACCGAAGAATTAAAAACTTTTCATCCTACAGATGTACTGGTAACCGGCTTTGACATTATTTTCTTCTGGGTTGCCAGAATGATTATGATGACCATGAAATTCACTGGTCAAATTCCTTTCCGTAAAATTTATATTACTGGACTGATTCGCGACAGCGAAGGACAAAAAATGTCCAAGTCTAAAGGTAATATTCTAGACCCTATCGACTTGATCGACGGTATTGATTTGGACTCTCTATTGGCGAAACAAACCAATAGCATGATGCAGCCTCAGCTGGCACAAAAGATAGAAAAAGCCACGCGAAAAAATTACCCAGATGGTATTGCGGCTCATGGTACAGATGCCCTGCGCTACACTTTTTATTCCTTAGCCAGTACTGGGCGCGATATTAATTTTGACATGGGACGCATGGAAGGTTTCAGAAACTTCTGCAACAAAATCTGGAATGCTTCACGTTATGTCATGATGAATACCGAAGAGCAAACTCCCGTTAAACCGGAACAACTCAGTGACTATTCTCAGGCAGACTTATGGATACAGTCACGCTTTCAAAACACCTTAAAGAAAGTCACTCAAGGCATGGAAACTTACCGTTTTGATTTAGTGAGTCAGGCTATCTATGACTTTTTCTGGAATGAATATTGTGACTGGTATTTAGAACTTTCCAAGCCTGTACTGTGGGATGAAAACTCATCTGAAGCCCAAAAAAATGCCACTCGCTATACCTTGATAAGCATACTTGAACAAAGCCTTAGACTGGCTCACCCTTTCTTGCCTTTTATTACCGAAGAGATTTGGCAAAAAGTTGCTCCGATGCTCAGCATAGAAGGCGAATCAATTATGCTGCAACCTTATCCTGAACTAGATAACTCAGTTATCTCGGAAAGTGTTGATGCAGAAATTGAATGGGTCAAAGGCGTCATTATCGCCATCAGGAATATTCGTGGCGAAATGAATATTTCTCCGGCCAAAGCCATTCCGGTGATTCTGACCAAAGGGCAAGATCAGGATAAAGCTTTTCTTGAAGCCAATAGTCAATTCCTAAGTAAATTGGCCAAGCTTGAATCAATAGAATGGTTAGATGATTCCACTGATGCCCCGCTTTCCTCTACTCAATTAGTAGGCTCCATGGAAGTATTAGTGCCTATGGCAGGACTGATCGATTTGGATGCAGAACTGACTAGATTGAATAAAGAAATTGATAAGCTGGAAAAAGAAATAAACAAACTTTCTGGCAAACTCAACAATCAAAAATTTGTTGCCAATGCGCCAGCCGAAGTTGTTAACAAAGAAAAAGAGAAGTTAAGTGCAGCGCAAAGTTCACTGACTCAACTCCAAGAACAATTAGAAAAAATTAAGAACCTTTAGTACTTCTCAATAAAAGGCGCTTACGCTATTTTTTAGACTACAAAGTTAAATTTATTTTTAACGAAGTATTGGCGAGCGCAACTACCTATATGACATCTTAGCGTTATGAGCAAAGCCAAGACGAGGCAAAAATTAATTTAATGAAGGCGCTTACATGATGAGTAAGCAACTGAATTGAATTTATTTTTAACGAAGTATTGGCGAGCGCAATAGCTAAGATTAAGCTCGAGACATAAACTTTCCAGTCTGAGTATTAACCTTAATGATCTCGCCCTGCTCCAAATACTCAGGAACTTGCACTTCCAGGCCTGTTGCAAGGGTTGCGGTTTTAGTTCTTGCCGAAGCTGAAGCGCCTTTGATCGCTGGCGGGGTATCAACAACTTCCATATTAACTGACTGTGGCAATTCTATACTGAGCACTTTATCTTCCGACAAGAGAGCGATCATCCCTTCAAGCCCCTCAGTAATGTAGCCAATTTCGTCTTCCAGTTCATCAGCAGCAATCTCGTATTGGCTGTAATCTTCTGAATTCATGAAAATATAGTTATCACCGTCTTGATAAGAAAACTGTACGGGGGCCCTGACGCAATCCGCTTCTTGGAGCTGATCATCGCCTTTATAGGACTCATCGAGCTTTTGTTTACTGAGGAGATTGGTAAACCTCACTTTATAAAGAGTCGATGCTCCGCGAGATGATGGACTCTTGGCTTCCAACTGCTTAACGGCATGTGGAATACCATTTATTTCAACGACCATGCTTTTTTTTAGTTCACTTGCTTTGGGCATCTGGGTTTTACTCCTGAGTTTAGGGCTAGATATTTTGTTATTCGTACTTGCTGAATAGCGCAGAATTCTAGCATAGAGGATTCCAAAAACTTTAACCTATTCAGTGTTTAATGTTACTATCGATGCGCTAAATCGGTGCATTTTCTAATTCTTTCCATTGCACGATTTTTGTAAGGATATCGATTAACTATTGACCTACTTTTAGCCTGTTTTTTTGGCATATAAAGTGACACATTTTTTTGAATAAATATGAGACTTCATGAATACTAAAATTTTTCTAGCATCTTTTATCGTTGCCGTAGTACTTAGCCTTCTGGCTTTTTTTATCAATATCGAGGCCATTTTTCCATCTCTTCTCGCTTACTTCTTGATAGCATTAATCAGCGGCAGTCTAACAACCTTCTGGGTTATACGCCCACCTAGTGAACCAAAAGCTAAAAAGCCAAAACACGCAAAAACTCCTCGCAAAAGCAAGCTTGGTCCAAAAGAAACAGGATCCGTTAAATGGTTCAGCGCTAGTAAAGGCTATGGCTTTGTCACTAGGGAAAGTGGCGAGGACATATTTGTGCATTTTAGATCAATCGAGGGCAAGGGGCACAGAGTTCTGCAACAAGGGCAAAAAGTAGATTTCGTCGTTACTAATGGTGATAAAGGCCTACAGGCTGAAGAAGTTAACCTCATTAAGTAATAGATATATTAGGCGCTTCTTGTAATCGCTCTACTTTCTATAACTCTCTGGTCATTACACACCCGATTATCGCCTTTAATTGGTTGAGCACTGTACTTTATAAAATACAGTGCTCTTCAGTCTAATTAATCCTGCTTAATCCTGCTTAATCCTGCTTAATCCTGCTTAATAGTGAGGCGGTTTTTCGTCTTGCGCCAAAGCACTAGGAGCTTCTTGGATTTCTTCAAATCTGTCCTGTAGTATGCTCAACTGCAGTTGCAAGCGATCAATCTGACGTTGCTGACTTGTGAGCACATCATTTAACTGGTTAATGGTTTGCTCTTGGAAAGCAAGCTTACTTTGTAGATCAATGATTTCTTCTTGCATAAATACTCTTTAAATAAATTTTACTAGTGGTCATTTTTTATTTAATAATTCTCAATAGAATTAAAACACGACTACGAGGTCATAATGCACTCTTCTTCAAAAAAAACACCTATCATTTGGCTAAACCTACTCGTATTAGGTCTGCCGGTATTAGTCGCTTTAACCCTAGTGCCTTGGTATGGCTTAACTTATGGTTACGATGCTTATGAATGGCTTTGGTTTTTAATTTTGCTGACTTTTTGTGAAATGTCCATAACCGCAGGCTATCATCGGCTATGGTCTCACAAAGCTTATCAGGCGCATCCAATTCTGCGCTTTATTTTTGCCCTGGGAGGAGCATGTGCTCTGCAAAACTACTGCATAGTCTGGGCCTCGGATCACCGCCGCCATCATTTACATGTTGATGACAATGAAAAAGATCCTTATTCCGCAGGCTTAGGCTTTTGGTACTCCCATTTTGGTTGGATGATTCGAGATTATGAAAGCGTTAAAAGCGATCTAAGCAATGCTCAAGACTTATTTAAGGACCCTATTTTAGTCTGGCAGAAAAAATATTATCTGCCTCTCACTTTACTCATGAATCTCGGCTTACCGATATTGCTGGGCTATATTCATGGTGACATCTGGGGCAGCCTTTTTCTTCTTGGCTTCTTACGATTAGTTGTCAGCCAACATTTCACTTATTTGATTAATTCTGCCGCACATATGTGGGGCTCGAGAAATTATGACCCCAAACAAACCGCACGAGACAACAGCTTTATTGCGCTATTCACCTTTGGTGAGGGCTACCATAACTATCATCACACATTTGCTTGGGATTACCGTAATGGAACCAAGTGGAATCACTATGACCCAACTAAATGGCTAATCAAGGCTTGTTCATGGCTTAAATTAACCTCCAATCTGCGCACTTGCTCAAGCTGGAGACAGGAAATCACAAGGGTTCAAGCACAGTATCTTAGCGCTCAAGCCAAATGTGAGAAGCTTCTAGACCCACCAAAATGGGCCCGCCAATTGGAAGAGGAATACCACACCCTGGTAGAGTCTTTGCAAAAATGGGCGGAAGTAAAGCAGCAATGGTATCAACTTAAGTCAAAGAGTCTTCAGGACAGTCTGCATAATGATCTTGACCTTGAATCTATGCAACAACGTTACGAAGAACTAAAAGCTCGCTTGAAGCAACAGCGCAAAAGTTGGAAGCAATTACTGCAAAACTTTTCCTCCATACCACAAGTACAATTAAGCTAAGACCCAAAGCATGTATTTCAAACTAAAGGAAAAAAGTCCTGGATCCTGGCTGGAAGCGGTATTAGATAATTTTGATGAATTTTTAGTGGATCATGCCAGCTGTGAGAAAAAAGCATCAGGCATGGCAATGTCCATGGTCTCGCATTACCCAGATAGGCCCGAGCTTGTAAAAGCCATGATGACGCTTGCTTTAGAAGAACTCAGTCATTTTAGAGATGTCATGGAAATAGTCTTGGATCGTGGACTACAAACAGCCGCCGATAGCAAAGACCTTTACGTCAATGCATTACGTAAAGCAATGGACCAAGGCTCTGAAGCGTATTTATTGGATAGATTACTCGTAGCCAGCATTGTCGAAGCCAGGGGGGCTGAGCGTTTCGGTATGATTGCAGAAGCTTTACCCGAAGGTCAGTTAAAAAGTTTTTATACAATGATTACAGAATCTGAAAGCCGTCACTACAAACTCTTTTTAGACTTGGCAGAGCAACATTGTAATTTATCAAAAATTCCGGCTAGACTCGAAGAATTATTAAGCATAGAAGCATCAATTCTTAGAACGCTCCCGTCTCGACCTGCTCTGCACTAAGCTCTGCCAAAGAGCTATCTTCTTTTTATTTGCACTTAATGAATACCCCTAACATTAATGATTAGCCTATAATGCTGATTGCTTCGAGTTTAACTAAACCAAAAGAGGAAGTTGAAGCTGGGTTACAAGGACAAGATAAAAGGGACAAGAGGTCTAAGAGGAGTAAGATAGAAAATCATGTTAAAGATCGTACTTCCAATTATTATCATAATCGCTTCTATAGTAGGAACTGGAGCGCTAATTTCTTCTCGTCAACCGCCTCCTCAAGAAGAATTTATTGAGCCTTCTATTTTTGTTAAAGTGGCAGTGCCACAAAAACAAGATGCCTACTTAAAAGTATCCTCACAGGGCACAGTTGAACCTCGAACACGCACAAACATCATTTCAGAAGTCTCTGGTCGAGTTATTGAAGTTTCACCAGCATTTGTCGCTGGTGGTTTCTTTCATGCAGGAGATGTCCTTTTAAAACTGGACGATCAAAATTATCGCGCTGCGGTCAGCAGAGACCAATCCAGTGTTGCTAGTGCTCGAAGCCTCCTAGAGCAAGAACGTGGGCAAGCGGATGTCGCTCAGCGTGAGTGGGACCGAATGTCTGAAACGCAACAAGCACAGATCCGCGCAAAAGATTTATATCTTCGTAAACCCCAATTAGCAGAAGCAGAAGCTCGGCTGGCTTCCGCTCAGGCTGACCTTGAGAAATCCCGAGCTGATCTAGCTAAAACGGTGATTCTGGCTCCTTACGATGGCATCGTAACGGTAAAAAATACAGATATCGGCCAGTTTGTCAGTACTGGTTCATCTTTACTTGAAATTTTTGCAATTGATTACGCCGAAGTTAGATTGCCAATCCCTGAAAATAAAATTCAATACCTTGATCTGCCTTCAAGTATTGATAACTCACCAAACAATAACAGCCAAAACGACTATTACTCTGCAGGATTAGAAGTAAAACTCACGAGTACTATTGGCGATCGTGAATACAGCTGGTCAGGCCGACTTTCAAGAACTGAAGGCGTTGTTGATACACGCACGCGTATGCTCTATAGCGTAGTTCAAGTCCGAGATCCCTATAATCTCTATAACAACGAGCATGAAGAACCTCTAAGAATAGGCACTTACCTCAATGCAGACATTCAAGGCAAATTGCTAGAAGATGTCTATATTCTCCCTCGCTTCACTCTGCAAGCAAATGACTATGTTTGGGTTGCCGATCAAGAAAACCGTCTGCGTTCCAGAAAAGTTGATGTCATTACTACCACTGGCAATGATGCTTATATTAGCAATGGATTTGAAGCTGGAGACAAAGTCATTATCACCAGACTAGAAAACCCTCTTCCGAGCACTCTGGTGCAAACACAGCTACAAGAAACTTCTATAAACTTTATTGATTAAACCTTTTAATCAGGAAGGCCGAAATGGGACAAGTTGAGGAACAAAAGGGATTAATTTCTTGGTTTGCACATAACCACGTCGCCACTAATCTATTGATGTTTATCATCATAATCGCCGGCTTGTTTTCTTTGTTTACAATCAACAAGCGCACCATGCCAGACATGGAAGTTAATAATATTCAAATAACCATGGCCTACCCTGGTGCTTCACCTGCTGATATTGAAAACGGATTACTCTTACAAATAGAAAAAGCTGTGGAAGATATAGACGGCATTGATCGAATTTCTTCTATAGCAAATGAAGGCTTGGGCTCGGTAACACTAGAAATCGATGAAGCCTTCGATATAAATGAAGTCATGAATGATGTCAAAAATCGTATCGATGGTGTACAGACATTCCCAATACAAGCAGAAGCTGCGCGTGTCAGCAGAACCATTCTTAGACAACAAGCAATCCGGCTGGAAGTTTATGGTGATATGGATTTAGCCAGTCAAAAAGAACTGGCACAGACTATTCGAAACGAATTATTAACATTAGCGAGTATTAGTAGCGTAACAATTGAAGGAATACCTGCTTACGAGATTGCAATTGAAGTCTCTGAAGACACCCTGCTTAAATATGGCCTAAGCCTTGATGACATAGCGCAACGAATTCGTATGTCATCTCTCGACCTTCCGGCTGGTTCTTTAGAAACGGAGGGTGGTGAAATTGTTGTGCGCACCCAAGCCCTAGCCTATGACTATAAAGACTTCGATAAAATCGTCTTAATGACAACAACTGATGGCAGCATTCTTACAGTAGGTGACATTGCTACAGTCATAGACGGTTTTGAAGAAACAGAAGTCTACGCTCGTTTTGATGGCAAACGTACAATCCCCTTAAATATTACGACTGCCAGCAATGTCTTAGATGTTACAGAAAGCGTTCGACAATATGTCGAAGAGCGAAGTCGAACACTTCCAGAAGGTGTCAATATCGATGTCTGGGCAGACTCGTCTTATTACCTCAGAGACCGCATGAATATGATGACAGAAAACCTGCTAATAGGCGCCTTACTGGTTTTCATTTTACTGACATTGTTTTTAGAAATTAAGCTGGCTTTTTGGGTAATCGTTGGAATCCCAATATGCTTCCTTGGTGCTTTCTCTTTGATGCCAGTCGTAGGTATTGATATCAATCAGTTGAGCTTATTTGGCTTTATTATGGTCCTCGGAATAGTAGTCGATGATGCCATTATTATTGGAGAAAGTGCCCATCACAGTATGAATAAATACGGCCACAGTACCAATAGTGTTGTACATGGCGCCTTAAGGGTTGCCACCCCTGCAACATTTGGAGTATTAACAACAATTGTTGCCTTTATACCTTTAATGATTATCACCGGAGCGATTTCATCTTTTACCGAAGCAATTGGCGGCGTGGTTATTTTATGCCTCATTTTTTCATTAGTTGAATCAAAGTTAATTCTTCCTTCTCACTTAGTTCATTTTGGCAAAGCTAATACCGGTGGGTTCTTTTCCAAACTGCAAAAATTTTGTAATGGCCAGCTAGATTACTTTGTTGAGAACCACTATAGACCTTTCCTTAGCAGTTGTTTGAAGCATCGTTATACCACTTTATCTATTTTCCTTGGCTCACTCATACTATCTGCAGGTATTTTGCTCGGCGGTATAGTGCGAACTGTCTTTCTGCCAGAAATAACCAGTGACTATATTCAGGTAAATTTGACCATGATAGATGGCAGCCCTGAGCAGCAAACTAAAAATGTGATCGATAAAATTGAAGCGGCGGCTTTATCCTTGAATGCAGACGGTGCTTTTACATTTATGGATTCAGAAACTGGTGAAATCTCTGACCAAGTGCTCGATCATTTATTAGTTATCAGCACCGGATCAGCTTCAGGTGTCGCGGTAATTGAAATGGACAAAGATGTTGGAGCACAAATCAATCCAGATGACCTAACCAGCTATTTAACCGATTATGTGGGCATTATGCCTGGAGTAAAATCTTTGGTTTTTTCTGGAGGGACAGGATTTGGTGGCAGCCCAATTTCCTATCAATTAGTTGGAAACAATTCCGATGATTTAACTGCCGCTGCAGGTGAGCTGGAAGAAAAGCTTCGCAGCTATACAGGACTGATAAACATCACTAATGGCTCAGTCAGCAGCAAAGACGAACTGCGTTTACAAATCTTGCCTCAAGCCGAAGTCATGGGGCTTACACTGAATGATATTTCCAACCAAGTACGAAGTGCTTTTTATGGCTCTCAGGCTCAACGTATTCAGCGTGGCGATGATGAACTCAAAGTAATGGTGCGTTATCCAGAGCAAGACAGAGTTTCTATTAGTGACTTGGAAAACATGTATATACGCACAAATACTGGAGATGTAATCCCATTCACTTCAGTTGCGGACTACAACATGGATCAGGGCTATGCTTCAATAAATCGCGTCGAAGGAATGCGCTCTGTACAAGTAAGTTCTGACATTATAGAAAGCCTAGTTGAACCTGGGGTCGTCAACGCCGATATCATCAATAATTTTTTTCCGGAATTATTTCAACGCTACCCAAGTGTTGACTACAGAACAGATGGTGGCCTTGATATGACGAGCGATTTAGCTGCTGATATGCTCAGGGGAATGATCTTTGCCCTGTTTGCAATTTATGCCTTACTAGCCATTCCCTTACGTTCTTACATGCAGCCCTTTATCATCATGGGCGTTATTCCATTTGGTGTTGTTGGCGCCGTTATTGGTCATATGATTATTGGCTCTGCTTTAAGCTTTATGTCCATACTGGGCATCATTGCTTTATCTGGAGTGGTCGTAAATGACAGCATAATTCTTGTCGACTTTGTCAATAAATCCAAAACAGAAAAAACTCTTGTAGAATCTGTTTTAAATGCGGGAAGTGCGCGCTTCAGAGCTATCTTATTAACTTCATTAACTACCTTCATTGGACTTTTGCCTATCATGCTGGAAACAAGCATGCAGGCACAATTTTTAATCCCAATGGCCGCCTCTTTAGCGTTTGGAATTTTGTTTGCGACTGTTATTACTCTTCTGTTAATTCCATGTTTGTATATGATCCTTGAAGATTTCAAACAACTGTTTAGCAGCCGTCAAGGCTCACAAAAAAATTTACAAGCTCAGTTAAATTAAAATAAATTTTAGTCGTTTATAGTTTCTTGCTCAGTTCTTTCAGCACGAAAACCTGATTCGAACTTATGTCTCCTATAAAAAAATATCTTCAGACTTACGCCGAAACAGAAATTGAACTAGCGAATTTCCTAGATTTTCAGTGGCAACAGGTTATTTGCATTCCTGCCTATAATGAATCTTCAAGCCTTACTGCACTTATTAAGTCTCTTTCTTATCAAGCAAGTTTACTGGTTGTTGTAGTTATTAATTCTCCGGTCTCTGCAAGCCCTGCCAATAAAGCACAAACAAAACAGACAGCAGACTCTCTGAAACAGCAATACAAGCTTCAACAAGAATTTCCAACTTCCGCTGCCTTACTTAATTTAAATGAATCCGGCTCGCATCTTTTATTGATTGAGCGATACGCATTGCCTGATGATGAAGGCGTTGGTTTGGCACGTAAAATCGCTTGTGATTTGGCCTGCAAATTAATAGATGACAATAAAATCAGCACTGCTTGGATTCACAATACCGATGCTGACGTGGTTCTACCTAAAGATTATTTTTTAACATCTTCAGACCTAGATAAGAATATGGCTGCTGCTATTTTCCCATTTCAGCACCTCATTAATTCTGATCCTAGAATCCAAGAAGCTATGCAACTCTATGAGTTTTCATTGGATTATTATCTAGCAGGCTTGCAATGGGCGGGCTCTTCTTTTGCCTTTCAAACGATTGGGAGCACCTTAGTCCTGAACTATAAACACTATGCCTTAGCTAGGGGTTTTCCAAAACGCTCAGCTGGGGAAGATTTTTATTTACTCAACAAGCTCGCTAAAACTGGCAAAATACATTCACTTAATGAACCCAGGATTAAACTTTCTAGCAGAAACTCAAGCCGAGTACCTTTTGGCACAGGTCCAGCCTTGACCAAAATTTCTAAGTTAAAAAATCCTGGCAATGATTACTTGTATTACCACCCCGAGTGCTTTTCCCAACTTAAGGTTTGGTTAACAGCGATACCGCGATTATGGAAGACCAAACAGCTTGAGAGCATTATAGGAGATGAATCATTAAGAGAGAGCCTTTATGAGCTGGGGCTAGAAAAAGCATTATCTCATGCTCTTAGTCACAGCAAAGATCAAGAAACCTTTAAGCGACACATGAATAATTGGTTCGATGCGTTCCATACTCTAAAGTTAATCCACAGCTTAAGAGACAAAGACTTCTGTTCTATTAGCTTGAATAAACTGCTTTCTTTGGGCACCGAATTTACTTTCATTCAGGATGCTCTTAATGCCAGAAACCTGAGTGATTCAATCGCGAGTTTCACTCAGGATTAAAAGTGAAAACATCCTGACTGGCTTTGAAAGCTTGGTAACTTTCACTATTTTCTTCAACTACTATTGTCGTAGGAGCATAAGAATTTCTTGCTTCGTTATATTGATCTTGATGATTTCTACCAAAACTTCGAGCGACTAACCTTGCAGCATCCATATTACTGATATGTTCCTGATAATAATTCATCACATCTTCCATACTGACTGTAGAAATAGCTTGAGCCAGTTCCAGTCGACTATCCATGCCAAGCTTCTGCTCTACAATATCATTCCAAAAACGGCTACCCAGATTATTCATCCTCTGAGGTTTTTCCGTTAGGGTATTTAACAAACCTGCCTTAGAAGAATCAAAAGTTTCTTGTGGCATTTGCGCCAAGTCTTCTGCGTAAGACTCAATAAAGTCATTGATGCGACTTTCTAAAGTAACAGGGTCTGCTATGGGAGACTGTATATACATGACCAGGGCGCTGACATCCAAGATCGACATAGCACCAGCATTAACAACATAACCAAGTTGTTGCTCAGTTCGAAGCACATCAAAAAAAGGAGAGCGGATAATTGAACCTAAAACTGACAAAGTAGCACGTGTCTGTAATTCATCATCCGGCGCTTGAAAATAAAGCACCACTGCAGAATCATCGTGCTCAACACCAAGCTCCTGCACCACTCTTATCGACTCTGACATATCAACAACAGTTCCGAAATCGGGCAAATCAATTTCATCTGAGGTCTGCAAATACTTTCTTACTTCGCTTACCAAAGTTAATGCATCAGCTTGCTCTCCATTACCATGATAAAGAGCATCAACTCGTAAACCTTTCATCATAAGCGGGACAAATTCCATTACATCTTCGAAGCTTATCTCATCAAGCATCACCAAGCGTTCTTCATTAGACCAATAAGGATTAGTCATCAAATTCTGTACTTCAGAATAAGCATGCACATATGGGTTTTGTAAATCAGCATTCTCAAGCCCTCTAATCATTTCAGCTTTAATAATTTCGAAACGATCTTGACTGAACTCAGCTTGTTTGAATGTCTCTAGAACTTCGTTTAACAAAACGCTTTGTTTATCATTGTAACCACCAAGATTTAAACTAAAACCTCTAGCATGCCTAGTGACCCGATAAAACACACCAGCTAGATTAGCCGGATAGGAATACTCATTGAGCTTATCATTCAATAAACTGACGACAAATCCTGATAACAAAACATTTTCTAGCGATTCATTAAAAATAGGAGACATTGCATAAAGATAGAACGATGCTCGGGCTTGTTGATAAATCGTATCCTGTGCAAACCAAAGTCGAACCCCCTCTTCCTGCAAAATTAATTCTGGTTTCGAAACAATTTCCTCGAGGCTGAGTTCAGCCAGATCTCTATATTCACTAGCCTTAAGACTTATGTCTTCTGGCAAAAATGGATTTGGATCAGGAATTCTTAAAGCTGAATCTATGGTCTCAGTGCTCCAACTTGCTGTTTGCTCATCGCTTAAGGCCGTGTAAGCGTAGCCAGCGTCATACCATGGATCTCGCTCTTGCGTTTCGATCTGCTGCGAAGTAAGCGTCAGTAGGACATTATTAGGGTTTAGAGCAACAAGTATTTGTTGTAAAAAGTTCGGATCGAATTCTTCGAAAGCATAAGGTGCTGTAATTAATTCTTCAGGTGGGTATTCCTGCATACTTCTAGACAAGGAGCTCACTAGTGAAATTGGTCTAGCAGGTTCTTGAAACAAAAAACTCAGTTCTGCCATTTTCTGCTGCTCTTTAAATATTCTTTCTTGCAGTCCCTCTTGTTTCACTAATTCTATATACTGGAATAGCAACTGGCTGATTTCATCGACCTTGGTTAAGCCTGATTCAGTTAATAAAATAGTAATTGAAAAAGTAGCGTTTTCATCATTTGAGAAACCAGCACCAGCACTTAAGGCATTAGCCCAACCTTGTTTTTTTAACAAAGACAGCAAACTGCCCTCACCCTCATGCCCAATTAAATTCCCCAAGTAAGCAGCAGGTTTAGACTTGTAGCGGTCTTTTATAATCGGAATAGGAAAAGTATAGGAGAGGCTTCGACTGTCTCTAAAAGGTTCGTACTCAAGTAAAGCGGGCAATTCATTACTTAACAACAAAGGCTCATCAGTAGAAGGGCTCTCCACATTATTATTGTTAACTTCAGAAAAATAACTGCGTACCATCGCTTCTAATTCATCCAATGACTCTCTGCCTAGAACGGCAAGCGTCATCATATTCGCAGAATAGTTCTCTTCGTAATGTTGCAATAATGCTTGCTGTAAAGTCATTCCTTCTTTATCTGTCAAGGTAGTTAAGTTTCCTGTTGAAAACTGAGACATAGGATGGGATTGATTGATAACTTGTTTCCAAACTGAATTTGATCGACGAGCATCGCTTTGAAGATTCGACTGATATTCAGAATTTACCGCATTTTTTTCTCGATCCACATAATCTGGATTAAAGAGTGGCGCCACAAAAAACTGCGAGAAACGATCTAATGCTGGCTCCAGATATTCAGCTTCAATGTTGAAATAATAATTAGTATTTTCATAGGCAGTATAGGCATTGTGGCTACCTCCATGTGAAGAAATATACTCTTGATACTCACCTGATTGTGGATACTTTTCGGTTCCCAGAAACAGCATGTGTTCAAGAAAATGTGCAAGCCCTTCAAATTCTTCAGGGTCACTGTTGTAACCAGAATTAACATCCACTGAAGCCGCCGAAGTTTTTGTTTGAGAATCCGAAATTACTAAGATCTGCATCTGATTTTCTAGTACAAAACTACGATACTCTCGCCGATCATTCGGACTTTTTTTCGGAACAATGTATGAGGAATCGACAGCATCAGATACTGTATTGTCCGAACACCCTAGCAGCGCGGCATAGAGTAAAAAGAGAAATAAAAATTTAAACTTATTTAGATTCATGATTGTGTTCTACGAATTAGATTAAGCCTCAGATTAAATCAAAAAAGCTGTAAGGGCGGTTCATCTAAGGCGGACAATTGCTCTCTCAATTCCAATATGTGACCCGCCCAATAATTTTCAGTATTAAACCACGGGAAGTTCATTGGGAATGCAGGATCATCCCAACGTCTTGCCTGCCATGCACTATAGTGCATTAGACGGATAGTTCTGAGGCTTTCAATTAAAGGTAATTCTGCAGGATTAAAATGAAAAAACTCATTATAGCCTTCTACTAGTTCTGACAATTGCAGCAACCTTTGCTCTCTCGGCCCTGAGAGTAACATCCACAAATCTTGTACAGCCGGGCCCATCATACAGTCATCAAGGTCAACAAAGTGAGGGCTATCATCACGCCAAAGTACATTGCCCGTGTGACAGTCACCATGAATTCTAATCAGCCTAGGAGAAGCATACTGCTCTCTAATCTGTTTCATGCGCTCCGTTAGATCTTTACTCAGCGATTCATAAGCAGGCCTGAGATCAACTGGTAAAAAATCGTTTTCCAGTAGGTAAGCCGCACTCTTTTCAGCAAACAATTCCAAACTTAAGGTGTTGCGTGTTTGAAAATCCCTTAAGCCACCGACTTGATGAGCTCTGCCCAGACAACGCCCCATAACCAAAAGGTTATCTAGATTATCAAACTCAGGCGGGTGCCCACCTTTGCGCTCAAAGATTGCGAATCGAAAACCTTCATACTCCAGCAAAGTCTCTCCTGATTTAGTTTTATTAGGAGGAACCACGGGGATTTCCAATTCTGCCAACTCAAGACTAAAATCATGCTCTTCAATAATTTGTGTGGTATCCCAACGTTGAGGCCTATAGAACTTCACAATAATCGGTTGAGCATCTTCAATTCCCACTTGATAAACGCGGTTCTCATAAGAATTTAAGGCTAATATTCTGGCGTCAGAAATTAAACCTGTGCTTTCTACAGCGTCGATGACTAAGTCTGGGCTTAATCTCGCGAAAGCGTGCTCTGATCTAATTTCCATGAAATTTCCGTATTAAAAAGGCTACAATGCGAATGATTAAAACAAACTCCCACCCCAAAGAGAACTAAAGCACGATAAAGGGCACAATCAATTATGAATAAGCGAGCAGTACTACTTGCCAATCTAGGATCACCCGATGCTCCTGAAGTTCCTGAAGTCCGACGATATTTAAAACAATTCCTTATGGACCCTTATGTGATCCAACAGTCTTGGCTACTACGAGCCATGATTGTAAACCTGTTTGTTTTACCAACGCGTCCAAAATATTCAGCTGAAGCCTATCGAGCAGTTTGGACCGATGATGGCTCTCCCCTTGTAGCGCTTTCACATAAACTCATAGATTCTCTAAAAGAAAAAGTTGATTTACCCCTTGCTGTATCGATGCGATATGGTAAGCCTTCAATTGAATCAGAACTCTCAAAACTAGCCGCGATTGATGGCATTGAAGAAATACTCTTTGTTCCTCTCTACCCACATTGCGCAGACAGCACCATAACCACCTCTATTAAAGAAGCTGAGCGTGTTATTAGAGACAAAAAGCTCAAGGTCAAACTACTCATACACAAACCTTTCTATGAAGATGAAACCTATATTAAAGCACTAGTTAACTCTGCTCGTTCCACCCTGGAAAAGGACTTTGATCATATTTTATTCAGCTATCATGGTCTGCCAGAATCACACCTGACTGCAGCTGATCCAACTGGCAAGCATTGTCTAAAAAGCGCTGACTGTTGTTCAAAGGCATCAGAAGCTCACGCAAGCTGCTATCGCCATCAAGTTATCCGAACAACCGAACGCTTTGCTGAAGAGTCTGGTCTGAGACCAGAGCAATACACAATAGCCTACCAATCCAGATTAGGTCGGCAAAAATGGCTCGAACCTAGCACTGAAGATACTCTCTCCAAATTAGCCAAAGAAGGTATAAAAAAACTCGCTGTAATCTGCCCTGCTTTTGTTACTGACTGTCTTGAAACCTTGGAAGAAATAGATATTCAAGGTCGTGAAACTTTCTTGGAAGCTGGCGGCCAAGAGTTGATCTATATACCTTGTTTGAATGACAATGAGGATTGGGTTAACTGTTTAGCACAATGGGTTCAAAATTAACCTGCTAGCGATTCTTGCTCTTAGTTATCTTGTAAGCACATAAAAAACAATTATTTAAGAAATAAAACACTAAATGGTTAATTTCTCCCTATTGGATCTCTCCACGATCGTTGAAGGTGGTGATGCTAGGCAAGCATTACTAAACTCACTTGATCTGGCTCAGCATGCCGAAAAATTATCTTATAAGCGCTTTTGGATGGCCGAGCATCATAATATGAGTGGTATAGCCAGCGCAGCTACAGCCATTGCATTGGGTCATATTGCGGCAGGCACAAGCACCATCAGAGTAGGTGCAGCCGGGGTAATGCTGCCAAACCATTCTCCCTTAGTAATTGCAGAGCAATTTGGGACTCTCGCCGCACTGCATCCAGACAGGGTAGATTTGGGACTGGGAAGAGCTCCTGGTACAGACGGCAAAACCATGAGAGCTCTTCGAAAAGATGTTATGGCAGCAGCCAATACTTTTCCTCAAGATGTCATGGAATTAATGGACTACTTTGATGATGGCAATGACCAAGGCATACAGGCCTATCCTGGACGTGGACTTCATGTTCCAATTTGGTTACTTGGCTCCAGTTTATATGGCGCACAATTGGCTGCAGCCCTAGGACAACCTTATATTTTTGCTTCTCACTTTGCCCCTGACCTACTGGATCAAGCCTTAGAGGTATATCGTGAGCAATTCCAACCTTCTGCTCAACATGAAAAACCTTATGCGGCAGCTGCCGTAAATATTTTTGGATCCGACTCAAAAGAGGAATCGGAATTGTTAATGACCTCTGTCAAAAGGCAAGTGATGTCTTTAATTCGAGGCAACCCTGGCCCCATAAAAGCACCATCACCAATCCTAGAATCCGAGGCTAGCCCATCTGACCTAGCAGGTGTTAACTCATTTCTTAGAGAATCCGCAATCGGAAACAAGGCGGATATTCGACAGTGGTTCGAAGCTTTTCTTGAACGAACTAATGTGGATGAATTGGTTCTCAGCTGTAATATTTATAGCCATGAAGCCAGACTAAAAAGTGTGGCAATTGCTTCAGAAGCCCTACGAGAGATATAAGAAGTTAAACAGCTATCGCTTTTCTTTGCATTCCATTAATTTCGACTACTCGAAATGAGGCTAGCTCGTTAATTAAACATTCCTGCAATTCTTTGCTGAGGTCAACAAACAAAAAGACCAATTGATAATGGTTTTGTGAAAGCCTGCGATGAGTAATAACCTGAGATTTGAAATCAAAAGCATTAGCATGCCCTGGAATTCTAAAATTAATCTGACAAACATGGGGGTAGGTATTTTGAGCCAAAATAGCTTGAATCAAACTATCATCACAAGACAACTCTATTCCGCGTAAGGAGATATTAATACTTTTTACAGAAAACTGAAGATTTTCATCACGCGAATTGATTTCAACCAAAACATCCGTGTCTAAATCACATCGAGGGTAAATTCGTCTTTCTAGTCGCTGAGTAGTTGAGCCCTTAGCCATAATCATTACCTTGATTCAATTAATTTAGAAACAAAGTAATACTAAAAACTGACAATAAAAAATAAAGTGAGCTAATTCACAACTTGGAATAGTTTTTTTAAAGGCTTATCGACTTCTTCGCTTACTGTTCTTAGAGTTTTTAACAGCTCGTTGAGCGTTATACTTGGCATCATAAACTCCAGATTTTGAAGACTTAAATTCAGCAGGTACCAATTGATCGGGGCCACTTCCAATCAAATCTTTTCTGCCCATAGCCGTCAATGAACTTCTTAAGATTGGCCAGTTTGCTTCATCGTGATAGCGTAAAAAAGCTTTTTGCAAACGACGTTGCTCCAACTTTTTTGGTATCGTTAATTTGCCACTTTTATAGCGCAACTTTTTTAAAGGATTACGTTCTGAGTAATACATTGCCGTCGCTAATGCCATTGGCGATGGGTAAAAAGTCTGAACTTGGTCTGGCTTAAATTTATTTCGCTTTAACCAAAGTGCAAGCTCCATCATGTCTTCATCTCTGGAACCAGGATGCGCAGCAATAAAATATGGAATTAAATATTGCTTCTTACCAGCTTCAAGTGAATATTCCTCAAACAGTTTCTTAAAGTCTTCGTACATTTCTATACTCGGCTTCATCATTTGCTGTAAAGGTTCAGACTCGCTGTGTTCTGGTGCTATCTTTAAATAACCGCCAACATGATGCGTTACTAACTCTTTAATGTATTCCTTATCTTTAAGCGCCAAGTCATATCGTAAACCCGAAGCAATCAGAATTTTTTTCACGCCTTTTATCTCACGTGCTTCACGGTAAAGCTGAGTTGTCTGTTTATGATCAGTTTTTAAATGTTTACAAATAGAAGGATAAACACAAGACAAGCGACGACATTTTTTTTCAATTTCAGGACTCGAACAATTCAGTCCATACATGTTTGCAGTCGGTCCACCGAGATCAGAAATCACGCCCGTAAAACCTGGAACTTTTTCTTTTATCTGTACAATTTCTTTAAGAATACTTTCCTTGGAGCGGCTTTGGATTACCCTACCTTCATGTTCTGTTATTGAACAAAAACTGCAGCCACCAAAACAACCTCGCATAATATTTACTGAAGTTTTAATCATGTCATAAGCCGGGATAACCGCATCACCATAACTAGGGTGTGGTCGTCTTTGATAGGCCAAATCAAACACTCCATCAATTTCTGGCGTGCTTAGAGGAAGTGGTGGACGGTTAACCCAGATCTCTTTCGAGCCATGCTTCTGGACTATTATTCGCCCATTATGAGGACTGGCTTCCTGATGCAAGACTCTTGAGGCATGAGCATAAAGTACAGGATCTCTGCTAACTTTTTCAAAAGAAGGCAAACGCACATAAGTGCTTTCGATATCCAGTTCATGTTTGCCCTGCAATGGTAGTGGGATAATGGTGACAGCTTGCTGTCCATCAGGGTTTGTTGGCTGCTCTTTGTCAGCAGCTTGCTTTTCATCGTTCTTGTATTCATAAGGATTTGGCATCTTTTCAATTTTTCCAGGCCAGTCAATACGAGTAGAATCGATTTCAGTCCAACCACCAGGCACAGAATCTTTAATGACCGCGGTACCCCGAATTTCATGCATGTCATTAATACTTACTCCTTTGGCTAAGCCATGAGCAACTTCAGCCATAGCTCGTTCAGCATTTCCAAATAATAAAATTTCTGCACCGGAATCAATCAGAATAGATTTGCGAATCTTATCGCTCCAATAATCGTATTGAGCAATTCGTCTTAGGCTTGCCTCAATTCCACCAATTACTTGAGGAACTTCTTTATATGCTTCACGACATTTTTGAGCATAAACAATAACTGCTCTGTCTGGGCGCTTGCCGCCCTCATCATTAGGAGTGTAGGCATCGTCATGTCGCATACGCAGATCTGCTGTATAACGATTTATCATCGAATCCATGTTGCCGCCCGTTATCCCGAAACAAAGGTTCGGTTTACCAAGCGCCATGAAATCTTCTGTTGTCTGCCAACGCGGTTGAGCAATGATCCCAACTCGAAACCCTTGCGACTCAAGAAAACGACCAATTACGGCCATACCAAAACTAGGGTGGTCCACATAGGCATCACCAGTAACAATAATAATGTCACAGGAATCCCAGCCAAGAGCATCCATTTCCGCTCGAGACATAGGGAGATAAGGAGCAGTGTCATAACACTCTGCCCAATATTTAGGGTAAGAAAAGAGGCTGCCTACTTTGTTTGCAGAAGCATCTGCAGATGATTTTGAGTTCATCTGCAGATTCTACAATATTACAGCCTTAGAGGCGCTTAAAATTCACTATAAAAGTAAACTTAGCCAATAAATTCACGGATAGGTTTTGATACGCCAGCTGATTCTTTTCCTTGCAGCCAGGCAAGCATCGTATCAGCATCTGAAACTTCAAATGGATCAGTTGGGCAATTATCACTGAAGTCTGGCTCGGTAAAAGCTTTTTCAATCTTGCCATCATTTACTAACATGGAGTATCTCCATGAACGCAGACCAAAGCCGAGATTGCTTTTATCTACTAACATACCCATTTTACGGGTAAATTCACCATTTCCATCAGGAAGCATTTTGACGTTCTTAGCTCCCACTTGTTTACCCCATTGAAACATCACAAAAGCATCGTTTACTGAGATGCAATAAATCTCATCTACACCTTCGGCTTGAAATTGCTCAAACAGCTCTTCATAGCGGGGTAAATGATTCGAAGAACAGGTTGGTGTAAACGCACCTGGCAGAGAGAAAACCACCACCTTCTTTCCAGCAAAGATGTCATCACTTGTGGTGTCCTGCCAACGATAAGGATTCTCGCCCTCAACACTTTGATCACGAACTCTTGTTTTGAAGACTACATTTGGGACGTTTTCTCTTACGGTCATGCTTTACTCCTTAGTTTAAGTTTAGTTTATGGGTTCTCGTAACTTGCGTTAATATTTCGAATACTAGCGATGCTTTTGAGCATGCCTAGTTTACGAATTCCTAACATTTTCAGATTACTTTAATTGCTCTAGACTCGCCTAGATTACTTTAAATTACTTTCTTGAACTTACTGGTTTAGTTTTCCACCTGGAGGGGTCACTAGACTTGGAAATGGTGAAATATTGTCACCATTACTAATTTTGGCCACACCTTCTTTCTCCACTTGGTCAATTCTTATAACGGCTTGCAAAGGAATAAAGCTCCTCTTCACACCAGAAAACTCAGATTTGAGTTTTTCTTCAGATGGATCAACCAAGACTTGTGAACGCTCGCCAAAGATTAAGTCCTCAATTTCTATAAAGCCCCAAAGCTCACTCTGAAAGACTTGTTCGGCAAAAACTTCATAGACCTCCCCTTTATTGAGGAAAGTAATTTTAAAAATCTCTTTTGCTTTAGTTGAAGTCACCATGAATATTCTCAATCAATAATTTAATAGCTGTTATAAAGTTTTGAAATGTGCTCTTGAAAGCCTTATATCTCATCTACACTATATACCTAATGTAGTGACTAAAAGTGCAATTTAGCTCTAATCGACGCTATTTCATTAGAATTAAATTTTTACTAAACTGCAGTACAACTATAGATGGGGATAAGCATCGCCTTTTCAAGGGCTTATCGATATAATGCCTGCCCTCTTGATACTCGCTGTAAATAATTTATGTCTAAAAAGGTTTTCATCAAAACACACGGTTGCCAGATGAACGAATATGACAGTTCGCGCATGTTCGATCTCTTGCAGGAAAGTGACAAAATGACTCAGGTTTCAAGCCCTGAGGAAGCTGATATTTTGCTTCTAAATACCTGTTCAATTCGTGAAAAAGCCCAGGAAAAAGTCTTTCATCAGCTAGGCCGATGGCGCAAGCTTAAAGAGCAAAACCCAAATTTGAAAATCGGCGTAGGTGGTTGTGTTGCTTCTCAAGAGGGCGAGCTAATCGGAAAGCGAGCACCCTATGTCGATGTTGTATTCGGCCCTCAAACTCTGCATCGCCTACCGGAAATGCTCAATACAAAACGTAATGGCAGTCCTGTAGTCGACATCAGCTTCCCTGAAATTGAGAAGTTTGATCGCCTACCTGAACCAACAGTTACCGAGTCACAAGCTTTTCTTACAATCCAGGAAGGCTGTAGTAAATATTGTTCCTTTTGTGTGGTGCCTTACACTCGAGGAGAAGAAGTCAGTCGCCCGCTTGACGATATTTTGGCAGAAGCCGTTCATTTAGCTTCACAAGGTGTTCGAGAACTCAATCTATTAGGACAAAACGTGAATGCCTACCGTGGCTTGAGTCACGAAGGTCAGATAGTCGACTTAGCGACATTAATTACTTACCTTTCTGCAATTGAAGGCATTGATCGACTGCGTTACACAACTTCTCATCCCGTCGAGTTCAATCAAGCTTTGATTGATTCTTACGAAACCACGCCTGAGTTAGTAAGCCATTTGCATTTACCTATTCAAAGTGGCTCCGACCGTATTCTTGCCATGATGAAACGTAATCACACGGTACTGGAATACAAATCCACAATTCGCAAGTTACGCGCAATTAGACCCAATATCAGTATAAGTTCCGACTTTATTATAGGATTTCCGGGAGAAACAGAAAAAGATTTCGAAGATACAATGAATCTAATTGCCGAAATTGGCTTCGATCACTCTTTCAGTTTCATCTACAGCGCAAGGCCTGGAACACCTGCCTCAGATCTGAAGGATGACACTCCTGAAGAAGTTAAAAAGCAGCGCTTGGCCATCTTGCAAGCCAGAATATTGCAACACGCCAACAGTATTTCAGAAGCCATGGTAGGCAACATAGAACCCGTATTAGTCACTGGCCCTTCCAAGAAAGACCCTGGAGAATTACAAGGCCGCACTGAAAACAATCGTGTGGTTAACTTCAGGACTGACCAGCAAGAACTCATTGGTCAGATTATTCCTATCACAATAACCGAAGCCCTTCCGAATTCCTTACGCGGCATATTGGTTTAAGTGAGCCTTTGAGTACTTAAAAAGTTAATAGCAAAACCATACTCAATTGGTATACTGCCCAGAACTGAGAAATATAGGAGGCAAAGTCAACTTTTGACTAGCGAAAACAATACCCAAAGGCTCAACTTGGAGCCTGAAAACCCCCAACGTTTGGCTAATCTTTGCGGCCGATTGAATGAGCATATCCAACAAATCGAGCAAAGACTGCACCTAAAAATTCAAAATAGAGGTTCTTCCTTTAATCTAATTGGTTCAACTGAAGCAGCGTCTAGCGCAAGCGGCATATTGCTAGCTCTTTATAAACTTACTGAAAGCAATAGCAACCTAAGCCCAGACCAAGTTCACTTAACCATTCAGGAACACATTAATGATGAGTCTGAAACCGATAGCTTAGATCCTGATAAAGCTGATGCGCAAAATGAGATTCAACAAAATATACTGATTCTAAAAACCCCCAAGTGCTCAATAAAGCCTCGCAGTAATCATCAAAATGAATATGTCCGCTCTATAATGCGTAACGACATCAACTTTGGTATTGGCCCAGCGGGTACAGGCAAAACTTATCTAGCTGTTGCCTGTGCTGTAGAGGCGCTAGTTAATGATCGAGTAAGCCGAATTTTATTGGTTCGTCCAGCAGTAGAAGCAGGTGAAAAACTGGGTTTTCTACCTGGCGATTTAGCGCAAAAAGTAGATCCTTACTTAAGGCCTCTATATGACGCCTTATACGAAATGCTAGGTTTTGAACGCGTCGCCAAATTAATAGAACGAAATATAATCGAAGTCGCGCCGCTGGCTTACATGCGGGGACGAACTTTGAACAACTCTTTCATTATTCTTGATGAAAGCCAAAATACAACGGCTTCTCAAATGAAAATGTTCCTAACCCGCATTGGTTTTGGCTCCACAGCTGTTATAACCGGAGACGTTACCCAAATCGACTTACCCAAAGGAGAACGCTCTGGTTTAGTTCATGTTAGTTCAATCCTAAAAAATATTAATGGAATCAACTTTTCTTACTTCGATGCTAAAGACGTTGTGCGCCACCCTATTGTTCAATCGGTTGTTGAAGCTTATGAAGCACACGATAAGAAAAACATAACCAGCCTTGCAAAGAATGAAACAGCCGAGAAGGAACGCTTAAATGAGCGTGACAGTTGATTTTATGAATGCCTCGAGTGAAACGGCGGCTCCATCAGCGTCTAAGTTTCAGCTCTGGAGTAATAGCGCATTAGCCGCTACCGATCAAAATACGAAGGATTTTAATATCGGAATTCGCTTAATAGATGAAAGCGAGTCTGCTGAGTTGAACCAAAGCTTCCGACAAAAAAAAGGGGCTACTAACGTGCTCTCCTTTTCCTATGATGATCTCCCGATCCAAACGGATGAACCCGAACTATTAGGTGATCTGGCAATTTGCTCCCAAGTTGTTCTTAGAGAAGCTCAAGAGCAAAATAAAGATCCTGACTCGCATTGGGCCCATATGACCGTTCATGGGACCTTACATTTACTGGGCTATGACCATCAACATAATTCCGAAGCAGAGACCATGGAAAAATTGGAAACACAAATTCTACAAAATCTAGGTTATGCTAAGCCCTACTAATGCAAAGCAAAGCCAATTTATATCAATTATCTAGTTCAAAGGAAACAATAAAAGAGAATGGCGGACGATCAAACTACTAGCGATTCGGGACAAATGTCCTGGATCGATAAAATCAAAGCAATATTTACCGATCAGGTTACCGACAAAAAAGGCCTACTCGAACAACTTCGCAGTGCTCAAGATGAGCAAATTATCGATGGCGAAGCGTTAAGCATTATTGAAGGCGCACTCCAGGTTGGCGATATGCAGGTTAGGGAAATTATGATCCCGCGCCCCCAAATTGCCATGCTCAGCACCAAAGCTTCACTCGAAGAGATACTCCAAATTGTTACCGAAACTGCCCATTCCCGCTTTCCTGTTTATGGCGAAAACAGTGATGACGTGATCGGGATTTTATTGGCTAAAGACTTAATTCCATTACTGCTCGAAGCGAATTATGCCAAGCGCTTCAACCTTAAAGATATTGTGCGTCAGGCTATCTTTATTCCTGAATCCAAGCGACTCAATGTTCTACTCAAAGAATTTCGTGAAAACCGTAACCACATGGCAATTGTCATCGATGAATATGGTGGTTTAGCTGGAGCCGTTACGATCGAAGATATCTTAGAGCAAATTGTAGGGGAAATTGAAGATGAATATGACGTTGACGATGAAGACTACATAAAGACCTCAGGCTCTGACTGCTATATCGTTAAAGCCATCACTCCATTAGAAGATTTTAATGAGTATTTTCACAGCAGCTTTTCCAGTGAAGAGATGGGCACTATTGGTGGCCTCTTACTCAATCAGTTCGGTCATATTCCAAGCCGCGACGAACGTATCGGCATAGGTCCTTATGTGTTTAAAATACTGAATGCCGATGGCCGTAAAATTCGTTTAATCGAAGTCAGTTCCAGTTTGGCCATGGACCTTAATGATGAGCCTAAAGAGGGATAAAAAATCTACAATTAAGGCCTTTTTGCTGGCCTTAATAGCTGGCTCTATTGCCCCGCTCTCATTAAGTCCTTTCAACTTTTGGCCAATCGCATTAGCCTCAGTTTTCGTACTCTTATTTGCGCTGGAATCCACACCAAAAGCTTTTGCCGCAAAACTTGGCTGGGTTTATGGCTTAGGGTTCTTCGGTGTCGGCGCATCCTGGGTCTTTGTGAGCATTAATGTTTATGGGAATGCCTCAGGTTTATTTGCCGGCTTCCTAACACTCTTGTTTGTAGCAGGCTTAGCCTTACTATTTGCATTGCAATGTTATCTCTATCAAGGCTTTTTCTCTGGAACGCATCGTGCTCTAGGCTTTGCCGCCACTTGGGTCTTATTTGAATGGCTTCGAAGTTGGCTGCTTACCGGATTTCCTTGGCTCTATCTCGGTTATGCCCATTTGGGAACATCACTGGCCAATATCGCCCCAGTCTTGGGGGTTATGGGAGTTAGCTTTATTGTTGTCTTAATAGCTGGCCTTCTCTATGAAATCTTTCTGCTCTGGCGCAAACAAAATAGATTTCGAATTCGCCAAATAAGCTTATACGCTGTGTTTTTCTTTTTACTTGGCAGCACCAACGTCTTACTGGAAAAAGTACGCTGGGTGAAAGAAGTCCCAGAACGCTTTGCAGACGTGGCTTTAGTACAAGCCAACATTGATCAAAATCTTAAGTTTAATCCAAGCTATATTCGGGAAAGCATGAACCTTTATGATGGCCTTAGCGCCCCGCTTTGGCAAAATGATATTGTTATCTGGCCAGAAACTGCTATTCCAATGCTCTACCAAAGTGCTTCTGCAGAGCTAGCATTTTTTGGCAATCGAGCCAAAGATAATAATAGCTCACTCATTAGCGGGATTTTATATCGTGAAGATGATCAGATTTTCAACAGCATCACTGCTATTGGCAATGGTTCTGGTACTTATCACAAACAAAAGCTGGTGCCCTTTGGCGAATACGTGCCTTTAGCGAATTTATTAGGTCCGGTGTTAAAAATATTTTCTTTACCGATGTCATCCTTGTCTTCGGGTCCAGAAAACCAATCACTATTGCTGGCTTCAGCTTATCAACTGGCTCCCTATATTTGTTACGAGGTGGTGTACCCAGACTTCGTTAGAAAAAATGCACATGAAGCGGATTTCTTGGTCACTATAAGCAATGACACTTGGTTTGGAGCATCGGCAGGTCCACTTCAGCATCTGCAAATGGCCGCAATGCGAGCACTTGAAAATGGCCGCTATATGGTCAGAGCCACTAGTAACGGCGTAACAGCTTTTATTAATGAAAGAGGTCAGATAATTTCGCAAACTGAGCAATTTGAAATTGCCACATTAAGCGCAAATATCCCTGCTTTTACGGGCAGAACTCCTTTTTCATACTGGGGCAGCTGGCCAATTCTTATCTTCAGTTTCATCACCATGTTAGTAATCTTTTTCATCAGAAAGAAAGAGCTTGAGTCATAAAAGTGTACGATATTTACGACGTCATTATTTTCTTTATGCTTGTTCTAATCATCATGTATTGGTGGCGCACTACTGAACAAAAAACTTTTGCTATAAGAACCGCCAAGCTATACTGCGACGAACGAGATATGCAACTCTTAGATCAAACTTTGGTTTTTAAAAAACTTCAATTTAAAAAAAATAACGGTCATGGTCTCAAGCTTTACCGAGTTTATGAGTTTGATTTTTCTAATAATGGTGAAGACCGTTACAAAGGAGAAATTATGCTTTCAGGCTTTAACTTTGTGCGAGTCATTTTGGAAATGGACAAGTTGGAAATTAGTGAATTCTAATAAGGAAAAGTTATGCCTCATTTTGTAGTTGAATGTTCTCCTGAATTAGCAGTTAAGGGACTGCCCTCAACTGATATGGGAATTGGCATCAACACAGGCTTGGTTAATGTCGGCAATATGGGTTCAATCTACCGATTGAACTATACCGTTATAGGAGACGCGGTTAATTTGTCTTCACGCTTGGAACGTCTGACGCGTATTTATCAGGTAGATACGATTGTCGGCGAGGAAACCATGCAGGCAACGCCTGACGTTATCTTTAAAGAACTAGATACTGTGGTGGTCAGAGGTCGCAGCAATAATGTAAAAATATACCAACCTCTTTGTCTCGCGGATGAACTCTCCGAATCCCAAGCGAGCGAATTGGAAACACATAAACAAGCTTTAGACTTCTTTTATGCTAAAGACTTTGAGAAGGCTGAATATTTATTCAAACAATTGGCTTTAGAATCAGACATTCAATCCTACTATCGTCATATGTTAGAAAAAGTTGCTTTTTCCAAAACTATCTAGCCCAAACTCATCACTAGCTCTAGACGAATTTCCACGTCACTCTCTTCTATTTACTCTACTTATTCTACTTATTCTACTTACTCTATTTATTCTATCTCTTATATCTCTACTAGATCTATGCGGGAATGACTTAAAGGTTTACTAGTAAACCAACAAAGATTAGAACTTAAAGAGCAAAAACGTCAGAGCCTTAGCTATGATTCAGAATCATCCTGACTTATATTTTTAGGCAAGCTCACCGTTAAAATACCATAGGCGATCAAGGCAGATAGGACTGAGCCTATAATTATTCCTAGACGATCCCCAGCAAAGTACTCTGAACTATTATGTTCAAAAGCTAAGCCCGCTATGAACAAACTCATTGTAAAGCCAATACCGCAGGCGAAAGAAACGCCTACAAGCTGAGCCCAACTCATTTCTTTGGGTAAACGCACCAAACCGACTGCAGCAGCAACACCAACAAAAAGTAAGATGCCTAGTGGCTTGCCTATAACCAAACCAGTTTCTACTCCAAGAGTTACCGGGTGGATTATATCGCTGAGCGATATTCCGGTAAGAGAAATACCGGCATTCGCAAAGGCAAACAGTGGCAATATTATATAGGCGATAGAGCCATGCAAATTGTGTTCAAGTTCTTTTACCGGTGAGTGACCATTCTCATCTCTCATTGGAATACAAAAAGCGATTAATACACCTGCTAAAGTTGCATGAACACCAGACTTAAGGACAGCGACCCATAAAACAATACCTAGAAGAATATAGCTGGATGTTCTCGAAACACCAAGCCGATTCATAAGCACTGCTAAGCCCAAAGCTATGGCACTTGTCACAAGCGCTGAAACTGATAAATCCCCAGAATAAAATACTGCGATAATTACGATTGCCGCTAAATCATCAAAAATCGCTAAAGTCAGTAGAAAAACCTTAAGTGCTGTTGGCACTCTTGCGCCAAAAAGGCCTAACAAAGCCAGGGCAAAGGCAATGTCGGTGGCTACAGGTATGGCCCAACCATCCATTGCAAATGGATCACCATAGTTAAACCATACATAAACTAAAGCTGGAACTATAATGCCGCCAATTGCTCCAATACCCGGCATGATCACCTGAAATATCGAGGAAAGCTCGCCTTCAACAATTTCTCTTTTTATTTCCAAACCAATCACAAAGAAAAAAACAGCCATAAGGCCATCATTAATCCAAAGGAAAAGAGGTTTATCTATTTCGAGAGTGCCTACTTGGACAGCAACAGTTGTATTTAAGAAAGAGCTGTAAAAAGTTGATAAAGGGGTATTGGCAATCAGCATCGCCAGAACAGCGGCGAAAAATAACAAAATGCCACCTGCAGACTCTAATTTAATAAAGTCCTTAATAGTATCCAACACTTCAGAACTTAAATTTTCAGTAGCTTCATTAACTTTATGCGCTAAATGCTTTGAATCACTCATACTTAAAAATCAACGCCTTATTGGGCTTTTATTCCATGCTCATAAGCATGCTTTATATTTTTTACTTCTGCAACTGTGCCCGAAATTTCTCTTAATTTTGAGCCTCAACCACGTCCAGTGATAACAACATTTTATGTAGCCGGCCTATTCCTTAAAACCCTCATGATTCGTTGTTTTGACGATAATCAAAAGCCAGCATATAACTCAACTCATTTAAAATGACTAAGTGTATTTCCGTGGTTTGCAAATGCTTCTCAGGCTCTTTTCATTCAGCCTCTTTTCATTCAGCCTCTTTTCATTCAGGCTCTTTTCATTCAGGCTCTTTCCATGTTTTTATCGACATGTATGGCACTTGTCCTAGCTTGGGTATTCCAGGTAAAACCTGTTCTCACTTGATAGAAAGGCATATCTGGAAAAAGTATAGAGTATTTATCAGGCCACTGGTTAATTAAAGAGTTTGTGCTGTCCTCAGAATTATCAATACTGAAAAGCACAGTTCCGATATAAAGTTAAATGCGGCTATCGTTAAATCAGCTTCTAAGGTATCCTATGCAGTCTTTTTTTTAGGCATAAAAACAAGGTTCTAAAGACTTATTACGGGCAAACTTAAGACCAATGGTAATGAAGATAAACGAAGAATATTCTCCCCAAGAGATCGAAAAAGAAACTCAAAAGTTTTGGGCTGATCAGAACAGTTTCAAAGTAAGCGAAAACACTGACAAAGAAAAATTCTATTGTCTTTCAATGTTCCCTTATCCAAGTGGCAGATTACACATGGGACATGTTCGTAATTACACTATTGGAGATGTTATTTCCCGTTTTCAACGTATGCTCGGGAAGAATGTACTGCAACCAATGGGTTGGGATGCCTTTGGTCTACCTGCTGAAAATGCCGCAATGAAAAACAAAGTGGCGCCTGCCAAGTGGACTTATGAAAATATTGATTACATGCGTAAACAATTGCAGCAACTCGGATACGCATATGATTGGGATCGTGAGCTAGCTACTTGCCACCCAGATTATTATCGCTGGGAACAATGGTTTTTTATCAAACTTTTTGAAAAAGGCCTGGTTTATAAAAAAGAAGCTGAAGTGAATTGGGACCCAGTCGATCAAACCGTACTAGCCAATGAGCAAGTTATTGATGGTAAGGGTTGGCGATCTGGCGCTGTTGTAGAGCGCCGTAAAATTCCACAATGGTTTATAAAGATCACAGATTACGCTGAAGAGTTATTGTCTGATCTTGATAAACTTGATGAGTGGCCAGAAAAAGTTCGTGTCATGCAACAAAATTGGATTGGCCGCTCTGAAGGCCTTGAATTCAGTTTTGAGGTATCTGGGCACGAATCCCTGAATGTCTACACCACACGCCCCGACACTATTATGGGTGTTACCTATGTTGCTGTTGCCGCCCAGCACCCTTTGGCTTTAGCTGCCGCAAAAAGCAAGCCTGAGATTGCAGACTATATAAAGCTTCAAGACCAGGTCAAAGTCGCTGAAGCTGAGTTAGCCACTATGGAAAAAACTGGTATGGATACTGGGTTTAAAGCCATACACCCAATGACAGGAGAGGAAGTCCCTATATGGATCGCTAATTTTGTCTTAATGTCCTATGGCTCAGGGGCAGTTATGTCGGTACCCGCTCATGACCAACGTGATTGGGAATTTGCCAAAGCTTATGGTCTGAACATTAAACAAGTGATTGAGCCTGCAGACCCATCCAAGTCTGAAGACTGCGACATCAGCAAAGCAGCCTTCACTGAAAAAGGCATTCTAATTAATTCGGGTGAATTCAACGATCTCAATTTTAATGAAGCATTTGAAAAGCTCGTCGGATTTTTCAAGGAAAAAGGCACTGGACGCAAGACTATTAATTTCCGTCTTCGCGATTGGGGTGTTAGTCGTCAACGTTATTGGGGCACTCCTATTCCGATGATCACCTGCCCTGACTGTGGTTCAGTACCGGTTCCAGAATCTGACTTACCCGTTGTGTTGCCAACAGATGTTGAATTTGATGGCAGTGGCTCACCCATAAAAAAAATGCCTGAATTTTATGAAACGACCTGCCCGAAATGTGGCGCAGCGGCAGAACGTGAAACCGATACTTTCGATACTTTTATGGAATCTTCTTGGTATTACGCTCGCTTTAGTTGTCGCAATGAAGACTCTGCCATGCTTAATGATAAAGCCGATTATTGGCTGCCAGTCGATCAATATATTGGTGGTATTGAACACGCGATTTTACATTTACTCTATGCCCGCTTCTTCCATAAATTGATGCGTGATGAAGGCCTTGTGAGTACTGACGAACCGTTCAAAAGATTGTTAACTCAAGGCATGGTGCTTAAAGATGGGACTAAAATGTCAAAATCCCAAGGCAACACGGTCGACCCCGAAGGTCTTATTTCGCAATACGGTGCCGATACCGTACGCTTATTTACAATGTTTGCCGCACCCCCTGAACAAAGCCTTGAATGGTCAGATAGTGGCGTAGATGGCGCCTATCGCTTCTTAAAAAGAGTATGGAAACTCTTCGCTTCATTTGAGCCAACACAAACCAAAGTTGAGGCCTTAAGCCTAACAGAAGCTCAAAAGGCCTTGCGTCTAAAAACGCATAGCACAATTAAAAAAGTGACTGATGATTACGGTAGAAGACAAATCTTCAACACAGCCATTGCTGCAGTAATGGAGTTATTCAATGCTACGAGTAAATTTGCGGATACAGCCAATGAAGATGCCCAAAGCCAAGCTGTCATTCAAGAAGCCTTGGAAACTATAATTTTATTATTAGCCCCAATTGTTCCGCATTTTTGTCATACCCTATGGCAATACCTTGGTAAGCAAGGAGCCATCATTGATGCAAGCTGGCCAAACTTTGATGAAGCTGCTCTAGAACAATCAACGGTGACGATAGTTGCCCAGGTTAATGGTAAGCTGCGTTCAAAACTGGAACTGCCGGCAGATATCACAAAGGAACAAGTTGAAGCGAAAGTCTTGGCTGATGAGACTATTCAAAAACACCTGGAAGGCCTTACCATCCGCAAAGTAATTGTTGTCCCTGGACGCTTGGTAAATATAGTTGCTAACTGAGTTGCGAATCCTATGAAAACTATGCAGACATTCAAGACGACAATTTCTCTTATACTTTTATGTGGTTTATTGAGTGCTTGTGGGTTTAGCTTAAGAGGAACTGAATCGCTTGCCCTCAACCCGGAAATTGAACAGCTAAGCATCAAGGATGAAGGCAACAATTCAGCTCTCGGCCAACTGCTTACACAAAGGCTCCAAGTTTATGGCCTTGACTTGCTTGAACCCGGTAAAGCAAGTCTTAGGCTAACGCTAGGGGCTGAACAAGTGAAAGAGCGAGTAGTGAGCATTAATCGGAATGCTCGAGCTGGAGAATTTGAAATGACTCTTATTACATCCATAGAACTCAGCAAAGACGCCGATGTGCTAATAAGCCGTGAAGTCTTAGCACTTGAAGAAATCTATGAAGCCGACCCTGCCAATCTGGCTGCTAAAGCAAATGAAGCGGAGCTTATAAAAACAGAAATGCGACAGGAACTAGTTGAACAAATTCTACGTCGCTTGCAAGCACTTTAAGACTTATCTCTAAGCACGCTTGCCGATGCCTCGACAACTTGTATAATCAAATTTAACATTTTTATATTCACGCCGAGATGATTATGACTACAGCTACTAAACGCTTAATTTATACTTTGATTTTATCCACTCTGAGCATGCCCTCCTTGGCAGCTTGGGAGCTCAATGCCGCACAATCTTCTTTCCACTACGTTACTAGTAAGGTTTCGGCCGTGTCCGAAGTGAACACCTTCAATGGCTTGAGTGGTGATATAGACGATTCTGGGCTTGCCACCTTGCTAATTGATTTAGCCAGTGTTGATACAGCTGTTGCGATAAGAAATGAACGCGTGCAGGCCATCTTATTTGAAGTTGAGCAATATCCTTCTGCTTCGGTAAGCATCAATGTTGACCCTGCTAATCTTCATAATCTGGCAACTGGAGCCTCAGAAACCAAGAGCTTTAGCTATTCTTTAAATCTACATGGGATTGAAAGTGAGCTAAGTACTGATTTAACCGTCACTAAGCTTTCTGACGATCGCTTGTCCATTCAACCTTCAAAACCTATCATTTTAAATGCTGACAGCTTTGGTTTGGGTGAAGGGGTTGAAGCACTTAGAGAAATAGCTGGTCTTGCAAGCATCAATCATAATGTGGTTATCGATTTCTCTTTAACTTATGACGCTGGGATGTAAGCTCCTTCCCCGTGCAGCTTAAGGCAGAACAACTTCTTAGTAAGCTTAAAAGCCAATTATCACCAATAATATGGGTATCTGGTGATGAGCCTCTTCTGGTTCAAGAAAGCTGTGATGCCGTTAGAAGTTTTGTGAAAAGCCAAGGCTTCACCGAGAGAGAGGTTTATAGCACGCAAAACAACTTCGATTGGAACATACTCTTACAATCAGGTAATAGCTTATCTTTATTTGCTGAAAAAAAAATAATTGACCTTCGACTGAGTTCTGCAAAGCTCGATAGCGATGCAAAAAATACTCTTCATACCTTTCTAGAAAACCCTTCTGAAGACAACCTTTTATTAATTTCTAGCCCTAAAGTTGAGAAGGCTGCAACTAACACTAAGTGGTTTAAAAAAATCGAGCAGCAAGCCTATTTTGTTCAAATTTGGCCTATTAATAATCAACAGCTTCCAGCTTGGGTCAAACAGCGCTTTCAAAACAATGGTTTGCAAGCAAACGAGCAAGCGATTCAAATTCTTTGTCAGCGCACGGAAGGTAATTTACTCGCGACTGCACAAGAGATAGATAAACTCTCACTCTTAAGTGATAGCTCTCAAATAGACGCGCAAACGGTGGCTCGAGGAGTGGCGGATAGTTCTCGCTTCAATGTATTCTCGCTCATAGATACCACTCTAGAAGCAAACCCCGCTAGAGCGCTAAGCATCCTTCATCATCTGAAAGCTGAAGGTGAAGATCTTCTTAAAATTCTTAATTTCCTATGCCGCGAGATTCGCTCCCTTTGCGCAATGTCTCAGGAAATTGAGAATGGCCAAGCAATCTCTAGTGTATTACAAAGCGCTCGAGTCTGGAGCAATAGGGTGAGACCTGTAACTGCAGCTTTAAATAACCATTCGCTGTCAGAACTTGAAAAAATGCTAGAACATGCCAGCTTAATTGATCAATCGGTGAAAGGTTTAAACAAACTCAACTCTTGGGATGAACTAAACCAGCTAATCTTGACTCTTAGCTCAAATAAACTAAAGCTTAGTGCTTAATAATATCCATTAGCTTTTTTACTTCAGATATTAATACCTAAAGGTATAAACGAATTTAACGGCCAAATCTGAGCTTGTTGAAGTGAAGTTATTATCTTTGTCTAAATCCTGAGCGCCATAATTAAATACAATATTGCCCTGTTGGCCAGCCTCAGGAATCCAGGTTAAGCGGCTATTGAGGCCCATTGTTTCAGAAACATTGTCATATTGCAGAAGGTTACTCCAAGACCAGCGAGCATTAAACGCAAAATTTGCCCGTAAATTAATTAGCCTAACCTTAAAGTCACCTTGAGGTAAGCTTATGTCTTGCTCATTGTAACCAATACCTAAATCGTAATTAGCCGTTGGCCGCCAAGTAGCAGAAAACTCAGAGCGCAGAATATCGCCACTAAAATACTCTCCAGAGGCCACAAGAAATCTTGTTGAAAAAACTCTTTGCTCAGCGGAACGAAAGGCAATACGAAATTGCCTAAAGGTATATTCGTCACTAGGAAGCACTATTGATCGCGAGCCATCTGCGGCGGAAAAAATTGTGAAATCATTTTCCAGCACTTCACGTTGTTGTACAGCTCGCAAGAAAATTCTATCTGTGACAACGTTAAAAAAAGCAAACCTCAAACCGATATCCTCCGAACTCAACTTATTAGTTTCCAGCAGTTCAGCCCTATAGCCCTCTAACACCATATAGGTGTTACGCAGAAAACTGCCTTTCTTATACCAATGGTTATAACCAGCTTCTAGCGCATAGTCTTGGATACCAACGCGGCTAGCAAAACCAACAGCCGGATCGAAATTTTTACCAATACGGTTGTAGAGTAGCGAGCCCCTTATCCCCGCATTATTTGGCAAGCTAAACCCTAGACTGTATGCAGTATCATCACCACTCTTACCTTCTGTATCGGATTTCTGAACCCATGCATTGATTTCTAAAGTTTTATTATTTTTCAATTTAGAATTTCGATATCTAAAATCTGCTCCGGCTAAGCTGCTGCGCAAATTTGATTGCGGATCGCCATCTGTTATGAGAATCCCGACTTGAGATTCAGAAAGTACATTACGGACCAGGCGACCTACAAAAACATTCTTTGAATCAACCCCTGTATCCGCATCTTCAGCCTGAGAGACCACCAAGGCCCCCACATTAAAACCGCCTAAACGGCCACTGACCTTGCCTCCCAGATTGATGTCCACGGGGGCTCCATTACTACTGAGACCTATCGTTCTGGAAAAGAATGGACGGGCATTTTGACGCGCGTTACCAGGAATAGCCACATTACCCAAACCATTATTATTCGAACCATAGGTGCCAATCTTACCAAACTCAAAAATATCAGAATCCCGCAAGAAGAAGTCTCTTTGCTCTGGGAAGAATAATGAAAATCGAGTCAAGTTAACTTGCCGAGCATCTACATTTGCCGCTGAGAAATCGGTATTAACTGTTAAGGAGGCATTTAAGGCAGGCGTCACCTTATAAAAAACATCTAAGGTAGGCTCAAAATTTTCTTCAACACCTGGATTAGTTAAGCTGGCATAGCTCTTATCTCGTATCAAGGTTAAGCCAGGTACAACATCCAAACCCAAACCTTGTTTCATACCACTCATACTAGTGGCAATACCTGAAGTTGCTGGATTTATTTGTCTATCTCTTGAAGACCAGGCGATGGTTTCTCCATTACGCCTGATTCTTCTAAGAAAATTAATCCCCCAATCCTCATCTTCGGGATTAAAAGACAGAGTTCGAAAAGGTATGCGCATTTCAGTTACCCAGCCCTGTTCATCAACACGACTTTCGCCTTGCCAAATTCCTATCCAATTTGCGTCCAGAGTAATAGGGCTTGTATAAATTGCCTCCCAACGCACCCCGTTAGGGTTCATGGCAAAACGATAACCACTTCTGCCATCAAGGTAAGGATCGAAAAGCACCGAAAAGATATCGTCGATTCGAAGCGATACTCCTTGTCTTAGGTTAGGCGCAATAATGTCTTCAGGATTATCTTCAAACATCCTTGCTGCGATATAGATAGCCTCTTCGGTATAAAAAATACGGATGTCAGTTTTACGGCTAGGCTCTGAAAACTCGATAGGTTCAACTTGATAAAGATCATCGACAAGCAAAGCCTGCTGCCAAACTTCTTCATCTAAAACGCCATCAATAACAGGCTCTTCAGTTAAACGAACCA
>CBFIHS010000007.1:0-64401 GCA_965662565.1 Pseudohongiellaceae bacterium | reverse complement strand
AAATTAGAGGGCCTGGTGAAGTGCTTGGAACAAGACAAACAGGGCTAATGGATTACAAAATCGCTAAGCTCGAGCGTGACAGCGATTTACAAGAGCAAATTAAACTCTGGGCAGAACGTATTCGTGTCGAAAACCCTCAGCTTATCAATCCACTAATTGATCGCTGGCTTTCAGTAAACCAACAATATGGGAATGTCTAAAGCGCTTTGAGCTAATCTATCGCGCTTTTTGCTTCCAGAATTCCCATCTCACCCTGACGCTTAGCAATAATTACGGCACCACAGGAATCGCTGAAAATATTGACCGCTGATCGGCTCATATCCAAAATTCGATCGGTAACCAATAATAATCCAATCGCTTCAACTGGTAAGCCAATTGCGGTAAGAATAACCGTTATAGCTACTAGACTTGCCGCTGGAATGCCTGCCACTCCTATTGAGGTTAATAGGGCTACCAGAACAACTGTAAATTGAGTCACAAAACTTAATTCCAAACCATAAGCCTGCGCGAGAAAAATAGCAGCAACACACTCATATAATGCAGTCCCATCCATATTGACGGTTGCACCAAGTGGTAAGACAAAACTACTGGTCTTCTCAGAAACTCCTGCCTTTTTTTCTACACACTCCATAGTCAAAGGCAGCGTTGCTGAGGAAGAGGCGGTTGAAAAAGCCGTTAAGATAGCAGGCGCCATCGCTTTGTAATGGGCGATTGGGCTGACACCGCCGAGATACTTTAAGAGCAGAGGCATGATCACTAGTATATGAGTGAGCAACGCTAGCACCACGGTAATAAAGAACAACAATAAAGGTTGAAAAGCGGCAAATCCCGTTGAAGCCACCGTTGCAGCAACCAAACCAAAAACGCCCAAAGGAGCAAAGCTCATAATCCACATGGTTATTTTCATCATGGTCTCAGAAATGCCCTGCCAAAAATTCAATAGAACGTCACCTTGACGGTTTGGTATTTGAGTCATGAAGTAGCCAAAAACCAAAGCAAAGAAAATCAGTCCCAACATTTGGCCTTCTGCCGCAGCTGCGACTATATTGGTTGGCACCATACGGAGAAAAATTGCGGCTATATCTGCCCCGCCTCGACCCTCCACACTTGCGACAGCAGAAGCAACATCACGTTCATCCATAACGAGGTTAAGAGAGGCGCCGGCAGGAACACCATCGACAATTCCCGGACTCATCAAGTTCACAAAAAACAATCCGACCAAAATAGCCAGTGTGCTTGTCATTGCATAATAGCCAAGCGTCAGACCACCAAGCCTACCAAGATCACTGCGCCCACCCATGTTGGCGACCCCACAAATAATGGACGCCATAATCAATGGCACAATGATCATTTTCAAGGCATTCAAGAATAAGGTTCCAATGAAATCGTACATGGCATAAAAAGTTACGCCAAATATGCTGGACTCGGTTCCTGTAATTTTGCCGATAATAAAAGCCAAAAGTATGGCTATAAGTATTTGCCAGTGAAGCTTTAGTTTGATCATTGGGGCTGCTCGGTTTGTGTGATTAATTTCAAACTATTTAAACAGTGCCTATTCTTTTATTCAATGCTTGTCTAAGTCTGGCTATAATGCAGCTCCAATTCGGAAGTTAGCTCTATGTTGTCGTTTAAAGCATTAACAGCCATCAAAGCACAGTATGCCTCTTTTAAAGCCAATCTTTGGAAGAAAGTACAAAATCGTGCTCCTAATTTTTCCAAAAGATTACCGGCTTTTTGGCGCTTAGCCCGTTTAGATAGGCCAATCGGCTTTTATTTAGTGTTATGGCCAACTCTTTGGAGCCTTTGGATAGCAGCAGACGGGTGCCCTTCCTTAAAACTGGTAGTAATCTTCACTCTTGGTAGTTTATTGATGCGTGCTGCGGGTTGCTGCATTAATGATTATGCTGATAGAAATTTTGATGGTCATGTTGCCCGCACTAATAGCCGCCCAATACCAAGCGGTGAGGTCACCCCCAAGGAAGCCCTTATCTTATGTGCTGGCTTCTGCGGCATCGCGTTTCTATTAGCCTTAATGACCAATGGCTTGACCATTTTAATGGCCTTTGCAGCACTGGCTCTAGCCTTAATTTACCCTTTTATGAAGCGCCACACCCATTTACCTCAAGTCGTACTTGGTGCTGCATTTTCATGGGGAGGCTTAATGGCTTTTACTGCACAGACGGGTACCTTACCCGCACAAGCTTGGTTACTTTATATCGCTAACTTAACTTGGACGATTGCTTATGATACCCAGTACGCCATAGTAGATCGTGAAGACGATTTGAAAGTAGGCATAAAATCCACTGCCATTCTTTTTGCAGATGCGGATGTTTTTGTAATAGGTTTTTTGCAAGTTTTCTTTTTGCTTTCAATGGGTTTGAGCGCTAGCTATTTTCAACTCGGAAATTGGTTTCAAATTGGTTTACTCATTTCCGCAGCACTTTTTATTTACCAACACACACTAACTTGGGATAGGCAGCCTGCTCTATGCTTTAAAGCTTTTTTGAATAACAACCGTGTTGGCTATGTCGTATTTGTGTTTACTGTGCTTGATTACCTTCTCTAAAAAACCTAAGTCCATACTCACTCACATGCGTGCTCTCTTGTTTCTCAATAAGATATAAGCCGCGGTTTTTGCCAAAGTAATGGCGCATTCAAATTGTTAAGCACCGCTATGCCTTTATCATAATTTCTACCTACCGAGCTTACTCCGTGTGAATCATCTCCCGGAACGATAGCAATGCCTTTGGCTAAAGCTCGCTTTAAAATTGCTAACGAAGGGTATTGTTCTAGCGCTTTATCAAAGCCGCGTAAATTAAAGTCCAAAATCAGTTCGTTTTCAGCAATGAAGTCCAAATTACGCTCTACCCTCTCAAGCACTTCAGGCAATGCCAGAGAACTCAAATAATTGAGGTCGTATTTGCGGATTAAATCAAAATGGGCAACAACAGCAGGCTTAAACTCTTGCAACATTGCAAACTGACTATCAAAGTAGTTGCAGTACAGCTGCTTAATGCTACCGGCTTTTTCAAGCGCCTGATGAAATTGCTCAGGACTGTAATCTATTCCGATTTCTCCCACATGATGCAGTGATCCAACCAGATAGTCAGGTTGATAACGTTTTATAAGCTCATGAATATGCGCCTTTGCACCCGTGTAAGTCTCAATTTCAAAAGCCAGCAGCAAGGTTATTTCTTTAGAGTATTTGTTTTGCAGCTCGCGGCCTAGGCGAAAATACTCAGCAAAGCGATCCTGTAAGAAGCTCGCCGTTAACGCTGCTTCTGCTTCATCTGGGTATCTCATCGCATCCGAGGCCGGAGGTATATGTTCCGTAATTCCAACCCAACTAAAGCCCTGATCGATATAAGCCCGCACGATACTTTCTAAATCATCTTTTGCGTGCTCACAAAACTGCCCGCTATGACCACCATGGACTGAAACTTTTGCTACATTGTTACTATTCATATAAGTTTTCCAGCCCTTTCAAGCCTTGGTCAATTCTAATCAATCTTGTACACTCATTAATGTTAGCAACTTTACCAGCATCATAGCCTAAGCTAAATAACCCAAATTGATTTCGTAACAAACAGTTGGCAAGAATGAGTCAGGAATACAGTGTAACTTTTTTAGACAGCATTACCTTTGTTTCTGCAGAAGACTGGAATCTCTTAGTAGACAATACCTACCCCTTTTTACAACATGGCTTTTTATTGGCGCTTGAAAAAAGCGGTTCTGTCTCAGCTGAAACTGGTTGGCAGCCACGACATTTAATCATAAGATCTGACGGTGGAAAGCTTATAGCAATAGCTCCTCTCTATTTGAAAAATAATTCAATGGGCGAGTATGTTTTTGACTGGTCATGGGCTGATGCTTATTACCAGCATGGTTTAGAATATTATCCAAAATTTGTAACGGCTGTTCCGTTTACACCCTCATCTGGACCTAGAATATGTATTTCAAAAACCGAAGATGAGAAAGCTATTTTAGACTTAATCGTTGCAAGTATTATGCAAGAAGCTAAAAACCATAACGCTTCCAGCTGGCATGTTTTATTTCCGGAGAAGCATCATTATGGCTTGCTAGAGGAGCGTGGTTTGCTTCAGCGTATAGGCTGCCAATATCAATGGTTCAACAAGAGTTACAGTAGCTTTGAAAATTTTTTAGAAAGCTTTGCTTCCAGAAAAAGAAAAAATATAAAAAAAGAACGCAAAAAAATTGAAGCCAGTGAGATTAGCTTCGAATGGCTTGAAGGCGAAAGTATCACTGCAGAACATTGGCAGCACTTTTATAGGTTTTATCAAAATACTTACCTAGTTCGAGGCCGTTCTGCTTACCTAAATCTTTCTTTTTTTCTTGAGCTGAGCAGGCTTTTACCTGAAAACTTATTCCTCGTTTTTGCAAAAAAAGAGGATGCCTACATTGCTGGTGCACTCAGCTTTAAAGACGATAAAACTTTATATGGTAGGTACTGGGGGTCCGACAATGAATGGCAGTTCCTGCATTTTGAAACTTGTTACTACCAAGGAATAGAATACTGCATAGAGAATAATCTTCACCGTTTTGACTCCGGCGCACAAGGAGAGCATAAAATTCAAAGGGGCTTTGAACCGGTTGAGACTTATTCAAATCACTGGATTTCTAATCCGGAGTTTAGCTCTGCTATCGAACACTTTCTTAAAAAAGAAAAAAAACATATTGATAATTATCAGGATGCAGTCGAAAGACATCTCCCTTTCAAAAAATCAGACTTAAGTTAACTCTTATTGATAAGCCTCAATAAAACTATATTGCACAATCTTATCTAGCAGCCTATTCTTCTCTTGCTAACTCACTCAAGGAGCTATTTATGCCAAAGGCTAAAATCCAGGGTTTAATTTCTAATCTGCATGAAAAACTTTCATCCGATGACACTAGCCCACAACAGGATTTATTACTGGCGCAACTCCAGGCTCAGCTGGACAGCTGGGAGGGGCCTAAACCCGCTAGTGGAGATATTAAGGAAGCGACCCAAGAGCTGCTAGAAGAAATTGAAGAGAGTCACCCTAAGGCGGCAAGGATTGCGCTTGAAATAATAGAGTCTTTAGGACACCTGGGACTTTAATTCACCTTTTGAGATTTTTCCTTTTAAGCTTTAACTCTGTTTGCGTAAGAAGACAGGGCTGGCGTCAGTAGATTCTGCCTTACTGTAACGATAGCCCGCTTCTGCAAAATCACTTAAGCCTTCCTTATCTTTTATGCGATTTAAAAGAATATATGAAGCCATTAAGCCTCTGGCTTTTTTTGCAAAAAAACTAATTACTTTATATTGACCATTTTTATAATCTTTAAAAACTGGTGTTACTATTTCAGCATTGAGGTTTTGAGTTTTCAAAGCTTTGAAATATTCATTTGAAGCTAAGTTAACCAGCACCTGATCTTTTTGTGCTTCTAACGCTTGATTAACTGCTTCACTGAGTTTTTCTCCCCAAAACTTATACAGGTTTTCACCACGCGAATTGGCGAACCGTGTGCCCATTTCAAGTCGATATGGCAGCATTAAGTCTAAAGGTCGTAAGAGGCCATAAAGCCCAGATAAAATTCGTAAATGCTTTTGTGCAAATTCTAAATCGGCTGCCTTATATTGTTGAATGTCTATGCCTGTGTATACATCGCCTTTGAAAGCAAAAATAGCCTGGCGCGCCTTGGGGCTAGTTAGTGGCTGTTCCCAATTTAAAAATCTGGAGAAATTTAGTTCAGCAATTTTTGAGCTCACATGCATTAGTTCAGTTATGTCTTCAGGTGATAGCGCTTGAAGTTCTGTAATGAGTTTTTCTGATTCAGGTAGAAATGTAGGCTGCGTTTCTTTCTTGGTAGAAACTGACGTTTCATAATCTAAGGTTTTTGCTGGTGATATAACTATTAACATTTTTTGCTCTTTTGTTTCTGATTGTTATTAAGCTGATTTTTCTAGGCTGATCTTAACTTGGCGCTAGCTTGGTCTATACTTGATTAATAAAACTATCCCACCAATTCAAAGCGGTAGTGCCATCATTTGGATCATATACATTACCATAATACCAAACTGAGTCTGGATATTGCGCCATAACATTATCAAACAAAGATTCTATGGCAGCAAAACCTAAATTAACATGTAACGAATAGCTTAGCGCACGCTTCGTTTTTAAATCTAAATTACCGTCTAGCTTTTCGACTTCTGGCGTCAAACGATTCTCGAGTTCATGTATATCGTTTTTACGAAATACTCGAAGAGCCAGATTACCGCTACGCTCAACAATGCTGAAAGTATCTGGTTTCTCTTCATCTACAAAAATGACATCACCACGTGCAAGGTTACGAACGAATAAAGGCGAAGCCTTCAACTCAAAATGGCCGTCCTTTTCTAATACATAAACCTCAACCCTTTCTATAACCTGCTTGCCTTCACTATCACGTCCGGCTGGTAGTTGTAATACGGCTTGCTGCTCTTGTTTCAATGCTGATCTCCTCTAATGGGTCAATGTTAGCAGAAAAGAACTATTGACTTGTATCAACGTGCTTCTTGTAGTCCCGCGGTCTAATAACTACACTTATGAAAATAAGATCATTTAATGATCAAAGGAGTATGAAATGAGTCTTTACCACAATATTTTAGTTGCTGTAGATTTATCACAAGATTCAGCCGTAATTCTCGATAAGGCGCGAACTCTTGCTAAAAGCAATGACGCACAAATAAGTATTGTGCATGTGATTGAGCCGATTGCAGTAGGTTATGCAATCGAAATTTCTACTATAGATGTCGAAGGGCTTCATCAAGAAGCTACGCAGCAAGCAAAAACCGCATTGCTAGAAATGGGGAAAAACCTCGATATACCAGAAAATAGGCTACATACCTTGTTAGGCCAGCCCGCACGAGAAATCAAAGAGCTTGCTGCACAGATAAATGCTGATCTAATTGTTATGGGCAACCATGGCAAACATGGCTGGGAACTTATTTTTGGTTCTACATCCACAGGTGTCGCACATGGCGTTAACTGTGATTTATTAACCGTACACGTCTAAGGATATCTAAGGATAGTTGTGGGTTCTCCAGAAGAAACGCAAGCGTTAATCGAATTTTCTAATCTCATCAGCTCCTCACTAGAAGTTTGGGGCTTAAAAGGTGAAGAGGGTTGGGCCATTTGCCCCTCTATTGAATTTGAGGAAACCGACGTATTGCCATTTTTTTCTTCTGAGAAATTGGCTCAGGTTCTATGCAATGGAGAATGGGCCTCTTATAAACCTGAAACCATCCCTTTAGAATCCTTTCTTGAAGATTGGCTGCCGGGAATGCATGAAGATAATGCTATGGTGGGTGTAAATTGGAATTCTGACATGGAAGGCCCCGAGCTTGAGCCTTCAGACATAGCCGCATGCATTTCTTCGGAACTTCAAAAATAATGCCCTGCCTGGCTAGACCCCAATATTGAAGCGCTTACTCTTACGTATCCATAAACTCGCGCGCATCCTGAAGCCTCTGCGTTCTGTTTGGATGGCTTTCACCTTTATTGCCTTATTGCTAACTATATACTGTTTGTTCATAACTACCGCGTTTACTGCAGAGGCTCTGGAACCTGCCATAGTCGCTTCACTTTGGGGGATGCTAATTTTAGTAAATATTGAAATCTTTAATGAGATTCCTGATCCCCCCTTAGCTGATGATACTTATTGGCATCGAATCCTAATCAAAGTAAAGCTGCTTTTTTACAGGTTATTGGCCTTGTTAATTATTGTTGTAAGCGCATTATTACTTTGGCTGAGCCTTCGTCTTTTACTGATTTAACTACTATTCAAGCCTTGCTTTATGTTATTCTGCCAGCCTTTTTGATGAGCGCTACTCTCATTCTAGTAATACTTAAAATTACTGAAATAAATCGACAATTTTTAGAATGTCCATACTAAGAATAATAATTAACTTTCTAGATAGCTTTACAGAAGCTGTTGGTAAAACATCCTCCTATCTTTCTATTTTGATGGTGCTAGTCACTTGCTATGTCGTTGTCGCTAGATATGTTTTTAATAGCGGTTCAATTGCCATCCAGGAATCAATTATCTATATAAACGCCCTTTTCATTTTTTTAGCAGTTGGTTATACGCTGAAACATAACGCTCATGTACGTGTAGATATTGTTTATAACATCGCCTCTGAGCGTTATAAGGCATGGGTGAATCTCTTAGGTTCTATTTTCCTGCTTTTGCCAGTTACGCTCTTTATCTTGATAAGCAGTTGGACCTATATCATGTCTTCTTGGGCAATCCTAGAAGACTCGCCAGATGCAGGTGGCCTGCCTTTTGTCTATCTCTTGAAGTCCACTATTTTAGTTATGTGCTTTTTGTTAATCATTCAGGCCATCGCAGAAATTTTAAGAAATATAAGCATTCTTTTCTTTCCTGAGATCAAAGGAATTGATCTAGAAGACGAGGAGAATACGGCAATATGATGGAATTAATGCCTTTCTTGCTTTTCATATGCATTTGCATAGTCTTACTTGCAGGTTATCCCGTGGCTTTTTCGCTTGCAGGCACCTCACTCGCTTTTGCCGGAATAGGCGTTTTAACCGGAACTTTTGATACTTCTTTTTTAAGCGCCGTCACCAATCGTATCTATGCAGGAGTCATTACCAACACCACTCTGTTTGCGATTCCTATGTTTGTTTTTATGGGAGTGATGCTGGAAAAATCAAAAATTGCTGAAGATCTTCTAGAAGGCATGACTCTTCTTTTTGGTAGATTACGAGGAGGCTTAGGCCTTTCAGTAATACTCGTCGGGATGCTATTAGCGGCTAGCACAGGCATTGTCGGCGCAACTGTAGTGACAATGAGTATGTTATCACTGCCAAGCATGTTGAAGGCCGGTTACAAACCATCATTAGCGACGGGTACAATCTGCGCAACAGGAACCTTAGGACAAATTATCCCGCCTTCTATTGCCTTGGTACTCCTTGGCGATGTTATGTCCACCGCTTATCAGCAAGCCCAACTAAAAATGGGTATTTTTTCTACGCAAACGGTTTCCGTGGGTGACTTGTTTACTGGCGCTATAGTTCCGGGACTAATGCTGGTAGGACTTTATTCAATCTATATGCTTGGCATGGCAATTATAAAGCCCGAATACGCCCCTCCAGCAAAACAAGAAGATCTTGATGCCATTAAAGGAAATAGCAGCGTTATCCAGCAACTTTTGAAAAGCTTGTTACCTCCTCTACTTTTAATCATAGCGGTTCTTGGTTCCATACTTTTTGGAGTAGCAACTCCTACTGAAGCAGCTGGTGTAGGAGGTCTTGGCGCTCTTCTTTTAGCTCTAACGAAAGGCAAATTAAGCTTCTCAATCGTTAAAGAAGTTTCAATCTCAACGGCAAAAGTAAGTTCAATGATTTATATGATCCTTATTGGAGCCAGTATTTTTTCATTAGTTTTTCGTGGTTTTTCCGGAGACATCTTGATTGAAGAGTTCTTTGAAACCTTGCCCGGCGGGACCGTTATGGCCGTTGTCCTTGTAATGCTTGTTGTCTTTGTACTTGGTTTCATTCTGGACTTTATTGAAATAATTTATATGGTAATTCCAATTGTTGGACCTATTCTTTTAGCGATGGGAATAGATCCAATCTGGTTAGGAATTATGTTGGCTGTCAATCTACAAACTTCGTTCTTAACCCCTCCTTTTGGCTTTGCTTTATTTTATTTGCGCGGTGCTGCACCTGGTAGTGTTTTAACCAGTGATATATATAAAGGTGTTATTCCTTATATTTTGATACAACTTTTTATGTTGCTTTTATTAGCGCTCTGGCCGCAACTGACAACTTGGTTACCTTCCTTAATCTGAGGAACTTAGAATGAAAACAGAAAACCTTGACCTCGACCCCAACCCTCATCCGGAAGGCGAGCTTGCCACGCAAACTATCGCTTTACCCGCAGACACAAACCAAGACGGAGACATACACGGGGGATGGTTGGCCTGCCAAATGGATATGGCTGCTCACTTAGCTTGTTCTAAAGTCGCTAAAGGCAAGGTTGCTACAGTCTCGATCGACAATATCAGCTTCCTTTCACCGGTAAGTATTGGTTCTTTAGTAGGCTGCTATACAAAAATTAGAGGGGTGGGACGAAGCTCAATCCGAGTGTCTGTTGAAGCCTGGGTGAGTCATGTTGCAAAGGGTGAGCATTGGACAAAGGTGGCCGAAGGCTCTTTTATTTTTGTGGCTATTGGTGATGAAGGCAATACTCGCGCAATCCCAAAAGAAAACGCCAATAAAAAAATCCGCTAAGCTTTACTTATTTTTTTAAGTCTATTGAAGACTAGAGCATCCTAGTCTTCAACTCAAAACCTAATCCCGCTCTTCTGCTCTTAATCTATTGTAAGCTTCTATAGAAATATCATGATAGCCTCTAACGTCTGCTTCGAAAGTTCGATAAGAGTCTAAAATTCGTTGGCCAATTTCGCTGCCTTGGCCAAGTTCATTAATGACCTCTTGAGAAACTCGATAAAGCTCAGCATTCAAATCTCTTGGGAACTGACGCAGTTCTACGCCATGCTCTTCTACTAAAGTTTTTACTGCATCAGAATTTTGCTTTACTGTTTCAAGAGTCAAACTAGCACTAGCGACATAAGCCGCGGTGCGGATAATAAGCTGAAGATCTTCTGGTAGTGCTTCGAATAATTCTTTATTAAACATGAACTCAAGAGCAGTACCTGGCTCATGCCATCCCGGATAATAATAATAATCAGCAACATCATAAAAGCCTAGAGACAAATCTTGTAGCGGACCAACAAATTCAGTTGCATCAATTACACCTGTTTGTAATGAGGTGTAGAGTTCACCTGCAGCAAGATTGACAGGAACACCGCCAATTTTTTGGATTACTTCTCCACCAAGGCCAGGTATTCGCATTTTTAAACCTTGAAAATCCTCCAGGCTATTAATTTCTTTGTTGAACCATCCGCCCATCTGTACCCCAGTATTTCCTCCAGGAACCGGTATCAAATTAAAGGGCTCATACAACTCTTCCCAAAGCTCAATACCTCCACCAAACTGGATCCAGCTATCCATTTCTTTACCGTTTAAGCCAAAAGGCAATGCTGAAAAGAACTGAGCTTCCGGGGCTTTGCCTTTCCAAAAATAAGAAGCTCCGTGGCCCATTTCTGCGGTACCCGCGCGAACGGCATCAAATACCTCAAAAGCTGGAACAATTTCACCTGCACCGTAAACTCTGATTTTCATTCGGCCTTCCGATAGCTCATCAACAAGATCAGCGAAATTTTCTGAAACTATTCCTATTCCTGGAAAGTTTTTTGGCCATGTGGTTACAAGCTTCCATTGATAAGTTTGCTGGCTTCTTGCTTCGACACTTTCACTGCTCTGCTGCTCTGAAGCTCCACCGCAAGCAACAAGGACGATCGCACAAAAGGCCACGCTTATTATTTTTGTTAGTCTTTTCATTTTTTCCTCTAGGTAAAACAAAGCATTCATCTTAAACATGAACATAAGATTATTATATAAGTTATATAGTCTCTAGTCTTGCATAAGACATGACTAACCACTTGCCTCCAATTCCATCGAAATTTATTTGCACTCTAGCATTCTTCCCTTTGCCTTCATAATTTAGAACAACACCCTCTCCAAATTTAGGATGCTTCACTCTTTGCCCTAAGCTTATAGAGTCCTCTCCATCATTTGTTAAGGAGTCATCACTAGATTTAAGCGCTGCAATATTCCCATATTTTTTTTCTTGTCCACCGCCTTTACCATAATCATTAAAATAACTGCTTCTTGTTATACGACCCTGTAGCCTAACCTCTTCTAACAACTCTTGAGGAAGCTCGGACAAAAAGCGTGAAGGTCGAGTTAAATTTTCTTCCCCGTGCATACGCCTAGACTCTGCATGGCTTAAGTAAAGCTTCTGCATTGCACGAGTAATTCCTACATAGCATAGACGACGCTCTTCTTCTAAACCAGTCTGGGAGTCCATTGACATTTTATGTGGGAAAAGCCCTTCTTCCAGTCCGCTAATAAACACTAAAGGAAACTCAAGCCCTTTCGCAGAATGTAATGTCATTAGTTGCAGAGCATCTTCACCCGCTCCGGCTTGCGTATCTCCAGCATCTAAGGCTGCTTTATCGATGAAGGCAGTTAAAATCTCAATGTTAGAAAGCTCTTCCTCGCTTTCTTGATCCAACATAAAAGCTTTGGCTGCATTCACTAACTCATCAAGGTTTTCTATTCTGCTTTTTGCTTTTTCTCCGCCTTCTTTTTCATGATGTTGAACCAAACCACTTCGCTTAATAACCTCATTGCACAAATCACTTAAGGTATTATCGATAGCAAAATTTTGCATTGCCTCGATTAAGTTAATGAAGCCGTTTACACTTAGCGTTGCTCTTGGTGGCAAGATTCCCTGCACAATGCACTCTTGAGCTGCATTCCACATTGAAAGCCCTTGGGTTCGAGCTAGAATTCGCAATGACTCTAAAGTTTTATTTCCTATGCCTCTAACCGGTGTGTTAATAACTCTTTCCATGGCTGCGTCATCGTCATGATTCAAAACTAACCTTAAATAAGCCATGGCATTTCTAATTTCGAGACGTTCATAGAATCTAAAACCACCATAAATTCGGTAAGGCATTGCAAGTCGTAATAACGCTTCTTCTAACTCACGAGATTGAGCATTTGATCGATATAAAATTGCAGCTTCGTTAGCTTTGTTGCCATTATCTATCCAGGTCTTCAGTTGGCCTGATATAAAACGTGCTTCATCTTGTTCGTTAAAAGCGGAGTAAAGCGATATCGCCTCACCTTCAACTCCATCCGTCCATAATTCTTTACCAAGGCGACCTTGATTATTGGCAATTAAGGTATTGGCCGCTTTTAGGATATTTCCAGTCGAACGATAGTTTTGCTCGAGTCTAACCGTCTCGCTATTGTTAAAATGTTGTGAAAATTGTTGAATGTTTTCAATTCTGGCCCCACGCCAGCCATAGATAGACTGGTCGTCATCACCTACAGCCGTAACTTTAGCCTCTTCTCCAGCCAATACCCTGAGCCAAGCATACTGGATGGCATTAGTATCCTGAAACTCATCGACCAAGATAAAACGGAAACGTTTTTGATAGTGAGCCAGCAACTCTTTGTTCTTGAGCCAAAGCTCGTGAGAGCGAAGTAAGAGTTCACCAAAATCAACCATGCCGCCCCTTTCACATGCTTGCTCATAAGCCGTATACACCTTTGCCATAATTTCGGAGAACTCGTCACCGTATGTTTCTATATTAGCAGCACGAAGACCTTCGTCTTTTTGCTCATTAATGAACCATTGGCATTGTTTTGCAGGCCATTTCTTTTCATCTATGCCAAGACTTTTATGCACTCGTTTTATTAAACGTAATTGGTCATCTGAATCCAGGATTTGAAATTTTTCTGGCAGGCCGGCTTCGTGCCAATGCGCTCTTAACAGCCTGTGTGCCAAACCGTGAAAGGTTCCAACCCACATACCACCAATAGGCCTCTCCAAGAGCTCTTCAATTCTCAAACGCATTTCATTGGCCGCTTTATTCGTAAAAGTCACAGCCAAAATACTGTGTGGGGAGATGTCTTCGGTGGCTATCAACCAAGCAATGCGATGAACAAGCACGCGCGTTTTGCCGCTTCCAGCACCAGCAAGAACCAGAAGATTATCAGCTTCTGAAGTAACAGCCTGACGCTGAACGTCATTGAGGGGGTTTAGTATGTGGGAAATATCCATTGCCAAGCATTTTAGCAAAGTCTGCAATCTTCTTAGTCACTTTTCTATAATAATTTCGCATTCATCTGCCTACTCATAGGCATTTTATTAAAAACTTGCTACTATCGATCGAAGTTATATCCCTAAAGGCACCTAATTTAGCGGGTATGACCCAAAATATTGATCGTCTTCGATACCCAAACTTGGGTTTGAATGACCAATATTAATTATGATGGTTGAAATCTAAATTGGGTTTTAACTCCGAGAAATACACCAAGCACTTGGTATTGTTATGAGAGTAAAAGAAAAATATGTCTGAGCAAGTAGAAGGTACAGTTAAGTGGTTCAATGATGAGAAAGGCTTTGGCTTCATTGAACATGCCGGTGGCAAAGATGTTTTCGTACATTATAGTGCGATCGCTGGTGAAGGCAGACGTACCTTACATGAAGGACAACAAGTCACTATGACTGTGACTCAGGGCCAAAAGGGTCCTCAAGCAGAGAACGTCCAGCCAGTTAACGCTGAATAAAACGCTTTAAGCTTGTAAATATTTGCCTGCCACGCAAATACTACGGATCTTTCTTCATAGGCATACATTAGATGTCAGAAAGGTCCAAGAGCTTTGTGCGGCTATAAAAACTGCATCGGCTTCCATTTAGCATCCTTCCTTTCGTGCTTTGACAAATTTTAGTGTTACTTTTGTGACATCAGTGCGGGTTTTGAGTACAAAATATGGAAAAAAGTAACCTCATTAGAAAAATTACTCTTAATCTCGATAAACTTCGTAAGTCTGAGAGAAAAGTTGCAGAATTTATCCTGTCAGACCCCAGTAAAGTCATTAAGATGCGTATCGTGGATTTAGCAAAAAATGCTAAGGTCAGCGAGCCCACGGTGATTCGTTTTTGCAGAGCACTTGGCTTTAATGGCTTTCAGGCTTTCAAATTAGACCTCGCTCAACATATTGGAACCAGCGGAAGTTTCAGCCAGTTTCAAGTTAACACTAAAGACTCAATAGCAGATGTTAATAAAAAGGTCTTCGATACAACTATAGGCTCATTAATTAGCATTCGTGATGAAATTGATGCGACTGCTTTAGAAAAAGCAATCACGGCTTTAAGTTCTGCAGATCGTGTTGAATTCTATGGCTTTGGTGCTTCTGGGTCAGTAGCTATCGATGCTCAACACAAATTCTTTCGCTTACAAGTTTCGGCTGCTGCTTATACTGATCCACACATTCAGCATATGTCTGCAATTTCCTTAAAGCCTACTGATGTTGTGGTAGCTATTTCACAATCTGGTAGAACTAAAGCTTTAATCCAAAGCGTAAAGCTAGCCAAAGAAGCTGGCGCGAAAGTCATTGGCTTGGTGCCTGAAACCACGGCCTTAGCAGAGCTTTGCGATTACCCCATCCATATTAATATGGAAGAAAATCATCTTGAGTTTGCCCCAGTGTCTTCACGAATTGCGCATTTAGTTGTCATTGATGTATTAGCAATGGGTGTGGCACAACACCGGAATACTGAACTTAAAGAGCACTTAAAACGCCTCAGCGTTAGTTTACGTTCTCTTAGAACCAGCAAAAACAAGAAGACTTAAATCAAACAAGCTCACAACAAATATTGATTAAAAAAACCAACAACTCTCGTTTCAAATTCAGACGCTAGTTGCGTATCAAAACTGGCATGCCTAACTTGTTCTACTTGCCATAGCTCTTTAGGTTCTCTCGCAGCAGAATAAAGCAACTCTCCACTTCCCGTTGATATCACGACATCAGAAAGACTGTGCAAAATTAATACTGGTCTTGGACTTATTTTCCCAATCCAAGTACTGGCATCAATGTCATCAATTTTTCCGTTTACTTCTTGCTCAGCCCAAAAACTGATTAATGAAGCAAAAGGAAATGCTGGCAAATTTGTATAATAAGTAACACTGGTGCTAATAGTATCAGCCATTGATGAAAACGCGCTGTGCGCAACCACGGCTTTGATTTTTTCGTTTTGTGCAGCATATTGCAAAGCAAGCGAGCCACCTAAGGAGTTTCCCAGTATTCCTATTTTTTCAGAATCGACGTCTTCTTGCTCTACCAGAAAGTTAAACCAGGCTTGTAAATCAGGCATTTCTTGAAGCCCAAAAGCAATAAGCTCACCTTCATTTTCATCATGCGAGCGGATCGAACTAAGTAAAACCCCATAACCATTGTCTACCAACGCTTTAGCTTCTTCTAATAGCTCTATCCGGTTAGATTTATACCCATGCTGTAAAAGAATACTAGCGCCATTCTGAGACCGTATATACCAAGCATGAAGCTCAAAGCCATCACTGGAAACGACTGTCACATCTTCATACTCTAAACCAAAATCGGCAGGACTTTCACTTAAAGAGGGGCGTTCTGAGAGGGGGTTATAAACTAAGCTTAAAGCCTGATTACGAGCAACTACAAGCATCAACAAGAAAAGAATAAAAAGGATTATTACTACGCCAAAACCAATTTTAGCAGGAAGTTTCATGCTTTATTACTACTCAACTGTCACGGACTTGGCTAGATTCCTCGGTTGGTCAACATCTGTACCTTTAATTACTGCGACATGATAAGACAGGAGCTGTAAGGGAATCGTATAGGTAATTGGATCTAAAAAATCACTGCTGTGCGGCATATTGATGACGGTAGTTGACTCGTCATTTTTAAAACCCGACTCAGTATCAGCAAATACATAGAGCTGTCCTCCTCTTGCACTAACTTCCTGTAAATTCGATTTCAGCTTTTCCAGTAGCTCATCATTGGGAGCAATCGCAATAACTGGCATTTCGTTATCAACCAACGCTAAAGGCCCATGCTTAAGTTCTCCAGCTGGATAAGCTTCAGCATGAATGTAAGAAATTTCTTTTAGCTTAAGAGCCCCCTCTTTAGCGACAGGATATTGTACTCCTCTCCCTAAAAACAGAGCATGATGTTTCTCTGCAAAATCGTTAGAAATTTGTGCAATTCTTTCATCCAGCTTTAAAACTTCTTCTACAATTTCAGGTAAGCGGTGGAGCTCATCTACCAAAGACTCTTCATCATATTCTGTCAGGCCTTTGTGTCTAGCTAATACTATTGGTAAAAGAGCTAAAATGCATAACTGGGTTGTGAAAGCTTTAGTAGAAGCAACACCAATCTCTTTTCCGGCAACGGTCATTATTGCTAAATCGGACTCTCGTACCAATGAACTATTCGGAACATTACAAATTGCTAATGTGCCAACATAGTCTGATTCCTTCGCATATCTTAATGCCGCTAAAGTATCCGCTGTTTCTCCAGATTGAGAGATGGTTACAAATAAGCAGTCTTCTGGAACCAAAATATTTCGATAACGATACTCGCTAGCAATATCAACCGAACATGACATGCGAGCAACATTTTCGAACCAAAACTTAGCTATCATTCCTGCATGATAGCTCGTGCCACAGGCTACAATTTGTACACGCTTTGTTTTTTCAAACAATGCTTTAGCTTCTACACCAAAAGCTTCTTCTAAAACATGTGTTTTACTTAACTTGCCAGAAAGGGTATTTTTTATTGCTTCACTTTGTTCAAAAATCTCTTTCAACATAAAGTGCCTATACTGACCTTTCGAAGCATCTTCCATATCGTCAAATAGCCGAACTATTTTTCGCTTCACTATCTCATCATTATTCCAAATCGTAATTTTTTTATTGCTTATTTCAGCAATATCGCCTTCTTCCATGTACATAAACCGATCGGTAACTTGGCTAATGGCAGAAGGGTCTGAAGCTATAAAATTTTCACTAATACCGACTCCAATCACTAAAGGGCTTCCACTTCGTGCCACCACTAAACGACCTGGATAATCTTTATTGATCACCGCTAAACCGTAAGCACCTTCCAATTTTGCAACTACATTTTTAACAGCTTGAGTAAAATCAATTTCAGTTTTATCCATTTCAGCATGGATTAAATGAACAATTACTTCCGTATCTGTTTCAGTAGTAAAGTAATACCCTTTTTTAGATAGAGATTCTTTATGTTCTAGATAGTTTTCGATGATCCCATTGTGCACTAAAGCTAAATTATCAGCCGAGCAATGAGGGTGAGCATTTTCTTTTGACGGTTTACCATGAGTAGCCCATCTTGTATGAGCAATACCTATAGAACCTTTTGCAGAAGCTTTTGAGACAGCGTTTTCTAATTCGGCAACTTTACCAAGTGCTTTTATGCAATTAATTTTTGTCTCTTTTTTATCAATTACAGCTATACCTGCAGAGTCATAGCCGCGGTATTCTAGACGCTTTAATCCTTCAATTAATATTCCTGAAACTTTTCGTTGTCCAACTGCGCCAACTATTCCGCACATAATCTATCCCGTTTAGTAAAGGCTATCGCCTTATGCTTTACCTACAACCAAGCTTATTTTTTTAAAGGTCTTTTCCAATCATTAATATTAGTTTGCTTTGTTCTGCTTAAGGCAAGCTGCCCACTTTCAACATCTTTTGTAATGGTTGAGCCTGCTGCAACTGTAGCACCTTTATTTATTTTTACAGGAGCTACCAAAGCGGTGTTGGAGCCTATAAATACATCATCTTCTATTATCGTTTTGAATTTGTTGACGCCATCATAATTACAGGTAATGGTTCCAGCACCAATATTAATATTTTCCCCTAATTCACTGTCGCCAATATAACTAAGATGATTAACCTTGCTTCCTTCACCTATCATCGATTTTTTAGTTTCAACAAAATTGCCAATTTTAACATTGTTACTCATCTGCGTGCCTGGGCGAATTCGAGCAAAGGGTCCAACTTTGCAATTAGATCCTATCTCAGATTCTTCAATAAGAGTATTGGGGAATATTTCAGTACCGGCTTTTATAACACAGTCTTTCAAAATACAATTTGCTGAAATCCTGACATTTTTTTCTATTTTTACTGTTCCTTCCAAAATAACATTAACATCTATTTGTACATCGGAGGCAATATCAACTTGCCCCCTAATGTCTAACCTAGATGGATCAGCAAGGCAAACTCCTTTCAACATTAAAGCTTCGGCCTGTAACTTTTGATAAGCCCTTTCAAGTTCAGAAAGTTGTAGCATGGTATTCACACCACAGGCTTCATTCTCCGACTCACAACTAACTGTTGCAACTTGTCCATTTTCTTCTAGGGCAAGCGGCACAATGTCTGTTAAATAATATTCATTTTGCTTATTATTATTTCCAATTCTCGGTATCCATTGCTTTAATTTTTTGGCTGGGAAAGCCATAATTCCAGTGTTAATTTCAGTAATATTTTTTTGATATTCATCAGAGTCTTTTTCTTCAACAATAGCTTCGATGTTACCAGCACCATCTCTAATGATTCTTCCCAAACCCGTAGGGTTTTTTACCACGCAAGTCAGAACCGACATTGAATTTGTGCTTGCCTTTGCCAACAATTTGTCCAAACTGTTTTTTTCTGTAAGAGGTACATCGCCATATAAAACTAGAACAACAGCATCATCTTCAAGATATGGTAATGCCTGCTCAACGGCATGTGCTGTTCCCTTCTGTTCTTCTTGAAGAGCAAAATTCAGCTGCTCGTGAGCTAAAGCACTTTGAATTCTTTCTGCTTGGTGACCGACAACCACTGTAATGCTATCAGGTGCTAATTCTCTTGCTGTGCCAATAACATGCTCAATCAGACTTTTTCCTGCTAGCTCATGCAACACTTTCGGAGTTTCTGAGTACATTCTTGTGCCTTTACCAGCGGCAAGGATCACAACATTAAGTTTTGGTTTCATCAATAAACTCTCTTTTCATTTCTACCTGAAGAATACCAAAAAAAAAGGTAGCTGATGCTACCTTTTTTACTTATCTTTAGAGTGCTAATAATTTAACTTTTTTAACCACCTAGCTTTTTACGTAACTGCTGGATTGTTCTGATTTGAGCCGCTGCTTCTGCCAATTGAGAGGCTGCTTTTGTGTACTCAAATTCTGCACTTTGATTTGCTATTGCGGCTTCAGCGTCTTGTCTTGCTTGCTCTGCATTAGCCTCATCAATATCATCAGCCCGAATCGCTGTATCGGCCAAAATATGAACTACTCCTGGCTGAACCTCTAGAAAGCCACCAGAAACATAATATATCTCTTCTTCACCACCAGATTTAACCACTCGAACCGGTCCTGGAATCAAAGCAGTGAGCAAAGGTGCGTGACCAGGAAATATTCCAAGATCACCCAAACTACCAGCAGCAACCAGTGACTCAACCTCGCCAGAAAAAATCTTATCTTCAGCGCTTGCTATATCACATTGAAAAGATGTTGCCATAATATTTCTCTGTATCTCAAATTTCAGCTTTTAGCTTGAGCTAAACTTATAGGTTTTTAGCTTTTTCTACAGCTTCTTCAATACTGCCAACCATATAGAAGGCTTGCTCTGGAAGATCATCGTACTCACCAGCTAAAATGGCTTTAAAGCCACTGATTGTATCTTTCAAGCTCACGTATTTACCTGGAGAACCAGTAAATACTTCAGCAACAGTAAATGGCTGAGAGAAGAATCTCTCAACTTTACGAGCACGACTTACCGCTTGTTTATCTTCTTCTGAAAGCTCATCCATACCCAAGATAGCAATGATGTCTTTTAATTCTTTGTAACGCTGAAGGATCGATTGAACCCCACGAGCAACATCATAATGTTCTTGACCGATCGCAAGAGGATCAAGCTGACGTGAAGTCGAGTCAAGCGGGTCTACAGCAGGATAAATACCTAGGGAAGCAATATCACGAGACAAAACGACAGTAGCATCCAAGTGAGCAAAAGTTGTTGCTGGAGATGGGTCAGTCAAGTCATCTGCAGGAACATAAACCGCTTGAATAGAGGTAATAGATCCAGTTTTAGTAGATGTAATACGTTCTTGAAGTGCACCCATTTCTTCAGCCAATGTTGGCTGATAACCAACCGCTGAAGGCATACGGCCTAGCAATGCTGATACTTCTGTACCCGCCAAAGTGTAACGATAGATGTTATCAACGAACAAGAGAACATCACGGCCTTCATCACGGAATTTTTCGGCCATCGTTAATCCTGTTAGGGCTACGCGCAATCTGTTTCCAGGTGGCTCATTCATTTGTCCATAAACCATTGATACTTTCGATTTGCTGAAATCTTCAGTATCAATAACACCAGCTTCCTGCATTTCATGATAGAAGTCATTACCCTCACGAGTACGCTCACCAACACCTGCGAACACTGATAAACCGCCACGACCTGTAGCAATATTGTTAATCAGCTCCATCATGTTTACGGTTTTTCCTACACCCGCACCACCAAATAAACCAACCTTACCACCTTTGGCAAAAGGACAAACCAAGTCGATAACTTTAATTCCGGTTTCTAAGACTTCTTCAGATGCAGCTTGTTCATCATAGCTAGGCGCTTTACGATGAATTGGCATTTTTTGTTTTTCGCCAATAGGCCCACACTCATCGATAGGGTTGCCCAAAACATCCATAATTCGACCTAAGGTTTCTTCACCAACAGGAACACTAACGGGAGCACCTGTGTCGTCAACATTTAGTCCACGACTCAAACCTTCAGTGGACCCCATGGCAATCGTTCGAACGATCCCATCACCCAACTGTTGCTGAACCTCCAGGGTAATGCCTTTGTCGGCAACCGTCAGTGCTTCATAAACTTTAGGCACTGATTCCCTTGGGAATTCCACATCAATAACTGGGCCAATAATTTGTACGATACGACCGCTGCTCATGTCTTGTCCTCTATTTGTTTCTCTTAACTTTTAAAAATAAAAATTCAGTAATTAAATACGTTTATACGGCAGCTGCACCGCTTACAATTTCCGATAATTCTTGGGTAATTGCCGCTTGTCTTGCTTTATTGTAAATAAGTTGAAGTTCATCAATGATATCGCCAGCATTATCTGTAGCATTTTTCATTGCTATCATACGAGCGGCCTGTTCACAGGCGTTATTCTCAACTACTGCTTGATATACTTGAGACTCCATATAACGAGTTAATAAACCATCCAGCAGTTCTTTCGCATCAGGCTCATAGAGATAATCCCAATGGTGTTTCATTTCTTCATCTTCACTAGCTTGTAATGGCAAAAGCTGATGAATAGTCGGCGCTTGGGTCATGGTATTAACAAATTCATTACCAACTAAGAAAAGCTTATCAATTTTACCTTCAGCAAAACTATCCAGCATCACCTTAACAGCTCCAACAACATCTTCAGCCGACGGTTTATCGCCAAGGTTACGAACAGACGCAACAACATTTCCACCATAACTATTGAAGAAAGAAGCCGATTTAGAGCCAATAGCACAAATATCTACTTCAGCACCTTCATCATGCCAAGCTTTCATAGACTTAATCATGGTTTTAAATAAGTTAATATTTAAACCACCACACAAGCCTCGGTCAGTAGAAACCACTATGTAACCAACTCGTTTTACTTCTCTCTCTTGCATATAAATATGCTTATATTCAGGAGTAGAAGCAGCGATATGACTAACAACGCTGCGAATATTTTGAGCATAAGGTTTGCCTAATTCCATTCGGTCTTGGGCCCTACGCATTTTACTCGCAGCTACCATTTCCATGGCGCTAGTGATCTTTTGAGTATTCTTAATACTCCCGATCTGATTGCGTATCTCTTTTCCGGCTGCCATTAGCTTTTACCAGCTTTGTGTATCAACAAATTTATCCAGTGCGGCTTTGAATTTTGCTTCAATGTCATCACTGTAATCACCAGACTCATTGATGCTGCTCATCAGGTCTGAATTTTCACTGTTCATGTATGACAATAATGCAGATTCAAAGTCGCCGATTTTATTGATCTCAACTTCTTTTAAATAACCTTCATTCGCCGCAAACAACACAACCGCCATTTCAGCTACTGACTGTGGAGAGTACTGTGCTTGCTTCATAAGCTCGGTGACTCGCTGACCATGCTCAAGCTGTGCTCTTGTAGCATCATCTAGATCAGATGCAAATTGAGCAAACGCTGCTAGCTCACGATATTGAGCCAAAGCCAATCGAATACCGCCACCAAGTTTCTTAATAATTTTAGTTTGAGCCGCACCACCCACACGAGACACAGAAACACCGGCGTTCATCGCTGGTCTAATACCAGCATTGAACAACGAAGTTTCCAAGAATATCTGACCGTCAGTAATAGAAATTACATTGGTTGGTACGAAAGCAGATACGTCACCCGCTTGTGTTTCAATAATTGGTAGGGCTGTCAAAGAACCTGTTTGACCTTTAACGTCACCATTGGTTAATTTTTCTACATGCTCAACGTTAACTCGCGCCGCTCTTTCTAGCAGGCGTGAATGCAAATAGAATACATCCCCTGGATAAGCTTCTCGGCCTGGCGGACGACGTAATAACAATGAAATTTGACGATATGCCCAAGCTTGTTTTGTTAAGTCATCATAAATGATTAACGCGTCTTGGCCGCGATCGCGATAATATTCACCCATCGTACAACCAGAGTATGGTGCGATGAACTGCATAGCTGCGGGATCAGAAGCACCTGCCGCGACAACAATTGTGTGCTCCATTGCGCCATGTTCTTCTAGCTTTCTAACTACAGAGGCAATAGAAGATTGTTTTTGGCCGATAGCAACATAAATACATTTAACCCCGGTGCCTTTTTGGTTAATGATAGCGTCTACAGCTACAGCTGTTTTACCAACCTGACGATCACCAATAATCAACTCACGCTGACCACGACCAATCGGAACCATTGCGTCAATAGCTTTCAAACCGGTTTGAACTGGCTGTGATACAGATTGACGAGCAATAACCCCTGGAGCTACTTTTTCGACAGCATCTGTTTCTTTTGCGTTAATCGGGCCTTTACCATCGATTGGATTACCCAAGGCATCAACCACTCGACCTTCAAGCTCAGGACCAACAGGAACCTCTAGGATACGTTTGGTGCAGCGGCAAGTTTGGCCTTCTGCAAGACTTTGATAATCTCCAAGAACCACAGCTCCAACCGAGTCACGCTCAAGGTTAAGCGCCATCCCGTAGAGGCCACCTTCAAATTCGATCATTTCTCCATACATTACGTCGGCAAGACCATGTATACGGATAATACCGTCTGAAACGGAGACAATGGTGCCTTCATTCTGCGCTTGCGCAGAGACATCGAGCTTATCGATCCGCTGTTTAATAATTTCGCTAATTTCTGAAGGATTCAGTTGCTGCATTCTTTTTTTCCTCGACTAGGAACCCATTGCTTCCGCGAGCTTACGCAATTTGCCACGCACGGAATCGTCTATTACAAGATCGCCGGCACGAATTACAATGCCGCCAATTAAATCTTTATTTATTTCACTGTGAATTTTTACATCTCGATCTAACTTTGCTTTGATCGCTTGAGCCAGCTTTTCTTCTAAACCATCTAATAAAGCAAAAGCTGTTGTGATCTCAACTTCTATACTAAGTTCTTGCTCAGCTTTTAAGATATCAAACAAAGCATAGATTTCTGGTAAAAGTGATATACGCTTATTCTCGGATAAAACCTGCACAAAATTCTGAACTTGAGGGCTTATTTCATCACCACACAAATCGATTACTATTTGTGCCTGTTGTTCCCCTGTTAAAGAGGGGGAAGCCAGTACGCGCACAACCCCTGAATCGGAAACAACTTTTGCTAATAAGCCAAGCATATCAGACCAAGTCTGCAAGTCCTTACTTGCTGCCGCTACTTCAAAAGCTGCTTTAGCATAAGGTCTAGCTAATGTTGTTAGCTCTGCCATCTTCTATCGCGTCCCTAAAAGCTCTCTGCTAATTTTTCGGTCAACCTAGCGTGAGCAGCCTCATCAATTGAAGCCTCAAGAATTTTCTCAGCACCCGCAATAGCAATACTTGCTACTTGACCGCGAAGCTGTTCTTTAGCCCGATTGATTTCTTGCTCAATTTCAGCCTGAGCACCAACTATCATCCTTTGGCCCTCTTCTCTTCCCTGATTTTTGGCCTCTTCAACGATTTGTGTTGCTCGTTTGTTCGCTTGATCAATGATACTGGCAGCTTGAACTTTTGCCTCTTTGAGCTGTTCGGCCACTTTATCTTGTGCCTGCTCAAGATCAATATTGGCTTTCTCGGCTGCCTCTAAACCATCGGCAATTCTTTTTTGCCTTTCAGCCAATGCAGCAGTCAATGGAGGCCACACATATTTCATGCAGAACCACACAAAAAATGCGAAGGCAATCATTTGACCTAGCATAGTTGCATTGATGTTCACAGTTATACCTCTTGCTTGTTTAAATTTTACTTACACAAAAGCTTTAATGCTTTAATGTTAGCCTGCAAGCGCTGCAGTAAAAGGGTTAGCAAAAGTAAACCACATGCCGATTGCTAGACCGATCATAGTAATCGCATCGATCAAGCCTGCTACTAAAAACATTTTACCTTGTAGCATTGGCGCTAGTTCTGGTTGACGCGCTGAACCTTCCAGCATTTTTCCACCAAGAATACCGAAACCAATTGCGGTACCTAATGCACCCAAACCCAGTACCAACAATACTCCAAGTACTGTATTAGCTAATATTAGCTCCATTTTTTCCTCCAGTTTTAAGGTCTTGCCTAACGTTAAAATTAAAAATCTTTTCTTTATTAGTGATGCTCACAAGCCTGACTTAGATACACAATAGTGAGCATCATGAAAATAAAGGCTTGTAAAGGTATGACTAATAAGTGAAATGCCGCCCATAAAAAATGAGCTGGTAATTGAAAAGCACCAAATAGAGCTATCAATAAAAACACCAACTCGCCAGCATATAGGTTGCCATAAAGTCGCAACCCTAATGAAACAGGTTTTGCCAACAATGTTGGCACTTCAATAAGTAAGTTGAAAGGCAGCATTTTAGGGCCAAACGGCTGGAAAGCGAGCTCTTTTAAAAAGCCTCCAGTCCCTTTAATTTTAATGCTGTAAAAAATAATAAGAAAAAAGATAGAGATTGACATGCCCAAAGTGACGTTTGGATCGGTAGTCGGTACAACCCTAAATGCGATTTCTGGATTTCCTGAAACCGTTTGTGCTAACCACGGGAAAAGATCAACAGGAATTATATCCATTGTATTCATTAACAAAACCCATGAAAAAATTGTTAACGCCAGCGGAGCGATTAAACTATTGGTGCCGTGGAAAGTATCTTTTACGCTTCCATCTACAAACTCATAAACCCATTCGACAAAGTTTTGTAGGCCGCCCGGAACACCTGTGGTTGCATTTTTTGCGGCAGACCTGAAAACTAAAACAAAGATTAAACCTAAACCGATAGACCAACCCAACATATCAACATGAAAGGCCCAAAACCCCATATCTGCGGCTTCTTCCGCACCATGAGCAAAACCCCAATGACCCTCTTCATTTTTACCCAAGGTAAGAAATTGAAGGTGATGCTGAATGTACTCACCTTGTGTTTGTGAGTGTTCAGCTGCTTCGTGAGCAATTTCGCCAGCGTGTTCAGCCATATTTAAGCGATTTTCCTGTCTATCAAGCTCTATTTAAGAAGATTTTAGCCCAACTGTTGCTGTAGCTATTAATCCAGCTATAAGGGTAATAATAAAACTAATAATCACTGCCAATTCGTTTAAAGGCTTTACTCCAGCAAACACTAAAGCAAACATTACAGCTGTAATAATAAGCTTCCCGCTCTCACCAGCATAAAACGACTTTATAACTAGAGGCATTTGCCTAGCCCCACGATATCGGAAAGCTTTGAGAGCAAAGTAAGCGTTTGGCAGCGTGCTTACCATCCCACCGAGAAAAACTGAATACGCGGTTACTATGTCTATCAAGGCAAAAGAACTCAATGTCGCTATAAAAGTGACAATAGTTTGAGTAACAATAACCTTGTAGATCGGAGGAGCTTTGATATTTACAACCTTTTTAGGTTTTTCTATCTTACTCATCCTGGCGTAAAATGCTTCGGTGCTTTTCGACGGTGCGGATTATAAAGATTTTAATCCCCTCTAGCAATGAGAAAAGGTCATTTACTTAATATGATTTAGAATTCCGTCTAATTGATCTAAAGACCCGTATTTTAATATTAGTTTGCCTTTGCCTTTCGCTGTGTGCTGAATCAAAACCTCAGCGCCTAGTTTTTCTGACAAAGTATCCTGCAGCTGCCTAATATCCGGGTCTTGTTGTTTTTGTTCTGTTTTGCCTTCAGGTTTATTTTGTAAACGTCTAACTAAGGCTTCGGTTTGTCGGACCGACATTCCTTTACCTATAACCGTCCTGGATGCTTGAGTTTGTTTATCCCCACTTAAAGCTAATAAGGCGCGTGCATGCCCCATTTCCAAATCTCCATGTTCTAATGATATACGAACATCTGGGTTTAAACTCATCAACCTAATTAAGTTCGTTACTGTTGTTCTAGATTTTCCTACCGCATCAGCAACCTCCTGCTGGGTTAGCTCAAACTCATCTTGTAGGCGCTTCAATGCCATTGCTTCTTCTATAGGGTTTAAATCTTCGCGTTGAATGTTCTCAATAAGAGCCATAGCTATTGCGGCTTCATCTGGAACATCTTTGATAATAACGGGAATAGTATCTAAACCTGCTATTTGACTTGCTCTCCAGCGTCGCTCACCAGCAATTATTTCATAACGGTTAGAACTAATAGGGCGAACCACTATTGGCTGCATTAAACCTTGTGCTTTGATTGAAGCGGCAAGGTCTTCTAGAGCTTCTGGTTGCATATCTAAACGTGGTTGATATTTGCCTGCCTGAATAAACTCTACTGGTAAATGCTGCAAATCGTTCGTTTTATTTACTGCACTTACTTCTTCTGAGTTGGGCTGAACACTCTCATCATCAACAGAGTTAGAGCTTTTGCTTTGAGCGCCCAACAAAGCATCTAAACCTCTACCCAAACCTCGTTTTTTTAACGCCATCTCACTACTCTTTATTTATCAATTTTTCTGTTTTTGCTTTCTTCATCTTTTTGATTTGCATATTTACGAAGAATCTCTCCAGCAAGCGCTATGTATGCTAACGCTCCTCGAGAGAACTTATCATAACTTATAACTGGTAAACCATAACTAGGGGCTTCTGCTAATCGAATATTTCGAGGTATAACCGTTCGATAAACTTTTTCACCAAAATATTCTTTTAATTGTTGTGAAACATCCAAGGTTAATCTGTTTCTTGGATCATACATGGTGCGTAATATTCCTTCTATCTCAAGTTTAGGATTACGCTCTCGTGTTATGCCTTGTATAGTCTCACTCAACGCTGTTAAGCCTTCCAAAGCATAGTATTCACATTGCATTGGTATAAGTACACTGTCTGCTGCCACCAAGGCATTTACAGTAAGCATGTTGAGTGATGGTGGGCAATCGATCAACACAAAATCAAACAGCTCAATATTTCCTTCGAATATTTTTTTTAATGTTGTTTCTCTGTTTTCAGATTGTAATAAATTTACTTCTGCGGCAGTTAAGTCAGCGTTTGCTGGTAAAACCTCGTAACCAGCATCTCCTGAAAATGTAACCACTTCTGAAAATTCTGCTGTGCCTGTTAACAAATCATAAACCGAACACTCTAATTCGCTTTTTTCTAAACCACTCCCCATTGTTGCATTACCTTGAGGGTCCAAATCAACAAGCAGCACACTACGCCCTGCTCGAGCTAATGATGCTGAAAGGTTAACAGTTGTCGTTGTTTTTCCAACTCCACCTTTTTGATTTGCTATGGCAATTATTCTTGTCATTCTTAACTACTTCTTTCTATCCTTTCCAGCTCTAATAAATGTCGAGCTGCTGGTTCGCCAGGAATTAAAAGTTCTTGTACTTTGGTTACTATAAAATCTTCTGGTAATTCATTAATTTCTTGTTTCGGGTAAAGGCCTTTCATTGCTAGAAGCTTACTCTTTTCTCCAAGCAAATGTCGAGTTTGCTCAACAAACAAAGCTAGATTTGAATAAGCTCGGCTAAGAATAAGATCAAATTTAATTTTTGGTTGATAATTTTCAACTCTGGTATTCAAAACACTTATATTTGAAATGTTTAATTGGTTTTGTGTTTGAAAAAGAAAGCGTGTTTTTTTCCCATTACTATCTAAAAGACTTACTTTTTTCTCAGGGAAGCAGATTGCCAAAATAAACCCTGGTAATCCTGCGCCAGTTCCCACATCTAATAAATTATCTCCTTTTACAAAAGGCACAACACTCAAACTGTCGAGTAGATGTTTGGTTATCATCTGGGAAGGATCTTTTATTCCAGATAAATTATAAGCTTTATTCCATTTAGCTAAATTTTCTAGATAGTTTATGATTTGAATTTGTTTATCTTCCGATACTAGCAATTCCATTTTTTCAAGACCTTCAGAAAGATTCCTACTGTAGATCTTTTTTTCTGTCTCTGAAAAAAAGTTCATTAAGCAATTTGCTTTTCTTTTTTTACTTGTTTTCTTAATGAGCTTTTAGAGGACTGATTTTTTTTCAAGTAAATAAGCAATAAAGATATTGCTGCAGGAGTTACACCGGGAATTCTAGATGCTTTTGCAATAGTCTCTGGTTTAGCTGAAGATAATTTCTGTTTAAGCTCTGAAGACAAGCCAGAAATAATTTCATAATTAAAATCTTCAGGTAAAATTGTATTCTCTTGAAGTTTTAATTTTTCAATTTCCCCTTGTTGTCGATCTATATATCCTTGATATTTTATTTTTATTTCAACTTGTTCACTTACTTCAAGAGCTGGCTCGGACTCTAATAAACCTGTTTCAATACATGCTTGGTTTAAGTTTTTAATTTCGACGCCAGGTCGAGCTAATACTTCTGACAACCTATACTCATGGCTTAGTGGTTTTTCTAAAAACTTGTTTAGTAAATTTGCTAGACTGGAATCGGCCTGAACCCAACTTTCTCTTAGGCGTTTTTCTTCAGATATGATCGCTTCTTTTTTGTGGTTAAACGCTTTCCATCTTTTTTCATCAACTAAACCGAGTTCATAACCTTTTTCTGTTAAGCGAAGATCTGCATTGTCTTGACGTAACATTAATCTATATTCAGCTCGGCTGGTAAACATTCTGTAGGGCTCTAAAGTTCCTTGAGTAATTAGATCATCCACTAGAACTCCTAAATAAGCCTGCTCTCTTCCTGGACACCAATACTCTTTCCCTTGAACTGAAAGTGCTGCATTAATTCCAGCTAATAAACCTTGAGCTGCTGCTTCTTCATAACCCGTTGTTCCGTTAATTTGGCCAGCAAAATAAAGCCCGTTTATAAACTTAGTCTCTAAAGAGTATTTCAAATCTCTTGGATCAAAATAATCGTATTCTATTGCGTAACCTGGACGAATAATATGAGCCTTCTCAAACCCCTGAATATTTGCTATCAATTCTTTTTGAACTTCGAAAGGAAGACTGGTTGAAATTCCGTTTGGGTATAATTCATGAGTATTTAAGCCTTCCGGTTCAACAAAAATTTGGTGGCTATTTCTTTCTGCAAACCTTACAACTTTATCTTCGATGGAGGGGCAATATCGCGGGCCGACACCCTCAATTTCTCCTGCATACATTGGAGAGAACTTTAAGCCTTCTCGGATTATTTCATGACATTTTTCATTTGTTGACGTTATATAACAACTCACCTGCCTTGGGTGATCTTCAACCTTTCCGATATACGACATAACAGGTAAAGGTTTGTCACCTGCTTGCTCTGTCATTAAAGAAAAGTCTACTGTCCTAGCATCAATTCTGGGAGGGGTTCCTGTTTTTAAACGCCCAACTCTAAAAGGTAGTTCTCGTAAACGATGCGCTAGTGCTATTGCAGGAGCATCTCCAGCTCTTCCTCCAGCGTAATTCTGCAAACCTATATGAATCTTTCCACCTAAAAAGGTCCCGGTGGTTAAGACTACTTTTGGAGCAAAGAATGTCTGCCCCATCTGGGTCACAACTCCTTTTACAGATTCTCCTTCAATAATTAAGTCATCGATAGCTTGCTGGAATATCTGTAAGTCTTTCTGGTTTTCTAATATTTCTCTTATCGCTGCTTTATATAAAACCCTATCTGCTTGCGCCCTTGTCGCCCTAACGGCCGGGCCTTTACTGGAGTTTAACGTTCTAAATTGAATACCAGCTTTGTCTGCAGCTAAAGCCATTGCTCCGCCAAGAGCATCAATCTCTTTAACTAAGTGCGTTTTGCCAATTCCCCCTATAGCTGGGTTACAAGACATCTGTCCAAGAGTTTCAATATTGTGTGTAACAAGAAGTGTTTTAACACCCATGCGAGCAGAGCCAAGTGCTGCTTCAGCACCAGCATGGCCACCACCAACAACTATTACGTCGAAAACCTCTTGCATAAGCTTATTTTGGCTATTTTTTTGATAATCACTTTAAATGGGCCGCTAAGTATACGGATTTGTTAGAAAATTTATATATTTTATTTAAATAATATATAGAGAAATTATATATATATGATTTAGTTATTATTCTAATGTTATTATTACTATTAGCCTCAATTAAACTGTGTAAAAGAATAAAAAAACTATATAGATCAACCGCATACAGGTATATATCTCTGTGGAAAACCTGCTTTTTTCTAGCAAACTAATAGTGAGTTAACTGTTAGCTATATTGGATAAGATTTTGATACTCCGTTTATCGTTAAAGTTATATAAAAATATACATAAAGAAGAGAGGGTTATAAAAAAGTACACACAACTTACTACTCAAGCTTTTCATTTAGAGAAGCTATTTACCGATGCAAAAAGAAGAGAAAATTTCACCCAAAAGATCATCTGAAGAAAAGGCACCTGTGATTTCAGATAAAGCTGATTGAGCCTCTCTTAAATCTTCTGCTAAGAGTTCCCCAGCTTTGTTTTGGGTTAGTTGCAGAAAAGCGGCATTTAAAGCATCTTTTGCTCTGATTAAAGCATTTAAATGGCGCCGTCTTGCTATAAAACCACCTTCTTCAGTATTTGAAAAGCCAGCGGTTTCTTTTAGATGAGCAATTAGGAGGTCTATACCTTGCTTTTCTTTAGCAGAGATAGCAAGAGAGGTGATTCCAAAGTCTTCTTGCAAACCTATGTTTGCTTTTTCATTAGTTAAATCTATCTTGTTTCTTACAAGAGTAATATTATTAGTGCTTCCAAGCTCTTTCCCTAATTGTTTCCAAATAGAATTATTTTCTAAACCATCATAGCGGCTACTATCAACCAACAAAAAAATATAATCCGCTTTTTTTACTTCTAACCAAGTTCTTTTAATGCCTTCTTTTTCTACTGGGTCATCACTCTCTCTAAGCCCTGCAGTATCAATTATATGTAAGGGCAAGCCGTCAACAGTTATAAGTTCTTTTAAAGTGTCACGAGTGGTACCTGCGACATCCGTAACAATTGCGCTAGACTGGCCGCTTAACAAATTCAAAAGACTGGATTTTCCGGCATTAGGTTCCCCAACAATAACAATAGAGATACCCTCTTTTAAAATTTGACCAGTTCGAGCTTGAGCTAATACTTGGTCTAATTCTTCTTGTATAAAAACAAGTTTGTTTTTTACTTCACCAGATTGTAGAAAATCAATTTCTTCTTCAGGAAAATCTATAGCCGCCTCAACAAAAACACGAAGATTTGTGATCGACTCAACAAGAGAATTGATTAGATTAGAAAACTCACCTTGTAGAGATCTAAGAGCATACTTGGAGGCCTCAACAGAATGGCTTTCTATTAAGTCAGCAATTGCTTCAGCTTGTGCGAGGTCAATTTTATCATTTAAAAACGCTCGTTCCGAAAACTCTCCAGGTCTTGCAAGCCTTGCTCCAAGTGTAACAAGGGTTTGAATCAACTGATCGAGTATTATTGGGCCACCATGAACCTGGAACTCTAAAACGTCTTCTCCAGTAAAAGAGTTTGGTCCAGGAAAAAAAAGACAAATGCCGTTATCAATTAACTCTTGGTTAGTATCAAAGAAAGACGAAAAATGCGCAAACCTTGCCGTAGGAATTTTACCCACAATGGAGTTTACTATTGTTTTTGTAAGAGGTCCGGAAACACGAACAATGCCAACACCACCAAGGCCGCTGGGTGTTGCAATTGCACAAATAGTGTCGCTACTAATGTCACTAGAAAAAGACATGGAAGCTTATATCCTTAGGCAGCTTTACTTTCGTAAGCTTTATTTACACTGCGGATAATATATGCCTGTTGAATAATATTAAAAACATTACTCACCAACCAATATAAAACTAGACCAGATGGGAACCAAAGGAAAAACACAGTGAATACAACAGGCATAAACTTCATGATTTTCGCTTGCATTGGGTCAGCTGTTGTCATTGGGCTAAGCAGTTGAGAAACAAACATTGAGGCCCCCATTATTAAGGGCAATATGAAGTACGGGTCCATCACCGATAAATCGTTATACCAAAGCATGAATGGCGCTTGTCTTAGTTCAACGCTTTCCATTAAAACCCAATAGATACCAAGCAATACAGGCATCTGCAGAAGCATTGGTAAACAACCACCTAAAGGATTAACTTTTTCTTTTTTCCATAAATCCATTTGAGCTTGCATAAGCTTTTGTTTGTCATCTCCAAACCTATCTTTTAGTTGACTCACTTTTGGCTGCAGCCTTCTCATTTTTGCCATAGATCTATAACTAGACGCGGATAAACGCATAAACAAAACTTTTATTACAATTGTAAGAGCGACAATTGAGAAACCAAAATTCCCAATAGAATTATTGATCTTGGTTAGCAGCCAAAAAATTGGTGATGCGATAAACCATAAGACACCATAATCAATGGTTAAGTCTAAATCTGGTGATATTTCCGCTAAGCGATATTGATCTTTCGGCCCTGCCCAAAAGTCAGCTTCTATTACTGTTGTGCTTCCAGGTGAGACAGTATCTGTTGGACTGACAAAACCCATAATATATTCACCAGCACTATTTTGTCTGGTGGTATAAGAATTTGTTTGCTCAGCAGAAGGAACCCAGGCGCTGAGAAAATAGTGTTGAGAAAAAGCAATCCACCCACCCACAACACTGTCGGTTGTCCCACCTTTATCAATATCACCAAAATCAACTTTTTTGTATGGGTCATCAGAGGTATTTAAAGCAGCACCAAGATAGTTTCTTGCGCCGATTCCACCAGCTGAGCTTGGGTCTTCAGATCGATCTCGCTTTATTTGTCCAAATAGATTAGCACTCCAAGAATTATCGGTTTGATTACTCACAAGATATTGAACTTTGATTAAGTAGTCATTAGCACTAAAAATAAATCGCTTTGTTATTTCGACCCCTTCCTCTGAAGAGAAGCTGAGATCAACGCTTAACTCACCAGACTCCAGGGAGTAATCCTGTTGGTTTGCTTTATAAAAGGGGCGTCCGGAAGAGCTTGCGTCTGGCCCATTCTCCCCTATTAAACCGCTTTGTGAGATGTAAGTGCCTAAAGCATCGTTTCTTAAGAGAACAAAAGCGTCTTCGGGGGTTTCAAGGCTTGTTGGATATTTTGGCAGTGCTAAACCAACAATATCACCACCAAGAAGATCTATTGTTGCATGATGTACTGGAGTTTTGATTTGAATAAGACGGCTTTGGTTTGTTTGTACTTGATCGAGGCTTACACTACTTGTTTCAGGTTGAACTTGCGGTAAATCTGCCGTTGATGATATTTCATTATTTTGAGGCGCTGCCGGAAGGTCGATATTAGTCGACTCAATAACACCCACTGCAAGTTCTTCGTTGTTTGTTTGAGGCGCACCTTGAGGGTAATCCTCATTCCATTCAAGCAACAAGAGGTAAGAAACGATTGCCAAACCGGCGAGCAGAATATTTCGAGTATGATCCATAAACTTAACTACTTTTGAGAGGTTGATTCTGTGGGTTGAGGTACAGGGTCATAGCCACCAGGATGAAATGGGTGGCATCTAAGAAGCCGCTTTAATCCGATCCACCCGCCCTTAATAGCACCATGTTTAATTATGGCTTCTTGGGTAAAAGCGGAACAACTAGGGTAATAACGGCAATTGCTTCCTAATAAAGGGCTCAAAATATAACGATATACCGCAATAATTTTCAGTAAGGCTTTAGTAAGAAAGGAAGGGGATTTTGATGACATCATTTTCTGGTTGTTTGCTTTCTTAACAAATCATCAAATAATTTATTTAGTTGATTCAGGATTTCTAGGTTTTCCATTTGGTCTAAACCGCGTCTTACTAGTACAACAAGATCAATTGTATCAAACTCTTGCTTCCTTAAACGAAAAGATTCACGAATTAATCGCTTAATTCTATTTCTTTGGACGGCGCTTTTAATGTTTTTTTTTGCCACGACAACCCCTAAACGAGTCATAGAGGATTTTCGTGCCAAAATAAGCACTGTGGCAGAAGAAAGCTTATAGTTCGCTTCCTGGAAAACAGGGTTGAATTGCGAGGGACCCAGTAAGCGGGAAGCTTTTGTAAAGCCCAGTTTAGCCATGGACTTTCCTATATTATAAGGCTTCTCTTTAGGGTATATATGAGAAGCCATTTGAGCCATGCTGATAGAAAAAGCAATAGCGGAAAAAGCCAAATTTTTAGCCGAAATTAAGCAGAGAGCTTAGCACGACCTTTTGCTCTTCTACGATTTAATACATGGCGACCACCTTTGGTTGCCATTCTTGCTCTGAATCCGTGTGTTCTAGCTCTTTTCAGAACGCTAGGCTGAAATGTTCTTTTCATAACAATCTCTGTAGATAATGGTGTTTGTAGTCAGCTTTTCGTATTTATACTAAAGCACCTAAAATAGGGATCGCGATTCTAAAGGGTTCACCATAGGAAAGCAAGAAAACCCAAAACTTCCACCTTCATTTCTTAACAAAGGTGGAAATATTTACGAGGCTATAATTTCACAAAATAAGGTTAAACGAGGCGATTTTAGGGCCAACAAGTTTTACACAAGTTATACACAAGAAATACATACAAAAAGCAAGGGTAGAAAGCCTTTAAATAAGCCTATAAAAACAAGCTTTTTTAATATAAACCTCTGATTATGTTAGAAAAAAAATCAATCTAAAAAAAAGATCTTTTTTGGTTTTTCTGTGGATAAGACCGGCATCAATCAGTAGAATTACTCACTAATTCAATAATAAAAATAGTTATTACCTAATAAAGTTGGAGTGCCGCGAATTTTGATTGTATCTACTTGGCAGAAGTGTGTTTATTGCCTAAAGAATGAACTTCCCTCCCAGCAGTTTAATACCTGGATAAGACCCCTAAAGATAATAGTGTCTAAAACAGAGACGGGCAGCAGCACTCTATACCTGTTGGCGCCTAATAAATTTGTTTTGGAGTGGATTAAAGATAATTTTCTTGATCGGATCAAAGAGCTGCTCGAGGAGCTATCATCAAGCAAAATTCCAAATGTCATTCTAGACGTTGCCAATTCTGCAAACTTCGATCTGGGTCAAGCTATTAGCGCTGGAGAGCTTACTAACCTTCAGGCTCCTGAAGAGCCAGAAGAAACCAGGCATGATGATGCTCTGTTAGTCAATCAATACCCAGACCACTTTTCTTTATCTGAAAGCAATCAAAATACAAAAGAGGCTGATCAAGGTTTCTCTCTGCATCCAAGACTAGATACTAAAGAAACCTCAAATAGAGAGGCTCAGGGAGACTTAACTTCAAATAAGCGACTGATTTCAAGTAAAAGCGACTTTCAGCTTGCTAGGCCTTCTTCAAATAACTCTAATTTGAATGGGCGTTTGCGTTTTAAGGGTGAGCTAAATAAGAACTATACCTTTAATAACTTTATTGAAGGAAAGTCTAATCAGTTAGCAAGAGCAGCAGCAGCACAAGTCGCTGATAACCCTGGTGGTGCTTACAATCCTCTTTTTATCTATGGTGGCGTAGGTTTAGGCAAGACTCACTTGATGCACAGTATTGGTAATCATTTATTAGAGCAAAACCCAAACGCCAATGTTGTTTATCTCCACTCCCAAACTTTTGTTGGCAGCATGGTTTCAGCGCTTCAACTCAATGCTATAAACGAATTTAAAAGATACTACCATTCAGTTGATGCACTATTAATTGATGATATTCAGTTTTTTGCCAACAAAGAGCGTTCTCAGGAAGAGTTTTTCCACACATTTAATGCAATCTTTGAAGGTGGTCGCCAAATCATAATGACATGCGATAAATACCATAGTGAAATCAATGGCTTAGAGGAAAGGTTAAAATCTAGGTTTGGTTGGGGCTTGTCGGTCGCAGTTGAGCCGCCAGAACTTGAAACAAGAGCGGCCATTTTAATTAACAAGGCTAACCGCGAAAATGTTTATTTACCTAACCAAGAGGCCATTTTCATGGCTCAAAAGCTTCGCTCCAATGTTCGAGAGTTAGAAGGGGCATTGAAGAAGGTGATTGCTCACGCTAGGTTTACTGGTAGTGAAATAAGCATTCCTCTAATAAAAGAAGCTTTAAAAGATCTGCTCGCAATACAAAACAAACTTATTAGTGTTGATAACATTCAAAGAACCGTTGCTGAGTATTACAAAATTAAAATGACTGATATGATATCCAAGCGTCGCAATAGGTCGATAGCCAGGCCGCGCCAAATTGCAATGTGCCTATCTAAAGAGTTGACGAACCACAGTCTTCCTGAGATCGGTACAATGTATGGAGATAGAGACCATACGACAGTGTTACACGCTTGCAAAACCATTAATGCCTTAAGAAAGTCATCAACGGACATATATGAAGATTACCAAAACCTATTAAGGTCATTATCTAGCTAAAAACCCGACTTACAACTGATAACCAGACTGAAGAGAATAGCCATGCATTTTGAAATTTCCCGCGAAACATTAATAAAGCCTTTGCAACTGGTTGCTGGCGTTGTTGAAAGAAGGCAAACCTTACCAGTGTTGTCCAATGTCCTATTGGTTTTGGACGGTAATGAACTCTCTATGACAGGTACCGATTTAGAGGTTGAGCTTGTTGGCCGGGTTGAAGTGGAGCCGGGTTCAGAAGGAGGTGAGGTCACCGTCCCTGCAAGAAAACTTATGGATATTTGTAAATCTCTTCCTGACAGTGCCAGCCTTAAATTTGAGGTTGATGATAATAAAGTCGTTATCCGATCAGGACGAAGCCGTTTTACTCTTTCTACATTGCCTCCTTCTGATTTTCCTAGTGTTGATGAGTCTTCAGAAGCTTTAGAGTTTGCTGTTCAACAGCAAAGATTAAAAGAGATGCTAGACAACACCAGTTTTGCTATGGCTCAACAAGACGTGCGCTATTATTTAAACGGCTTATTGTTTGAAGTTAGCCCTCACTACCTTCGTTTAGTAGCTACTGACGGCCATCGGCTGGCTATGGAAACCGAGGATATGGCTACTCCGGCAAGTAAAATATTGCAGGTAATTGTACCGAGGAAGGGCATATTAGAGCTTGCTCGACTACTAACAGACGGCGAAGAAAGTGTGAGTGTGGTTATCGGCTCAAATCATATTAGAGCTAGAACCAGCAACTTTACATTCACCTCTAAATTGGTGGACGGTAAGTTCCCTGATTATGATAGGGTTTTACCAAAAGGTGGCGACAAGACAATTATTGCTGATAGAAACTCCTTACGACAATCTCTGAATAGAACGGCAATTCTTTCTAATGAAAAGTTTCGTGGTATAAGACTTACTCTCTTAGATGATGAGATCAAGATCCTTGCAAATAACCCAGAACAAGAAGAGGCTGAAGAAATTGTTGCGGTTGAATATAAAGGTGACTCATTAGAAATTGGCTTTAATGTTAGTTATTTAGTAGATGTTTTGACGGTTGTGGATACTGAAACAATCGAGATTATTGTTTCAGACCCTAATAGCAGCGCCTTATTACAAGGGGTTGATGGAAGCAGTGCCGTATATGTTGTTATGCCAATGCGCCTTTAAAACAAAACGCAAGCAATAAATAGAATAGCCTTATGCAATAAATGCCAATTTTAAACAAACTGAGCATAACTAATTTGCGGAACTTGGAATCTGTTAAAATTGAGGCTTCAAGCCAATTTAATCTAATTTTTGGTGAAAATGGCAGTGGAAAAACATCAATATTAGAATCAATTCACCTTCTCGGCCGCGCTAAAACTTTCCGGAGTGGTACAAAAACTCCAATAATCCAAAATGGTGCTGATCAGTGTGTCATTTATGGTGAGCTTACTGACAAAACAAGGCTTGGCTATAGTAGAACAAGATCTGGTGTCCAAGATATTCAAATTAGCGGAAAAAGAGTAAAGAGCAGCGCCGCATTGGCTGAAAAAATCCCTTTGCAACTCTTAAATGCTGATGCTTTTAAGATTTTAGAAGGCAGCCCATCTGTACGCAGAAGTTTTTTAGATTGGGGTGTGTTTCACGTGGAACACTCCTTTATAGAAAGCTGGCGTAAAATGCAAAAGGCTTTGGCTAGCAGAAATGCGCTTTTAAAAGCTAAAAAACAAGTTGATCCTAGCGAGATAGATCCTTGGAACAAAGAGCTGTCAAAACACGCAGAACGGGTAGATGAGTTTAGGCGCAACTACATTGAGCAATATCAAAAAGCCTTGTTAGAAGTAATGCCTGCTCTCCTCCCGCTAGATGGTTTTGAGCTGAGCTATTCTAGGGGTTGGGATGATGGTGTGGACCTTGGTGAGGTTCTCAACCGTAATTTTGATAGAGACAAGCGTTATGGGCATACAGTTTCCGGGCCTCATCGTGCTGATATCTTGCTGCAAATAATGTCAGAACCAGCGGCAGGCCTTCTTTCTAGAGGCCAACAAAAGCTTCTTGTTATTGCAATGAAGCTCGCTCAGTCAAGATTGCTCAAAAGTATTAATAACACCAGCTGTGTGTATTTAATCGATGATCTTCCGGCAGAGTTAGACAGCGCCAATAGAGACAAAGTATTGTCTTTGCTCAAAGATTTTGGTGATCAAGTTTTTGTAACTGGTATTGAGCTAGATCACTTGCTTAAGCCTATTGAAAATTCGAAAGAAGTGAAGCTGTTTCACGTGGAACATGGTAAAATAATGGCCAATTAATTGGCGTTAAAAAGTTTGTAATTTTGCAAAAGTAGAGAGAAGCACATAGAAAGTCGTAAGGATAAAAGGTGCAGACCGATAGTGTGGTTGAGCTTTAAGCCTTGTTATTTAGTTAGGGTTGGGGAAGTTTTATGACAGAAGAAAACAGCTATGATTCGTCGAGCATTAAAGTCTTAAAAGGCTTGGATGCTGTGCGTAAAAGACCAGGCATGTATATTGGTGATACAGATGATGGCACTGGTTTGCATCATATGGTTTTTGAGCTAGTTGATAATTCAATTGATGAAGCTTTAGCTGGGCATTGCGATTTAATTAAGGTTGTAATCCATAGTGATGAAACTGTTAGTGTTTCCGATAATGGTAGGGGAATCCCCACAGAAATTCATGAAGAGGGTGTTTCAGCTGCAGAAGTGATAATGACGGTGCTCCATGCTGGAGGTAAATTTGATGATAACAGCTATAAGGTTTCTGGTGGCTTGCATGGGGTTGGGGTTTCCGTTGTAAACGCATTGTCTTCATATTTAAAACTCACAATTAATAGAGGTGGTGAAGTTTTTGAACAGACTTATCATCATGGTGTGCCTCAAAAGCCGCTTGAAGTTACTGGTAAGACAGATGTAACTGGCACGAAGTGTCACTTTAAACCCTCAGTTGATACTTTTACAAACATAGAGTTTCACTATGAAATATTAGCTAAAAAGCTCAGAGAGCTGGCCTTCTTAAATGCAGGAATTTGTATCGAGCTCAGTGATGAGAGAACGGATAAAACAGAAACTTTCATGTATGAGGGTGGCCTCAGAGCATTTGTAGATTACTTAAACCAGAATAAAACGGGCATTAATAAAGTGTTCCATTTTTCAGCAGACACAAATGACGGTATTGGCATAGAGGTCGCTATGCAGTGGAATGATGGATATCAGGAAAATATATATCCATACACAAACAACATTCCGCAAAGGGATGGCGGGACACATATAGCGGGTTTCCGAGGGGCTTTAACAAGAGTTCTCAAATCCTATATTGATAAAGAACTAGAAAATAAAAAACTTAAAGATGTTACCACCTCGGGTGATGATGCTAGAGAGGGCTTAACGGCTATTATTTCGGTTAAAGTGCCTGATCCAAAGTTTTCTTCACAAACCAAAGATAAACTGGTCTCCTCAGAAGTGAAAACTGCTGTCGAGCAGGAAATGGGGAAACATTTTTCTGATTACCTGATGGAGAACCCTCAAGAAGCAAAAAGCATTGTTAATAAAATGCTAGATGCTGCTAGAGCAAGAGAAGCGGCTCGTAAAGCTAGAGAAATGACCAGACGAAAAGGCGCGCTAGATATCGCAGGTTTGCCTGGCAAACTAGCTGATTGTCAGGAAAAAGATCCTGCACTTTCAGAAATATATATAGTGGAGGGAGATTCTGCTGGTGGCTCTGCTAAACAGGGAAGAAATCGAAAAAATCAGGCTATTCTCCCTTTAAAAGGAAAGATCCTAAATGTCGAGAAAGCCCGCTTTGATAAAATGCTTAGTTCGGCTGAAATTGGCACTTTAATTAAGGCTTTGGGTTGTGGAATCGGTGCTGAAGAATTTAACCCGGATACCTTGCGTTATCACAGCATAATTATTATGACGGATGCAGATGTTGACGGTTCACATATTAGAACGTTGCTGCTGACTTTTTTCTTTAGGCAAATGCGTGAGCTTATAGAGAGAGGCTATGTTTATATTGCACAACCTCCTCTCTACAAGGTTAGAAAAGGAAAACAAGAACAGTACCTTAAAGATGAAGAAGAGTTAGCACAGTTTCAAACTCAGATCGCTTTGGATGACGCCGCGTTATTTGTGAATGAGGGATCGCCAGCAATTAGCGGAGAAGCATTAGAGCAGCTCGTAAGTCGATATCGTAAAGTACAAAGGGTCATCAAACGACATTCTCAGCACTACCCGGAAGAGGTCTTACAGGCGCTTGTAGCCCTGCCGCAACTCAGTACTTCAGGAATGGCTTCAGAAGGGCAGGTTCAAGCCTGGGTAGAGGCTTTACAGGCAAAAGTGGCTGAGGCAAATGTTTCTGGAGCTTTGTATGTTTTCTCTACGAAGTTTGACGAGGAAGAAAAAATATACGAGCCGCTAATAACATCTACAATTCATGGTGTTAAACGAAAAGCCACTATAACTCCAGAGTTTTTTAGCTCTCAGGATTATAAAGAAATCTATGAGCTAGGAAGCTCCTTAGAGGGGCTTTTTGAGAAAGGCGCCTATGTTCAAAGGGGCGACAAGAAACATGAAGCGAAAAGCTTCAGAGAAGCGCTAGAGTGGCTGATGGCAGAAGGTATGAGAGGTTATTATCTGCAACGTTATAAAGGCTTGGGAGAAATGAACCCTGGTCAGCTCTGGGAGACCACTATGGACCCTGCCTTTAGACGAATGTTACAAGTAGGAGTTGAAGATGCAATGGCTGCAGATCAACTGTTTGCAACCCTAATGGGCGATCAAGTAGAGCCGAGAAGGGATTTTATCGAAGAAAACGCACTAACTGTAGCAAACTTAGATATTTAAGTATCAAAAGTAGCTTTAAAAAAATGAGCATATGCACAACATATGCTCATTTTGTTTTAGCAATCCAGTCTTCTACTTCTTGGGTCAGTTCACGAGGTGTATATCCTTCAGTGGCCTTTATGGGGCCAACTACTACCTTAATGGTGCCAGGATATTTGAGAAACTGACGTGCAGGCCAATGCTCACCAGCATTATGTGCAACTGGTAAAACATCATATCCACAGTCTATGGCTAAGACCGCACCACCAGTCTGAAACTTCTTTTTGTCACCAACGCTTACCCTAGTGCCTTCTGGGAAAATCAATATCGAAATACCGGAATCCAGCCTAGCGGAGCCTTGATCCAAAATTGCCTGTCTTGCAGTAAGTTTTCGTTTTCGGTCAATCGCTATGGGTTTGAGCAGAGCTAAAGCCCATCCGAAAAACGGGATACTAAGAAGCTCTTTTTTTAAAATGGCGGCAACAGGTGTAAATAAAGAATAAAAATATATGGTTTCCCAAGGGCTTTGATGATTGCTTAGAATCACCACAGCTTGTTTCGGAATATTTTGTAGCCCATCAACCTTAACAGTGATGTTACAAGTAATACCTAACCAAAACATAGTGAAGCGATTCCATAGAATACAAAATTTATAGCGTTGGGTAAGTGACAAGAAAGGGCAAACTATCAAGCACAAGCAAGCATAAATGATCAATGAACTGTAGAAACCAAAATAAAATAGGGTTGACCGAAAAAAAAGAAATGGAGTTTTCATAAGTATGATTTCATGCTTGCGATTTGAGGATGTAGTCAGCAGCAGATTGAAGGTCTTCGACAATAATAAGTGAACTTAATTTTGAGGCTGATAGCGCTTTTAACGTTTTGCTCCCTTTGCCAGTTTTAACGAGAATTGGGATACAGGATTTGGATAGCGCAACATCTATATCTTTTTCACTATCACCAACAAAGTAAGCGCCTGTAACAGATACAGAGAACTCTTTCTCTATTTGTTCTAATAAACCAGGCTTTGGTTTTCGACATGAACAGTCTTCATCTGGAGAGTGGGGGCAGAAAAAAACGCCATCAACTTGGCCACCGGCTTCTTCAACAAGTGAACACATGTAAGAGTGCATATTGGCTAGAGTGAACTCATCAAATAAGCCGCGTGCAAACCCAGATTGGTTAGTGGCAATAGCGATTAAAAAACCAGACTTGGATAGATTGGCGATCGCATTGATGCTTCCCTCTATTGGTATCCATTCCTCTAGTGATTTTATATAGTTATCGGAGTCATGGTTGATTACTCCATCACGATCCAATATCACTAAAGGTTTTGACATATTTAAGCGGCTTGCAAGAAAGAAATGTCAGCAATTTGAAGAAAGAGTAGACGTATTTGGTAAAGTAAGGCTTGCCGATTATTTTTGGTGTGAGCATCATCCGCATTCACCATTACAGATTCAAAAAACTTATCGAGAGGTGTTTGTAAAGAAGTCATTTCTTCAAGCGCTTGTTGATATTGCTGCTCTTCGATTAGTGGAGAAGTAGATGCTAAAACTTGTTTTAGTGAATGGTAAAGTTCAACTTCAGCTGGCTCAGTTAGCAGTGATTCAGAAACAGCAGTTTCAGAAGATAAGTTTAACTTGGCCAGAATATTTGAAACGCGTTTATTGGCGGCCGAAAGTGATTCGGCTTCAGGTAATTTAGAGAAATAATTGACGGCTTTTAATTGTTGATCAAACTGCAGTGGATTTTGAGGCCTTACTGCATCAACTGCTTGGAAAACTTTAGCATCAATGCCGAGATCTGCGTAATAAGCTTTTAAGCGGTCATAAATAAAATCATTAACTTTCTTATGAAGGCCCTCTAGAGCAGGTAAATTGTCGAAACTTTGTATTGAATGAGAAATACAATCACCAAGGTTTAACGGTATTTGTTTTTCAAGAATTATTCTTAGTACACCCAAAGCAGCTCGGCGCAGAGCAAAAGGGTCTTTTGATCCTGTTGGAGGCTGTCCAATACCGAACAAGCCAACAATAGTATCGATCCGCTCGGATAAAGCTAAGACAATTCCAGTTTCTGTAGAAGGAAGAATATCACCTGCGAAACGTGGTAAATATTGTTCTTCAATAGCTGCAGCAACTTCTGAGTCTTCTCCATCATTGAGAGCATAGTAACGCCCCATTACTCCCTGTAAGTCGGCAAACTCTCCAACCATATTGCTTAGTAAATCACATTTAGACAGTTCAGCCGCTCTTGCTGCCAGATCAGTTTTGAAATTGAGGTGATTGGAAATATAGATAGAAAGATTTCTAACTCGAGAAGATTTCTCATAAACAGAACCAAGTTCTTTTTGAAAAATTACTCGCTTGAGCGTTTCAATGTTAGATTCAAGTTTCTGCTTTTTATCTTGATTAAAAAAGAAAGCTGCGTCAGCTAGACGAGGCCCAATAACTTTTTCATTACCTTGAATAACAAGAGGAGTATTTGTGCTAACCAAATTACTAATGGTGATAAAATTTGGCAATAATTGTTCTTTGTCATTTAATAAATAAAAACATTTTTGATGGGCTTTAAGAGAAGAAATAATTGCTTCTTTGGGAACATCTAGATAATCCTTATCAAAACTACCTAATAAAGCTACGGGCCACTCAACGAGAGCGGTAACTTCGTCTAAAAGTGCCTGATCAATGATTGCTGTTGCAGAAATTGAATTGGCTTCTTGTAGTATTAGCTTGTTAATGAGCTCTTTACGAACTGCGAAAGATGGCTCAACAAAACCTTTTTGACTAAGTAAAGTTGGATAATCATCGGTGGTAGAGAGCTCAATTTTTTCAGGATGATGAAATCTATGTCCATAAGAAAAAGAATCACTTTGTACTCCTAGAATGCTGGCTGGGATAAGCTCATCGCCGAAAAGTAAAACGACCCAGTGAACAGGTCGAACAAATTCTTCACGTGAACTTCCCCACCTCATTTTTTTGGGAATAGGTAGAGAGTTAAGCGCTTGCTTTAGCAAGTCAGGGATTAAATCAACTGTATTTGCGCCAGGTTTTGTAGCAGAGAAAAATAATTTAACGGCCTTGCCGTCATCTTTTTGATCCAATTCAGTTACAGAAACATTACATGAGCGGGCAAAGCCTTCAGCGGCTTTAGTCGGGTTACCGTCTTTATCAAATGCAGCTTGAATAGCTGGGCCATAACGTTCAACACTAAGATCGTTTTGTTTAGTGCTTAGGTTTTTGATTTTTAATGCAAGTCGGCGTGGAGCAGCAAATGTTTCAACGGTATTAAAATCGAGATGACTAGCCTGAAGAAGTTTTTCAAACTCATTCTTAAAAGCTTGAGAAAGTGTCAGCAGAGACTTGGGGGGAAGTTCTTCAGTGCCGATTTCTATAAGTAAATCTTTAGCTGACATTTGTTATTTCTGCTCCTTTTCTTTTTCTAAAAATTCCGCTTTTAAAGTTTCAGTTGCTAGCGGGAAACCAAGTTTGGCTCTGGAATTGAAATAGGCCTCAGCTACAAGCCGAGCAAGAGTTCTTACTCTTAAGATAAATCGTTGTCTTTCGGTGACAGAAATAGCTGAACGTGCATCAAGTAAATTGAAAAAATGGGATGCTTTTAGAACTTGCTCATATGCTGGCAAAACAAGTTTATTTTCAATTAATGATTGGCACTGCTTTTCACAATCATCAAAATTGCTAAACAGACTGTCTATGTCCGCATGTTCAAAATTAAATGCAGACATTTCAACTTCGTTTTGATGAAAAACGTCGCCATAAGTTACTTCGCCAGCAGGTGTTTTTGCCCAAACAATATCGTAAATTGAATCAACGCCTTGGAGATACATAGCAAGGCGTTCAAGACCATAGGTAATCTCACCACTGACAGGATAGCACTCAAGGCCGCCAACTTGTTGGAAGTAGGTAAACTGGGTAACTTCCATACCATTTAGCCATACTTCCCAGCCAAGGCCCCAAGCACCTAATGTTGGTGACTCCCAGTTGTCTTCGACAAAGCGAATGTCGTGCACATTAACATCAATTCCTATGTATTTAAGTGAATTTAAATACAAATCCTGAATATTTAAGGGAGATGGCTTTAAGATTACTTGAAATTGGTAATAGTGTTGGAGGCGCATTGGGTTTTCACCATAGCGTCCATCAGTTGGCCTTCGGCATGGTTGAACATAAGCAGTATTCCAGCTTTCAGGGCCAATCGCCCTTAAAAAAGTAGAAGGATGAAAAGTACCAGCGCCAACTTCTAAATCGAGAGGCTGCACAATTACACAGCCCTGCTCTGCCCAAAACCGTTGCAAAGCTAAGATTAGTCCCTGAAAAGTAGAAGTCTCAGTGTTCGCTTTTTTGCTCAAAATACTTCCTTTGTTTCTATTGTAGTTAAATTATAAGGTTAATTTGAAAGGGAGCTCAAAAGCCGGCAATTATCCTAAAAACTGGGGAATATAGCGAGAATAACTTGGCCGATACATTATTTAGAAGGTATGCTGGCATCGAAATATTTATAAGACCTGGGTAGTAGCTAGCATTGAAGAGCAAACTAATTATTATTTTTGTTAAGCTTATGTCGCTTCTTTCGTTGCGAAACTCTAGAAAAGTTGGCAAATTTGTAGGCTTTTGCTTTTATTTTACAAAATCTCGATTGTTTCAAACAAGTCAAACTAATCTAAAGCTTTGTTTTCCTGACTTAGGTGATGAGGAGCGATTACTATTAGTAAAACGCAGTCTAGAAAATACAGGAATGACTCTAGCAGAGAGTGGTTCAGTTTGGCTTTGGCCCATCTCAAACGTAATTAATTCTATAACTGAAATAGAGGGATCTGAACTTTTCCATAATGCTATGGCCCTTGGCAAAGGCTTAGTTCTTTTGGGGCCACATCATGGTAATTGGGAGCTAATGGGGCTTTATTTGAGTAGTTTAGGGAAGTGTTCCCAGCTTTATCAAGAGCCTAAAAATCCAGAACTAGCTAAACTAGTATTGTCATCAAGAAGTCGTGGCAGCGCCTCTTTGTATCCTGCTTCAAGTAAAGGGGTTGCTGCTGTGTTGGGTTCCTTACGAAGAGGTGAGATGACGGGGATACTGCCAGATCAAATCCCAGCGCCTAATGCGGGAGAGTTTGCGCCGTTTTTTGGTCAGGACGCTTATACCATGACTTTAATATCTAGGCTTTTGCAGAAGACAGAAGCAAAAGCCTTGTTGTGCTATGCAAAAAGAACACAAGATGGGTTCAAGGTGATTTTCAAGCAACCTGACCCAGATATATATGCCGAGCATATGCCAACAGCCCTCAAGGGCCTTAATAAGACTGTTGAGATGGCCGCCCTTGATGAACCCGAACAATACCAATGGGAATACAAGCGCTTTAGGTATCAACCTGAAGGAAAAGACGAGCCCTATTCGAGAACCCATTAAACTTACTGAGCTTTTTAAACCTTAGTCACGCCAAAACTGAGGTGTCAATAATACAAGCAAAGTGAAAACTTCTAAGCGGCCTAGTAACATTCCTAAACACAGAACCCATTTGCTGGATGCTGGCATTTGACCATAGGTTTCAGACACTTCACCTAAACCAGGGCCTAGATTATTTATGCTTGCGCCTACTGCGGTAAAGGCTGTAGTAATATCTAAACCAGTAGCAAGTAAGGCCAACAACATTGTCATGTAAGCCATGACGTAAACTGAGAAGAAACCCCAGACTGATTCTACTACTCGATCTGGAACCCTAGCGTTGCCAAGTTTAATAGGAATAACAGCATTTGGATGAATAAGTCTTTTGAGCTCTCGAAAACCTTGCTTAATAATTAATACAATTCGGATGACCTTCATGCCGCCACCAGTTGAACCTGCGCATGAACCTATAATGGCCATATAGAAAAGCAGAAAAGGCAAAAACGTTGGCCATGAACTAAAATCACCTGAGCTAAAGCCAGTTGTTGTGCTGATAGAAACAACTTCAAAAACACCCTTAAAAAAAGCATTTTGAGCGTCATAAGTTCCTGAAAAATACAGGAATAGAACTGTTATAACAGAAATGCCTAGAAGCATATATATATAAAATTTGAGCTCAGTGTCACCCCAGTAATTTTTGAGTTTTCGTGACCGGATGGCCATAAAATGTAAAGTGAAATTAATTCCAGCAATTACCATAAAAAAGACAGCAATCATTTCGATCATGGGGTTTTGAAAATAAGCAATGCTAGCATCATGTGTCGAAAAACCGCCAATTGCTATAGTGGCATAGCTATGGCCAATAGCATCAAATGCGTCCATTCCAGCAAAGTAATAAGCTAGAGCACAAAGTATGGTTAGGCTGACATAAATATAGAGAAGGGCTTTTGCTGTTTCGGTGACTCTAGGTAAAAGCTTATTATCTTTTACTGGCCCAGGAGTTTCTGCTTTATAGAGTTGCATTCCACCAATTCCTAGCATTGGCAGGATAGCAACAGCAATAGCGATGATACCCATACCCCCAAGCCACTGTAATTGTTGGCGATAATAAAGAATTGATTTGGGCAATTGATCAAGACCAGATAGAACGGTGGCACCTGTAGTGGTTAGGCCAGACACCGATTCAAAAATGGCATCGGTAAATGACATGTTAAGCCCATCAGACATCAGGAAAGGAATGCTTCCAACTGAACTTAGCACGGTCCAAAACAATGTCACTATTAAAAAGCAGTCGCGAGTCCTTAAGTCACTTTTATGGTTGTGGGTAGGAATCCACAAAATAAGACCAGAAGCGAAGGTTATAACTAAAGCTGTAATAAAAGCCCGAGAACTTCCATCTTCATAAACAATAGAAAGGGCTAGAGGAGGAGCCAGAGTAAGGCTGAAAAGCATCAATAAGATGCCTAAAATGCGTAAAATTACTAGAAAGTGCATAGTCTATTTATTAAGCCAGGCATTAGAAAAAGGTAAAGCCAACTTGAAATAAAGCTTCAACTTCGGCGATTTTACGTTTATCTACCATAAATAAAATCACATGATCGTCAGTTTCAATCACTATGTCATCATGAGCAATTAAAACCTTACCCTCTCGAACAATGGCTCCGATAGTAGTTCCAGAAGGTAATTCAATTTTTTCAATTGTCTTGCCGACAACTTTAGAAGTTGATTTGTCTCCATGGGCAATCACTTCAATCGCCTCAGCGGCACCGCGACGTAAAGAGTGAACATTAACGATATCGCCACGACGAATATGGGTTAGCAAACTACCGATAGTTGCTTGTTGAGGTGAAATTGCAATATCTATTTCGCCGCCCTGGACCAGGTCAACGTAGGCAGGGTTGGCAATTAAGGTCATAACTTTGCCGGCCCCGAGGCGCTTGGCCAATAAGGAAGACATAATATTAGCTTCGTCATTATTAGTAAGCGCTAAGAAAACGTCTGCTGTATCAACCCCTTCTTCAAGAAGAACATCTTGCTGGGAAGCATCGGCATGAAGGATGGTGCTGTGTTGAAGAGATTCAGCCAAAAAATCACAACGAGCGGCATCGACTTCTAGAATTTTGGTGCGGTATTGTTTCTCAATAGCAGCAGCAAGGCGTTCTCCAATATTGCCACCACCAGCGATGATAATTCGTTTATAAGGTTTATCAACCTTACGCATTTCACTCATGACAGAGCGGATATTTTCTTTAGCAGCAATAAAGAAAACTTCATCATCTCGCTCAATCACGGTATCCCCTTGGGGGATGATGGGGCGATTTTTGCGGAATATAGCTGCCACACGAGTATCAATTGAAGGCATGTGTTCTCGCAGAGTTTTTATTTCTTGATTTATTAGAGGGCCACCTTGTTCAGCTTGCACAGCTACTAACTGAACGAGGCCTTCTGCAAAATCCATGACCTGAAGAGAGCCTGGGAGGTCTAAAAGGCTTTTAATGTAGTGTGAGGCAATAGCTTCCGGGCTAATTACAACATCAATAGGGATAGCTTCCGGTGAGAATAGTTTTGGAGAATTAACGTAAGAATTGGCGCGAAGTCGGCAAATTTTCTTTGGAGTACGAAACAAACTATAAGCAATCTGACAAGCAACCAAATTGATTTCATCGCTATCTGTAACAGCAATTAACATATCAGCATCTTTAGCGCCGGCATCTTCGAGGATATTAGGGAAAGAAGGTTGTCCGGTTGTGGTGGCAATATCTAAACGGTCTTTAAGCTCTCTTAAACGGTTACTATCGGAGTCAACAACAGTGATGTCATTCGCTTCTTTAGCAAGGTTTTCAGCTAGACTTGCACCAACTTTATTGGCGCCTAGAATGATAATTTTCATTAATGATCCAAAGCTTTTCAGTAAGCAACTTCGACGGATTTGGACAGTTTAACACTTTTGCAGTAAAGCATAATAAAAACCATCGTAAGAGCCTGTTGTTGGAAAAAGTTGTCTGCCATGTGAGCAGGCAATACTGAAATCTAGATTGATTGTAAGTTCTTTCGCATCAGGCGTTCGGGCTAGAAACTCCTCGATTTGATAAGAATTTTCTGATTTAAGAACTGAGCAGGTAGAGTAAAGCAAATGGCCTCCCATTGATAACAAAGGCCATACCGCATCTAATATCTTAGACTGTAACTTTACAAGTTCTTGTATATTTTCTGGCTGGCGCAAGATTTTAATGTCCGGGTGGCGTCTTATAACCCCGCTTGCTGAGCATGGAACATCAAGTAAAATACGATCGAAATTGTGTTGAGCTTGTTGCCAAGCATATGCTTGCTGAATTATATCCGCGCAGCTTAGTTCAGCTGAGGCTTTAATTCTCTTAAGGTTATCGCTTACTTTTGCTAGTCGTGATTGATCATTATCGACAGCGTATACTTTTGCTCCTGGAGCTAGTTCAAGCAGGGCGCAGGTTTTGCCTCCAGGTGCTGAGCAGGCATCTAAAATCCGCTCACCCTTTTTAGGATTTAAAATAATAGCAGCCATTTGTGACGCTTCGTCTTGAATGCTAACATCTCCAGCTTGAAACCCTGGCAAAAGATCAACTGAAACAGGTTTTTTTAGGATTAAGGAGTGAGGCGCTAAATCTCCGCGACTTGCATCAATATTCAATTGAGAAAGCTGTTGTTGATAACCCTCAGTAGAAGTAGTGCTGCAGTTAACTCGCAAAGTCATAGGCGCCTGTTGGTTGTTAGCTTTTAGGAGATCAGAATAATTTTCTGGCCAATATTCTTGTAAAAGTTTTATCAACCACAATGGATGTGAGTACTTTGATTCTAGGGAGGACTCTAAAAGCTTCTGAATAGCTTCAGTCTCTCTAATAGTGGAACGCAGAACAGCGTTGATTAAATTTTTAGCCCAGATTTTTTTTAACTTTTTACACGTTGCTACGCATTCATTAACAACTGCATAATCTGGCATTCTCATAAAAGAAAGCTGATAAATTCCAACTAAAAGTAAAGAATAAATATCATGGTCTTTTTTACGAAGAGGCTTTTTTAGAAAATTATTGGCGATAGCTGAAAGTTCATGATAATGACGGCAAACACCAAAACAAAGCGCTTGAACTAAAGCTTTTTTTTCTAGACTATCTTGCTTATTTAATTTTTCTAATAAGCTTGATAGAGAACCATTTTGGTTTATCAATTGCGTAATAATTTTTACAGCAATTAAACGGCTGGAATCATTTGATGCTTTGTATACAGTAGTATTAGAGTTCATTTTCTGTAAAGCTAAAACTAGAACCTAAGGTAAAAAAATCTTTTCTACCATTTAAAAATTCTTTAATACCGGTTTCAGATTTACCTGAAAGTTGAAATCTTTTTATTAAAAGGCATGATGAAGAGCAGCAAACCTTTATGCCCTCATTTGAAATTTGAACAATGGTTCCAGTTTCTTCATTGGCGGCATCATCAATACTTAATGCTTCAATAATTCTTAAACGCTGTCCATCATAGAAAGTGTAGGCAGGTGAGCGAGGATAGAAAGCATTTACTTGACGCTGGATTTTTTCGGCACTTGTGTTCCAACTAATTAAGGACTCTTTTTTATCTAATTTTCTAGCGTAGGTGCTTAAGGAGTCATCTTGTTTAATAGGGTTCAAAGAACCTTCATGAATTTGTTTAAGCGTTTCTAATAAGGCTGTTTGACCAAGTTTTACTAAACGAAGAGTAAGGCTTGCACTTGTGTCGTCAGAGTTTATAGTTGTCGCCTTACGACAAAGCATATCGCCCGTATCAAGACCGGCATCCATTTGCATAATGGTGATACCGCTTTCCTGGTCTCCAGCAAGAATAGCTCTTTCGATTGGTGCAGCTCCACGCCAGCGGGGCAATAAAGAAGCATGCACATTAATGCAGCCTTTATTTGGGATATCTAAAATACTTTTTGGGAGAATCAGTCCGTAAGCGACCACGATAAGAACATCAAGATTAAAAGCTTTAAACTCCTCTTCAGCTTCGTATGTCTTGAGACTTGCAGGCTGTAAGACAGGGAGATTATGTTTTATTGCTAGCTTTTTAACTGCACTAGCCTGTGCTTGTTTACCTCTTCCTGCGGGTCGATCAGGTTGAGTATAAACACATACAAGGTTAAGGCTTTCTTGCAAAAGAGTACTAAGATGCTCTGCGGCAAATTCTGGAGTGCCGGCAAATCCAATTCGTAAAGCGGGCTTATTCATAGAAAAAAGAGAGCTCACAGTAAGCGTTGAATATTAAGTAGATATTTTTTGCTTTTGTTCTTTTTCTAACTTGTTCTTTATGCGCTGTCTTTTTAAAACAGAAAGGTAATCAACAAATAGCTTGCCATCTAAATGGTCAATTTCATGTTGAATGCACACTGCAAGTAAGCCTTCTGCTTCCATTTCAAAAGCCTCGCCGTCAGCGTTTAAAGCGTTTACTAGAACTTTCCGAGGGCGCTCTACAAATTCATAATAGCCAGGAACTGACAAGCACCCTTCTTCATGTCGATGAGGCTCTGGATCAATAACAGTCACCTCGGGGTTAATAAAAACCAGAGGATTTGGTTCTTCATCCTCATCATTGATATCGATAACAAGTAAACGCTTATGGATATTTACTTGGGTTGCTGCCAAGCCTATGCCTGAAGCGGCATACATCGTCTCAAACATATCTTCGATAGACTGTTTTAAGGTGGCATCAACCTCTTTTACAGGTTTTGCCTTCTTTCTTAGCCTGGGGTCTGGGAATTCAAGTATTTCTAGCAAGCTCATTGTAAATAGTCAGTACAAGTAAAATTGGATGCAATAATACGCTATTTCAGGGCTAATTATTAATTCTTCAAGTTGAAGAACTTTAAACAAACCACAATTTACCTAAAAAAGCAGCTCTAAGTATATATAACTAGTGACCTTATTGGTAAAATGTGGCAAATACAAAATTTGAAAACTCACTTATTTTGAACTACGTTTGGTATGAGTTTTTGAGGGCCGTTAAAGAAAACTGGAGAGGTTGAGGATGCAAAAAACTCGCTTCAAGGCACCGTTCATTTCTATAGCAGAAGTTTTAAGGGTAAATTTAAGGGTAAAAAGAGCATTGAAATCGGCTGGGCTATTAGTCGTTTTATTTCTTGCGCTTTTTGCTCCCTTATCTTTTGTGCACGCCCAACAAGGAGATGTACTCACTTTACGTGAAGGCTCACCACAAAGTTATATTGTTGTTGAAGGTGATACTTTATGGGATATAGCAGGAGTATTTCTTGAGGAGCCCTGGTTGTGGCCTGAAATATGGCAAATAAATCCACAGGTTGAAAACCCGGACCTTATTTATCCCGGTGATGCATTGGAGCTTATCTATATTGACGGGGCCCCTAGGGTAATAGTTCAAAGGGGTGGAAACCTTAGAGCAACCAATGATACTGATTTGCCAATAGTTCGTCTTTCTCCAAGAGTTCGAAGAGAATCATTATTAAGCCCAATTCCTGCAATTTCGCTTGAATCAATTAGCTCTTTTCTGAGTAATAATCGAATTATTTCTCTGGGTGATTTAGATACAGCCCCAAGAGTTTTGGCATCTCGCTCAGATACTCAGTTTTCTCGAGAAGGAGACATTATTTATGCCATAGGAAATTGGACGCCAGGGCTTTCAAATTATGAAATTGTTAGACCAGCTGAGGAGCTAAGTGACCCTCAAACGGGCAAAACTATTGCTATTCAAGCTCGCTTAATTGGAAAAGCCAACCTTTTGGAAAATGAAAACGGGCAAGGCACTCTTTTAATTGATAGTGACATTGAAGAAATTAGGAGAGGAGACTATTTTGTAGTCGGAGAGGCCACGACCTTGTCTTCGTAGTTTTTTCCAACACCGCCAAATTTCCCTGTAGAGGCTTCTGTTGTAGACATTGAATTTGGTCGAGTTTATGGCGGCAAGGGCAATACCCTTATCGTCAATGTTGGTGCAGAAGATCAAATCAAGGTTGGGCACCTTCTTGCATTACAGAAAGCTGAGCACGTAGTCACAGACCCTCGTAGCAACTCGCTTTTTCAAACTGTCACAAGGACTCGAACAAAACGAGTTTTTAGTGGTGAAATTTATGGAAGACTACTAATCTATAAAGTATTTGAGAATCACAGTTTTGCTTTGGTGTTGAGTAGTGAAATGCAAATAAACGTTAATGACAAAGTAATAGTTCCGTAACCATAATGGCGTCATAACGCAAATAACCCTATATCAAAATCAATATTCATTGATCATGGATGATCATACATGGACATTAATAAGCTATCTGCATGGCTTAGCTTAAGCCTTACCCCAACTATAAGTTGCCGTATTTTTCATCTTTTATTGGATAGTTTTTCTGAGCCATCAGCAATCTATAAAAAAGACCTTGCCCTAATTAATAACACTGCTATGACGGCTGAGCTCAAATCGCTCTTGCACAACTGCCGAGAGCATCAAACGAAAAGATCAACTCAAACAGCAGTCCAAAAAGCTCTAAGATGGCAAGAAAAAGATGATCAACATTTAGTAACCTTCTACTGTGAATCTTATCCTAAATTACTTAAAGAAATTCCGGACCCGCCTCCTTTACTCTATGTAAAGGGGCGAGTAGAAAGCTTATCTTTGTCACAAATAGCAATGGTAGGGACTCGTTTGCCGAGCCCAGGAGGAAGAGTTACAGCAATGAGGCTTGCGGGTGAATTAGCTCAGGCTGGTTATATTGTTTGTAGCGGAATGGCGCTGGGTATAGATGCAGAAAGCCACATTGGTGCCATAAAAAGTGGTGGTCAAAGTACGGCTGTATTGGGTTGTGGTGTTGATGTGATCTATCCCAGCAAGCATAAAGAATTAGCAAAAAAGCTCAGTGAGAATGGTGCACTTGTTTCAGAGTTTGCATTGGGGACACAGCCTAAACCTTGGCACTTCCCTCAGCGCAACCGTGTTATTAGTGGTTTGAGTCAAGGACTTGTAGTTGTAGAAGCAGCTTTGAAAAGTGGCTCATTAATTACAGCCCGCTATGCTTTGGATCAAGGTCGTGAGGTTTTTGCGGTACCAGGGTCTTTGCGTAATCAAATGGCTAAAGGCTGTAATCATCTTTTACGGCAAGGTGCTAAATTGGTAGAAAACGCACAGGATATTGTAGATGAATTAGGGGCTTTTCAAAACGTAGACAGGCTTAATGTTCTAGCAAAAATAGGCTCAGAAATTAGTAATTCAAAAGGCTTATCAAGAAAGGCTAAGCATCTGCTTAAATGTTTAGATGATGATACCAGTAGCGTTGACACTATAATTCAGAGGTCGGGGCTGCAGGCCTCTGAAATTACTGGTTTATTAATAGAACTAGAATTAGAAGGTTTGGTGATTAGTAGAGCTGGAGGCTATTCTTTATATCCTTCTTGATTGTTTAAGGATAAGGCTTAAGTAATAATAAGGCTCAAAAGGCTTCTAAAAAATATTCGGTCAAAATAGCAATTAAGTAAGTTCTAAATATAAAAGCGGAGATTTAAAAGTGTTAGACATGGATACAGATGCCGTAAAAAATTACTTATTAGGCTTACAAAATAGTATTTGTCAAAGCCTTGAAAAAGTTGATGGCAAAGCGACTTTTCAAGAAGATAGCTGGGAAAGAGATCGTGGAGGCAGCGGTATTACTCGAGTAATTGCTGACGGGAATGTTATAGAAAAAGGCGGTGTGAATTTTTCCCATGTCTATGGTGATTCCCTCCCTCCTGCCGCAACCGAGTTAAGGCCCGAGTTAGCTGGAGGCTCATTCCAGGCAATGGGGGTTTCGCTTGTGATTCACCCCGAAAACCCGCACTGCCCAACCTCACATGCTAATGTGAGATTTTTCATTGCTGAAAAAGAGGGTATTGAACCGGTTTGGTGGTTTGGAGGGGGTTATGATCTTACCCCTTATTATGCTTATGAAGAGGATTGTAAGTATTGGCATCAAACTGCAAAGAACGCATGCTCTCCTTTTGGTGAATCGGTTTACAAAGATTTTAAACAAAGGTGTGATGAATATTTTTATTTACCTCATCGCAAAGAAACAAGAGGAGTAGGAGGTCTTTTTTTTGATGATCTCAATGAGTGGGGGTTTGAAAAAAGCTTTGCTTTTATGAAGGCTATAGGGAGTAGTTATATAGATGCCTATGCTCCAATTTTGGAAAAGAGAAAAAACACACCATATGGTGAAAAGGAAAAGTTTTTCCAAGAGTATCGGCGTGGACGCTATGCTGAATTTAATTTGGTTATAGATAGAGGTACGATATTTGGATTGCAATCAGGCGTGGGGAGAATTGAATCTATCCTTATGTCATTACCACCTAAAGTGCGATGGCTCTATGATTGGCATCCTGAACCGGGTTCAGCTGAAGAAAAGCTGTACACTGATTATTTACCTCTCAGAGACTGGGTTTAAAAATAGCAGGAGTCAGCTTTGGATAGTTACGCAGTTATGGGCAAGCCTATTTCCCATAGTCTTTCTCCATTTATACATCAAGAATTTGCAACGCAGACACAGCAAACGCTTTCCTATACTCCGATCGAAGTTGAAGTTGATCACTTTCCTGCAGCCGTTTCTGAATTTTTTTCTCAAGGCGGCAAAGGCTTAAATATCACAGTTCCATTTAAGCAAGAAGCTTGGGCATTAGCAGAAAGTCGGTCAGACTTTGCGGAATTGGCAGGTGCAGTAAATACACTCTTTATAAATAGTGACGGGCAGCTTGAAGGTCATAATACTGATGGCCTTGGTTTATTACGAGACATCAAAGAAAACTATGGTGGCAGCCTGAGCGGTAAAGATATTTTGGTTTTGGGTGCAGGAGGCGCGACCCGGGGTATCCTGCTACCTTTATTGAAGGAAAACCCCAAAAGCCTTTTAATCGCGAATCGAACCTTAGCTAAAGCGCAAGAACTGGTGTCTTTATTTGGGAATCACGATCAGCTTAAAGCTTGTGCCTTGTCGAATCTCGATCCTTCTATTGGGACTGCCAATATGAAAGTAGACTGGTTAATCAATGCGAGCTCAGCAAGTTTACAGGGAGAACTTCCGCTCCTTTCTAAAGCTTTATTAAAACCAGGGGCTTATTGCTATGACTTAATGTACGGCAAAGAGGATACAATTTTTTGCCGTTGGGCAAAGCAAGCGGGTGCTGAGATTGCCATTGACGGGCTTGGGATGTTGGTTGAACAGGCCGCGGAGTCATTTTATCTGTGGCGTGGTATCAGGCCTAATACCGCGCCAATTATGCAAGCCTTGAGGAAGCTCTGAAGAACTTTTCACAGGCAGCTATCTAATAAAGCAATCTATAAAGATTCAGTTTGACTTTGATGCAAGTTTTTCAATCTCACATAGTGTCGAGCGCTGTATCTGAGAAACTCTAATTCTTTTTGTTGCAAGTCACGGATACGTACCGCTGGAGAGCCGACATAAAGGCCGCCGCTTTCGAGAGTTTTGCCAGGTGACACAACACTACCAGCGCCAATGATGACATCGGTGTTGATGGTAGCTCCATCCATAACGATCGCACCCATTCCAACTAATACTCGATCATGTATTGTGCAGCCATGCAAAATAGCTCGGTGCCCAACAGTTACATCATTCCCAATGCTCAATGCAAAACCATCAGGCCCTATAGACTCCGGCGAGGTCACATGCAGTACTGATCCGTCTTGGATGTTAGTGCGTAACCCTATAGTAATCTGTTGAACGTCGCCGCGAACAGTAGTTAAAGGCCAAATTGAGGAATCAGCGCCAATTTCAACTCGGCCAATGACAACCGCAGTGCTGTCGACAAAAACGCCAGCGGCTATCTTGGGAGAAAAGTCTAGGTAATTTCTAACATTCATAAATGCTTCCAAAAATAAATAAAGGGCGAACATATTATGCCATGATGTTAGAAATACTGGCTATTTAGCTATCGAAGTTTTTAATTCGAGAAAATTTGACATAAATCAGGCCACCAAGAGGCCATAGTGCATAGCCTTTCAGGCAAAGATATTGATATAATGTGCGGCGATTTGTCGCACTCAGCTAAAATTAGGCTTATGAAAATTATCTTACATTAGCCGATTTTCATGGATGAACGATTTTTGCAAATGGCGGTAGGCCTAGGCTTTAGTCTGGCCGGAATAAAGAATTAACGAAAACGTGGAGAGATGGCGAATGCAGCCAAAGATAAAGTTTTTATTAGGTTTTTTAAGTGTTCTGTTTCTTATTAATACGGCAAGTGCTGCTGAAAGAAGTGGTTTAAACATGCCCGTGGGTGTTACAGAAATAAGTCGAGTCACTTATGACCTGCACATGTTAATTACTGCCATCTGTGCAGTGATTGGTGTCGTTGTTTATGGGGTTTTGATTTGGTCATTGGTGAAATACCGTAAATCAAAAGGTGCCAAATCAGCTTCTTTCCATGAAAACACAACTTTAGAAATAATTTGGACAGTTATCCCAGTGATCATCTTGGTGGCAATGGCTATTCCTTCGACCGCAGTTCTAAGACAAATTTATGATTCTTCTGAATCTGAATTAGATATTATGGTGACCGGCTATCAATGGCGCTGGCAGTACACCTACTTAGACGATGAAGGTGAAGAAGTTAGCTTCTTTAGTAATTTGGCAACTACCGATGATCAAATTGCAGGTCTTGATGAAAAAGGTGAAAACTACCTTCTAGAAGTGGATGAGCCTTTGGTAATTCCAGCCGGTAAAAAAGTGCGTTTCCTTTTAACAGCAGCAGATGTTATTCATTCTTGGTGGGTTCCCGATTTTGCTGTTAAAAAAGATGCAATTCCTGGTTTTATTAATGAGTCTTGGGTAATTGCTGAGGAGCTTGGAACTTATCGTGGCCAATGTACTGAATTATGTGGCCAAGACCACGGCTTTATGCCAGTAGTTGTAGAAGTAGTTTCTGAAGAAGATTTTGATATTTGGTATTCAGAGCGACAAGCCCAAGCAGCTGCAGTAGCAGAGCTTGCTGGACAAGATTGGACTCTAGAGCAGTTAGTTGCACAAGGCGAGACTGTTTACCGTACTTTCTGTATGGCCTGCCATCAGGAAAATGGACAAGGCCTGCCCCCAGCTTTCCCAGCCTTAACAGGTAGTGCAATTGCGATTGGTCCAATTGAAGACCACGTAGATATTGTTCTTAATGGAAAGCCTGGTTCAGCTATGGCTGCATTTGGTGCCCAGCTAAATCCTGTGGATGTGGCTGCTGTTGTAACCTATGAGCGCAACGCTTTAGGAAACAGTGTTGGCGATTTTATTACTCCGGTTGAAGTGCTTGAAATGCAGGCTGAGTAGTACAAATTTTTTTGAGTTAGAAGAATAAGTAAGAATAGGTAGTATTGAGAGAGTGAGGAATAAATATGAGTAATATAGGCGCTTTAGATGGTCACGACACCCATCATGACGACCACGATGATCATCATCATGGTCCTGCCAAAGGTTTAACTCGTTGGTTGTTTACGACTAACCATAAAGATATTGGTTCTTTGTATTTATGGTTTAGTTTGGCTATGTTCTTGTTGGGTGGAAGCTTCGCATTAGTAATCCGCCTTGAACTATTTCAACCAGGCTTACAGTTTGTAGAGCCAAACTTTTTCAATCAAATGACCACTATGCACGGCCTGGTAATGGTTTTTGGTGCAGTAATGCCAGCCTTTGTGGGCTTAGCAAACTGGATGCTACCAATGATGATCGGTGCTCCCGATATGGCGCTTCCAAGAATGAACAACTGGAGCTTTTGGATTCTTCCTTTTGCTTTCGCCATGCTTGCATCTACTTTATTAATGGAGGCTGGCGCTCCGAACTTTGGCTGGACATTTTACGCTCCACTTTCAACGACCTATGCACCTTCTACAGTAACCTTCTTTATATTTGCCGTTCACATTATGGGTGCTTCATCAATTATGGGGTCCATTAATATTATTGCGACTATTCAGAATTTGCGTGCTCCAGGCATGACCTATATGAAGATGCCACTTTTCGTATGGACATGGCTAATCACAGCTTACCTACTTTTAGCCGTAATGCCGGTTCTTGCTGGTGTTGTGACTATGATGCTATTTGATATCCACTTTGGTACGTCGTTCTTTAACGCAGCTGGTGGCGGTGACCCTGTTTTATTCCAGCATGTATTTTGGTTCTTTGGTCATCCTGAAGTGTATATTATGATTCTGCCAGCTTTTGGTGTGGTCTCTGAAATTATTCCAACTTTCTCTCGCAAGCGTTTATTCGGTTATGAATCGATGGTTTATGCAACGTCTTCAATTGCCTTCTTGTCATTTATTGTTTGGGCTCACCATATGTTTACTACAGGCATGCCACTAGCGGGTGAGTTGTTCTTTATGTACGCGACGATGTTGATTGCTGTGCCGACAGGCGTAAAAGTTTTCAACTGGATCAGCACGATGTTTAAAGGCTCTATTACTTTTGAAACACCAATGCTTTTCGCCATTGCTTTCGTAGTTCTATTTACCATGGGTGGATTTACAGGATTAATGCTTGCGATTGCGCCAGCTGATTTCCAATACCACGATACTTATTTTGTTGTAGCTCATTTCCACTATGTACTAGTCCCAGGTGCTGTCTTCTCAATAATGGCAGCTGCTTATTACTGGTTACCTAAATGGACTGGCAATATGTTCGATGAGAACCTTGGTAAATTGCATTTCTGGTTATCTTTCGTTGGTATAAACGTTTTGTTTTTCCCTCAGCATTTCTTAGGTTTAGCTGGTATGCCTCGTCGTATCCCTGACTATGCGCTTCAGTTTGCTGACTGGAATATGGTTTCAAGTATTGGTGGTTTCTTGTTCGGTTTTTCTCAGTTGTTGTTTGTATACATTGTTATTAAATGTGTTCGCGGCGGTAAGAAAGCTACTGCAGAAGTTTGGGAAGGCTCACATGGTTTGGAGTGGACTGTGCCATCACCAGCTCCTTATCACACCTTTACAACGCCTCCAGCTGTTCCGGAAAGCACTCACTAATCTAAGGCTTGATTGAGATTAAAATGAGCGAAACTAATGGCAACAAGCAGCACCAAAAGACGCAAGCCCAGTTGGTGGGTAAATTGCTTCTTGGTGCTGTTGGTATGTTTGCATTTGGTTTTGCACTAGTCCCTCTTTACGATGTGTTCTGCGACATTACTGGTCTCAACGGCAAAACAGGTGGTCGATATACTTATGAAGCGGTTGATGCTGAAGTGAACACTGATCGATTAGTCACAGTTCAGTTCATAGCAATGAACAATGCGAACATGTCTTGGGGGTTTGAACCTGAAGTTACGCAAGTACAAGTGCATCCTGGTGAGTTAACACAAGTTATGTTTTATGCACACAACCCTAGTCAGAACGATATGGTTGGACAAGCGGTGCCAAGCGTTTCTCCCTTTAAAGGGGCAGATTATTTACACAAGACTGAATGTTTTTGTTTCAATGAACAGAGGTTAACGGCAGGAGAAGAAGTGGATATGCCGTTAATGTTTTTTATAGATCAAGATATACCAGAAGATATAACAAAGCTGACTTTATCTTATACACTCTTTGACGTTACAGCGAGCTATCAGCAAGCAGAGAGCATCAATTGAAACAAGTTTAGGAAAAAGCAGTAATCGTTTTAAGAACGTTAAAAGAAAGATATTAATTAATAATTAGTTACTCGTAAAAAGGTGGAAAGCTGTAATGGCGACTGAAAATACAAACAGTACATATGAAACATACTACGTTCCGGATCAATCAAAATTCCCTATTTTTGCTTCTCTTGGTTTATTCCTCTTTGTTTATGGAATGGGAAATATTCTGAATGATATTAAAGCTGCAGAAGGCACTGGCTTTTCTACGGTAATTACTGTCTTGGGTTTTGGTACCTTAGCAACCGTTTTATACAACTGGTTTGGTACTAGTATCCGTGAAAATCATCAAGGACTCCCAAGTGCACAGTTAAAGCGTTCTTATGTGCTGGGAATGTATTGGTTTATTTTCTCTGAAGTTATGTTCTTTGCCGCTTTCTTCGGCGCTCTTTTTTATGTTCGCGAACTAGTTGTTCCATGGCTTTCTGGTGAAGGAGGCAGGGGTGCTAGTGCTATGCTTTGGCCTGAATTTGAGGGATCTTGGCCGGTAATTGCTAACCCAAATGAAGCTTTGTTTGAAAATCCAGAAGAGTCTATGGCATGGAGAGGATGGGGCCACGCTCTTGAATATTTACCTCTTTGGAACACAATTATTCTGTTAACTTCTAGTGTTACCTGTCATTTTGCTCATGTTGGCTTGAAAAATAATAACCGTAAACAATTAACAACATTTCTGGCAATTACAGTAGCTCTAGGAATTGTGTTTATCTTTTTACAAATTGAAGAGTATATGGAAGCTTATAGTGAATTAGGCTTAACCTTGAACTCAGGAATTTATGGTTCGACATTTTTCTTACTAACAGGCTTCCATGGTTTTCATGTGACTTTAGGGGCTTTTATGTTAGGAGTAATGCTAGTTCGTACTATTAAAGGACACTTCAAACCAGAAGATCATTTTGGTTTTGAGGCAGCGTCTTGGTACTGGCATTTTGTTGATGTCGTTTGGGTTTGCTTATTCTTCTTCGTCTATCTGCTTTGATAAAAACGTTTAATCTGCTGATAGTCTAGCTAATTCGCGAAAACACGATATCTAAAGAGTGCGTTCCCTAAGGTTGAAATGCCTTATTAGCTTCGCTATCAGCAAGTTCCCTAAAGCCTTATGCTAAATCGATACCACTAGGGCTGTCATCAGAAAATATAATAGTTAATTAGGGGTTATACCAAGGTGTGCTAGGGGTTAGCTGGCCTGAGGCGACGCCATAGACTATGCAAATCATTAGAAGTATCGCTAGCGTCACTCTAATGCCAAGCGAATACAAGGTGCGTTTCTTTTCATTTCCTTGATCTTTAAAAAAGAAAACCGCACCACTAAATAAGCTCACGATTATGGCAATCAAAAGTATTACAATGATGACTTTTAACAAAATACTGCCCTGCTAAACAAAAACTTCATTCTAGCAGAGTAAGCCATCGGAAACCAAAAGCCCATGTTTGCAAGATTAAATAATTATCGATTTGACTGGAAGCTTACGCTTTTCACACTTTTGTTACTGCCATTATTAATTTCCTTAGGGTTTTGGCAGCTTACAAGAGAGCAAGAAAAAGTGGACTTACAAACTTTGTATGAGAGTCGTCAAAGAGCCCAGGCCGTTGATTTATCTTCATTAGATCTCGATGGTGACATGCAGTATATACCCGTTAGTTTAGTTGGGCTGTTCGACAATGAGCATAGCTTTTTGCTGGATAACAAGATTTACGAAGGAAAGGCTGGTTTCGAAGTGCTTAGCCCTTTTTATACTGATAATAGGCAACTTGTGATCCTAAATCGTGGCTGGATTCCGCAAAATGAATACAGAGATATTTTGCCTAAAATTGAAAGCTTTGAAGAAAGAGTAAAATTATCTGGTGTGATATACGTCCCTCTTGGCGAACAGTTTATGTTAGGCGAAGAAGTCGAAACAGATAGTTGGCCAAAGGTTATTCAAAGCCCAGATATTACAAAAATTTCTAGTTCTCTCGGACAACTCCTGACTGAAGAATATGAGCTGTTTCCTTACACGGTAAGACTGAATGAATTAGAGCCTGGGGTATACATTAGAAATTGGCCGGTAATTACAACATCTCCAGAAAAGCATAGGGCTTATGCAGTCCAGTGGT
>CBFIHS010000006.1:45862-77332 GCA_965662565.1 Pseudohongiellaceae bacterium | reverse complement strand
TACACTTGGGTTAGCACAAATAAGACGACTAGAAAGCTTGCTGGATCAGAACAGCAAGGAGAGTAAAGGCTTGGATAAAAATAAACTTAAACTAACATTACTGCTTATAGCTGTTGCTTTGCCGCTTGGTTTGGCAACCTTCTCTTTTAATACTATGAAAGGTGTTGGCGTAAGGTCCACTACTAATAATGGCGTATTGATTCAACCTGTAATGGATATAACAGACTTTGGCATGGTCGATGAAAACGGCACTGAAGAATTCTTGCCTTTTGAAGAGATGGTGCTACAAATTGATCTTGAAGACTATGAACCACGACCATGGACTTTAATTTTCCTTGGCACAAATAGTTGCGATCAGGCTTGTGGAGATAGACTTTTCTATCTGCGCCAGCTGCATCGCTTACTATCTGGGGATGCCGATCGAGTAAAGCGTTATTATGTAAATGTTGGGACAAAGCGAGCAGCTTTTGATGATAGAACTGAGTTAATGTTCGATGAATCTTTTATCAATATGACCGTCGTATATAGTTCTGAAGAGTCATTACGGGAGAAACTAGCGGCAAAGCTTCCAGAAGTTGGTGATCCAATTGCAGAGCACTATATTTTTGTAGCCGACCCTTTGGGTAATGTCATGATGTACTTCACTCCAGAGAATACACCAGATGAAATTTTGGAGGATATTGAAAAGTTACTGGATCGATCTAGTCTTGGTTAACAATTAGTTACTAATCAGAGAAGAAATTGAGAAAACGGACAATGAAAAGTCATAAACCCGCCTATTATTTAACTCTAAGTGCAACAATATTTGCAGTTAGTGTTGTTGTGTTAGGAGCCTTTACCCGATTGAGCGATGCCGGTCTTGGCTGTCCAGACTGGCCAGGATGTTATGGCTTCTTATGGATGCCCGAAACTCAGAGTGAAATTGTCGAAGCCGAAGAGCTTTATCCACATGCCCCTTTTGAGCAAGAAAAAGCTTGGCCGGAAATGGTGCATCGATATTTTGCAAGCACCCTAGGTTTCTTAATTATTATTATAAATGTCATTACTTGGAAAAATCGAAAGCGTGATGCTCAGCCTCTTAAGTTGCCAGTGTTTTTGTTGTTTATGGTGATACTGCAAGGCCTCTTTGGAATGTGGACAGTTACCCTTAACCTTTGGCCGCAAGTGGTAACTTCTCACCTGCTTGGAGGATTCACTACCTTGAGCTTGTTATGGCTTTTGACTCTCCGGCTTGATAATAGGCCATGGCCACAGCCAGCGATGCCATTGAGAAATTGGATTAGCTTAAAACCTTTTGCAATGGTTGCAATGATTTTGGTAATAGTTCAGATCGCTTTGGGCGGCTGGTTAAGCTCTAATTATGCAGCTTTGGCATGTCCAGACTTCCCAACGTGTCAGAACCAAATGTTGCCGGCAATGGATATGGCAAGTGGTTTTAATATATTCCAAGACATTGGGCCAAATTATCTTGGTGGTCAGATGGATGGCGAAGCGCGAGTGGCAATTCATTTTGTGCATCGCGTCGGAGCCTTGATTGTTACTTTCTTTATGGCTTTTTTAATACTGCAGCTTTATCGAAACAGTGCACATTCTCCATTAAGAGCATTGACCCATATCATATTAGGTTTACTGATCCTTCAGGTCTCATTGGGAATTAGCAATATTCTGTGGTCACTACCTTTATGGGTAGCGGTTGCTCACAATGCTGGAGGTGCATTATTATTGCTCAGCCTTGTAACCTTGAATTATCGGCTACATAAAACTACCAGCGGTATGTTTTGACCATGACTGAAATCAGTATTAGAAAAAAAGCCACATGGCGTGATTATTACGAGATGTGTAAGCCTCGAGTAGTAATGATGATGATACTGACTTCATTGGTCGGTATGTTCTTGGCTGTTCCTGGGATGGTGCCTCTTGATGCCCTAATTTGGGGTAATGTGGGTATAGCTTTAGTAGCTAGCGCTGGAGCAGTGATTAATCATTTAATAGATTATCGCATCGATACCATAATGCAGCGCACTCTTAAACGCCCTATTCCTCAAGGCAAAGTCTCTCCCAAGCAAGCTTTAATTTTTGCCTTAAGTATTTGTTTACTTGGAATGGTAATACTCATATTTTTGGTTAATCCACTTTGCGCTTGGCTAACACTGGCCTCGTTTGTTGGATATGCCATTATTTATACAGGATATCTAAAGCGAGCGACGCCTCAGAATATTGTGATTGGTGGCTTGTCTGGAGCTATGCCACCATTATTGGGCTGGACGGCTGTTACTGGCTCAGTTGACCCCGGGGGATTGTTATTGGTGTTAGTCATCTTTGCTTGGACTCCTCCCCATTTCTGGCCCTTGGCTATTCACCGTAAAAAAGATTACGCCAAGACGGATATCCCTATGTTACCGGTTACTCATGGCGAAGCACTCACGAAGCTGCACTCTTTGCTATATACCATTATTATGCTTTTGGTCAGTTTACTGCCTTACTTAACAGGTATGAGCGGGCTAATTTATTTAGTCGCAGCTGTGCTACTAGGCCTTGGCTTTATGTATCACTCTATCGTTTTAATGGTAGGAACGAAATCAACCTCGGCTATGAAAACTTTTCGCTATTCAATTTTTTATTTAATAGCATTGTTTATTGCTCTCTTAATAGATCATTATATTTAAATGAAAAAAGGTGTCGGAAAAACAGTCCTTCTTTGCGCAGCATTTATGGCAATCGTATTGGGCTTAACTTTTAATCGTATTCTTATGCCTGCTCCTCTGACTAATGAGCAGCTCTCTGAAAACGGTCTATTTATATATGATGTCCCAAGGCGTTTTAGTGACTTTTCTTTACTGAATTACGACAATGAAATTGTGAACAAAGAAATCCTTGAAGGTAAGTGGTCTTTAATATTCTTTGGTTATACATTCTGCCCAGATATTTGCCCTCTCACAATGTCAACTTTGAAGCAGTTTTCTCAAATTCTAGAAGCAGTTGAAGACTATAATGACGACACCCAAGTGATTATGGTGAGCGTAGATCCTCAACGTGATACCCCTGATAGACTAAAAGACTATGTCACTTTTTTTAATAAAGATAATCTCGCTTTAACGGGGGAGTACATTGATATTTTCAATCTTTCATCACAGCTGAATATTGCTTTTGGTTACCTACCAGGAGAGGGTGAGAATTATCTGGTGACCCATAGTGGTGAAATAGCTTTGATAAACCCCAATGGCCATTTTCATGGTTTTTTCAAAGTACCCCATGACCCGGAAAAAATGGCTTCAAACTTTGAACAAGTTCGTGCACGATGGAACTGATTCGCTTTCCTCTGTTCTTTGCTCCTCACTTCTCTTTTGTTAATGCTTCTATCAGTTTCTATGAATTATGCTTTCATAAAATAAAGAAAGTTTAAAAGCACAAACCCAATAGGTCTAAAAATAGGAATTGTCAAAGAAGAGACGTTTAACTCAAGTCGAGATTATTTTAAAGATCATTTTTGAGTTTCCATTTCAACAGAAAATAGCTCTTCGTCAATCGATTGAATTTTACTTTCTACGATGTCTCGAGCCGTATAAAGGCCACGATTAAAATAATACGCACCAACTTCCTTGGTAAAAAAATCCAATAGGAATTCTGCATCAAAAAGGCCAATTTCTTGCTGTAACTCTTTCGCAAAATATTTTTTAATTTTTTGAACAATTTCTTCTTTCTCTTGAGAGCTAAATTCAATATCAGGCATGATCAAATTGTTCTCTTGTGTACAAAAAGTATAAGACAAGCATAACAACAGAAAATATAAAGTCCTGATAAAGAATAACTCCAGCGTTATTTGGAGAAAGGTTGTTGTGTTCGAGTATGTGCAAAATATGGGTTAAACCTGCACCCCAACTAAAAATAAATTTCATTAAAATGAAAGGAAACCAGTAGGCTTTATTCCAGAAGCTTAAAAAACCAACTAGTCCCATACCAATTGAGGCAAAGCCAAGTTCCATTTGAAAACCACTGTTCAATAGCCAACCAATTCCTTCGGCAACTTGGTCGGCATATAGTATGTGACCAAAGAGACCGCTCATAATGGTAAACCAACCAGCGAGCCCAATTGTGTAGATTGTTATAAGTTCGGTGAGTGTTTCTTTCCTAACTTTTTTTCGAGTTAGGAAGGTGTGCATACTGATCGACACAATTGTCACGAATACCTGAAGGTAAACATTAAGCCCTGGTATTTCATAAGGATCTTTCATGTTTCAACCTGGTTTCAATAGCGGTCAAATTCTCTTAACTTTTAAAGTATATGCTAAGAGCAACAAGATCGTAATTCTAATTTTGCTTAGATTAAGATGGTTGGATATCGAGGAAGCTTTGTTTGAATGGCTTGAAAACTGAAGGGTAAAGGTCTCTCAGCAGTGCAATAGTCTGCTACTACTGAGAGATGTAAACTATACACGTCATTAGTTTGACGATGTATTACTTGGCTTTGATTTAAGGTTTATATCGATCGCCAATTCGTGCAAACATAATGTTTATTAATAATGCACTAAGAACAACAGCTGGTATTGCAGTAGGAATTTCATCAAAACGTAAATGGAAGTAAATTGCACCCAACATAATGATTAGCAAACCAGACGCAGCGTAAAAACTTAATTTACGAATCCATAAGCCTACAGCCCCAAGCGCCTCACAAGCGCCAATAAAATAGCCAAACCAAACGGGTAAGCCCATGATGGCGAATGACATATGAACCTGTTCTACTCCCATTATCTTAGCAATACCTGCCGCGCCGAAGCCTAAAGTGGCTAAAGCAATGCATATCCAAACGATTACTGATCTTGTTTTACTCATACTATCTCCTAAGTATTAAATTGTTGTGAAACCATCACGCCCTTACCGCTTAGTTTATGGGGCAGATAATAAACTTTTATAGAGCATTAGATTCACTTAATGCAGCTTAGCAGTATCTACAAACAGAAAGTTAATTAATATTGAATACTTATTAAGAAGATATAAACTAATGATTTATATGATTCTGGGTCAGAACTCATGAAGCTCGATCAATTGATTATGTTCAAAGCTGTGGCGGAGCTGGGTTCACTAAGCCAGGCCAGCAAGCTTCTTCACAAGACACAGCCAGCCATAAGCCAAGGTATTAGGCACTTGGAGTCGACATTACAATTAACTTTGTTTAACCGGTCAAATTATCGCTTGGAATTAACTGATGAAGGCAAAATGGTTTATCAGTATGCCTTACGTCTAGTCGATGAAGCTTCATCATTGCAGCAAATTGCGAATCATATTGCTAAGGGCAATGAAGCAAGCATTACCGTGGCGATCGAGGCGACGTTTAATTTAAAAGAAATTTTGCCACTGCTTGAATCGGTCCAAAATCAATTCCCAGACACCCAAATAGTGTTAAGGCAAGAATATATAACTGGTGCGGTAGAGGCTGTGGACAAGCAAGAGGCTACCCTCTGCATTTCGCCATGGGATGAGGTCTTTCAGTATGGCTTTAGTTTGCAGTCACACTTTTTAATAGCTGGAACTATGATAAATGTTGCCGCTCCGAAACTGTTAGCACGCCATCCGGAGCTCAGCTCAAGTCGAGATTTGCTAAATGAATATCAAATTATCGTGCAAGATTCTGGCAAGGGTAGTAAAAATAAAGAGCTGGGGGTACAAGACGGACAAAGACGTTGGTACGCGAATGATTTTTCTACTAAGAAAATGCTTATTGAAAGTGGCATGGGCTGGGGAAGATTGCCAGGCCATCTTGCACAACCAAGCATAGAAAACGGCTCTTTAGTTGCGCTCGCACTGGAGGATTCTAAAAATAATATGTCTTCAAATTACCACATTGTTAAGAATAAAAAACAGATACTTGGACCGGTTGCGACCGCGCTTTGGGAAAACTTTAAAGCATATAACTTTGAGCAATCTTAAATCTTACGCACGGGGTGCGAACTGTTTGATAGGTATTAGTTCATCTATTCTTAATCGACACTCTAGCTTTGATATGCTTATAGTAAGAGTCATGGATTAAGAACGAAGATAACAATAGGAAGTAAAATGAAAAGCTCTAAACTCGCTCCATTCGTATTAATGTCAACTCACCATGGAACGATGATTATTAATAAAAATGATTATCACAGAGTATCTGAGGATAAAGCTTATGGTGTAGGTCATCAGTTGATGAATAATTCCTGTTATGACAAAAAGGATGTACAACTGATTTTAGAATTATTAAAGCTTAGGCATGATACTTATGGGGATGGTGTTGTTGCCTTAGATTGTGGAGCAAATATTGGCGTACATACAATTGAGTGGGCTAATTTGATGACGGCTTGGGGAGAAGTGATCGCCTTTGAAGCACAAGAGAAAATTTTTTATGCCCTAGCGGGAAATATCATCCTTAATAACTGTCTCAATGCTGCTGCTAAGAATCTTGCTTTAGGCTCGAGTAACGGAAAAATTAGCATTCCTGAACCAAACTATTTGAAACCCGCTTCATTCGGAAGTTTCGAGCTTAAGAAACGAGCAAATAATGAATTAATAGAACAAGAAATTGATTATGCAAAAGCTAGTAAAGAAATCGATTTAATTACATTAGATTCATTAGCATTAACTCGTGTAGATCTTCTTAAAATTGATGTAGAAGGGATGGAAGAAGAAGTTTTAAATGGCGCTATCGAATTGATAACAACCCATAAACCAATGATTTTTATTGAAATCATTAAATCGAATCAGCAAAGCTTAATAAGTATAATAGAAAGTTATGGTTATAAATATATTCGCTTAGGTATGAACTTATTAGCAATTAATCAAGACGATAAAAGCATAGAAAAAATTTCTTTTAGTGATGGAAGTCTTTCAATTAAAAGAAGCTAGATTTTCTTCAGATATAGCGATTCTTACACGAAAAGATAAGTTATTTAGGCTTGATTGAGGCCGAGTTCTTTTTGTAGTTTTTTTGTTAAGCCCAAGGAAACAATTCGGTGAGAGTCTTCTATATAATCTTTCAATTCAGCATCAGACATACTCGAGTTATTATAATGTTGAATCCATTTCATACCGCGAGAAGCAAGATAAGATGCTGGCTTTAAGCCAGGTTGATCGCGCAAAATTTCAAAAGATAACTCTGAAACTTTAAATGTAAAAGCTGGCTTACCCTCATCTCCCCAACCGCCAATTGCGAATACCTTCCCACGTACCTTCCCACCTACCTTCCAGACATGAGCGCCTCCCCATTGGACTACATGACTGACAGCTGGAAGTGCTTGGCAAAATTTATTGTATTCGTCGTAAGTCATAGCCGCCTTCACTATTAAAAATTTTCAGAGGGGCCTGATATTTAAAACTATGGAGATAGAGTTTTAGGGAACTAAAGTTCTTGCCACCCTAAATCCAGTATCGTCGCGGGCTTCATTACTGTAATCCCTATAGGAAAGACGAAGCTCAGTAACCGTGCCATGAGCCCAGCTCGATCCGCGGACAACATGATAGGTTCCACTTTCTGGGCCGTAGGGATCAATTTCAATGTTGCTGCCTAGCTCAATAGCCGTGCCATAATAATCATGAACCCATTCTGCTGCATTGCCACCAAGATCATAAAAGCCATTAGCATTTGGCGCAAAAGAGGCTACTGGTGCAGAGGCTACAAAGCTATCGTTATAGTTTGTGATAATTCTGCCAAGAATTGTTCCAGCACTTATATCAGCATAATTGCCGTGGCGTTCAGGTGGAGGTAATTCAGGCCCCCATGGAAATTTAAGCAGGCTGGTAGGGTCGTTGCTTTCTACACGAGCGGCCCAGGCCCATTCTGCTTCGGTTGGTAAACGATAGCCCGAGCTGCCGATATTTGACCCCACTACCCTGCCATTTTGAACCTCATAAAACAGCGGAAGATCTTCTTGTTCACTGAGCCAATTACAATAAAGCGCTGCTTGTTCCCAAGTGATGTTTACAACCGGTTGGTTGTTATTACTCAATGAAATTCGATCGATTACACCAGAAGAATGTGAGGCATCAAATAAGGCAAATTGTGCATTGGTCACTTCCGTTAATGAGAGATAGTAAGGCTGGTTTAAGCTTACAGAACGTAAGGACTCATTTGCTTGGCGTCCTGCTTCACGTCGAGATGCTCCCATGACAAAGTTTCCAGGGTAGAGCAGCTTGAGCTCTTGCCCATTACTGGCTGTAATCATAGCTTGGATGTTGTTTATGCGCTCTTGCTCTAGTGTTATCAAGGAGACATTAAGTTGCTGCTCTAAACCAGGACGTGAAATAAACTCTTGCGAAAAGGGTACATAGCCTTCAGCGCGAATCTCAATAGTTTGAGTTGCAGCAAGTAGCTCTACTGTTTGGTTAGCAGAGCCGCGTAACTCCCCATTAATATAAAGTTGAGCTGTTGCTGGATTAGCAAGGACTGTTACGGAACTTAAAATAGGGTCGAGACTTACAGAAAGTGAAAGCTCTTCGTCGGCTTTCGTTTCAATCGTCCGCTTAGCTTCCTCATACCCGTTTAAAAAGAAGGTTAGTTCATATGAGTTATCGGGAGGCACGCTTATCTCTAGTGGAGTTTGTCCTTGATAGTCGCCATTAAGAGTTACCCCCGCATTGCTAGGAGTTGATTGCAGTAAAACCAAACCATCTGCTTCTTCTAGCTCAATTGTAGGCAAGGTTTGATCTACACGAGCTGTGACAGAAATTGTATTTGTCCAAGCTTTATGAGCATTTAGTTTAAGTAAGACTTCATGCTCTCCGGCTAAGACTTCTGCCGATAAAGGTGTGACACCAATATCTTCTCCATCGACAGTCACAGTCGCCCCTGCCGGAGCAGTGGAAAAAGAGAGAGTGGCCCATGCCGGCAGTAATTCAAGTTCCAGACTTTGTTCTTGTTCCCGGCCTTCAATAGCAATGCTTTGTTGTCTAGGTTCGTAACGTTGTGTTTCTAAAGTGATTTCATGTTCACCAGCGGCTAATTGAATTCTGTTTAAAGGAGTGAACCCAAGTTCTTCACCGTCTATATAAACTTGAGCGCCTTGCGTACCAGATCCAGTATTAAGGTTAAGAAAGCCAGGTAAGGGTAACAAATCAAGCTCGAAGGTTTGGGCTTTCTCAGAGCTAACTGAGACAGTCGTATCAAAGTCATAATAGCCTTTCGCGCTAACGCTAATATCATAATCACCTTGCAGCATTAGGTAGCGTGGACCAATTTTTAAAGCCATTGGAGAGTGCACGTCAACAATACTCTCTAGCGGTTGAGCATCTATAAAAACTGATTTCGCAGAGAGGATGAACCAGGCTGTTAAAGCAAAAAAAAGTAGCAGTACAGCGAGAGCAATTTTTACCGGGCTCAGCTGAAGCTTGAATTTATCCGCAGCAGTATCATTCGGAGAGAAATCTATCGGCGTAATGATGTCATCATGTTCTGTTTTGGCCTGAGGGTTTTGATCCTTGCTCATTTAAATACGCTCATTACAGACAACAGTGACAAGAGGGGCTGGGCCATTAAAGGGAACCGAAAACTCTACTCTTACATCACGATATCCAGCGCGAACACCAACGGCGATGTAATTTCCAGGATTCAGGTTAAGGATATGAGAGTTAAACAAACCGAGTTCACTAACTCGATAAACCGTAACATTAGTTAAGCCATCAGAATTCAAAGTGACAGCTAGTGGCATACGTGCTTTGTCTAGATAAGTGCGCAAATCGAGCAGCTGCTGATAAAGACGAGTATTTCGGACATCTGTAAATGCTGCACTATTTGCTGCAGCATTTTGTGTCGTTTCAGTTGCAGCATTCACTAATTCTAGCGCTTGATTATAGACTGCAATGCTCTCTTGGTAGACTGCTTCTTCTTCTAAACGTAAGGGTTCATTCAGAATATTTTTTAGATAAGTATCGAGCTTCAGGCGAATTTCAGAGCGTTGTTGTCCTTGTATGGCTGCTACAATATTTGGGTCTATATCCAGGGCCTTGTTAAATGCAGTGAGCGCATCTTGCCAATTCTCGACGCTTTCATATTCCTGAGCCAAGCTTAATTGGATGCTTAGGTCGCGTGAGCTAATTCTGTCTTTTGCTTGAGAAATAGCAGACAGAGCCTCAGGTGATTCTGGTTTCAAGCTCAAAGCTTGATTGAAAGAGTTTAAGGCTTGTTCAGGCTTATCTGCTTGAATAGCGTTAAAGCCGGCTGACATATAGTTAAGGAAATCACGATTAAGAATATCAAGGCGGGTTTTCGTAATAGCCTCCGCAACAGTTTGATTAGCGCTGTCTATGGTTAGAGCTTGTTGATACAACTCAAGAGCCTGTTCCAGTTCACCATTGTCATGTGCTTGATCACCCTGCTCTAGATAGTTGAGAACTTCAGGTAATATAAGTGCTCGATTAAGCCCATTTTGGCCCTCTTCTGATTCTGAATTAATTAACAAGGCTGTTCTAAATGAAGCTTCAGCTAGCGCAGCATTTTTTTCAAGGATTGCAGCATAACCATCAGAGATAGAGTTTGAAAAAACCTCAAGGCTAGAGCTTTCAAGCTCATTCAAGGCCAATAAAGCTGTTTGGTAAACTTCGGTTGCACCAGTAAAATCTTGCTCCCGATAAGCACTATCGCCTTCACTAGCTGTTATTAATGCTGCAGCATATTTTTCCTCAGCCCAGCTTTCTACCCCTATATCTTCTAGCGCTTCTTGTAGATCAAGAATTTGAGCAAGAACCTCTTGAGCTTCTTCGCGTTCTCGCAGCATCTGTGCTTCTTCGAAAGGCGAAAATGCTTGCTGAGGCCTTGGTCGTTCAACAGGAATTACAACAGGAGCAATATTGGCTGGGTCAGGGCTAGAAATAAAACGAGGCAGAAGAAACAGAACACCAACAACCAGTAGCATCAACAAGCCGAAAATACCCCAGAGTATCTTAGTTTGTTGTTGCTGCTGAATTTTACGAGCTTCGAGATCGCCCATACCGAAAACTGGCGCGGCTGCTTCTTTCGGAGTAAATCCTGATTCAGATTCTTGCGGGGAGTTTTCAGTCATGCTGTATACTACTACGCGTCAGGGATACAGGTCATATTTCTTCTTGCTGGGGGGGTAAGCCGATTTCGTTTGCATACATATCAGCAAGAATTTCTCGCCACTGTTGATATTGTGCTTCAACATTGCCAGACAAAGTCACTGTCCTTTCTTCAAGGTCAATTGTTTGCGGAGCCACTTCACGTTCCATAGATTGCCCCAGCTCGGCGAGAGCTTCGACATGCATTTGAGCTTCGTCACTGGTGTTTAATGCTTCTTTGATTAACCAACCGCCTCCGGCTAAACCTCCAAAAACTGCTGCATCTGCCATAGCTGAATCGCTTTGCGTTGCTGCTAAGCCGCCAACAATAGCGGCAACTCCGAGAATCATATTGCGGCGAGCCTCACGCTGAAGCCTATCCAATTTTCTCACCTCGTCATAACTTAAGCGTCTGAACTCATCATAAGGCTCTTCCATCTGTCTAACAAAACTAGAGTAATAGTCTTGCATGGTGTCTACATAAAGGTAATCGCGCTCGCGGATGATATTGATGCGCGCTAAAGTTGGGTCATTTTCAGCCGGTAGGCGTTGAACCTCGAGTAGGCCATTTCTATTTGTACTCAGGTATTCGCCAAATGCTTGAGGCGCAAAACTACGTGCAAACTGAATCTGCGAGATAGTGCGTATATTCAGAACATCTTCACGAGCAATATTTTGTTGGCGGTATAACAGAATGTCATTGGCAATGCGATTATAAAGACCTTGGAAAGAATCCTGAGCGCCCTTGATGCGCGAATCATAACTGTAACGACTAACAACTTCTTCATACTCTTTGTTGAACCAAAGCTTGCCAGTAGAATCGTTGACCCTTATTCGCACAATCATGGTCTCGCCATCAGACTGCAGAATAGTGCCATGGACAGCCACATCAGAAGCACTTAAGTCATCTGGGATAACCCTAACTACACCCCAGTTTCCAGTGCTTTGAAGAGTTTCAGCTAATAGATTCGCGGAATAGTAAGTTTCAGCTACACGTATATCGCCAAAAGTTAACTCTTGCTGATCGTCGTCAATCTCATCAAAACCAGGATCAAACACAGAAATGCCGATATCGAGAAGCTCGTCTTCTGGGATGTTAGCCCCTTCTATTAAGGCTTGAGTGACTGTTGTAGATTTAACGGTTTGAGTACTACAGGCGCTTATCATCAGAGCCAATAAAGCAATAAACAAGTAAGAAAGCGGCTTGCTCATAGAATTCCCTTTAATAAATATGTTCAATCTGTTTTTATCCGTTTATTTTTTATTTATTGGTACGCATTATTATGTTTACAAGGCATTTTCAGATTCAGCAGGTATAGGCAAACCAGTGTAGTTACGATATTCGTTCCATAATTTTTCTCTTAGTTCTGGATCTGGCTCATTCATAGCTGCTTCTCGTAACTGCCGTCCAACCACATCATCTGCGCTACCGCTTGGTATGTCTTCCGGAACTGGGAAAGTTTCCTGGTTACTATTATCGAAGTCCCCTTCTCTACTGCGACCCATTGGGGGCATTCTTCCATTACCGGATGATCCGCTAGGAGCAGAGGCTACCACAACTGGGCTGCCACCATTTGTCATCCCGCCTGAATCGGCCCCACCTTCAGAATTTCCACCGCCAATAAGCCCCCCATTACCAGCGACATCACCATTTCCTTGAGCCCTTTCACGCTCTCCGAGGATCATGCCATCGAAGACAGCCATACCCTCTTCCAGCCTTGCGTCCAGCGCGGCTTGGCGGTCAGCTTGGGTCATAGTTGAGTTTCTGCCATTTGCTAGGTCTCCAAAGGGATCATCACCTACGCTCGAGCCAGATTCACCAGCAAGTGTGCCATTGGTTGAACTGCCACCTCCAAAAGTTGGTGTTCCGAGTGGATCTGTACCACTAGAAGAAGACGCTCCCGAACCAGTGCCTAAACCAGAATTATCTGAACCAAAAATATCTCCAGCTGAACTTGAACTGCCTGAACTAGAACCGCTTGGAAAAGGGTCTAAACCAGGTAAACCGGTTGATTGCACGCTAACATCAATTCCTCTGCCGCTAGTCCCAGCGCTGCCTCCATTGCTAGATGCTGTAGAGCCGGAACCGTTGGTTTGACCGCTTGGCATAGAAGCGCTAGCACCTGAAGAGCTTGATGGCGAACCACTTGATCCTGATGTAGAGCTTGATGAACTAGATGACGAACCGCTTGATCCTGATGAAGAGCTTGATGAACTAGATGACGAACTTGAAGATGAACTAGATGACGAACTGCTAGACGAAGTGGTCTCACAAGCACTTAAAGTGATCACCGCTGTTAAGATAAATAAAGATGTGAAGACTCTGCTTTGCATTTTTTCCTGACCTCTATCCTAGCCTTTAGGCACTAACTAGGTGAGTTTAACTAAAAGCCCCTATTTATAGGCTTATCCTCTACTCAAGGTTAAAGCTTGTCAAGGAACAAGTTGCCAAAAACATCAGTTCTGGCGCACCATTCAGTTCCAATTAATGTTGTGGAGTTTTTCTCTAATATTAGAGCTGGGCCTTTAATTATTTGTTCTGCTGAAAGTTTTTCACGTTGGTAAACGGCTAGTTTTTCTGAAAAGCCAAAAAGTTCACGAAATGCAATTGGCTCAGCATTCTTTTGGTTTGCTAGTTTTTCAAGCTGATGATTTTGAATGGGAACTCTAATACTCAAGCGTAAATTCACTAATTCAGCTTTACCCGATAGACGGTGTCCATAGCGCTTTTCATGTAAATCATGAAATCGTTTTACGCTTTCTTCCCTGCCTCGCCACTCGACGTTTAGAGTTGATGACTGGCCGAGATAACGCATATCAGCACTGCAAGATATTTGAGCTTTTACGATATCGGCATCTTCTTTTTTTAATTCTTCTATGGCCTGGCTTTTCAAGGCTTCAAAACAGGCATGAACATTATCTTCATCAGCGTTTTCTAGCAGGGTTTGATAATTTTGCGATAAATTTCTTTCTATTGGGGCTAATAGCATGCCCAGGGCAGATAAGACTCCTGCATACATTGGCACTAAAGCTTGAGTCATGCCAAGTGCATCGGCAAGGGCACAAATATGCAAACCACCAGCCCCTCCAAAACAGCATAAGCGAAAGAGCTTAGGGTCAAACCCCTTTTCTACGGAAATTGCCCTCAAGGCTTGCGCCATGTGTTCGTTTGCAATTTTTACTATACCAATGGCAGTTTCCTGGTTTGTGAGCGCTAACTTTTTGGCAATTTTCCCTACTGCGTAAGCAGCGGTACTATGATCTAATTCGATCTCTCCACCCATGAAGGCTTCTCTATCTAAGCGACCAAGAATCAAATTCGCATCGGTAACAGTTGCTTTTGTGCCTCCTAAACCATAACAAGCTGGGCCGGGTTTTGCGCCAGCTGATTCTGGACCTACACGTAATAATGAGCCTGAATCAAGATATGCAATCGATCCTCCACCTGCTCCAATAGTATGCATATCAACCATCGGCACACTAACAGGGTAATTTCCAATGGAGCCTTCATTACTCAGAAGCACATTACCTTTGTCTAATAAAGCCGCATCAGTTGATGTACCTCCCATATCAAAGGTCATCAGCCCCGTAATTTTGTGAACTTTTGCAAGATAGCTTGCGGCTGCAAGGCCACCTGCAGGACCGGAAAGTAATAAATTAACGGCACGGTCTGCTGCTTGCTCGGCATCAATAGTACCTGCTGAAGACTGCATAATGGATAAGCGAGACGGAGCGGTCTTGGCTTTAAGCTTGAGTAAGTAATTTCTCATCAAAGGGCTCAAAGACGCATTTAGCCAAGTGGCAATGCCGCGCTCATATTCTTTGTATTCGGGCAATACAAAAGAAGAGCGGCAGATAAAAGGCTGCCATGATAAATTTTTAATCAAGAAGTCCTCAACTATGATTTCATGGCGATTATCCAAAAATGAGAACAACAAATTTATCGCTACAGCATCGGGTTTAAGTTCCTCAAGTTTTTCTACTAGTGCTTCTAAATCTAGCTGTGAAGGTGCTTCAAGCTCTTTGCCAGCTGCGTCAAACCTTCCGCTTACTTCCAAACAAAGTTCTTTCGGGACGGGAGGGATAATGGCAGAGCTTTCAAGATGGTAAAGATTCGGGCGAGTTTGTCTACCGATCGTTAGCATGTCTTTAAAGCCTTTGTTGGTAATGAATGCCGTTGTAACTCCTTTACCTTCAAGTGCGGCATTAGTTGCGACAGTGCTGCCATGAATGATGTTAATCTCACCTTTAGCAACAGCTTCCGCTAGACCCATTTCCGTTATCCCCTGTAGAATGGCTCGCTCTGGAGAGTCTGGAGTAGATAAAACCTTGTGAGATAGCGTCTTATCAGCGCTTATAAGGACAAAATCCGTAAAGGTTCCGCCAGTATCGATACCTAAAGCTGAAGTGAAATTTGTCATTTTTGCAACATAACTATCAATGAACTAATAAGTAGAAGAACTGATTATACGTCATGCCTGAATTACCGGAAGTAGAAACTACACGCCGTGGAATCGAACCCCACATTATTGGCCAAAATATAAAGGAAGTCGTAATCCGTCAGCCTAGTCTACGCTGGCCGATCCCAATAGACATTGGTGATAAATTAAAAAACCAATCTATTTGCAGTGTTAACAGAAGGGGTAAGTACTTACTTATCAATACGGAAGCAGGCAACCTTATGATCCATTTGGGGATGTCTGGCAGCTTACGAATTTCAAATGCAAGAGAAGAAATAAAAAAGCACGATCATGTCGACATTGTGATGAATAATGGAGCTATTTTACGGTATCATGACCCAAGACGTTTTGGTTGTATGCTTTGGGTTGGGCGTGAGCCTCACAAGCATGTTCTATTGGAAAAGCTTGGCCCAGAGCCTCTTACAAGCGATTTTAATTTCGAAGCGCTATTTGCTTTATCCAGGAAGCGTAACACCCCGGTTAAGAGTTTTATCATGGATAGCCATGTTGTGGTTGGGGTTGGGAATATTTATGCAAACGAAGCCCTTTTTATTGCTGGCATTAGCCCAAGACGAAAAGCTGGCAAGGTCAGTAAAAGCTCTTACGAAAAGCTTGTGTTAGCAGTCAAGACGATTTTAGCCGAGGCAATTGAGCAAGGTGGTACCACACTAAGAGATTTCATTGGTGGGGATGGAAAACCCGGTTATTTTAAACAGTCGCTTCGTGTTTATGGTAGAGGCGGAGAGCCTTGTGTGAACTGTGCAAAAGAATTGAAGGAAATTAGGTTAGGGCAGCGAAGTACAGTGTATTGTACTAATTGTCAGTCTTAACAACTTAATGAGTGATAGGGCTTTTTATTGAGAAGCAGTTAATCGCTTATATTTTTCCATTAGCTGTTCTTGCGTTTCTTCATTTGCTGGGTTGAGCGGTATACAGTCTACTGGGCATACCTCAACGCATTGAGAGGTTTCGAAATGCCCCACACATTCTGTACATAATTTGGGGTCTATTTGATAATAGTCTGGTCCCATTGAGATTGCTTTATTAGGGCATTCGGGCTCACAAACATCGCAATTTATGCACTCGTCAGTGATTAGCAAAGCCATTATTGATTAATCTCTTTCTTGTTATCTGAGTACAATTTTTCCATGGCTTCATTAACGATAGGGTCTACAAATTGACTAATATCGCCTCCAAGCGCTGATATTTCTCTAACCAATGTAGATGAGATATAGCCAAGGTGTTCTGAAGGGGCCAGGAAAACTGTTTCTATGCTGGGCTCTAGGGCTCGGTTCATTCCCACAAGTTGGAACTCATAGTCAAAATCAGCAACTGTACGTAAGCCGCGAAGTATAATTTTAGAATTACGTGATTTTACAAATTCTGTCAGTAAGCCACTAAATCCACAGACCTCAACATTAGGAATGCCTTCTAGCACTTTTGTGGCAAGCTCAACTCTAGAATCTCGTGGGGTATTGGTATTTTTTATCGAACTTGAGCCAACCGCAACAATGACATGATCAAACAGTCTTGACGCTCTACGAATCAGGTCGGTGTGCCCATTTGTAATGGGGTTGAATGTGCCCGGATAAACAACTGTTTTCATAAATACTCTAAGGCTAAAAATTATCAGTTTGATTATACAGCAATTGTTTTAGACAAATTACTGTATATGTGGTGTGAATCGTCTCAAAGTCGAATCTTGCTTTTCATCTGTAGATTTATAATTTAGTCTTGCTTGAGTTTTAACGTATAAAGCCCAGAGGCGAGCAATGCAAACACAAAAAAAACATGAACATTGGTCTTCTCAGTGGGTATTCATTATGGCCACTATTGGGTCCTCAGTTGGCCTAGCGAATATTTGGCGCTTCCCATTTACAGCAGGTGAAAATGGTGGAGGGGCTTTCGTTTTAATTTATTTGGCCGCTGTATTTATTCTGGGTTTGCCCTTACTAATAGGCGAATTAATGTTAGGCCGGAGAGGACAGGCGAGCCCGGTTAACTCTCTAAAAGCCATTGCGGCGGAAGCAAATGCAAGCAAATACTGGTCTTGGTTAGGCTATATCGGGATTGCCACAGCTGTAATTATTTTGTCTTATTATTGCATGATTGGTGGCGAAACTATTCTTTATGCTGCTAAGAACTTAATGGGCCAGTTTGTTGGTATTGAGGCTGAAGGTTCATTAGAAATATCTTCTGCTTACAACAATAGTCTATTAACAGTTGTTTTTGGGCAAACACTTTTTGTGCTTCTAATGGCCTGGATTTCCGCGGGAGGGATCACTGGAGGAGTCGAATTAGCAGTGAAATATCTCATGCCATCCTTGTTTCTGATTTTGTTGGTAATGGTTGGGTATTCGGCATTGACAGGAGATTTCACCAAAGCATTAGCTTATTTATTTGAGCCAGATTTCAGCAAAATTAATATTGATATTATCGTTGCTGCCTTCGGTCAGGCTTTCTTTTCAATTGGAGTAGGCGCTACAGTGTTAATGGCTTACGGCTCGTATATGCATAGAGTGGATTCAATAGTATCAGCATCAATATTGATAGTAAGTGCTGACACTCTAGTTGCTGTTTTGGCCGGCTTGGCAATTTTCCCAATCGTTTTTGCCTTTGGGCTTAACCCTGCCGGTGGACCCGGCTTGGTTTTTGAAACTGTGCCTTTGGCCTTTGGTCACATGCCTGGCGGACAGTTTGTAGGAGCTTTGTTTTTTATCCTATTGGCCTTTGCCGCAATCACTTCTGCCATCAGTTTATTGGAGGCTCCAGTGGCATGGCTAGAAAGTAGAGATGGTTGGAGTAGGAAAAAAGCTGCCTGGGTTTCTGCTTTGATTGTTTGGTTGCTTGGTTTGTTGCCTGCGATGTCATTGAACGCTCTTGCAACGTATTATCCGCTTGGCTTTATGGGAGTTGAAAGAACCTTTTTTGATCTTTTTGATTACTTAAGCAATAACCTCTTGCTGCCCTTGGGTGGCTTGGTAATTGCCGTGATTGTTGGTTGGGTTGTGCCAAATAGAATTGCAGAAGAAGAACTAAGCATGTTGGCTGAACATCATTGGTTCAAGCTCTGGATGTTCGTACTAAGATACGTTGTTACAATTATTTTAGTGGTAGTTTTTGTAAATTTGCTGTTAGCTTGATTATGCGTTAAGCTCTTAAATCCAAAATTTTGACCGCCCCGAAATTTCGTTATAGCAAATTGATTAAAGCCGGCCCAAACTACGTCTGCAGTGGCATGATTGCTATAGACAATGATAGCGGAGAGCTGGTTGAAGGCAATGCTGCTGATCATACCCGCAAAATATTTCAGAACCTTAAAATACTGATGCAAGAATTTGAGCTGAGTTTTGATGATTTGGTCAGTGCTCGAATTTATACTACAATTTTTGATGAGTTTCCCTTGATCAATGCTTGTTGGGAAGAGGTATTCACTAATGGGCAGGTGCCACCAGCAAGAAGTGCTTTTGGTGTTTTGGCTTTGCCAATGAATGCGAAAGTTGAAATAGAGTTTTCTTTTTACAAAGAGCCTATAAAGAATTAAAACCTGTATTTAGGCTTCCTGTCGTTCGCACAAACCGTAATAAACCTGCCCTGCTTTCTTTTGTTTTAAAAAAAGCCAATTCCCAGGAAGGTCGATACTCTCGAGTGGCTGACCGGATTCAATATAGATAAGTGCTTTTGGTTTGAGCCATTGATGCTGCTCGAGTAGATGAGAACTCTTACTTATTAACTCCTCTACAAAAGGTGGGTCGAGGAATACCAGATCAAACTGTTTTTTCGCTGCCCTACTAGCAAGAAAGGCCAGAGCATCAGAGTTTATCAAGTTAATTTGTGAGGCTTCAAGAACCTCAATGTTGTGCTTAATACAAAGGCTGGCTTTTCGGTTTAGTTCTATACAAGTTACATCAGCGGCTCCTCTGGATGCAGCTTCAAAGCTAAGGGCGCCGCTACCCCCAAATAGATCTATGCAAGAAGCGCCAACAATATGTCCTTGTGTCCAGTTAAAGAGTGTCTCTCGAATGCGGTCTGGGCTGGGACGCAAACCATCGAGATCAATAAAGTTAATTTTTCTCCCGCGCCATTGGCCAGCGATAAGTCGAAGTTGATTCAAAATTTTTCCTTGGAATTTTGCTAATTAACTAGAAACTAAACGATTAAGAGAGCTTATGCTAGATCAACATAACAAATTAGAGATAGGAGCAGATAGCGTTGAATTTGAGGGCATATAGCTAGCCTAGTAGCCCTGTGGCTGTTAGCATACGATCTCCTCAAAATAGTGTTAATTAGTGTATGTTTGGATTTCGAAAACGTCCCAGTTCGGAGGCTGAAAAGTCTTCAGAATCAGCTCAGGATGCAACTGGCTCAGCCTCATTTTTCTCGCGTTTAAAGGCTGGATTGGGTAGAACTCGATCAGGGCTAGCCGAAGGCTTAGGCTCTTTGCTTCTCGGTAAGAAAGAAATCGATGATGAGTTGCTTGAAGAGATTGAGACCCGTCTATTAACAGCCGATGTTGGTATGGCAGCCTCCACAGCCATCATTGATGAACTAACTTCAAGGTTAAAACGCAAAGAACTTTCAGACACTGAAAGCCTTTACGGAACTCTAAAGGAAGTAATGTCTGAGCAGTTAAGTGTTTGTGATGACCCTTTAGAAATATCAAAAGATCTAAGCAAGCCTTTTGTTATTTTGATGGTAGGTGTAAACGGAGTTGGAAAAACGACAACAATTGGGAAGTTGGCAAAGCGTTTTCAAGCAGAAGGGCGTTCTGTAATGCTAGCTGCTGGAGATACTTTTCGTGCCGCTGCCGTAGAACAATTAGAAGTTTGGGGTGAACGCAATAATGTCCCGGTCGTTGCTCAACATACAGGAGCAGACAGTGCTTCGGTAATATTCGATGCGTATCAATCAGCTGTTGCAAAAGGTGTAGATGTTCTTATTGCCGATACTGCCGGGAGATTGCACAACAAAGATAATTTAATGGGCGAGTTGGAAAAAGTAGTTCGGGTTTTGAAAAAACTGGATGATGATATCCCTCAAGAAATTATGTTGGTGCTTGATGCTACAACAGGTCAAAATGCTCTGAGTCAAGCTGAGCACTTTTCTTCTGTAGTAAAAGTTAGCGGTATCAGTGTAACTAAGCTTGATGGAACTGCGAAAGGAGGAATGGTGTTTGCCATTGCTAAGCAGTTAGCTTTGCCATTACGATTCATTGGAATTGGTGAAAAGGTCGACGACCTTAGGCCTTTTAACTCAGCAGATTTTATCGAGGCCCTTTTTAGCGATAATGATTAAGTTCGATGCTGTCAGTAAACGGTATCCTGGTGGGCATGAAGCGTTAAGCCAGATAAGCTTTCATTTAGCTAAAGGTGAGATTGCATTTTTAACTGGTCATTCTGGAGCAGGAAAAAGCACCCTTCTTAAACTCATTATGCTAATGGAGAAAGCAAGCACAGGGCAGGTCTTTGTTAACAATCAAAACTTAAATCGTCTTTCACGCTCCCAGCTGCCTTACTTTCGCCGCAATATCGGTTTAGTTTTTCAGGACCACCAACTACTTTTTGATCGCAGTGTTTTTGAAAATGTGGCTTTACCACTACAAATAGCAGGTTATGATTCTAGAGACGCAGCCCGCCGAGTTCGTGCTGCTCTTGATAAAGTAGGTTTGCTGCAAAAAGAAAATCAGAATCCAGTTGCGCTTTCAGGTGGCGAACAACAACGTGTTGGTATTGCAAGAGCGGTCGTTAATAAGCCTGCTTTGTTACTAGCAGATGAGCCGACAGGAAATCTTGATCCAAAACTATCCGCTGAGATTATGGCTTTATTTGAAGAGTTTAATAGAGTGGGGGTCAGCATGTTAATTGCTAGTCATGATTTAAGTTTAATCGCTACTTTGAAACATCGTGTTTTAACTTTAGACCACGGCCGCTTAATTCAAGGTGCCACTGAAACAACGCAAAGCGATAGCTAATAATGTCAGCCTCTAGAAAAAAGATAAAAGAAGTAAAAGCAGAGAAGCTAGCAAAAAATAGCAGAGCAAAACTTTCTCTATCAAAAAAAATAGCGGGGCATTTTAGAAATCATCAACAAGTCGCAGTAGATAGTTTGGATCGTTTATTTGTCGCGGCAGGTTCTAGCTTTTTAACTTGGGCAATGATTGCTATTGCCGTCGCTTTACCTTTGTTCTTATTTTTATTGTTGCAAAATCTTGAGCAGTTTGGGAGTGACGTTGATGAGACGGCACAGATTTCTTTATTTATGGAAATTGAAATTAGTCAGCAGGAGCTAGATGAAATTGAGAACAAATTACAAATGGATTCTCGCCTGCTATTTACTGAAGTTATTGCTCCTGAAGATGCTTTAAAAGAGTTTGAGCAATCATCGGGGTTTGGTGATGTTTTAAGCGGGCTTGATGAGAACCCTCTGCCACCAGTCATTATAGTGATCCCTGAATTACAAGATCTCAGTGTCGTGAGAGCTTTGGTTTCAGAGTTTGAAGCGCTCGCTGGTGTAGATTATGTTCAGTTTGATCTCGATTGGTTACAAAAGCTTTATAGCATATTGAGCTTGGCTCAACGCTTAACCTTTATGCTTGGTATGCTTTTGGCGATAGGTGTAGCTTTAGTAGTTGGCAATACTGTGAGGCTAGCAATTGAAAACCGCAGAGATGAGATCGTCGTAGTCAAATTAGTAGGAGGAACCGATTCATATGTAGCAAGGCCTTTTTTATATACCGGCTTATGGTATGGAATTGGTGGCGGCTTTCTAGCTAGCGCTTTAGTTCTGGTGGCCCAGTTTATTTTACAAGGTCCTGTTTCAAGGCTTGCAGGATTATATGACGGAGAGTTTTCTTTGGTAGGGCTAAGTCTTAACGAGATTTTCATGGTCTTACTTGCTTGTGGCTTTTTAGGCTGGTTTGGAGCTTGTTTGTCCGTTTTAAGACATCTTAGAGCAATTGAGCCTAGATGAAGCGAGCCTTGTTCATGTACACTACGGCCTCGAATAAGATTAACAAAATTTAATTAACTGGAGAGAATCATGGCGATAGAGCTGCCCCCACTACCTTATGCACAAGATGCGTTGGAACCACATATTTCAAAAGAAACTCTCGAATATCATTATGGTAAACACCACAATACTTATGTGGTGAAACTTAAAGGTTTGATTGATGGAACTCCTGACGCGGATAAATCTCTCGAAGAGATTGTGAAAAACTCAACAGGTGGCGTGTTCAATAATGCTGCTCAAATCTGGAATCATAGTTTTTACTGGAATTGCCTTAGCCCAAATGGTGGAGGAGAGCCAGCAGGCGCATTAGCAAGTGCTATTAATGCTCATTTTGGTTCTGTTGAGGCTTTTAAAGCCGAATTTACTGATAAGGCTGTTAACAATTTTGGGTCTTCATGGACTTGGTTGGTTCAGAAAGCTGATGGCGGTCTAGAGATTGTGAATACATCAAATGCCGCAACGCCCTTGACTGATGATGGTGTTACACCATTATTGACAGTAGATCTGTGGGAGCATGCTTACTATATTGATTATCGGAATTTGAGACCAAGTTATATGGAAGCGTTCTGGAATCTTGTGAATTGGGATTTTGCGGAAGCTAACATGAGCTAATTATTGAATTTTAGACACAAATTTATCAAAAAAGCGGGCTTTAGCCCGCTTTTTTGTGGAAGTTTTTTAATGATATTCTGTGTCGATGCCGATTTCTTTGATGCCTTCATAATGCTGCATGATAAGTGCTAAATCTCTGCTATAGTCGCCAGATGGCTGCATAATTGCAGCAAATCGTATCATTTTTTGCTCTGAGTCAATGACGGTAATCATGATAGGTACTTTGGCTTGATAGGCAATTTGATAAAAGCCTCGCTTCCAAGTGGAAACTCGTTTGCGAGTACCTTCAGGCGCGATAATGAGTATCAAAGAAGGGTTTTCATCGAAGGCGCGAATCATTTGCTTGACGATATTGTGGCCTTGAGATCGATTGACCGGAATGCCTCCTAGCCATTTCATCAGTATGCCCAGTACGGGAGGGAATAGTGTATGTTTCCCCATCCATTTCATGTCCTGACGAGTATAGAAAGTGCCAGCTAACATGAGCAGAAAATCCCAATTGCTGGTGTGAGGCGCCCCAATAACTACGTAGGGCGGGTCTAGCTTTGGTGGTGGAATAACAGTCCATCCGCTTAGCTTTAAACCAAGCAGAGAAAGTGCACGTAAAACAGTTCTTACGATAGGATTGTTGAAAACACTTGATTTCATACTAAAAGAGCCTACTTAAGTTTGCTCAAGAGTGCACTAAAAGACTGAAAATTGCGTACTTAAATGGATTTAGCTTGATTCTTGAGCACAGCTGGTTTAGTTTGAGCAGGCAGAATTGCCCGTATTTTTAACAGTATTTTTCAAGAATTTATAAAAGAATAAGAGAATCTATATGGCTACTTTAAATATAAACGGTCAGACCATGGACGTTGGAGATCTAGATCCTTCTACTCCCTTGCTTTGGGTATTGCGGGATGAGCTAGGCTTGGTAGGAACAAAGTATGGCTGTGGTATTGCTCAATGTGGGGCCTGTACTGTGCATTTGAATGGTGCTCCTGTGCGTTCTTGTCAGATCCCAGTGGGGACTTTGGGAGATGAACAGATTAAGACTATCGAAGGTTTAGCTTCTCCTGATGGTACTCTCTCGCCAGTCCAGCAAGCTTGGGTGGAGCTTGATGTGCCTCAGTGTGGATATTGTCAGGCTGGTCAGATAATGAGCGCAACAGCTCTCCTCGAAAACAACCCTAACCCAAGTGATGCAGAAATCGATGCGGCAATGTCGGGCAATATTTGCCGATGTGCAACTTATGTTCGAATTAAGGCTGCTATTAAAAAAGTCGCAACAACTATGTCTGATACAGCTTTCTATGATGCTACCAAGCAGGCTGAAACTGCCTAATTGCCGCTGCATGATTCGCCTCTATAAACTGAGGTAAAGGAGATTTTATGAAAACAACAACACAACCGGAGTTGCCAACATATCTTGACCAGTTGGTAAAACAACCGGAACAAAACAGTTCGGGATTGTCTGACCTTAGCCGAAGACAATTTTTTAAATTTTCCAGTATTGCAGGTGGAGGATTGGCGCTTGGTTTGGGTATTAGCGCCTCTGAAAAAGTCAGTGCTCAATTTGGTTCTGGCAACCTTGCTGAATTAAGCCCCTATGTACAAATTCAAACTAATGGTCGGATTAATATCTTTTCGAAAAACCCAGAAGTTGGGCAGGGTATTAAAACAGGCTTACCTTTGATTATTGCTGAAGAGCTTGATGCGCGCTGGGAAGATGTTGATGTGGTGCAGGCAGAGATTGATTTCAATCGATATGGTCTTCAGTTTGCTGGCGGGTCATTGTCAACTCCTATGAACTGGATGGCGATGCGTTATGCCGGAGCTACAGCGAGGGCGATGATTTTAGCAGCTGCAGCTCAGCAGTTGGATGTATCTTTATCCGAGTTAACGACAAGTGAATCCAAAGTAATTCACACCCCTACAGGTCGTGAATACGGTTATGGGGAGTTTGCTGATTTAGCAACGACTGTTGCTGTTCCAGCTCCTGAAAGCCTGACCTTAAAAAATCCAAGTGATTTTACCATTCTAGGTAAACGTTACGGTGGTGTTGATAACCACTCTATTGTTACCGGTAAGCCTTTGTTCGGCATCGATCAAAAACGCCCTGGTATGGCTTATGCGACCTATACAAAAGCTCCAGCAACAGGCGGACAAGCCTCCTCTTTTAACGAAGAGCATATTAAATCTCTTGATGGTGTTATTGACGCGTTTATTGTTGAGCCAGTTGGAAGCATGTTTGTTCCTGGACTTGATGGTCAGGCTCACCTAGGTGGTGTGGCGATAGTCGCAACTTCAACATGGGCTGCGTTTAAAGCCAAGCAAGAACTAGAAGTGGTTTGGGACAATAGCACCGCGGATACTGACGCTAGTTGGACTCATCTTGTTGAAAACGCTACGCGCATGGCTGATAAAGATGGAACTATGGAGTTATTGAAGACAGGCGATGTTGATGCAGCGTTTGCTGATGCAGCTCAAGTCGTAGAAGGTTTCTATGAATTTCCTTATCTCTCTCATGTGAATCTTGAGCCACAAAACTGTACCGCTCTCTATGAAAATGGCAGAGTCGAGCTATGGGCTCCAAGTCAGGCTCCACAAAGTGGTGAAGCTGGTGCAGCAACCGTTTCTGGAATTCCGGCTGAAAATGTTGTCCTCAATCAAACTAGAATCGGAGGAGGCTTTGGACGTCGATTATTTAACGACTACACCTATGAAGCGACTGCCATAGCTAAACGGATGGAAGGTACTCCGATTAAGCTTCAATGGACTCGTGAAGATGACATGGCTTTTGATTTTTATCGCCCTGGTGGCTTCCACTCCTACAAAGCTGCACTTGATTCGAATGGAAAAATGATTGGATTTTCTGATCACTTTATTACTGTGTCAGAAAAAGCAGGGGCTGAAGGGCCTTTGATGGCAGCAGAACTTGGTACCGATATTTTGCCAATGCGGCATGTAGAGAATGTTAAGGTTACTCAAACGCTTCAACCCGCAGCAATACCAACAGGGTATATGCGTGCGCCTGGTTCAAACTCTTATGGTTTTACCTTTCAAAGTTTTCTGCATGAAGTTGCTGAGGCTGCTGGAAAAGACTATCGAGATTTTTTACTTGATCTGCTTGATTCCGACGAAGACATTCCTGCGCCTCCTGCGAGGCCAGGACGCCCACCAGCTCCAGCTTTTAGCAATGAGCGAGCTAGAAACGTTATTACCAGTGTGACTGATCGGGCGAAATGGGGAAGAGCTATGCCGGATGGACGGGCTTTGGGTTTAGCTTTTTATTATTCTCACATTGGTTATGTGGCGCAAGTTGCTGATGTAAGTGTCAATGCTCGTAAAGAAGTAACAGTCCATAAAATCTGGTCTGTTTCAGATTTTGGCTTTATTCATAATCCAAGCAGTGCAGAAGCACAAATCCAGGGAAGTATTTTGGATGGCTTAAGTCAACTTATGTATGCCAAAATTTCTTTCGAAGGTGCGGTGGTTCAGCAAAGTAATTTCCATCAATACCCATTGCTCAGAATGTCTAAAGCCCCAGAGATTGATGCTCATTTTCTGCAACCAGATGTTCCCCCTTCGGGTGCTGGTGAACCGGCTCTGCCGCCAACGTTACCTGCGGTTGCAAATGCAATCTTTAATGCAACAGGTGATCGAGTAAGGAAAACTCCTCTTTCTGAATTGGGATTTACCTTGGTGTAAATTCCGATAAAAATTATAGAAAGAGAAATTAAAACTGAAAGTTCTAAAAAAGCCAGCATTACCTGGCTTTTTTGATTGTGCTTTATTGTTTGTGGATTAGAGAAAACTTTTATAGTGTATCTATTGCTTATTGATCAGATAAATTTACGTTATAAAAATATCTAATTGTGTATGTTTTTTCTGAAAATTCCCTTGTGTTTTTTTCAAATTGAAGTCGGTATTTTGTTCTTCTAAGTTCTCTTATTAGAGCTCTCTCTGTTGCGTTGGAAGTATTAGGCGATTTAGCTAGTATCTTCAGTTGGTTGAGGCTTCCATATCGATTTATGTCGAAATTTACATCAAGATAACCTTTGAATTGCTTGTTGCTAGTCTCAGGAAAACTCTTGTTTTTTGTGCTGATATTATTACTCAAAAAATCTGGGATAATTTTAGGAATACCGGCTAGAGTTAAACCTTCAAGTTCATCTAGCCCATTAAGCGACATTAATTCGAGGGCATCTTCATAAATCGTTCTAGATAATGACCATCTTTCGAATGCTAAAGCCCAATCGGCTGTGTCTATTAATGCGTTGATGATTTCTTCGGCGGAATTAGAATACTTTTGTAAATAGCTATAGCGCCTTTGTAGAGCATCTCTTCCTTCTCGGAAGCCTGCAAGGAAGTATAAATTTTGAACGCCTTCATTGAAACTATTGAACTCATCAATTTCGAAAGAGTTCATATCAACTCTAGTTTTATAAAGTTCGGAGAGAAGAAAAAAAGTATAGGCCAGTTTCTTCTCCAGTTCTGGAATTAAAGGATTAAAAGGAGTGGGGGTTTCGTTAATCTGCTCTGATTCTGAAAGTGCTATGAGTTCAAGGCTTTGCCTATAGCCGCGCATGGAAGCAGTTAACTGTTCCCATGTTTGTTGGAATTGATCAGACCTACCAGAGTAATTTGCTATAACCGGATAAGAAGAAAATTTTAGCATTTCGATATTAACTGAATAACCAAGAGACAAGATAGAAGCTTGTAAATTCCAGTCTGCGTATTCTATTAACTCTTCAATATGGATTGGGTTTGTTTTTTCATAATTTTTTTGCTGAACAAACAATAAGTATTCTTGCTTGGAATTTGCAGAGCGAAGGTCTCCAATAGTGATATGGTTTTTAACGATTTGCTGCACGATTGGCAGCTGGTCCTGATGATAGAGTCCATTGCTTATACGACTAATTGATAAGGCTTGATTGAATGCTTCATTTGATAATTCAATTTCGTTTTGTGACTGGTAGCTCATTCCAAGATCCATGTAGGCTTCGCTCAAACGGAAATCATAAACGCCACCCTCAATTTCATACTCTGAAATCGTTTCTAGATGCCTGCTCGGCTGATCGGTAGTGAGAGTGTCATTAGCAGATGCTGCGTTGAATAAGTTACTTTCAGAATTGAAAGAGAATGAATTAGCCGTAGAGCTTGTTGGAGCTAAGGAAGGCGCAGAGGGCTCGATTATTTCATAATAGGTCTCAGTTACGGCTTCTCCAGTTTCGTTTGTAAGAAGTAGCAAGGGGGCTGCTGTAAAATGCAGTGCTACTACTGCTTGTTCTTGAGTTTCTAAGCTTTGTACATCTTGTTCATTAAACACAGCATTTTCTTGCTGAGCAGTGCCAATAGAGCTATAAAAAAAGAAAATTAAACAGATGAAGATAAACGTTTGTAAGCGTAGCTTCAGGGTTTGTTTTACTGAGGATGTCCGTATTCGCATTTTTTACAGGCTTTATAAAAGCGTTGAATATTCATCAGTTCTTATTGTTCGCTTTGAGTTTAAGAGTAGATCTACTATCTCAAGTTTACAATAGCTTTTTGAACCATAGTAAAGCTTAATTAAAACGATTTCACTGTCTTTTGATGAATGATTAATGCAGCAGTTTTTTGTGGCCACTTGCAGGCTTTGCTTTTGGACCCAAAAACGCCCTAAAAGCACGCGCCATGCACCCTTAGGGGGCGACGCTTGATAAAAATTTCTTAAGAAAAGTGTTAAGTTTCATTGTTCATGTTGAGGGCTTTAGGTAAGATTGTAAGCAGATTTTAACTTTCCTTAGGCTTCTTTTTTTGCTGACTTCATTGGCTTTTTTCAACAATACGCTCGGGTTCAATTCGCTTGTTAAAAGCGGATTGGGCTTGGCTACTTTTTGTTTATTAATCTCGTCTGCGAAGCCATTACTTGCGCAGAATCAAGCTGGCATCGAATTAATTGAGAATTTAGCTAATTTTGAGTTGGATGCCTTGGGCAACCCTCAAATAAAATCTGATGCTATCTCACCGGTTTTCAGTAGCGCCGAAAACCCTCACCGCATGCTGATCATTCCTGTTCAATACAGCAACAAAGGTTTTGATCGGTTTTTGGGGGAAGACAATGCGGCTTCTAAAAATCAGGCTTATTTAACAGAGTTATTGTTTTCTTCTGATCTTAATTCGCCAGAGCCAGAAACCCTTACTCATTATTATCATCACCAATCCAAAGGGCAGTTTGCGGTGACCGGTGAAGTTTTACCAATGGTGACTGTTGAAGAGCCGTCTGATTATTATGGTAAACCAGTTCAAAACTCTGACGGTCAGTGGCGTAATGATTCTCGTGCAGAAATACTGGTAGAGGATGTTCTAACAGCAGCTTTTGCACAAGCGCCAGATTTTCCGTGGGAAAACTTTGATGTTTGGGATCCGATGGATTATGACGGTGATGGTGTTTTCAACGAGCGTGATGGCTACATTGATCATTTTGTTCTGGTTTTTGCGGGCAAGAGTCAGTCTTCGTGTCAGAGCTTATACAGTCTTAATCAGAAATTCACGCCAAACGCTCCGGCTGAGTTATATGATGAATTAAGTGAAGATGAGCAGGAATGCGCACAGCGTATTTGGCCTCATCGCTTTTCATTAACCAAGAATAATGGCAAAGGCCCTGAGGTTGAGGGCTTTATCAATCGTCGTGGAGGCGTTGAATTGAAAGACGGGCTATGGGTGTATGACTACAATATGCAGTCTGAATATACCTCTGTTTCCACTTTTATCCATGAGTTTGGTCACTCTATCGGCTTGCCAGATATCTACGCCCGCCAAACCAGCAATTCTACTGCCTCATGGGAAGTAATGAGCTCGACTATTGGCCCTATCCCGCAGGAAATGAGTATCTGGTCTAGGATGGTTCTAGGTTGGTCTAAACCTTGTGTTATTAAGCCGACCTTGACTGGAGCGAGTCGAGTGCAGTCGGTTTATTTGAAGACAATGAATGATTGGAGCGGTTCTTTGGGTGAAGTAAACCCTCAGGGTGTTTGTGATGCCGCTATGGTGATTTTGCCGCCTAAGATAAGGCAATTACGGATGGGCCCTTTGCAGGAAGGAAATGGTCGGCAGGCAGCTTATACCGGCCAAGGTAACGACATGAACAACAGCCTCTCAAGGAGCTTTGATTTGAGTGGATTGGAGGGGCAAGAAGTTATATTGGAGCTAGATACGTGGTTTGTTATTGAAGCTGATTGGGATTACCTATATGTAGAAGCATCATTAGATGGGGAAAGCTATCAGCGTTTAATGCCGAACGATAAAAGCAGCCCTGAAGATACTCAAAGCGTCATGTCTTCGCAAAGAGGGCATGATGGTTTCGGAACGATTCCCGGGTTTAGCGGAAGAAGTGGAGACCTTGATGGTGATGGTAAAGTAGAGACTACTATTGGTTGTAATCCTGACCAAGATCTTGCAATGGCTGAAGACCGAGTGGGTGAAGTTGAGGAAGATCCTTGTTCAATTTCGCAATGGGTGCATGCTGAATTTGATCTCAGTGACTATGCTGGTGAAGAAGAGCTTGAGATTCGTTTTCATTATTTTGCTGACATGGCAGCTGTTGAGGATGGCGCTTTAGTTGATAATATTGAAATAGCCGCACTAGGCTTCAAGGAAGATTTTGAAGCTCAAAGTTTCCAAGGCTGGCGTGTGGATGGTTTTTCACTAAGCACTGGTTCGCATGATCTTGCGGTTCCTCATTTCTATTTACTGGAATACCGTGATCCTTATGAGCAATTTTCGTCGGCCTATAATTATGATTCTGGGCTTTCTAAGCCAGGCTTTTCATTTTATAAAAACGCTGAAACTGGAAACCTAGAAGCTGTTGATTTCGCTTATCGTCCAGGTGTTTTACTTTGGTATTACAATGGTTCTTATTTATGGAGTCAAAATGAGCCTGCCCAGTTTGGTCCTGGTAATGGATTTTTATTGTTAGTCGATGCCAACGCACAAGAATATGATTTACCTTTGGTGCCTTCAGAATATTATCAGGAAGAAGATGGCTGGAAGTTTTTTGAATTCGATAAAGATGCGCAAGTAAGATTGCGTCAATCTTATCTCGATGTAATGTGCTTTCAGCGTCGACCAGAATATTATCCAATAGATTTAAGCAATGAGGATCGAAGCTATTGTGACGATTCTGTTATTCCTGATGGTGAAAATATAAGTTGGGATGGTCGCCAATTACTTTATGGTTTTACACTCAGTAATGAATTCTTACCTGGTGTTGATCGTGAAGCTTATAAATCGATGTCCACTCTTTACGATATTCGATTGTCTAGATCGGGCCTAAGTTTTAGATTGTATGACCGCCTATTACGTAATGCACATTCTGGAGATGCGGCTTTTT
>CBFIHS010000006.1:0-45852 GCA_965662565.1 Pseudohongiellaceae bacterium | reverse complement strand
AGAAGAATTTGAAAATGGTTTACAGTTTTTCAGAATTGAAGACGGTACTTTAGTAGCGGATAGATCCAGCCCTTACCCTCAAATTGCTAGTTTTAGCGATAGCAAAACTTACATGAATCCAAAGTTGTTATTTGGTAGCGCTAATATCCCCAACGAGGGCTTAAGCTTTCAGTTGGCAAGGCCAGGCTCAAACGCTCCCTCTGAAGCTAAAGTTAAAGTTTACTTTACCTGGGAAAGATAAAAGTGTTTTTCTTCAGCATTCGTGCTGAAAAAATTTCTGTGGCTAATTTTGAGATAGTCTCCAGAAATTTTTTAAAAAACTTTTAAAAACTTTTAGAAAGAAGAACTGGATATAGAAAACTGACGTAGAATTAATTTTAATTTTAATTTTAATTTTAATTTTAATTTTAATAAAAGGTAAATGAATTGACTTTGAAACATACACCACTATTTGAGCTACACAAAGAATTAGGCGGAAAATTAGTGCCTTTTGCTGGTTATGATATGCCCGTTTCTTATCCTGCCGGAATTGTTAAGGAACATCTGCATACGCGTTCGAAAGCAGGTCTGTTTGACGTTTCACATATGGGACAAGTCATGATTACCGGTACGGGTCTTGCTGCTGCACTAGAGTCATTGATACCTGTAGATTTTGAAGCCTTACCGATAGGCCAACAGAGTTATGGATTATTTACCAATGAAAAAGGTGGTGTAATTGATGACTTAATGATTACTCGTTTGGCTGAAGATAAGTTTTTATTAGTGGTAAATGCCGCTTGTAAAGAAAAAGACCTTGACCATTTACGCGCTAATTTAAAAGATTTCAAGATCGAATATATGGAAGACCAAGCACTGTTAGCATTGCAGGGGCCTACTGCAAAAGAAGTCATGTCTGTGTATATGGATGATCTATCTTCAATGAGCTTTATGCAAAGTCGTGAAGCAGAAATCGAAGGCATTAAATGCTACGTCAACCGATCAGGGTACACGGGAGAAGATGGTTTCGAAATATCAGTTTCAAATGACAGCGCAGAAAAGTTAGCTCGAATTTTGCTAGCCAATGAAGAGGTAGAAGCAATTGGTCTAGGCGCAAGAGACTCTTTACGTTTGGAAGCAAGCTTGTGTTTATACGGACATGAGCTTTCAGATGACATCACCCCTATTGAAGCCGGGTTGATTTGGAGTATCAGCAAAAATCGTCGTAGTGGGGGAGCCAAAGAAGGAGGCTTTCCAGGTGCAGAAATCATCTTGAAACAAATACAGGATGGGACAACAACCAAACGAGTAGGACTGTTGGTTGATGGCCGCGTGCCGGTTCGAGATGGTGCAGAGTTGTTTAATGAGGCTGGAGAATTAGTCGGTAAGGTATCTAGTGGCGGCTTCGCTCCTTCAGTATCGGCTCCGATTTCGATTGCCTTTGTTGACCCTGCATATAAAGAAGTAGGGACTAAACTAAAAGCTTTAGTTCGCCAAAAAGAAATACCAGTTGAAGTATGCAAAATGCCTTTTGTACAACAAAACTATTATCGTGCTTAACACTTAACAGTTAACACTTAATTCAAAAGAGTTGTGAGAAATATAAATATGAAATCATTGTCAGAGTTGGAGATTGATCAAGCTTTTATAGCCAGGCACATAGGGTCGAATGAAGATGAGCAAAAACAAATTTTAGAAACGCTTGGCTGTGACAATATAGATAGTTTTATAGACGAAGTTGTGCCCGCATCAATCCGTATGGAAAGTGGTCTTAATCTTGAGAGCAGCAGTAGTGAACTAGATGCGCTTAATGAGCTAAGTTTACTGGCTAAGAAGAATAAGGTGTTTAAGACATTTATAGGGCAAGGATATTACAACACGCATACACCTGCAGTGATTTTAAGAAACATACTCGAAAACCCAGCGTGGTATACAGCCTATACACCTTACCAAGCTGAAATATCGCAAGGAAGATTAGAAGCCTTAATAAATTATCAAACCATGATCTCCGACTTAACAGGAATGGATATTGCAAATGCTTCCATGCTTGATGAAGGCAGTGCCTCAGCAGAGGCGATGACTTTGTGTCAACGGATGACTAAGAGCAAGTCAACAAAGTTTTTTGTCGATGAGAACTGTTTTCCACAAACTTTAGAGGTCATTCAAACACGAGCAGAGCCTCTTGGTATTGAAATTGTTGTTGGCAAGCCAAGTGATGTTTTAGAGCATGATTGTTTTGCAATGTTGATTCAGTACCCAGGTGCTGATGGTGAAATTGTAGATTACACAAGTTTAATCGCTGAGGCACATGATAAGAATATTCTTGTTTCAATGGCCGCTGATTTACTAAGCTTATTATTAATTAAGTCACCTGGCGCTATTGGTGCTGATGTTGTTGTTGGTTCAACACAACGTTTTGGTATCCCCTTAGGCTTTGGTGGTCCTCATGCAGCTTATATGGCAGTTAGAGAAAGTTTTAAACGTTCACTTCCTGGAAGGTTGATAGGGGTTTCTCAAGATAGCAGAGGTAAGCCAGCTTTTCGTCTAGCTTTACAAACTCGTGAGCAACATATTCGTAGAGAAAAAGCGACGAGTAATATTTGTACTGCGCAAGTACTATTGGCAGTGATTGCAGGAATGTATGCTGTTTATCATGGGCCAGAAGGTCTAAAAAAGATAGCACAAAGAACTCACACATTAACGGCAATACTAGCGGCAGGATTGAGTCATGCCGGCGTCAAAATTTCTAATCAATCTTTCTTTGATACTTTGACCTTGGATACTGGAGAAGCAACCGAAGGCATTCATAGCAAAGCTCGAGGTCTAGGTATTAATTTGCGTGAAATTGATGAGAGCAGTTTAGGGCTTTCTCTTGATGAAACGTCTACCGTTGAGGATGTGAAAAAACTTTGGAGTTTATTTTCAGCTAAGGAAATCGATTTTGCAAAAGCCGAGGCTGAAGCAAGCTCAGGTATCGATGACAAAATATTACGAGAGGATGCAGTCCTAACTCATCCTGTTTTTAATACACACCATTCTGAAACAGAAATGTTGCGTTATATGCGCAAACTGGCAGATAAAGATATTGCATTAGATCGAGCTATGATTCCTTTGGGATCTTGCACAATGAAACTAAATGCTACTTCAGAAATGATACCTGTTACATGGCCAGAGTTTGGACAAATTCATCCTTTTGTTCCTAATGATCAAGTTCAGGGTTATCTTGAAATGATTAAAGAATTAGAGGCCATGTTATGTGAGATAACTGGCTACGCGGCAGTTTCTTTACAGCCAAATGCTGGATCACAAGGCGAGTATGCTGGACTTCTCGCAATTCGTGCATGGCAGAAAAGTAGAGGCCAAGGGCAGCGTGATATTTGTTTAATACCAAGTTCTGCACATGGTACAAACCCCGCATCTGCTCAGATGTGTGGCATGAAAGTTGTGGTTGTTAAATGCGACCCTAATGGGAATGTAGATTTGGCAGACTTGCAGGAAAAAGCAGAAAAACATAAAGATGACCTTGCCGCAATCATGGTGACTTACCCCTCTACTCATGGAGTTTTTGAAGAAAGTATAAAAGAGCTATGTGAGATTGTTCATAACTACGGCGGCCAGGTTTACATGGATGGGGCTAACTTGAACGCGATGGTTGGCTTGTGTCAGCCTGGTAAGTTTGGCGGTGATGTTTCACATTTGAACTTGCATAAAACATTTTGTATTCCTCATGGAGGAGGAGGGCCGGGAGTAGGACCAATTGGAGTCGCTGAACATTTGGCTCCTTTCTTGCCAGGTCATGCCATGCTTGATGAGAATGTTGTAGGAGCGGTGGCATCAGCAGCATGGGGAAGTGCAAGTATTCTTCCGATTACTTGGATGTATATAAAAATGATGGGGGCGAATGGTCTTAAGCAGGCTAGTGAGCTTGCTATCTTACATGCCAATTATATTGCTGATCAGCTTAAAGATGATTTCCCGGTGCTCTATTCGGGGAACAATGGGCGTGTGGCTCATGAATGCATAATAGACATTCGTCCTTTACAGGAAGCTTCAGGGATCAGCGTTGATGATATTGCAAAACGTCTTATTGATTATGGCTTTCATGCGCCTACCATGTCATTTCCAGTTCCAGGAACTTTGATGATAGAGCCAACTGAGAGTGAATCTCTCACAGAGCTTGATCGTTTTTGTGATGCGATGAAGCAAATTAGGGCTGAGATAAGAAGAATTGCTGCTGGTGAGTTTCCAAAGGATGACAACCCTCTGCATAACGCGCCTCATAGTGCCGATATGGTAAGTTCAGATACATGGGAGCATAGCTATAGCCGTGAATTAGCGGCTTATCCCTTGAAATCCTTACGTGATAATAAGTATTGGCCGCCAGTGGGTAGGGTGGATAATGTTTTTGGTGACAGAAACTTGGTTTGTTCTTGTTTGCCTATTTCAGCTTATGAGTAAGAGTCTAATCAAAAGCTAGGTAAAGCTAGCTTAAATTCTAGATGGCAGCTCCAAATAAAGAGCCGACAAATGCGGTTAATGCCATTGCGATAGCTCCCCAGAAAGTGACTCGCAAGGAGCCCTTAATAATAGGGGCTCCACCGGCATAAGCCGCAATCGCGCCAAGCAAGCCTAGGAAAATCAGAGAAGAAACCGCGACGCTAACGATTAGTTGTTGCACATTGAAGAACCACGCAGTTAACAAGGGAAGAAATGCCCCTACCGTAAACGCTAAGGCTGATGATAAAGCAGCCTGTCCGGGTTTAGCTCTGCTTGTTTTCGCGATGCCAATTTCATCGCGAGCATGTGCTTCAAGGGCATCATGCTGCATGAGTTGCTCAGCAACTTCCATGGATAGCTCAGCACTTAAGCCTCTGCTTTGGTAAATTTTAGCTAACTCTATTTTTTCCTCTTCGTGATTTTCTTCAATAGAAATTCTTTCTTGCTCTAGATCTGCGTCCTCGGTATCAGCTTGAGAGCTAACAGAAACGTACTCCCCTGCCGCCATTGACATAGCACCAGCAACCAAACCAGCTAGACCGGTTACTAAAATATAATCTTTAGTGATCTGTGCGGCTGCCACTCCTATTATTAAACTAGCAGTAGAAACAATGCCGTCATTCGCACCAAGCACCGCGGCACGAAGCCAGCCGTTGCGGTGTGATTTATGTGATTCAATATGAGACATAGAGGAACCTTTATAATTACGAAGAAACTATTTCACTTTAGTTAAGATTATATGACTTTGTTAATAAGAAAGCCCCTTGAGCGCCTTGATTAGAAAAAGTTTTGCTTAGCTTTTATTGGGGTTCAATAAAGAGGTTAAAATGTGATCTTCCCAAACACCATTAATTTTTAAATATTCTATAGCCAGTCCTTCTTTGCTGAAACCCAGTTTACGGAGCAGCGCTCCTGAACGGTTGTTCATAGGCATGTAAGCGGCCATGACTCTGTGTAAACGTAAGTTGTTGAAAGCATGGTGAAGCGCTTCTTTGCAGACCTCTGTCATGAGGCCTTTTCCCTCAAAATCTTCATCTACTCCATAGCCTATGTGACAAGCTTCTAATGGCCCATAAACAATATTAGTCAGGGAGCAGTGGGCAATTATTTTTTCAGTTTGAACGGCAATAAAATAGGCAGACTTCCGAGCAGCTTGTGTTTCTTCAAATAGAGATAAGCGAGTTTTTAATTTGGATTTGGAATAATAGTCAGGCTCTCGACTGGGCTCCCATTTCTTAAAATGTGAAGAATTTTTTTCATAATAAATAGAAAGCATTTCAGCATCGGAGCTAGTTATTAGACGTATTTCCATTAAAGGGTCTCAGAAAAGTCTCAAACTGATACATATTTTTACTAATGGCGCGGCAAAGATAACTAATTATTTTCTCGGGATAGTCGTCTGTAATACTCCGCTACAGACTCTTGGTACTCTTCTGGAATAATTTCAAGCACTGCTGTGCGAACATTATTTCTATTACCTGAGTTCTGATCTTCGCTCCGTAAATTAAGTTCAAGCTGTTCAATTAAGGCGAGTAAGTTGTTGAATTCTTCTTGGACGATTGCATCATTGCGATTCACTCGGCTAAATTCTAGTTCTCGAATGAGTTCCAGTAAGTCCTCAATATCCTCTTGAGAACGGCCCATTTGAGGAATGGAATCACGAGATAATTCCGTCAAGTTATCGAGGTTATCATAGAAATTCTCAGGTAAATTGATGGGTAACTCTTGCGTATTGTTGCCAGCATAAGTAGACCAGCCACTTACATTGATTCCATTTTGAGAACCATTCGGCCTTTCACCAAGCGAGCCATTTCGTTGACCCTGCTGACCATTGTTTTGACCTTGCTGTTGGCCATTTTGTTGATTATTCATCTGATCTTGTTGTGAACCTGGTTGACCATTCTGCTGTTGCAGTTGGGCGAGTTGATTCCTTAGTTCTTGTGCTTGTTCGCGAGCGCGTTCCAAATCACTGTCGCCATTAAGTGCTCCTACTGCGAATTGTTCTGCACGTTCAAGGCTCTCATTGAGTGCACGTAAGCCTTCAGTGACATTTCGTTCATTACCAGCGATGTATAAAGCGTAGCCTGCATCAATATATAAAGCCGCATCTGATAAGGCCAGTTCAAGCTCGCGTTCAGTAATTGTTTGGTTGCCCTCTGAAAGTTCTCTTGCGGCTTCAGGAGCTTCATCCCCAAACTGCTGCATGGTCCTCATCATTTGCTGTTGCAAACTCTGCATACTTGCAGTGAGTTCTTCTTTAAGATCAGCCAGTTCCATTTCTTCTTGTAAAGACATGCCGCGACTATTTGGATCTTCACCACTTTCACGTTCGGCAATAGCACGTTCCATTGCACTTTGTAGTTGTTGCTGAGCGCGTTGTTGATCTCTCAACATATCTTCTGAAAGATCGGTCATGTTAGCGAAAGATTCTTGCATGCTAGCTATCTGATCTTGTGCCATTTGATCACGAGCCCCTTCAAGTTGACGTTGGGCTTCTTCAGTAGCGCGTTGTAACTCTTGAGAATCAGGATTATTGGCCATAGCCTCTTGGGCTTCATTCATAGCTCGAATAGCACTTTCTATTCGGTCTTGTAATTGATTTTGCGCTGTTTGCTGATTTTGCTCAGACCCATTCTGCTGGTTATTTTGTTGTTGCCCAGATTCTCCTTGTTGCCCATTTTGTTGTTGGCTACCAGACTGCTGATTTTGAGCTTGTTGTTGACCAGACTGTTGTTGACCAGATTGTTGCTGTTGTAATTGCTCTAACTGATCTTGTAATTCTTCAGCTTCACGGCGCAACATTTCTTGTTGATATTGTTGGGCGTCTGTTAGCTGCTGCTGATTACGCATGTTATCGGCGAGTTGTTCTTGTCGACGAGCTAGATCATCAAGCTGCGCCATTATGTCTTCCATTTCTTGCTGCTGAGCTTGAGGGGTAGCACTTTGCCCCGTTTCATACTGGTTCTGTTCCATATCCATTTCGAGTTCAAACATTTCGGCTAGGTCTTGATTAGCCCGGTTGCTACCGCCACCGCTGCCGCCACTTTGTTGTTGTGAGATTTGCATCTCATTGAAAACAGCTTCAGCCTGCAGCAAATGTTGTAAGGCTTCCTGAGCTGGTTGGATAGCATCTTGTAATTCAATTTCAGCTAAGAATTCAGAACTTGGAAACATTGCTTGAATAGCTGAATCCATACTTTCGACAAAGCGTTGAACGTCAGCATCCTGCTCAGTCAGCTGGCGAGCCCTAGCACGATCAGTGAGCGTTTTAGCTTGCTCAGCCAAAGTCAGCTGCAAATCAGAGAGTAAAGTTGAATTGATTTCTACTTGTGCAGCATTACCTTCGGCTTGTTCTCTTATTAGGTTCCAAGTAGAAACAACTATTTGGCGTTGGCGTTGGGAAATTTCGTCACTAGGACCGCCACCGCCGCCGCCACCACCGCCTCCAGAGAGCTGGGATTGAGTGTAACGTCGATTATAAGCTTGAATCTGAATAAAGTAGATGTCGGATTGAACCGTTTGATTGCGGTCTGAAGCTTCTGCATAGTACGAAATCAGGTCGCCAGGTTTTAGAGGAAGTTCTTCAAATTCTTCTATTAAGTCTTCAGTTTCAGAATTTATGTCGATGCTGTCATTTTGTCCGCTAGCAGGGTTGTCCAAAACGATATTGAAAGCACCGAGCTCAAGTTGCTGGGCAGAAGAACTTAGTGCTTGAGTTGTGCGCATTTCTTCCAGCATAAAGATATGCTCTATCTCTAGTTCTTTGGCCGGTTCATACAAATTTACTTCTTGCCATTCGCCGCCGTTAATAGAGTAGTTTATTAATAAGCTTTCAAGGCCATAGTCATCCCTAGCTTCAATACGAGCTAGAACTTCTTCTATATTTGTGGCGTTCCAGTCTTCGCCAGGGCGAATAAATTCAATTTCAGGTAAACCGTCTTCTGCTATACGGATAAAGTAATCGTCACTTAAACGAACAGGTTCATCGCCTACCATAGCGGCAATATAGTATTGACCTTTTTCAAGGACAGTAAACTCTGTGCTGGCTTCGTTACCGCTAACGGCGAGTTCCTGAGCAGTATTGTTAAGGATCAGTTCGCCACCAGCGGGAAGGGGCGCAGTAGTTGTTATCGTAAGAGTAATTTCGGTTTCAGGAAGTGCTTCAATATCACCACGACTTGATGTTTCATCTTCTCTTTGGGCCCAATCTGGGAAATTATAGTTCAGTTCCATATTCGCAATAGAAGGAAGGTCTACCACTTGAACCTCAAATTCGGGGCTTCGGAGTCCTGTTGTGGAGACGTAGTAATCTAGGTTTTCTTGTAAAGAGAAGAGAGTAAATTCAAAACCATTCGACGTGGTGACCAGTGGGACTTCCTGCCAGTCATTATTAATGGTTTTTACATGCAAAGTAACTTCATCAGGATTAAAGCCTTCAACTTGAGCATTAATTCGTAAGTTAGACCCTCTTCGAATGCTTTCATCACCTGGTAATACAAAGATCGATTGTTGTGGAGTAAAGTTATCACCGGCCCAGCCGGCTAGAAAATTTTGCAGGCTGCTTGCAAAAAAGCTTGATCCCATTGCCATATAGATGAGGATTGCAAATAGTGAAGCAGCAACTATCCCAGCAACTTGCATGTCTTTATTTTTTACTTGTTCTTGAGCGGGATACGCTAGGCTAACTTTGAGTGCATCCTCTGCCAGTAAATCCCTAAAGGGGTTGTTTTTATCCATTTGGGAATAGGTTTCAATTCGACCTTGGAACCCTTCCCCGTCTGTTTTTAAACTACGCGTTTCAACTTGAGAGCTGATGTCATTTTTAATTTTCTGTAATGGTTCTAGAATTGTTTTTAGAGCGACGCCCAGTAGCGAGAAGACTAATAAGAGCCTGAACGCAATTATTGTAGAATTAGAATAACCACTTTCTAAAGATAGCCAAGCAGCTATAAAAGAGATAACTAGCAAGGCGAGTGCCAGCGCTGCGACACCTTGTAAGATGATCAGTTTCTTTAGACGTTGACGGAACTCTGTTAAGTAGAGTTCTAGTTTTTCAGTTGCTTTCATGATTAGGTATTTCCTGCACTGAAGCGTAAATATCGGTTACCTAAAATAGATTCCAAAAGAACAATAACAGCAAGCAAGATTAACAGTATATGCCATGCTTCTTTAGTAACAGGCTCTTCGACTAGAGAGTTTAGCTCAAGCTCTTCAGTTAGTTCAGTTGCAGGAGATGAAATAGTACTATTTCCAGCACTGCTGCTTACAATAGACTTCCAGTTTTCTAGTGCTTGATTCTCCATAATACGCAAATCAGATTCACGTGGATCTGGATTGACCGCCACCAGAACTTCTCCCCCAAGTGTGTTGATTGTGTAGTATCCAGTTTGCGTAAGTTGAATATTTTGTGCGCGTGTAGTGTCGGAAAGACTTAACATGCTCTCTCCATTTGGTGCATAGACCTGACCTGAAGTGCCGCCATTTTGACCTAACTGTATGAAGCTGTTCACGACTTGTTCTTTGATAAGCTCTTCTTGATTGGATAAGTGCTGAGCGGCCTCTGCCATAAAACTTACAAAAATAGGCTTAACCGGCAAATCACTCCAAGTGTTATTTAGCTTGGTGTTTAATAGTAGAAAACGGCCGAGTCCAAGGTTTTGTTCAATTAAGAAAGGAAAGCCTCCAGACGTTGTGATCAAGACATTAGAGTTTTCATTAGTAGCTTCATTGGCAACTATAGGCAATAGTTGTGTTATTGATAAATTACTCCAGCCGGACGTTCTATCTAAAGCAGGGTGAGAACTATTAATACCCTGAACCGTATAAGAGCTATTGCGGTTTAGAGTTAAGCTGTTGTTTATAGCTAGTCCACCAACAGGAATTGTATCCAGACCAATTGTGCGTTCTCCGACCGAAGCCAAGATTGAGCCGCCGCCTTCAACATAGCTTAACAATTCTTGTTGTAAAGAAGCATTGATGGCACCGATATCATCCACAATAATCCAAGGGTAACGCTGTAAAACTCTTGCATCGAAACTATTGATTGTTTGAACTTGCACTTCGTAAGACTGAGGTGCTGTAGCAAGAGCTACTGAGAGATAAGTGTTAGCTATTGATTCAGGATTTGATGTTAATAGGATCACGGGAGCAGGTGGCGAGTTGTCGAATACAGCATGGCGGGAATCGTCTTCGCTAAGGCTATCTTTTGGCAAAAGCTCAATATCTATTCTGTTGTCCCCCTCGTCAAATAGAACATTTTCAAAAGTAATATACATGACCCCATCAGGAGCTATTGAAACTGATTCGGTAATGCTTTGCTGTTCAACTTCATTGATGAGGAGAGTTAAAGTTTTTTCTTCAGTTGTTTCAGAACCTGTTTCAACATAGCTATTATATTTAAGTCCGACTCTTACCGTACTTGCCTCGCTGACCTCTACTGAATCAACAGACCAGTTAGGGGTTGAACTGGTTTTAATTTGATGAGTGCTAAGAGTTACAGCGCGACCATTAATTAGGCTGGGAATCATATCGGCAAAACGAACAGCTTGACTGTTTTTTTGGAAGTCACTTATGAAATGAAGAATAAAATTGGCTTGGCTATTTTCGATTAAATTATCCAGTGAACTGATCGTGGCGCCAATATCTAGTCGCCCCATATCCGGTTCTATTGAATTTATTAGCTTACGTAAAAGCTCTAAATCGTTGGTTGCAGTACTAAGAGTTTGCACGCTATCGCTAGCAGTATAGAGGCTTGCAATATCTTCGGCAGGCATATAATCAATGATGCCTTCAGCAAGACTGCTTGCTTGTGAAAAGCTATCGCCTTCGCGCATGGAAAAAGAATTATCTACAACAATTACATGATGCGTGGTGTCCTCGGTTACGGCAGCTTCGGGAGGAAAGAAAAAAACGGGTTTAGTAAAAGCAAGCACCAAAAGGATTAAGAATAAAATCCGTAGAGCCATTAACAATAAGTATTTTAATTTACGTTGAACATGAACGCGTTGCTGGCTTTGTTCGAGGAACATAACAGAGCTGAATTTTTTTCGATCAGTCGTATTGGTTTGCAAGCGATGCAACCAGATTGGTAGAGCTATTCCCAACAAGCCTAATAAGAAAAATGGACTGAGCAAAGACATCAGGCGCGTTTCTCCCTAAAGGTAAGATAACTGTGTAAGGCCTTATCAAGTGGCTGACTGGTGTCGATAAGAACATGGTCGGCATTCATACTTTTAGCTGTTTTGCTTATTGCCGCGATGTGTTGTTTTATTTTTTTCGGATAGTCTTGTTTCATATAGACGGGAGAAACCTCGATGGCTTCTCCTGATTCCATATCTTCATATAGAGTAGACTCTTTGATGTCCGGAGTTAGTTCGTCTGGGTCCATTAAATGAAACAGAATGACGTCTTGACCATGCAGGGCTAGAGGACGAACATTTTCTAGCAAAGCTTCGGGGTCACAATAAAAGTCTGAAATAACAGCAACCAGTCCGCGTTTTTTAACATGTTCACGGAAACGTATAAAAGGTTTATGCAATGCAGTGCCTTCAATAGCTTCAGCTTTATCTAGAGTGTGGATGATGCTGTGAAGAGTGCCTGTCTTCGATGTAGGCGGTCGATATTGAACAATTTCATCATTGAATATCATAGAGCCTATGGCATCGTGTTGGCGAGATGCTAGATAAGCAAGGCTTGCAGCTAAGTATTTCCCATATTGCAACTTACTGTGAATTAAACCAAAGCCCATCGAAGCCGAGGTGTCCAACAAAAGCATTAAGTGGCTGTTGGTTTCGCCTTTGAATAGTTTTATGAAAGTTTTATCAGTGCGAGAATATACGTTCCAATCAATATGGCGTGGGTCGTCTCCCTCTGCATAAGCGCGATATTCGACAAATTCTTGGCTGAACCCATATTTAGGTGAACGATGTAAGCCCATTACAAAACCTTCAACCACAGCCTTAGCTACCAGCTCTAAATTGGACAGACTGGATAAGACTCCAGGGTCTAGGAGCCTTGTTGGTGCCTTGTTATTGTCGTTTTGTTCTAATGTCATTTTCAGTCTTTATTCGTTAACTTTTACCTGAGTGAGCATGTCGGCGAGGATGTCATCCACCGTAACGCCATCGGATTCGGCAAAGTAATTTGGCAAAACGCGATGACGCAGAATGGGGATAGCCAATGCTTTCAAGTCTTCAGCAATAACATGATAACGGCCTTCCATTAGTGCACGAGTCTTCGCTGCTAAAACTAAATTCATTGTGGCGCGAATACTGGATCCAAAATTGGCGTATTTCTTTATCATTTCGGTCGCAAGTGGATCCGAGGGGCGGGTGGCTCTAATGATATCTACAGCATAATGATTCAGCGCATCTGAAATAGGTACTTCTCTGACTAAACTTTGGAAGCGAATGATTTCTTCTGAAGATGTGCAGGCTTTTACTTCGGGCAGTTCGACACTCTTTGTGAAACGATTAATTACGGCAACTTCCTGTTCGGCATCGAGATAATCCAACACGACATTAAAGAGGAAACGGTCAAGTTGTGCTTCTGGCAGAGGGTAAGTTCCTTCAAGTTCGATTGGGTTTTGGGTAGCCAAAACAATAAAGGGTTTATCTAACTGATGGTTTTGTCCACGAACCGTAACAGTTTTTTCTTGCATCGCTTCCAAAAGAGCCGCCTGAGTTTTTGGTGGAGTTCGGTTGATTTCATCTGCAAGAAGAACATTAGTGAAAACAGGTCCTTCAATGAAACGCCACTCACGCTTGCCCGTGGCTTGGTCTTCATCCACCATGTCAGTGCCGGTGATGTCAGTTGGCATAAGGTCTGGCGTAAACTGAATGCGTTTGAATTTTAAGCCTAGAGCGCTCGCTAAAGTATGTACCAACAAAGTTTTTGCAGTACCCGGCATACCAGTAATAAGGCAGTGACCACCGACAAAAAGTGTGATCAGCAAACTATCAACCACTACGTCTTGACCAACTATAGTGCCTCGGATTTGTTCACGAATTTTGCCAATAGCTAACTGGAAATCTTCAACCATTGCTTTAGTTGAATCTGAACCATGTTTTTCTACTTCTTCACTCATATCGCTAATTCCTGATTAGTTAATTTTCTGTATTACTTGTGTTCATTAAATTTAGTAAAAGCTGTTGAGCCGGACGAAACTGAGGAGCTATATCCAAGGCTGTCATTAGGTAATCCATACTTCGATCTTTATTGTTCAAAGTATTGTAGGCCGAAGCGACTCTATAATTGGCCATGGCCTGATCTAGAGGAGAAAGAGCAAGGCCAACGAGATATTCTTCTAAAGCTTCTTCAGCTTGATTCAATTCCATATAGAGATCCCCAAGCTTACCATGAGTTTCTTCATCAAAAGGGTCCACATAATGTATGTCTTTGAAAACAGCAACGGCCTTTTCTGGCAGGTCTCTATCGATATAGGAATCCGCCAAGGCCTTCAAAGAAGAGGCTGAGTAACCACCCAATTTCCAGAATGTTTCTAAGGTTTTGAATTTAGCTTCTTCGTCGCCCAATTGAGAATAAGCTCGGGCTTTCGCTATATAGGGGCTGTCTTGTTCAACATAGTTGGGATAAGTAAAGATAGCGCGATCAGCTGCGGCAATTGTCTCTTCCCAGTCTTCAGCTTGATAAGCCCGCAGGGCATCTTGCAGGTCTTGTTGCCATATTCCTAAGCCGCTGAGTAAAGAGCCATACTGAATATTAATGTACTGCTTAAAGTGTCGATCAAATTCGGTATCACTGACACCCAATGTAGTTTCAATCGCGGTTACTTCATCAGTGCCATCGACAAAGAGGTAAAGCATCTCGACTATTTTGTCATGCCCGTATTCTTCGGATATGAATTGGAAAATCAGTCCAGCCTGCATATAAGACACCATGACTTGATTCTCATAACTTGGCCGCATAAAGCCATTATCAAGTTCGGCTATTGGTAAAAATAGGCCTTGCGCCATGGCTTCAAGAACATAAGACGGGATTTTAATGCCAGGAATTGGGCCTGTATTCCATTCTTCATAGACTGAAATGCCCTCGCTGTACCATCTAGGAACCCCATGCTCAGATGCCTCTAAAGTATAAACATGAGCCATTTCGTGCCAAAGTGTTGTGCCCCAATGATAGGTTTCATCTGGATGGCCGGAAGGTGAGTCCATTGCGAACAGGTAGCCAAAAGTTACTCCCAGTATGCCTACTCCGGGCATACCAATTGAGCGCACAACAAAGTCCTCATGATTGGGGAAAATTTCAACAGTTACGGGTTGCTTAGCTTTGAACTTATAGCGTTCTTCGAAAACATTCATGCTTGCTTCAGAAAGCTCGCGTGCGTAGTTAGTAATTACTTCTGATTCTTTTCGGTCTAGCCTGATGACGAGCTCAGGAAGGCCTGCACCCGTTTCTGGCTCTGGAAAACTGAGGTCAATGAAGTTTTTGGTAAAGGTATCGAGAAGTCTCATCATATTCAGAGTTTTTGGGTTAAAGCCATCACCCTCGAATGAAATTTGTATATGCCGGACACCTTCATCAATCTTATTTAAGCGCAAGTAGTTCTGACCAAGCTCGAGATGAGCTGACCAATTTTCAGGTTCAACTTGTACTGCTTTTAGATAAAATTCGCCCGACTCTTTGTAGCGCCTGGTAATGGATGCAAAATAGCCTGGAATTGCATAGGCATCGCCATAGTTAGGGGCTTCCTCTATCGCGAAATCAGTAAAACCTTGAACAGCCTCGAAATCTCTCTTCACAAAAGCCAGAGCTGCTTCAAGTGCATTGAGTTCCATTTTGGGCAGGTTTTCATTTTTTGCTAGGCCCCAAGCTTCATCTAATGCTTCTCTCGCCTTGTCGAATAGGTCTTGTTGCATAAAGGCATTGATGGCCATAAGCATGGCTCGAAAGCGTGCCCCTGCAGGCGATGCAAAATGTGTTTGCACGGCTTCTAGGTGAGAATCGACTTCTTCACTATTGTTCCCTGAGCTTAAAGCCTGGGCTGCGCCTATGTGTGCCCATGCATTGTCTGGTTCAAGCGCTAATGCTTCGGCAAAAAAATTATAAGCCTCTTGATACTGGTAGGTTCTTAAATACAGCTCTCCGGTGCGGACGAAAATCATGGCATTTTCAGGGGCTAATTCGGCAGCACGTTCAAAAAGGTTATCCGCACTGTATAAGTCGCCAAGGGCCCACATGGCTTCAGCTTGAATCTCGGTGGGATTATTCCCGCGAACAAGAGCGCGGTAACAAGCTTCAGCCTCAATTGCTTGGCCAGACCAGTGAAGGTTTTCGCAGCGCAGTAAGCTTTCGTTCTCGAGTGCGCCTAATAAGTGATCCCGTGCCAGTGAAAGAGGAGATAATAAGACAACAGAACAAACCGCCAAGCTAAAAGTGGCTGTGCGTAGTTTACTTGTGGCGGTATTGTTAAAAGTCATTTATTCGCTGGTTAATTGCTCGATCTCTTCATTAACTTTGGCTGATTCTAGGATCAAAGCCTGTAATTGTTTAATGTAGTCAGTATTTTCAAGAGTGTTGCGACGCAGTTGCAGGTCCTGAATTTTTTGGTCAATTTCGAGGCTTTGCATTTGCAGTTCTGCGACGCGAGGATTTTCAGTTTCTATAACAATCTGGTTAATTCGGGCAAGGGTAAACTGAGCCGCCCCTTGGCCTTGGATTACAGAATGCTCAGTAGCAAGCTGGCCTTGGGTTTCGAAATAGTCCTCAACCTCGCGTTGAGCATAATTAAAAGCTTCTTCAATGCTGATGCTATTATTTTTGTTTAAATCAGCGGCCTCATCACTAAGTGCTTCGACAAAATATTTGCCAAAGTAGGTAGCATTTTTCTCATTGCCACTTCGGGTAGCGGTCACAAGGATATAGTTACTATCAGTTAAAGCCTCGAGCAATGCTCCACTAGTACTAGAGGTGTTGAATAAGAAGTGGTTTTGCCCCGGCAAGGAGGCCATAACATTACTGATATCGCTTGTGGTGAGATCTAAGCCTGGGATATTAAATTTATATTCTTCACCGTCAAAGCTACCATGCCCTACTAAGTAAATGAGAGCACGATCCGCTTCATTCATTTTGTTACTTAGACTTTCGAAATGAGACAACAAACTACTGCGAGTACTTTGTGAACTGTCAAAATAAGCTACGTTTTCTTCGTCCGTTAAAGCAGAGGAGGCAGCTACTAACACTTGGCTTTGATTGTGGAATGACTCTTCAAAAGCAGGCTCTCCGCCTAGGCCCTGCACAACAGTGACATATAATTCTGCTCTTATTGGCAGAGCGATTATCACCAAAAGAAAAACACTAATCTTCAAACCTATTTTTAAGGGCTTCATTAGATGGCTCTCCAACGTCTTCTTAGCAACCACTCTAAGGTTTTTAAGAACACCAACAACAAGAAAATAATTGGGGCATCCCATAGATAGCGAATATCTTGCTCGGTAATACCAGCAGTGGAATATGAAATGGCTTCTGGTAATTCATTCCATTGATCGGCGTTCCAATAGCTGCCACCAGTGGATGCGGCTAGAAAAGTAAGTAAATCTCGATTTTGGCGGATATTGAAAGCCTCATGGTTTTCCTCGTATCGAATAGCTGATCTGACTGAGTTTATCGGTGTGTCGCCTTTCCGTGAAATGGCTTCTACGGAAAACAGTCCGGTTTCTGCTGGAGTAAAGCTCGCTTCGTAAACTCCAGCTTGGCCACTAACTGCTGCTAGTTCCAAGGTCACCGCAGGACCAGAGTCTGAAGAAATCACACTTGAGATGGCTAGGCCGAGGTTTTCCTCTGCGTCAGGGTCGCGGATTTCAGCACGCACTCGAATCTCTTGGTTTTCAATAGAAGTGCTTAATTCAAAAGGTAGAGGAGAGTTTGCAACTAGGCTTCTGCTGAGTTGGCGCCAGAATGTCTCATGGCTCAAATCTTCAAGAGGCATACTCATTTGCCAACGCCAGGTTCCGCCTGTTGCGAGTATATAGCTTTGTCCACGACCATAAGTTTGGGTAACAAGCAGTGGCTGTAAGCTGCCATTAACATCCGCTTCAAGTAAGGTAATTGCCGCTGGACGCAAGGGACCAATGTTTTGGTAATCTGCAATTTCTGGCAGTTCATTCCAAAGCTCTAGATTATCAACAGGGTCGTCAGAAAACTGTAAAATAGGTGAGCTCAGACCAGCTCTAGTGGGAATGACCTTAACTTTTTCTCTATAAAAGCCAGCATTTTCAGAAGACAGCCTGGAAGGCAGTACTTCGTTAACTACAGACTCTCCCCATCCACCAAGCCCCAATCCTTTTAACCCAGCCAGCATCATTAAGCTTCCTCCACGCTCACTCACAAAATCGTGGATCATTTGTTGTTGCTCATCTGAGAACTCAGCAAGCTCAACACTGCCGATAATTAAAGCATCGTAACTAAATAATTCTGCTCTCTCGACTGGAAAGCCTGACTCAAGTTGAGAAGGATCTTCTATTCCTTGGCGATAAAACTTATTGGCAGACACTCTCAATAAAGTAGAAAGTTGAACGCTTGGGTCTTCAACAAGGGCGCGTTGCATAAACTTATATTCCCATCGTGGTTCTCCTTCTACGTATAAGATTTTGTACTTGCCGTCAGGAACATCAACAACTTGGGATCGAGAGTTGTTTGTAAGATTAGTTTCTCCATTAATGGGGTCAAGGCTGAAGCGTAAATCTAATTCCCCCGGATCGCTGACTTCGATGTCGATAAAGGCAGTAGTGAGGTTTTGCCCATCAGCTAAGGCTATTTCATGAGTGCTAATCAGTTCATCACTATTGTAAACTTTTACTCTGGTAGATCCTGATTGATTATGAATTATGCTGATGGCCGCAGTTAGTGTTGTGCCAGGTAAAGCTTTGTCTGGTAAAACTACATTCGCGATTTCAAGGTCTTCAGGGATCTCTTCTCTACCAATCCCAACAGTATGGATTGGGACTCCATAGGAACTGATTTCAGCTAAAGTTTCGGCGTCAATGGATCCATTATTATCTGCTCCATCACTGATGAGGATCAGAGCACCTAAAGAGGTATTGCTGGCCGTTCTTAGAGTTTGTAAGACGGATTGCCCTATATTTGACGAGGCTCCCGGAACAGGAAGCATTTGGAAATTATCCAGGGCTTCAGAATTTTCTGAAAAAGCATAAGCTTGAATGTCATAAATGCTGCTTAACTCAGCTAGGTTTTCTGTACTAAGAAGAGCCTGAGCTTGAGCCATACGGTTTTGATTTTCTTCAGCGATCGTCATACTAGAGGAAGTATCTAAGAGAATGGCAACCGCATTTTCACCACTGACCAAGCGTTCTGTCATTAAGGCAGGTTGCCATACTATAAAAAGCACAAGACAGATCATTAGCGCTTGCAAAAAGCCTATGGCGCTCAGCTGTACCCAATTTAATACACTGCGTTTCCAAAGAAGCATGAAGAAACAAGCAGAGATGAAAAATACTAAAAGAGAATAGAGTAGCCATAGAGGCCATTGATTAGCCAAAATAAATTGACTATCGTTGTAAACACTGCGGGAATATTTGAAAAAAAATTCGGCCATGCTGATGTTTTACTGAATAGTTTTTGTAATTTAGTCCAATGGTCTTTCTGCTACAGTTCAGGAATATGCAAATTTTATACTGCTGTAAACGTTTCCTAGGCCACGTTTTACGGTCTATGGGTGCAAGTTGATATAAGCACGTTTACACTAAAATTGCTAATCATGAGCATGAGGCAAAAGCCATCAATTGATATTTTTAGAATATTTATTTTATGTTGCTGTTTAAAAGTGCAAAAACGATGTTTTCCAACCTTATATTGGGGATTATGTTTATTTATACTCCCGCCAATGAGTTTTGGTTTCCTGTTGCAAGCTAGATCGACGTAAACTATTAAAACCTTTCTAGGAGAAGATACTTGAGACTTTGTATTTGTGGCAGCAAGAAAGCTTTTGCTCTGTGTTGTGAGCCCTTCTTAAAAGGTGATCAAGTAGCTAAGAGTCCCATTCAGCTTCTTCGGTCTCGCTATGCTGCGTATGCTCTAGGGGGCAATAGCCAATACCTTATTAAAACTTGGCACCCATCCACGGCGTTGAATGTTCCGGCTGCTGACTTAGATAGCAGTAGCTACGCTTGGTTATCTTTGAAGCTAATTCAGCATCGACAAAAAGGCGATATTAGTGAAGTTGAGTTCGAAGCTCTGTACAGCGATAAAGAAACAAAGCTTAAAGCGCTCCACCACAAGATATCTATTTTTAAGCGTGAAAAGGGTCATTGGTTCTACTTAGAGGGGACGGTATTCGCATGACACTAAGATCATATGCAAATAATACTCGACAGCAATGTAAGCTTTGTGGATAATGCCGCCTTTTTTCAAAGCTGTAAAATTACACTTAGTATCCAAATGTTGAAAAAAGCCTACCGTAGAGCACTAGCCACTTTCCTTGGTTTAATTGATTGGCTGTTTCGTCCTGAACCTATCGAACGCTCTGAAGAAGAAATGAAAAAACTTGCTAAGCTGACCAGTAGCTTGGCTCTTTATGACTATAAAGGTTGTTTAGCCAGCCGACTGCCTAGAAGAGAGATTACTAGGCTGAACATCGATATTGAAACCCGTGATATTAGCAAATGCAGTATCCACCAAGATAAATTATTAGCAGAGTTTGGAAAGTTAAAAGCACCCTGTTTGCGTATCGAAGAAAAAGGCCAGATAAGCTGGGTCGATGAGCCTGAAGAAATAGTCCAGTACCTACACAAAAATTTCGAGATCACCTCCGAAGAAGCGCACTTAAAAAGCGCCTAAATCCTATCCTCTATTTTAGATTCACCCTTTCTTTTTGGATTGAACGCCAAGCTCTTTCCAGCTAAAGTCATGCAAACTTACTTAAACCAAATTGGGTTGTTATGAGTGAATATTTGCCATCTGTTGAAATTGAGCCAGTTAAACCAGCTAATGCTGCTATTATTTGGCTTCATGGGCTTGGAGCTGATGGGCATGATTTTGAGCCTATAGTGCCTGCGTTAAGCTTGCCAGAAGATGCGGCTGTCCGCTTTGTTTTTCCTCACGCCCCAGCAATTCCTGTCAGCATGAACCAGGGTTATGTTATGCCAGCTTGGTTCGATGTGGCCGCTTTGGATGGTGGTGGAAGAAGTATTAATTCGCAACAGCTTTTGGCTTCAGTCATCGCTATTCATAAACTTATCGGCAGAGAACTCGACAGGGGAATAAGTAGTGAGCGCATCATCTTGGCTGGTTTCTCACAAGGTGGGGCAGTTAACTATCAAGCTGGTCTTACTTACGACAAGCCATTGGCCGGAATAATGGCACTATCTTCTTTTTTCCCAACAGCAGAGGCCGTAAGCCCGCACCCTGCAAACCAAAGCCTACCGATTTTCATTGGCCACGGAACACAAGACACGGTTCTAGATTTATCCTTAGGGAAAAAAAGTTTGGAGGCCCTAGAAGGCTTAGGTTTCCATCCTAAGTTTTTAACCTACCCTATGGCCCATAGTGTAAGCCCAGAAGAAATTATCGATATTTCTTCCTGGATCAGTTCAATTTTGTAAGAAAATACCTCAGATCTTTTGATCTTGATCAATCTAGATCACATCATCTCTAAGCGTTGATTTCTTTGCGCTGAACTTTCTGCGAAGCTTATTACCGTAGCTTCCTTGCTTTGTGGCTATTCTTTAAATGGATGTTCAATTGAACCTTATACTTTATCTTCTTTGAGTGAATATTCTTAGAGGGTTTTGGGGGAAGAAAGTTAGTAAATGCTTGATTCCTAAAGGGATTTCGTTTACTTTAGCGCCACCAAATTTGCTGCTGTGCTCCTGTTTTGGAGTAGAGTAAATTAAAGAAGAAGATGGTACTGGAAGGCTGCATAACAAAATAATAAGTAAGTGCAGTTAATAATTAATTAATTAGGGTTTTCCAATGGAATTTGATTTTGGGTGTTTTGAGCCGGTTGGCTTTGTTTGTTCAGTTGAGTTGAGCAGTGTTGGGCTCTGGGTTACTGGCGGTACAGGTAATCTTATGGCTTATCCAATTGCTCTTTCTGCGCATGGTCTAGGCATGATGACAGTAATGGGTGTTGTTATCGCTTTTAACATGCGTGTTCTAGGTTTTGCTAAAGGCATTTCAATAAATGCCTATGACAGACTTTTCATGATTGGGTGGGCTGGTTTTGTTTTGAATTTAGTTTCAGGACTGCTGCTACTTACAGGTTATTTTTCCACTTATATTTTTCAGGGCGCATTTCAACTCAAGATAGCTTTGATCATTATTGGCGGAATTCTAATGAAGTTAGTAATGAATGGTATTCGAAATGGACGCGATGAAAATTTAACTAAGCTTCTTTCGATTGTTTGTTTGGCCTCCTGGATTGGCGCTATCACCACAGGCCGTCTAATGGCTTATTTACAGTAAAGGGGTAAATCATGGAATTTATGCAACCAACGTTTGACTGGCTAGGTGAATCTTGGCTAGGTGTAGTTAGCCGTGATGTCTCTTGGGTCTTTGTGGCCGCAGAAACCGCTCACTTTATCGGATTGTCGATTCTTTTTGGGGCTCTTTTGGTTATCGACTTAAGGGTTATCGGTTTTGCTAAATTTATCAATATGCGAACAGCTATGAAGTTCATACCTGTAGCGATAGTTGGCTTTTTGATTAATTTGCTGTCTGGCATTACCTTTATTGCCTCAAACCCTGTTAGATATGGTCCTAATATAGCCTTCCAATGGAAAATGGGTTTGGTGATCATCGCAGGGCTTAATGCACTTTGGTTTTACTTTGGCGAAGAAAAAGAGCTTAGCAAATTAGCGGATGGTGAAGATGCTGATTTTCGGGCCAAGGTTATTGGTGCGATATCGCTGTTCATTTGGGTAGCAGTTATTCTTCTTGGGCGTTTTATGCCTTTCGTGGAATAAGCAAAAAGAACTGATTAAAGTATTATTCTTATTTTCAGTGATACTAAAAAAGAGAGCCTAGGCTCTCTTTTTTTTTGAATAAATTTTGCTTAGTGAACGAAGATCTTATAGAAAATAAAGATCCTAGAGTAAGCCCTTGCTTGTTTTAGTATTGAATTAAGTTTTTCTGATGCCCTAGAATAGAGAGCATGTAAAATAGAGTTAGCTAAAGTAAGCCACTAAACAAACGATAAGAACCATTCCGAACATTACCCACTTGAGGACATACTGGGGGACATTAATTGCAAACTGAACGCTGGCTAAGGCCCCCGCAACCATGCCAATGGCAAGCACTAAACCAGGGATGAATAGCACTTGGCCACGCAAGATATAGACCGTTAAAGCTACCAAGGATACAACTACAGTAATTGCCATCTTTAATGCATTTGCTCGTACCAAATCATAGCGTAAGCCTCCTGCTAAAGCTGTGATCAAAATGAAACCAACCCCTGCTTGTATAAACCCTCCGTAAAGGCCGGCAATGAATAACCCAACCCATGCGGCAGGACGTTCTTTCAGGGTGTAGACAGCAGTCCCAGGAGGAGGGGCAACAACAGAGGGCTTGATTAGCATAATCACTGCCATGGCCAGCATGGTTGTTAGAAGAGCCGGCTTTAGCCACATTACAGGTAAATAGGAGGCTAGTAGAGAGCCAAATAGTGCGCCACTAAGAGTAGGGGCTAGAGTAGGAATTATAGTAGAGGGCTCTAATTTTCCCTTTTGATGAAATTTCGCCGCACCAGCAGTCGATTGAAGAATTATGCCAACCCGGTTTGTGCCATTAGCAATGTCAGCAGGCATACCCATTATCATTAAAGCAGGAAGGGTAAGCATAGAGCCCCCACCAGCAATGGTATTAATAAAACCGGCAAAAAAGCCGGCCCCAATTAACATAACAATAAATAAAAAGCTTAATTCGTATTCCATCCAAGGATTATCCCAGAACAGGGGCTGTTTAGACACAACTGGTTTTGGTGATCTATATCAACAGGCCACTACTGCATTGAATTAAAATTAAGGGAGTGAAGTTTCAATAAGGAGTGTTTAGTATGAAAAAGTTAGTTTTACTTGGAATAAGCCTGTCTATTTTGTTGCTTTCGGCGTGTCGTACCTACCCAGATTATGCCAATGATTTCAGGTTTCCAATCATGAAGGGAGATATTGATAGGGGGCAACAGGCTTTTGCTTCACTAGGCTGTATCCAGTGCCATGTTGTTGATGGTGCAGAACTGCCTGCTTATAACGGCACTATGCCTTTTACGGTTGTGCTTGGAGGAGATTTGATGTTTGCCAAGACCTATGGCGACTTAGCTACTTCTATAATTAACCCTGATCATGTTATTTCTGAGCAGTATCTTGATCTATTGACAAGGGAAGAGCGTAACAGAGTGAGGACATCGCCAATGTATGTGAATGAAAATATGAAGGTCACAGAGCTGATAGATATAGTGGCTTTCCTTAACTCAAAATACAGATTATTACCCGGCTATACAGAATATTACTATTAAGCCTTGAAATTCTGGGAATTGGCACTAGGTTATTAGGATTGGGTTAAATATAAGCCTATATTTTGAAGGCTTGAAAGCTTTAAATAGAACCTTCTGAGTAGTTGGCGGTCAAACTTAATAAGTGGTAAAATTGCCGCCCCCATAAATTTGAGCTTGTTAACTTTGATTGTTGACTTTGATGGTTAAGTTCAGTTTTAGAGGTTTGATTTAAATAGGTATCACTAATATGACTGTAAAAACTGTAAAAGTAGATAGCATAGTGAAAGGCAAGAACCTTAGTGTCATTGACACCATGGTTCCGGGTCGTGATCTAAATGCCTATATTTCTGCGGTTAACGGTATTCCGGTTCTGACTGCTGAAGAAGAGCTTGATCTGGCTAATAAATATTATTATCAACAAGATTTAGATGCTGCTAGGAAGCTAGTGCTCGCACACATGCGCTTCGTGGTTTACATGGCAAAAAGCTACTCTGGTTATGGTTTGTCAGAAGCAGACCTGATTCAAGAAGGCAATGTAGGGCTAATGAAAGCGGTTAAACGTTTTAACCCTGAGATGGGTGTTCGATTAGTTTCTTTTGCAGTGCATTGGGTTAAAGCTGAAATGCATGAGTTTATTTTACGCAACTGGCGTATTGTTAAAGTTGCGACGACTAAAGCCCAGCGTAAACTCTTCTTTAATTTGCGCGGCTCGAAAAAGCGTTTGGGTTGGTTAAGTCAAGATGAAGCCGATAAAGTTGCTAAAGACTTAGGTGTTGATACGAAAACCGTGATGCAAATGGAAGGGCGTCTTGGTTTGTTTGATGCTCCTTTCGATGGAGCGGCAGATGCTGAAGATGACGAATTGGCTTTTGCTCCTGCTCAGTATCTTGAAGATAACAGATATGATCCTGCGAGCAATGTTGAAGATGAAGATTTTGAAGAATCCAATACCAAAAATCTTTATTTGGCGATGGAAGGTTTGGATGACCGCAGCAAAGATATTATTACCCAGCGCTGGTTGAGCGATAACAAAGCAACCTTGCATGAGCTTGCAGATAAATATAATGTCTCTGCTGAGCGTATAAGGCAGCTTGAAAAAAATGCTATGAATAAAGTTAAGGCTGTTTTGGAAGCTTAATGTTTTTAAAGGTTTTAAAGAGCCGCCAAGTTTGGCGGCTTTTTTATGTCTTTCAAAAAGGAGTTGGAATGTTGCAACGTTTCTTTACATACGCTGCTTTTAATGGTTTTTTAGTGGTTGTCTTTGGTGCTTTTGGCGCCCATTCTTTAGAGGCAATAATTTCTGAAAGCAGTCTGGCTACTTGGCAAACTGCAGTTTTGTATCAAATGTTTCATGTGCTTGCTTTAATAATCGCAGGCCTTGCTTGTTACTTGTTTCCTACAGAAAGAAGCTTCATTCGTGCAGGTTATGCATTTCAGATAGGCGTTGTACTTTTTTCCGGAAGTTTATATTTACTGGCATTAACTGGAATAACTTTTTTTGCTTACCCTACGCCTTTTGGCGGCGTGGCTTTCTTACTAGGCTGGGCCTTCCTTATTTTTGGCTTACTAAAAAACCGCACTAAGTCATTATGAAAGATTCAGATAATTTACGCCCCATTAAAAGTTATGTTGTTCGTGGCGGCCGTTTAACCATAGGGCAGCAGAAGGCGATAGACTCTCTTTGGTCTAAATTTGGACTTGAAAGAAATAGCGGCATCATAAGTGCAGAGCAAGTTTTTGAAAATGATAACCCACTCATTTTTGAGATTGGTTTTGGGATGGGAGATTCCTTAGCTGAAATGGCTCAGGCTAACCCAAGTAAAAATTTTATTGGCGTAGACGTTCATCCACCAGGAGTAGGAAATTTATTACGAAAGTTGGATGAACTGAATGTAGAAAATGTCAGAGTTTATCAAGATGATGCGAATTTGGTTTTGAGTGAATGCATCGTCGATGAATCCATACAAAAAGTACAGATTTTTTTCCCTGATCCATGGCACAAAAAAAGGCACCATAAACGCCGTTTAATTCAAGCAAAGTTTATCGAAAGCCTTTTGCCAAAAATAGCTCAAGGCGGGCTGATACATTTGGCAACTGATTGGCAAAATTATGCTGAGCAGATGATGGAAGTGTTAAGTCAGAATGAGCTCTTGGAAAATAGTTTTGGATCTGGAAAATATGCCGATGATTACGAAAGGCCGGTGACTAAATTTCAACGCCGAGGAGAAAGGTTGGGGCATGGTGTATGGGATTTAATTTTTGCGAAGAAATAAACTCCGTCAATTACTCTAGTCGGTCCAAAAGCGATGGCCATAAGTTTTTAACCAATCTTTTAAATCTTTGTAGTCCGGGCAAACTGATTCAACAGTCTGCCAAAATTTCTTTGAATGATTCATGTGTATTAGGTGACTACTCTCGTGGGCGATTAAATAATCAATAACAGCTTTGGGCGCCATCATTGTTAACCAGTTATATTGGATAGTTCCATCACTGCTGCAATGGCCCCATTTGGTTTTTGTTCTTCTAAAAATAACTTCTTTTAGTTTCTCTTCAACACCTAGTAAGCGAGCGGTTTTAATTGTTTGTGTGGTCATGTACTCGCTTGCTTGTAACTTTAGCCACTTGTTGAAATGTTTTTCGAGGGCGTTGGGGTCGCTTGAACGGCTATAAATCAGTAAGCGGCTGTCATTGATTTCTACTTTTGGGCGGCCTGCTAATACAATTTCTATCCTGCGAGGTTTGCCGAAGAACATGACTTCGTAACCTTCGTCTATAACCAATTTTTGAGTAAGTTTTAACTCTTGCTCGACGAGATGTTTGGTGATCCAGTCTTCTTTTTGCTTAATAAAGCTATAAATATCCACTTCTTTAACAAAAAAAGGTGATTTTATACAAACAATCCCACTTTTAACTATTATTGAAAGTTTTTTACGATTTGAGTGAGTTATCTCAAAATTAAATGAAAATGTGGGATATTTTTCCAAATTATCTCAACTTATATGCTTTGGGTGGGTTAAATATATTAAGTTGCGAGATTTTTCTGTGCCAGCATAATTTGTCCAACCGCATTTAAGAGTGCATTCACTGAAGATGCCACAATGTCCTCATTAATGGCTATGCCGGTAAAACGCTCATTTTCATGTTTAAGTTGAATATAAGTCACTGCTTCCGCGTTAGAGCTTTGGCCAAGCGTGTGCTCACCGTATTCAAGAACCTGAAACTCTAGCCCTAGCGTGCTTTGCAAAGCATTGCTGAATGAAGCAAGCATGCCTGATCCTTGTCCGCTTAAGGTGAACTCATTGTCATCGATAAGCACAGTACCAGAAACGCTTTCCTTGCCACCGTTTTTTTCTATTGAAAAAGTGTTTAGCTTTAAGGGGGAAGGTTGGCTTAGGTAGATGCTGTCAAATAACTCCCATATTTCTTCGGGGGCAATTTCTTGGCCGCTGCCTTCAGCTGCTTTTTGGACAACTCGGCTGAACTCAATCTGAAGCCAACGTGGCAATTGGAAGCCATACTTATTATCAAGCACATACGCTACCCCGCCTTTGCCTGACTGACTGTTGACGCGTATTACGTCTTGGTAGGTGCGGCCTACATCTCGAGGGTCGATAGGTAGGTATGCTATTTCCCAGGTGTCGCCTTCAGTATAAGTGTTTAGGCATTTTTTGATTGCGTCTTGATGACTGCCAGAGAAGGCAGTGAAAACTAGGCTGCCGGCATAAGGCTGGCGTGGATGGACATCAATTTGTGTGCACTCTTTTACTACTGTGCAGATATGATCCATGTTGCTGAAATCCAGTTTTGGGTCTATGCCTTGGCTATACATGTTCATAGCCATAACGACAACATCCAGGTTGCCAGTACGTTCACCATTACCCAGCAGTGTGCCTTCAACTCTTTCTGCTCCAGCCATAAGGCCTAATTCTGAAGCCGCGACACCAGTGCCGCGATCGTTGTGAGTGTGAAGGCTAATGGTAATAGAGTCGCGTTTATCGATGTTGCGGCCGAACCATTCGATTTGGTCGGCATAGACATTTGGGGTAGCCATTTCAACTGTGGCTGGCAAGTTAATAATCACTTTGTGATCTGGTGTAGGTTGCCAAACATTGGTTACGGCATCACAGACTTCCAGTGCAAAATCCAGCTCAGTACCAGTAAAGCTTTCAGGAGAGTATTGGAAAAACCAATCTGTTTCTGGGGCTTTGTTAGCGCAATCTAGTACATCTCTTGCGCCTTGGACTGCAATATCGAGTATGCCAGATTTATCCAGTTTGAAAACTTTCTCGCGTTGAACAACAGAGGTTGAGTTATATAAATGAACTATTGCTCTTTTGGCGCCTTTAAGAGATGCATAGGTTCGCTCTATTAACTCTCTTCGTGCCTGTGTTAAGACTTGGATAGTGACATCATCAGGCACTTGGTCTTCTTCAATAAGCCAGCGTACGAAATCGAAATCGGGTTGTGAGGCGGCAGGAAAGCCCACCTCTATTTCTTTGAAGCCGACCTCAACTAGTAAAGCGAACATCTTCTTCTTTTGAGCAACAGACATGGGCTCGATCAGAGCTTGGTTCCCATCTCTCAAATCGACGCTGCACCAGGTCGGCGCTTTGTCGATGACCTTATCCGGCCAGGATCTGTCTGGCAATTGGATAGGTTGAAAGGTTTTGTATTTAGCATGGTTATAGCGACTCACGATCAAGCTCCATATCAATTGTTCGTTTGAAGGCGGCTATTGTACCCGTTGAACTGAGGATAGTTGTTGCTAATATTGTGTAAATATTGGTCATTATTAAAATAAATAGCTTATTAATAGATAGATAATGATACTATATTCTAATAATATAGTATCTTTTGAATTTAATATGATAAAAGTAGGGGCGAGATGGAGTTAGATCGATTTGATAGACACATACTGGCTGAAATCCAAAAAAATGGCAGAATCAGTAATTTAGAGTTAGCAGACAGCATCGGTTTATCCCCATCACCTTGCTTAAGGCGGGTTAAGCAGCTTGAAGAAAGTGGGCTTATTGAAGGCTACACTGCACTGCTTAATGCATCAAAACTAGGTTTAAAGTTAGTGGCTTTAATACAGATAAGTATGGACAAACATACCCCAGATCAGTTCGAGCATTTTGAAAGTGTTATAGAGAGTTACCCAGAAGTGCTTGAATGCTTGCTTATTACCGGTCAGTCAGCAGATTACTTACTTAAAGTCGTGGTTCGAGATATGGAGGTGTATCAAGATTTCCTGTTGAATAAAATAACGAAAATATCAGGAGTCTCAGATGTGCATTCCAGTTTTGTTTTGCGACAAGTAATCAGCACCACAAAGCTGCCCATAGAAAGTATGGCTTAGTTTTACCATTAGCGTTTAGAAATTAAAAAATAAAAACATTAACAAAGGGCATGATTCATCCCATGTGCTTGCCTGTGGTATAGTTTCTGCCCTGTAAATGGAGGGCAAATGATGGCGAGCATCTTTACAAAAATCATTAACCGTGAAATTCCAGGGCATTTTGTTTGGGAAGATGAGCATTGTTTTTCAATAATGACTATTCAGCCTATTCGGGAAGGGCATTTAATGGTAATCCCAAAGATGGAAGTCAATCATTGGGATGATGTGCCGTCTTCGATAGCAACACATTTGATGATGGTCTCACAAAAAATTGCGAAAGCAATTAAAGCGGTTATCCCTTGTAAGAGAGTAGGGGTATCCATAATTGGGCTCGAAGTTCCGCATACGCACATTCACCTTATACCAATTGATAATATGGGAGACTTGGACTTTAGCTTGGCCCAAGAAGTTTCTCCAGAGAGGCTAGCTGCGACTTCGGAAATGATTAGAAATGCCCTTCAAGCAAGAGGGTATTCTGAGGCCAAGTTTTAAGTAATTCCTATTATGGCTTCCAAAAAAGATAATATTTTTCTTTATGATGAAGCACTAGCGGACTTTGTTTTTGATGACAAAGTTGCCTCTGTTTTTTCAGATATGATTAATCGTTCAGTGCCAGGCTATCCTTTGATTGTCAGGATGATTGCAATTCTAGCTGAGCGTTTTGCAAAAAATAATACTAATTTGTATGACCTAGGGTGTTCACTGGGTGCTGTAAGCTTTTTATTACAAAAGTTGCAACTGAACAATAGCAAATTAATTGCAGTCGATAATTCTCAATCAATGCTAGATCGCTGTCAGCAATCAATTCAAAATGTTTTGCCAGAAAATCTAGTGCCTATTGAATTTCGTTGTGAAGATATCTTAATGACGGAATTAACGAATGCCTCAATAGTCGTACTTAATTTCACACTGCAATTTATAGCTCCAGAACACCGCGATGCATTGATAACTAAAATTTATGATGCCTTGGTACCTGGCGGTATTCTCATTATTTCAGAGAAAATAATTTTTACAGACGATGAAAAAGATAAGCTTTTTATCGACTTGCATCACCGTTTCAAGTTTGAAAATGGATATTCTGAGCTTGAAATCAGTAGAAAAAGATCAGCTATTGAGAATGTATTAATTCCTGAAACGATAGATCAACACGAAGAAAGGGTTCTTAAAGCAGGGTTTGACAGCTTTGAAACTTGGTTCCAATGTTTTAATTTTTCTTCTTTTTTGGCGATAAAAAAATAGTATGGCAGGCAATAACGAAATATTTTTCTTCTCGGATTTTTACGAAAAAATAAAAGATTCAAAGCTTGATCCTTTAATAGGGATTATTCCTGATAATTATTTAGCAAGAATAAAGCATGGAGACTTTGCACAATGGAAGCAGGCCTTAGATGGCTTGCCAAATATCCAGCCTGTTTCAGTTGATATTGAATCTGCAGTTAGAGTTGGTGAGATTGAGCAATGCTCTGATAATGAAAGAACATTATTAAAGCAGCTTTTATTAAATTTACAGCCCTGGCGTAAAGGCCCCTTCAATCTCTTTGGTATGGATATAGATACTGAATGGCGTTCTGATTGGAAATGGGATCGCATTAAAAACCACATTGCCCCTCTTACTAACAGAACGGTGCTTGATGTAGGTTGTGGTAATGGATACCACTGCTGGAGAATGGCAGGGGCAGGAGCTAGGCTAGTAGTTGGGGTTGATCCGCATCTTCTGTTCAGTATGCAGTATTGGGCTATCAGAACTTATTTAAAAGAATCTCCTGTCTATGTTTTGCCCATTGCCCTAGAAGCTCTTCCACAAAGACTTGAAGGTTTTGATACAGTCTTTTCTATGGGGGTTCTGTACCACCGTCGCTCCCCTATAGACCATTTGTATGCTTTAAAGGACTGCTTACGAAAAGGTGGCGAGTTAGTGTTAGAGACACTCGTTATCGATGGGCAAGATGGCTTAAGTTTGGTTCCTCAGGAGAGATATTCAAGAATGCCAAATGTATGGTTTTTACCTACTTGCGCTACTCTTGAAGGCTGGCTGAAAAAGGCAGGTTTTAACAATGTGCGTTTGGTGGATGTTTCTGTAACTACTGTAGAAGAGCAAAGAAGTACGGAATGGATGCAATTTGAATCATTGGTTGACGCCCTTGATCCCAATAATCAATCTCTCACGATTGAAGGACACCCGTCCCCAAAGAGGGCAACTTTCCTCGCTGAAAAATAAGTCTAAATAAATTTGAAATAGTTGTTCAATATTAGTTAAAAATTGTTTATTCTAAAAAGCTTAATTCGATAAAATTTAAACACTGTATCAATCCAATATTATCTTGAGGGTTCTCAAGAAATCTTCAGATTTACTGTTCATGAACAGAGAATAAAACATGGCTAGACCCTTACGTGTAGAATATCCGGGCGCTTATTATCACGTCACCAATAAAAGTGTAGATTCTAAAATTCTTTTTCCAAGTCCTAATTACTATGATGATTTTTTGGTCGCCCTAGCGGATGCTTGCTCTAGATTTAATGTTGAGGTCCATGCATACCAGCTATTACGCAATGAATATCATTTGTTGCTTAAAACTCCCGAAGGCAATCTAAGTCGCTTTATGCGACAAGTTAATGGGCTTTACACGCAATCATATAATGCCAGGAAGAAAAGCCAGGGTTCTGTATTTCATTCTCGATATAAAGCCATAGTAGTTCAGGCAAAGCCCTATCTGCTTGAAGTAACTAAATATATTCACAACTTATCTGCAAGCGGAAGCAAAAAAGCTATAGACTCGGCTTGGTCTAGTATGCCTTTTTATGCAAATAAAGCTAAAGCACCAAGTTGGTTGGTACGAGAGGATGTTTTGGCGCTTCTGAAGCTTAAGAGCAAAGCAGGCACTTACGCTAAATATCTTAAGTTCGTAGATGCTGCTCCAAACCCTGAGATCAGCCGCTTTTATTCAAGAAAAAATCTACACTCTATTCTTGGAGGCGAAAAGTTCAAAGTCAGTATTAAAGCAAAAGCCTCTCCTTTGGGCCCTAGAGGGAACTCCAAAGATAAGTATGCGAAGTTACGGCCCTCAATTAAGAAAGTTGTTAGTGGGGTAGCGAAATTTTACAAAATCGACGAGAAGGATATTTATAATTCTCTACGTGGACCCAGTTCCAAAAATATCCCGCGATGGGTTGCTATGCATCTTTGCCAAGAGCTTTCAGGCGTTACCTTGCAAGATATTGCAACTCGCTTTGGCTTGAAACATTATGGAACCGTATCTACGGTAGTTGGAAAATTACGCAAAGAGTTATTAGTCAATTCTAAGATCCAAAAAAATGTGAAGACTCTAACTAAGCGCCTTAGCCCATAACATCCAGATATATTCTCCCTTATTATTTACCCTTGTATTTCAGGTCTGTGTGTATACACTTCTGAGTTATTGCAGGTTAGGGTAAATCATGAAGTTAGCTAATAAAAATCATCCAAATGAACGCTCCCTCGAGCTTATGCAATATTTAAAGTTTTTGTATGAAGCTGGACGGATTAGCAAAGAACAGCTACAAAACTTAGTTAAAGTTCGGAAACCAGCTAAGCAGCATGTTCTGGTATTTCTTGCAGAACAAGAAGTTCAAGATCTAAAAAACACGGGCAAGGTTCTGGACCTTGAAACCTTAACCCAACTTTTGGCACAGATGTCTGGCCAAGAGTATTATTCAATAGACCCCTTGAGTATCGATGCTGCGAAAGTGACAGAAATTATGTCACATGCTTTTGCCAAGCGGCATAAGATCATGGCGGTGAAGCTTGATGCGGACGCGGTCATAATTGCTAGCGCCGAGCCCTATATTTCAGCCTGGGAGGCTGACTTAATTCAAGTGCTGCGTAAGCCAATAAAGCGGGTGGTTAGTAATCCAATTGAGTTGGAACGACTCACGAGCGACCTCTACCGTTTATCTTCATCTATAGGATTAGCCATTTCTGGCGGGGTTAACAATACCAATAAGCCGGGAATAAACAATCTTGAGCAAATGATGGAGCTTGGCACGCTAAAGGAGCCAGAAGCCAACGATAAACATGTAGTTAACATAGTTGATTGGCTTCTACAGTATGCGTTTGAGCAGCGCGCCAGTGATGTTCATATTGAGCCACGTAGAGATATTGGCAATGTCCGATTTCGAATTGATGGTTTGCTCTATACGGTATACCAGATTCCTATGCAGGTTTTAAATGCTGTTACCAGCCGTCTAAAGTCATTAGGTAGAATGAATGTTGCGGAAAAGCGTCGACCTCAAGATGGTCGCTTGAAAACGAAAAGCCCCACCGGTAAAGAGGTGGAATTACGTCTTTCTACATTGCCGACCGCATTTGGTGAGAAAATGGTGATGAGGATTTTCGATCCTCAAGTGTTATTGAAGTCATTTCAGCAACTTGGCTTAGGAAATAAGGACCTTGAACGTTGGAATACTATGACCAGTAATAGGCATGGCATTATTCTAATAACTGGTCCCACTGGAAGTGGAAAAACTACCACTCTGTATTCAAGCTTGAAGTCATTAGCGACTAAGGAAGTGAATGTTTGTACTGTAGAAGACCCCATTGAAATGGTTGAGTCGAGCTTTAATCAAATGCAAGTTCAAGAAAGTATCGACATGACTTTTGCTAATGGGGTCAGGGCATTGCTAAGGCAAGACCCTGACATTATCATGATTGGAGAAATCAGAGACCTAGAGACTGCAGAGATAGCTATTCAAGCAGCTTTGACAGGCCATTTAGTGTTTTCTACCTTACATACTAATGATGCCCCTTCTGCGATTACTCGCTTGCTCGAATTGAAGGTTCCTTCTTATCTTGTGAAGGCGACTCTAATTGGTGTGATGGCACAGCGCTTGGTAAGAGTTCTTTGTTCACATTGTAAGCAAGGTGAGGAAGTTGATGCTGAGCTATGGCGTAATCTAGATCCTGCGTGGGTTGATGAAGTTCCTAAACAGGTGTTCACAGCTGTTGGTTATAGAGAATGTCGCGACACAGGCTTTTCAGGAAGAGAAGGAATTTATGAGGTAATGCCTTTAAGTGAAGGCTTACAGGACTATGCTGATGATAAATCTGATCTGCCGAATTTAAGGCAGCAGGCATACAAAGAAGGTATGTCTAGTCTTAGGCACAGCGGAGCTTTGAAAGTAGCAGCAGGGCTTACAACGATTAATGAAGTTCATCGTGTGTCTCCAGAAGTTAATTAGAAGGGTTTATGCAACATAAACTTAAGGAAGCAATTAAGTGAAAACCTTAATAATTGGGCCGTCATGGATAGGTGACATGGTTATGGCGCAATCCTTGTTTCGTTATCTAAAAGCTGAAACTCCCAAAGTATCTATCGATGTACTTGCCTTGGATTGGACTAAAGACCTGCTGGAAAGAATGCCTGAAGTTAACCGAGCTGTGACGATGCCAATTGGTCACGGAGAATTGGCACTGGGTAAGCGCTGGAAATTAGGCAAGCAGTTACAAAAAGAAAATTATCATCAGGCGATTGTGTTACCAAATTCATTTAAGTCGGCTTTAGTGCCCTTATTTGCAAGAATTCCAATACGCACCGGCTGGAAAGGTGAAGCGAGATCTTGGATCTTGAATGACTGTAGAGTGTTGGATAAGAAAGAATACCCTCTTATGGTTGAGCGTTTCGCTGCTCTGGCGTTCCGTAAAGAAACTGCATTACCTGAGTCATTACTCAGGCCCAAGTTAGAAGTAAGCGCTAAGCAAATACCCAGTTTACTGAAAAAATTCGGACTGGATTTGGATTCTGAAATTGTTATTTTTTGTCCAGGGGCTGAGTTTGGCGCTGCTAAAAAATGGCCAGAAGAACATTTTTCAAAAACAGCGGAGACGCTAATTTCAGAGGGGAAGCAGGTTTGGCTGATGGGCTCTAAAAATGATGAGCCAACTGGGCAGGCAATAATAGATATGTTGAGACCGGAGCTTCGCCAAAAGTGTATTAACTTAGCTGGTTTAACCAGTATTGGAGAAGCGATAGATTTAATTTCATTGGCAAAAGTTGTTATTAGTAATGACTCTGGTTTAATGCATATTGCGGCGGCCTTAAATACTGCTTTAATAGTGTTATACGGTTCAACTTCAGCTAACTTTACACCTCCGCTATCAGATAAAGTTCAAGTATTGAGTATGAAGCTATCTTGTAGCCCTTGTTTTCAAAGAGAATGTCCGCTCGGGCACTTGGACTGTTTACGTAAGTTGGATCCAGTATTGGTCATTGAAGCGATCAAAAAGATGGTACAAAGCTGAGTTAAATTAATGCGTGTGCTTAGTGTAAAAGTATCTTCTCTAGGTGATGTTATTCATACATTGCCGGCTTTGACAGATGCTAAGCGCGCAATTCCTGAAATTGAGTTTGATTGGGCCGTCGAAGAAGCATTCACAGAAATTCCATCTTGGCATCCAAGTGTAAACAAGGTGATTACAGTCCCATTTAGACAGTTGAAAAAAAAATGGTTAACAGCCTTGTTTAGCCAAGAGCATAAGCAACTCAAAAATTCACTCCAAGAAGTATCTTATGATTTAATCATTGATGCCCAAGGGCTTTTAAAAAGTGCTTACATCAGCTCATTAGCTAAAGGCAAAAAAGGCAAAGTAGTTGGCTTGGATAAAGCAAGCATCAGAGAAAAGATAGCTACACGTTTCTATGATGATTGTTATAACGTTTCTAAAGAAAAGCATGCAGTAGAGAGAACGAGAGAGTTATTTTCTAAGGCGCTGGGGTATTCTTTAATCAGCTTAGAATTTGATTATGGTTTGGATGAATCTAGATTTGTACAAAATATAAGTGAAAAAAAGTCGATGCTATTTCTGCATGGCACTACTTGGGAAACTAAGCATTGGCCAGAAAAGTACTGGTGTGACTTGGGCAAAATGGCTGACTCTCATGGTTACAAGGTAAATTTATTATGGGGAAATGCTTTGGAGCTTTCTAGAGCCAAGCGTATTTCTAAAAGCATACCAAGGTCATCTGTTCTTGATAAGCTTAGTCTTTCAGAAATAGCTACAAGATTGATTCAAAGTGAAATTGTGGTTTCAGTCGATACAGGTTTAGCCCATCTATCTGCAGCATTAAACCGGCCAACGATATCTTTATATGCAGCAAGTGATCCAATAAAGACTGGAACTTATGGTAAAAGGCAAATTCATTTAAACACGCCGCTTTCTTGTAGCCCATGTTTGAAAAGAAAGTGTCATTATAAAGGTGAAGACTTAGCAGAAAATGAGAAAAATCTATTGTTCAAAGAAAGCCCTCCTTGTTTTACAGAATTAACGCCTACAGTGGTTTGGCAAAACGTGATGAATTTTTTCATCGAAGCTAATAAGGAAGAAGCGTGAAATTCGCTTTTGTTCTTTTTTCTTATTACCCAGATGTAGATCTGGCGAGAGACCTACTGGCGATGACAAGGGCATGTCAACAACGTAATGTCGATGTGACGATATTTTATATGAAATGGGAAGGTGTGAAGCCAGACAATATTAAGATTAAAGTACTTCCAGCGGATGGAGTGACTAAGACTACAAAACGTGAGAGTTTTGTTGAACAAATGCTAGAAAGAACTGTAGAAAATTTTGATATTGTCGTTGGTTTTAATAAAATGCCCGGTCTTGATTTTTACTATGTTACAGAAGATTGTTTTGCTGTAAATGAATACAAATCGCGATCTATTTTCTATCGAATGACAGCAGAAGCAAGACAAAGGATGGACTTTGAAAAGGCTATTTTTGGTAAAAGCCAAGTAACGATTAGCCTGCTTATTTCTCCCAGTCAATATGAAGACTATAAGTCTCACTATAAAACTAAAAAGAGACGTTTATTAAAATTGCCTCCTGGAGTGAGCAAAAAAGTTTTCCCTGATGCTGAGGCGAAAGCCATTCGTAAAATGTTGAGGTCTGAGTATTCAGTTGCTGAACAAGATTTTCTTATCTTACATGCATCAACTGGAAAAATTGTTCATAGACTAGAAAGAACTTTGATCGCAATTTCTAAATTACCTGATAATTTAAAAGATAAAGTTCATTTTTTTATAACTGAAGCTCAGAATAGTAATAAGTATCTTCAATTAGCAGAGCACTTGGGGATTCGAAGCAATATAAAAATAATAGCTGCAACTACAGATACTAAAGAACTTTTTCAGGCTGCTGATGCATTAATATATTCTCCTAATAGAGATGATTTAGGTGCGGTTATTTTAGAATCAATTATTGCTGGGCTTCCTGTGTTAGTGGCGAAAAATTACGGACATGCTTACCACATTAAACAGTCTGATGCCAGCATAGTATGTCCATCGCCCTTCAACCAAGAAATTTTTAATCAAGAATTAGTAAACATGCTTTCAAAAGAAAAAATTAGGCAATGGAAAGCCAACGGTCTAGCTTATGGTAAAGAAAATGATTTATATAGCATGCATCAGACTGTAGCTACGATCCTGGTGCAAGATGCTTCAAGCTACCAGTAGGTTGTTTTTAGCTTAACTTGCTATAAAGCTATTTTTTCTTAGAAACTAACCTCTTTTAAGCTTTAAGCTTCGTCTTATATAGTCATATATCAACTTTTGTAGACGATGTCTCATCTTGGTTGCAACAAATTTCACTTTGTCTCCATCATTACCAATCAAGGCAATCAGAGAGTTTCTATTGAAAATAAAACTTGGGTTGGCGAACAATTCAAAATCTTTTTTCTTCCACTGGTAGATGTGATTCTCCAGAGGGTTGTCATGTTGAATACTTGGATCGCCAATATCCCATGGAGTAGCTATTAGCATAAATTTAGAACGTTTAGAAAAGTATTTTATAATTTCAATGCCAGTTTCTCTATCGAAGTGCTCAATAATATCGATTAGGATGCACAAGTCATACTCACCTTCCGGGATATCAAGTTTTGTACTTAAATTCTGGATAAATATTTCGTTGTAAGTCTCATGATGGATCGGCGTTAGATATTCTGGGTAGCCTTCAATCCCGTTTATTATTAATTCTTCCTTGCTTATACCGTGATTACTGCCGATATATTCGCGCAATAAAAACCCGTATTTTCCATTGCCTATACCAATATCCAAAATTTTTCTGGGTTTTAATAATTCCGCAATTTGAACAATTTCATTCAATTGATTTGAGTGGCTTGTTGGCATAAATTTTCCTCAGAGTTGCGATATTATTTTATTAGCTTATCGTATTGGTATTAAAAATAACTTTCGATTAGGCGCGCTAGGCGTTTTATACTTCTTAGCAGTCTGGACATTGCAGATTTAGTTGGAGCCCCATAATCCATTTCAGACTCCCAGTTTGACTGGTAGATAACCCCCATAAAATTTTGCGCTACTTTGGCTTCATCCTCACCCATTCTTTTGAGTAGATAATACTGCCAATTGTAATGATAGACGCGGAAGTATGGTTCTACTGGTAAAATTGGAATGGCTTTGTAAGCCAGAAGGGCTTCTCCATACCAATGATATTCTCCGATACCCCGATCTATGACATCCCAAAGAGTCTGGCCTTTTGGTTTAAGGTAGCATTCTTCAAGGGATCGCCAAACCTTTGCTGACCAGAGAAAAGGTGAGGGCATAAAAGAGTAAACAGGCCCTTCTCTGGGAAAGATTTTTTTTATTGCATCTGCCTCTTTGTAATAGTCTTCCAGAACTTTATCTTTTCTTCTGTTTCTTGCCATTTGTAATAATTCTTTATTTTCATGAATTACTGTGTATGGCTCACCAGATTCATTAATAAAATCAGATTCGTAAAAATCTCTAAGAAATTGGCTATCAGAGTCGATACATAAGTAATTCTCAGCTAGTTGCAGCCGCCAAAATTCTGACTTAATGATACCTTGGCTGACATAGCCTGAATGTTTTTTCAGATTTGAAATTGAGACATCAGGGTTGCTTGCAATGATTTCTTCATCGCTTATCCATTTGTAAGTTAGCTTAGGATTGAGAACAGTTTGTAAAATCTCATGTTCACTCTCTGGAGTAGAGATATAAACAGGCAAGTTGTCTTTGTTAAATTTTTCTATGCTTTCAAGTAAACGCTCAAGTCGCAGGAAATCACGACTGTAACTTTTACAATATAAACAAAGTTTTTGCATAAGGAGTAAGTTTCTTTAGGCGATTTTAGTCAGAATAGTATCGACCGCATCTTTTACTGAAAGAGGCTGGCCAGTAAATTCCTGTAATTTATTAGTTTCCCAATCTTCCCAGACCTTTTCAATTGTTACACAAATAGATTCTGTATCGAAGGTATGACAAATATAACTGTTGTGCTTGATTAGCAGTTGGTCTAAAAACTCATTTCTATTGGTAACAGCAAGGACTGGTCTTTTGGCCCAAAAATACTCATACAATTTAGAAGGAATATACTCAGCACACCATTCATAGTTCCCATGCAGTAACAGTAAGACATCAGATTGAAACATTTTTTCAATTATTCTTTCTCTACCAGATTTCCCAGTGATTGGGTCGGTTTCTAGACGCCCATGCATAACAAGGATGTCAGGGAGATCTAATTGCTCTAGTCGTTGTTTGGCTTCATTATCAAGATCAGAACCGTAAAGATGAATTTTAAGTTTATTCACTGCCTCAGGGTGTTGTTTAAAGAATTCTTCTAAGACATTAAGAATCGGCACCAATGAACGATCGTCAGTAAGAGAGCCAAAATGTGAAATATTGAGAACATCACTATATTCATGCTGGGCTTCTACTAGTGGTGGTTCAGCACCGGGCAATACGACAAAGCCTTTATTGCCTAATTCAGGGTTTCTTAGCCCGGCATAGTTCAGAGCATCTTCGGTAAACCACCAAATATGATCAGCTTCACGACATATTGTTGCTTCAACAGCTTGCAAAAAACGATCATTGCGGCTTTTTCGAGCTTGAGTTCCATCATCTTCAGGGCTGTTTCGAATGACCATGGGGTCGTGAATTTCAGCAATCCACTTTATACCAGTTTTACGTTTAAGCATTGCAGCAGCTTGATGTGCTGACCATGCCCCTCCAGATGAAAACACTAATTCAAAGTCATCATTCTTTAAGAGCTTAGAAGCTTTATGGGCTGCAGCAAGTGTCCAGGAAGAGTGATGAGTTAAGCCAAAGATTAAGCGCTCTATTATGATAAAGGGAAATAGTAGTATTGAGACAATCAAGGTGCTGAGTCGATAGATAATGCCTTTACCGAATTTCTTACGAACCAAGTATCTGAAGTCGAAGCGTAATCCAGAGGGGCCCCAAGGCAAGAGCTGATGATGTTCAAGCACGTTGTCTTTATTACCAGTAGTTGCACTAATGATGACTGGTGTAATGCCAGCTTCGATGAGGTAAGAAATTTTATCGGTGACTGTTTGGCTAGCTGCTCGGCCGTCCATATTGAAACTGTGAGCCAGTATCAACCATTTGCGATCTGAGCTAGTAGGCATAATTAGTTCTTATGTTGTTGTTTTTAAAGTACAGTTTAAGAGTATTAGTATATAACAAATTGTCTTCAGTTTTGTATCAAAAGCTTATTCCGATCAATGAGTAAAATAATAATATTTCAATCATTAAGGCTGTTGTGCTCTGATAAAACACTATTAATTTGTTTATAGACTTTGTCTACCGTTAAGGAAGTCATGCATTGATAATTTCTTAAACAGCGCTCTGGCTGGCATTGCGAGTCGCAGGGAGCATCTCCTTTAACAATTGAAGCTAAAGGAGCCTTTGGCCGCCAACGAATAAGTTCAGTGGGGCCAAAAAGAGCTATTGTGGGGGTCCCGGTAGCAGCTGCTAGATGCATTGGCCCACTATCGTTTCCGACATACAAGACCGAGTGTTGAAGTAATAACACTAAATTGTTCAGTGAAAGTTTATTGTGAGCATTAATAAAATTCTCATGTTGGGCCATATGAGAAATTAAAGTTTCAATACGCTGCTTTTCGTTATCGCCTGCACCGATTGCGATTACTAACTTGCCTTGTCTTATAAGCAAATCAGCCAGCTTGGCAAACTTCTGGATATCCCATTGCTTGTAATCTTTTGTTGCGCAAACATGCAGACAGATAATGTCTTTTGTTGGTGTTGTTGTATTTTCAATGAGCTTAAGTTTCTGAAGAAGGTCAAGGGTTGGAATCTTTGTGGATTTTGGAAAGGTAAAATAATCATCTGAGCTGAAATGGATGTCGAGCATGGTCAAGGACTGTTTATAATCATCAAAACAATGTTGCGATGATTGGTTCATTTCTATCAAAACTGTGTAAGCAGATTTTCGTTTCAGTTTGTTAAATGCTGGGCCAATTTTTTCTTTCGCGATTGCCATTCTTGTCAATCTGGCAGAAACCACGGTGCCATCCATATCTAAGAGTGAATCGTAGTGAGTGCTTCTTAGTTCTTTAATGAAAGTAAGATAGGTGGTCAGCTTGGAAAAAGCTGAAGCTTTGTGAAGTTTTTTGCGTGGATAGAAAATAAAAATAGAGCTTGCGGGAAAAGCCAAAGACAATAATTTTCTGAAACTCTCATCAACTAAAATACGAATAGTTTTTTCAGAAGAGTAGTTGTGGATCGCCTCCAATGCGCGAAGTGCAATCACTATGTTGCCCACGTATTTGGTTGGAAAGATGACTAAAGTATGCAATGCAGAGCTCGAATTATAAATAATGAATGAATATATAAATTAAAACAAAAAGCTTAAGAGTCTTTGTCGGCGTAAATCTTCATGTACTTATAAAATACGTGATCGCTGATACTCCAAGCTATGACTAAACCACGCCAGCCGGAAAAAATACCTCCCTTGAAAATATAGCTTTTAATAAAGGCAAATAAACTTTTTAAGATTATGATGAAAGGGTGGTATGTTTTTTTAGATGTTTGACGCCTGATTTCTGAATAATGGTCGATCTTCTGTATGATTTCACTAATATCACTAACAGCATGATGCTCAATAGGGAATGCAATTCTTTGGATTTTAGAACTTGGCTTAAGGGTAACAGATTCATGCACTGGTGCATCATCGTATAGATGTTCATTGCGGTTGAATAATCGGATTAACCAATCTTGTCCAAAGCCTCCATTCTCAATAAGCTTTCCCATAAAAAAGTTATCTCGTCGTATAAGGCCGACAGCGTTTGTTGTCTCAGGTTTCCATGTACTTAAGAACTCTAAAAGAGCGCTAGAAATTATTTCGTCTGAATCTAAACATAAAACCCAATCATGCTGGGCTAAAGAGATAGCATGGTTTTTTGTTTTACCAAAGCCAAAAAACTCGCCTTGGTGAAAGGTGACATTTTCGAAAGATTTAGCTAGTGCAGGTGTTGAGTCTTTAGAACCATTATCATAAACAATAATTTCTGGAAATGTTTTTGCCGATTCCAATGTCGCAGCTATGGTATCACTCGAATCTTTAGCGATAATAACAACACTGATATTTTCAAACATGTTATTTCCCTTGAGCTAAATTTTTCTTAAACATAAATAAAAAGAATTCGGTCGTTTTATTATGTCTTTTATCGACAAGTAGTGTCGACTGAATGCCTGCTAAAAAGTTAAGAAAAGCCTAGTGAATTCTTTTACATTTTCTAATCCAGAATGCTGTTGATAATATACTAGGAATTGTTTTCGTTCCTGCTGGCTTATTTCAAAATTATTTAATAAGGATTTAATATTTGCATAACGATCAGCATAACAAATAGAAGTCGGGTAATGTATTACTTCTTCAGGGTTTTCTATATGGAAAATCTCATTCTCAAAAAATAGCTTGCTGCAATCTATTTTTCTAAATACGAAACCCTCGTCATGCAGCTTAACGAAAAACTCTGCTAGCTTATTAAGCGGCAGATTTGCCAGTGGTATCGCTTTTAAAGCTACTCCCGGGAGCTTGTAATAGGTTGCAGCTTTGATATCTGCATTCTTAATTTTAAAAATCGTGCCAACGGTTAGGGTCTGAATGCCTGCTTGTTTTAAAAGTTTTGCGTTCTGATCGAATAAGCGTATAGGCTCCGCACCAAAAAGCTTACTATTTTTAGCTGGAAGCACGCGTAAATTAACTTCATCAGAAATGGCGTAAGTAAGGTTTTTACCATATTGCGTTTCGATTAGTTTAGCCTTTTGGATTATTTCATCGAACTCACTTCTCTGGATTTTGGCTCGCGGGGTTTTTATAGCGATGTATGGACTTCCTGGTTTGCCCTCTGGTTGTGACTTAAAACGTTTGTGCATCCATAAATATTGTGCTGGATGCACTCTAATTGCGGCCTCAAGTTGTTGGTTCATGTACGTTGTATCTGTAATGTCATCATCACCAGGATAAGTATCTGGAAACTTGAAAAACTCTATTTCATAAGGTTTGTTGGCATCGACCCGATGATGCCTTACAAGGAGAACGGGAGCCTTGCTGATTTTAGCCAGCCTATTCGCGGCAACAATGGTAGCTGCTTGTTGGCCAAAAAAAGGAACATAGACTGAATGGTCAGGCCCGTAATCCTGATCTGGAGCGTACCAGATGATATTGTTCTTCTTAAGGTGACGGATAGTGCCTCTGAGGTCATAGCGATCAAAGACGCCATTACAATTTTTGAGTCTGCCTTTTAGCATAAAGGCATCGAACAAAGGGTTTTTATGAGGCCTATAAGTTACTCCAAATGGTATTTGCAATGAAAATAAATTAGCTGAAAAGTCTAAGGTCGTATAGTGTGCTCCCAGTAAAATTACGCCTTTGCCTTCAGCAAGAGCTTTCTCCAGATATTCCCTATTGATGACTCTTAATAAGGACTGAAACTGTTGCGGTTCCCTAATCCAGCCTACAGCTGTGTCTATGAGTCCTCGACCATTTTCAATAAAACAATCAAGCACTAAAGCTCTTTGTGCCGATTCACTTAATTCAGGAAAACACAGGCTAATGTTTGTGGCCGTTATGTAGCGCCGCTCTTTTGCTAAGAGGTATAAAAGGCGACCAAGCAAAGCCCCAAAAAAAAGGCGGAGTTTAAAAGGGCAAAAAGCGACAATTGCCAATAGAGCAATACCTAACCAGGTAGGCCAGTACTTTGGTCCTAAAAAAGTTTTAAAGGAAGGAGCTTGTTGAGTATTCACAGGGCTAATTTTCAAAAGAATTTGGCTCATTCTACCAGAACCGTTATGTTATGATGCAGCTCTTTAGAGAAATGAATTGTAAAAATAAGGCGGAACATGAAGCTCCAAATTCCAAGATTTGATTCCACACGAATATTGGTAGTCGGCGACGTTATGTTGGACAGGTACTGGCAGGGGGATACCTCGCGTATTTCACCAGAAGCACCCGTACCTGTGGTTAAAGTTAATAATATTGAAGACAGTCCTGGTGGAGCCGCGAATGTAGCCTTAAATATTGCAGCACTTGGAGCGGCCTGCTCTTTAACAGGTGTCATTGGTAAAGATGCTGAAGGTCAAGCTTTGACACAAGCCTTAGAAGCGGCCGGTATTCTCTGCGATTTCATTGTTTCAGAAGAAAAGCCAACCATAACGAAATTAAGAATCTTAAGCCGCCATCAGCAATTAATCAGATTAGACTTTGAAGAAAACTTTACTCGTGATGACACAGATGAGCTGAGAAATAAACTCAATGATTTACTCAGAAGCGTTGATTTAGTCATATTTTCAGACTATCAAAAAGGTGCTCTAAATGGCATTTCGACACTCATTGCTTCTGCGAATGAAGAGGGTATTCCAATCTTAGTAGATCCTAAGGGTCAAGATTTTGGGAAATATAAAGGTGCAACTTTGTTGACGCCTAATCTCCATGAGTTTGAAGCCATTGTTGGAGCATGTGAAACCGAGGAAGAGTTAGTTCACAAAGGCCAACAATTGATAAAAGAACTTTCTTTGGATGCCCTTCTGGTGACCCGAGGTGAGCATGGCATGAGTCTGATTCGCCCAGGTGAAAAAGAGTTGCACTTTCCTGCCAGAGCTCGGGAAGTCTTTGATGTCACAGGGGCTGGGGATACAGTAATTTCAGTACTAGCTGCGTCTTTGGCTGGAGGAAAAACTTTAGCCGAAGCAGTTGCATTGGCAAACATTGCAGCAGGATTAGCGGTTTCAAAAGTAGGTACTGTTGCTGTCAGCGGGGCTGAACTCCGCCGAGAAATCCAGAATGATAGCGACTCCGGCCGTGGAGTAATGACTAGAGAGCAACTTGTGCAAGTGGTTGAGGATGCTAAAGCCAATGGTGAAAAAGTAGTTTTTACTAATGGCTGTTTTGACATTATTCATGCCGGCCATGTTGGGTATTTGAAAGATGCCAAGCAACAAGGAGATCGTCTGATAGTCGCTTTAAATGATGACGCTTCAGTGACTCGACTTAAGGGGCAAGGGCGGCCGATCAATTCTGCTGAACGTCGCATGGCTGTTGTGGCCGGTCTTGAATCTGTAGATTGGGTTGTTAGTTTTGATGAAGACACCCCGATTCCTTTACTCGAAACCTTGCAGCCTAATATTTTAATTAAAGGCGGCGATTACGGAATTGATGAAGTCGTTGGGGCAGATATTGTTCATGCCTATG
>CBFIHS010000005.1:11046-80322 GCA_965662565.1 Pseudohongiellaceae bacterium | reverse complement strand
CTAAGTTCTTGTGCTAGTGATTGTGTGGCGCTAAATATACTGACTGCAATCGATACCGCGATTATTTTTCTATAGAATACAACTTTATAAATCATTTTTACCTCAGTTTTGTCGTGCGTCGTGCCAGGGAGAGCTACTTTTTCGACCACCTTAGCAGAGGGCACAGTAATTAGCTATGGTGCAGGCAAAACTATTTGTAACAATATGTAACTTATTTTTTCTTAATCTTTACAATATCAAACTGCTTGTAAATGACTCAAACCTGTCTAGGATTAGCCTAAAACGCCCTAAATCTAATCATAGAATCAACGATAAAGCTTAATTCATAGTAAGTATCACCTAAGTAAACCAAGCTAAAATAAAGTGCTTTTTAGCCTGTATCGGCCATCTCCATCTAAGAAGCTAAATCTAATACAAAAGACTCTTCACAATCCATATTCATACACTTAACTCCGATAGAGCCGAAAGAACCCTTATCTTTTAATATTGCCTGAAAAGTTCTTTGCAGTGCCATCTCAATAAAACTCTGATACTTTTCCTGAACTATTATCTCATCGTAAATAACTAAAATAGGAACCTTTGCACCTGTAGCAACTTTCGATACAGTCTGCATAACCTGCCCATCAATTACCTGTAGAGTACTGCCGATTGCAGAGCAAACTACATTAGCCATCATAGGGTGATGAAATACAAATGAGTTTGAGTACTTTATTGCTTCTACTTTAGGCTGATCAGGAAATACTTTTGCACCTTCCCTTTTAGCTTTTCCTTTATAGCTTTTAACCACCCACTCATCAGCAAAGATGTCATACCAGTAATGAGTATTCATTAGTGACCTGATTGCACTGCCTTCTGACTTTGCATTAATTAGCGTATTAATTAGTTGTTTATGAACTGCTCTTGGTAAGTCAGGGTAGTCAGGCATTGAATACACTTCAGGCTGGCTTTTATATAACAAACCATCTTGCTCACTGTCGACATGATGATTAAGTCTTAATGCTAAAGCTGGATGTAGCTGACTAATGTCTAGTGATATGACGGACTCACCATTAATCGTTATGCCTAGTCTTTCTTTTTTAGGCAGCTGTTGGAAGCCAGCATATAACCTTCCACCATGAGCAAAGTCAGGTTTCAAGACTATTGCTTGCGCATAACTTGTTTCGGCTTCTTCAAATCTGCCCAATTCTTTTAAGGTTATACCTAAGTTGTAGTGCGCTTCTGCGTAGTCAGCTTGTAAGGCTATGGCATGCTTGCAGCTAGCTTCTGCTGCTTCTAAGCTGCCAAGTTCTTGAAGTGTGACAGCCAAATTGCTGTGGGCTTCGGCATCTTGTGGAGATAAATCGATCGCAGTTTTTTAAGCAGCAGCTTCAGGATTCTTGCCCAAGTCTTTGAGTACTGCGCCAAACACTTTCCAGCCAAACTGGTAGGATGGGAATTCGTGAGTGAGAGCTATAGCAAGCTTTTCAGCATCGTTCAAGCGACCGTTTTGATAATGCTCTAGTAGAATATTAAGTTGTTCTTGAGGCGGTTCTCTAGTGTCGACAGTCACTTTTGATTGAGAAAGTAAGGCTTGCAGTTTTTTAACATCAAATCCTTTCTTTCCAGCTTTTTTAATTATTTGTTTAGCAACTTTTCTCTGATTATTTTTAATAAGAGCATCAATATAACTTATCCAAAATTGTTCTATTTTTGGATTGACGTCCAGAGCCGTTTTAAATAAGGGCAGTGCTTCCTGTACTTGATTAACAGAAAGAGCTATAAGCCCTAAATTATGATTCGCCTCTGGATGCAAAGGCTGGCTCTGTAATATGGCTTGATAGACACGCGCCGCTTCCTGAATATTCCCTGCGTTCTGTGCAGCAATACCTTGGCTCAGAGCTTGCTCAGCACTCAAGGCCATCTCACACTCTGAATTTCTAATTGATACATCTTATATGCGTCTGTTTCAGTCGGCATTACACTCACTTTAAAACTTATTTTGTACTCTATGTATTGCATTAATTTTCATAGGAGCCAAATAGCAAGCCTTTGTAGCCCTATAGAAAACAGTATTGAATGAAGTTTGCATGATTGCTGCCAGAAATTTGTATCGCTGAATGGCAGAGTTTCTTAGCCTGTCTGTCTAAGCAAGTACACCTACTCAAGGATACCTACATAAGAGGCTTTAATTTCGTTCTCTACTAAAAACGTTAAGGTAACAAACTTTTCTGTAAGAGAAATAATACGGTAAAGAACAGGAATTAGTAAGTGTCTAAAATAGTAGAAATGCTTATTTGGCTAACGGATTGAATTCGAATGTTTCGAAGTGGCTTTTTAGCTACTGAATCTTGGGGACTTTTAATTTTTAGAATTACTGAAAGAGGAATGTCTCAAGCTCTATTCGACAGATCTTTGGGTATCTGCCTGAAAGAAAATGACCCTACTAAACTAAATAAATTAATTCAGTAGGATCACTAAGCTTTGTTAGGTCTTTGTTAAGTCTTTGCTAGAAATCAAAACGCAGACGTGCACCGTAGTGTTGTGGTGGATTGAAGATACCATAGGTCAAACCACGATTATTTACGTTGGTATTCGCTAGAAAACGCTCATCTGTCACATTACGCACATAAACAGACAAGGCCCAAGCTGCATCAGCAGGCGTAAGCATTGCTTCCAGATTCAAAGTCACATATGAGTCAGCTACAGTGTCTGGCAAGAACAAGAAATTGGTAGCTTGCTCATCACGATAGGCAGCGTCTGCATTAAGAGATAGGTCATAATCACTCAAATTAATGATGTGATTAATACCAAAATCTACACCAAAATCAGGTGAATAAAGCAAAGACTGACCTGAACAATTGTAGCTTTCAACGCCCGCTGTAACACCTGTGGATGCACAACCAAAACGCCCCTGAGCAGGGTCTGAAATCAGATTCAAATCATCATAGGTGGCGTCTAAGAGTTGAAAATTTCCGTAAATTGTTGTGTTATCCGTAGCGGCCCAAATTACGTCGACATCTAAACCTTGAATCGTTGAATCGGCACCAGCAATTGGAAACGCTGAAGCCCCTTGTAAGGTCGTAAAATAAGTGACCTGTTGGTCATCATATTGCCAGAAAAAGAGTTCCGCATTAACCTGTAAGGTATTGTCCAAGAACCTATTTTTAGAACCAATAGTAAATGCATCAATATACTCAGGTTCATAGGTAGGTGCAGCCGCTGATAGGTCAACACCCCCAGCACGGTAGCCTGTCTCAAAGCCTGCATAGAGCAAATTACCATCGCCCCAATCCAATTCAGCGCCAATACGATAAGTCCACTCGCTGTAGCTAAGATTTGACTGCAATGAACCTTCACCGACATTAACAATTGCCCCTTGATTAGGAGTAATTCCACCAGCTCTAAGCAATGGGTAGGCAGGAGTAAGAAGACCAGGTATTGGGATTGTTGCTACTGAACCAGGAGCAATCTCCCCTCTTGCAACTAAATCTGCAATGAAGGCATCTCGATCAGAGGTTATAGGATGAAGAGGTATGTTCCCCGGAATTTGACAACCATTAGCAAAGCTAGCAGGAGGCGTTGTGAAGAAAGGGCTGGCCGGAGAACCACCACAGAATGTAACAAAGGTATCGCTAATTCCATCGGCGAATTTGTTATCTTCAGTGTAACGGAGACCAGCATTCAAACGGAAGGTGTCAGAAACCTCAAATGTACCTTGACCAAATATCGCCCACGAATCTCCACCATTTGTATAGTTTTGAATTGGCGATGAGTAATTTTGAGCAAAAACAGTACTAGTCTTAATTTCTTCATCAATATAGAAAACACCAACAATACCATTAAGAGGACCATCAAGCTCAGTGGCGAAACGCGCTTCTAAACTCACCTGATCATTTTGCTCATTTGTTTTAGCTGGCGAAAAGCCCGGGCCAACAAAAGTATAGTCTTGATCAGATTCTCTGTAAGCAGGAATCACCGTAAATGTTCCAGAATCAACCTGATAGTTAATCTCGGCCATCCAGCCTGTGAAGGAGATATCCTGATATAGATCATCCGTGTCTATAGGTTGGTAAAAAGCAAAAGACGGTGCATGTAATACACTCCCGCGAAGTGCATTAGCAGCAGCATCAGTTGGTCCTGAATTAATGGCTAATCCGGATGGGATAAAGTCGGTGAGAGCCCCAGGCATATTGCTATAACTACCGATTAAGTCACCACCAGGTCCCTTAGCATCATTTTCAGAATAGTCACCAGCGATCCTGATAGACAGGCTGTCAGAAGGTTCAAAAAGAACCTGCCCTCGTAGGCTTAATGAATCAGCGTCATTTGTGCCATCTTCAGAATATCCAGTACGGTTAAATATATTAGCGGACAGACGCACAGCGGTATTATCTCCGACACCAAAGTTTACTGCTCCTTGAAGACCAACCCTGTCGTAATCACCTACTTCAGTTTGTATATATCCAGATTCCTCACCCATAATTGGTTTTTGAGAAATATAGTTGATAACACCACCGGTAGCATTACGTCCATAAAGTGTCCCCTGAGGACCCTTGAGCAGCTCAACACGTGCCAAATCAAACAAGGCTTGGCCTGCCGCACCACTAGAGCGACCCAAATAAACACCATCAACGTTTTGGGCAATTGCCGCATCGGTTAAAGGGTTTACTGTTAAATTACCAACACCGCGGAGAAAAATACTAGTCAACGGACCGCCACTGGCATTTATACCTAATGCAGGGGATAGTAATCCAAGATCTTGGGCTGACTCCATACCTTGACGAGTAAGCTCTTCTTGGCTAACCGCCTCCAAAGGAATTGCAGCATCTTGTAGAGTTTGTTCTCGTCGCTGAGCCGTTACTGTGATTTCTACAAGCCTAGCACTTGAAGAACCTGAACTGTCTTCTTGTGCAAATGCGCTAGCAGAGCTAGCTATTGCAACCGCCAGTAAGGTTGGTTTTAGAAATTTATTATTCATTTGTGTCCCCATAGAAAATTTTTAATATTTGTAGAACTTTACCATAAGACCATTAATAAGCTCATAAGGAAAATTGATTGTTTTTATACAAGACGATAGATTTCTATTATAGAGGCTTGCTAATTTGGCGTTCGAAAACACTATTATGTGACTGGCACAAATTTCAGCGGAAGCCTAGCCAGAGAGTGAGTCGAATTCCCGGGCCTCCAAATTGCTTCACCCACAGGCTCAATACGATCGATCTTTTGACTCATTACGGAAAGTAATGCCTCGAGTTCTGCACGCGCCAGGTTCTGACCGACACATCCGTGAATCCCAGCTCCAAAGCCAAGATGACCAGTAGGCCGGCGGTCTACTCGAAACTTTTCAGGATCACCCCATTTATCAGGATCTGCATTGGCGGCACCCAGCACACAGAGAACTTTTGAACCTTCTGCAATCGAAAAATCTGCTATTTGAGTATCATGCCCAGCAGTACGACAAAAGGTGTGTACCGGAGAAGTAAAGCGGAGCACTTCCTCAAATGCCGGCCTGCACAAACTCGGGTCAGATTTCAACTTTTCCCATTCATCTGGATTTTGCGATAAGCACCAAAGCGCATTGCCAATACCCATCACAGTTGTATCAACACCTGCCGACAAAAACGAACGGACCAACAAGGTCGCCTCATCATGAGTGATTTCACCACTATCCGCTTCAGAATAAACCATCGCACCAAGCCCATTATCTGACAATTGATCACGTGCACATGCGGAAGTGATCCAAGGAACAATATCACCAGCATTGACCATAGAGTTACGGCGCAGATTATTGTCAGGTCCCGTTCCATTAAAAACCATAGTTCCATAATCAACGAGATAGCGGCGATTTACATCTTTCATGCCGACAGCCTCAGGAAAAACGGTAGTTGGATAGACCTCAGCTAATTCGGTGACTGTCTCAATCGTTCCCTTACTGATAACTTCATCAACCACCTTCTCAGCTCCTTGATAAAACATAGTCTTAAGCGTTTTCATTACTTTTGGTGATAATGCACGCGCCATTACTTTACGAGTTTTGGTGTGCTCGGGTGGATCAACTTCGAGGATAATAGAAGGTTGTCGCCATGGTTTTCCCAAAGCAAAATCGTTTAATCCAACCCCTCTAGAAGAAACAAAATTGGTATGATCACTGAATACTTTTTGGGTAAGCTCGTATCTACTAACAGCAAGAACACTGTAACGAGGTATGTAGACAACATCCCCCAAGCGACGCAACTCTGAATAATATTCATAAGGGTTGCACAGAATACTTTCTTCATAGGGGTCCACATCCCAGACTGGCATCCCCTCTGGTGGTTCAATGACCTTATGACCTTCAATCAATTCCAATTCAGTACTAAGCATTTTTTTATTCTTATAGTTTCTTATTATATTATTTAACTTCAATACTTCGTTTGATGTTAACAGATTGAGTATCAATCTAGTCAATCGATTTTTTTAACTTATTCTCAGTTCCTTAAGGATAAAAGCTTCAAGACTAGAAAGCTTTCTTGGTAAAACCTTTGCTGCGAGACGCATTGCTGCCATCAACTTTATAAAAACCAAGAAGGTCATTATTTTAAAGATCCAAGCCTTTATCTTTAGCTTCACTTACTCCGAGTTAGGCAATACCATAGTAAATTATCTGGTTTTCTATACTAATATTCTTATTCGAAGACAGGGATATAAAATGCTCAAAAAACTTTCACAACTTTTCATCATTACTCTTATTTCCTTTATTGGCTTTGGGGTTGTTAATGCACAGGAGTCTATTTACGAGGCTCTTGACCCACGAGCAAGCTGGCCTGAAATTGAGCGCATCCCTTTGACCGAGCGTCTTGATACTCTAGAGGGAAAAACAATCTTTCTCATCAAGTCTTGGTTTGATGATTCCGGGTTTGATGAGACCACTGTAGATCTTGCAGAAACCTTGAGGGAGTTTGGCGCTAAGCCAGTGATTGCCGACTTGAATGTTCGTTATTCTTCTCCGGACCCTTTATTGTGGCAAAGAATGGAAGACGAGAGTGCAGATGGATTCATCTACATTGCCGCAGCTTCTTCATCAACAACTTCCTACGCCTTTAAATGGTCAACATCCCTTGAACAAAACGGCCTGCCAGGAGTAGTTATTGCTTTCGATCAGCTAGCGGATGTCGGTGAAACAACTGTGCAACGCGAAGGCGCTGCATTGAGATCAGTTGAGTTTAGTTATCCGACTACTAGCATGGAACAGAGTCAATATGCAGCCGCACTTCAAGACAGCCTATTGGCATTAACGATCCCACTCACAGTCGAAGAAAAGTTAACTGGAACTATTAAGCCTGAACCCTACCCTGAGATCGCAGCTTCAGGTGATCTCGAGACTATACAGCGTGAGTTTTATGAGAAAGGCCTGACCGATGGCTTGCCTATCATCCCTCCGACAACAGAAAAAGTTGAAGCCATGTTGGCAGGAACTTCACATTCACCAGATGAGATCATCGCCAGACAATTTTACCCTGAAGGCCTAGAAGTCTCAGTTCGGAACGTGGCTATCAATGCCGTTATGGCAGGATGTTTGCCTGAACATATGCCTGTTCTACTTGCCACGATTGAGGCTTATCAAAAGTTTGATTTAAATACCGGACTCTTAAACTCCCAGCTTCGCTCAACAAATTCCTTCGCATTTATGCAAGTAGTTAATGGCCCTATTGCAGAAGAAATCAATATGAATTCAGGCGTCAATGCGATAGGTCCGGGGAATCTTTCCAACTCAGTTATGGGGCGCGCATTGAGATTATTTATTCTGAATCTAGGAGGAGGTAAACCCGGAGTCAATATCATGGCAGTAGTTGGGAATACCGCAAGTTATAGTTTCATGTTTGCCGAGAATGAAGCCCAAAGCCCCTGGGAATCATTTAGCGAAAGCCAAGGCTATGAAGCTGAAGAAAGCACCTTAACTTTTTTTAGCGGAGGCTGGGCTCATTCCGGGAACTACAACGTCGGCTCACCTTTTGATCGCATCATTGACGATATTTCACGTTTTGAAGAAAAAGGTGGCGCGACATTAATTATTTCACCTCAACGTGCTGCTGATTTATATGAGCAAGGCATGAGCAAAGCTGACGTAATGCAGCATGTACAAAGCAGTGCTAAAGCCGAATTAGCTTGGTTACGCGAAGATGGTTTTTTCCTCGAAGCAGATGATATGAAAGATCTGCCTGAAGATACCTTAGTCCCTATTTTTCCTGAGGGAACTATTCACGTGATCGTAGCTGGAGGGGATGCCAGCCCGATGATGCAAGCTTGGCATATGAATCGACCTCAAACCGTTTCGATTGATAAGTGGCGTTAAAACAAAATTACTTTACGACAGGTTTTGCTATATTAATACTGCTCGATCTCAATGTTCCTCAGAGGCTTTTGCAGCTAGGTTAAACAGATATTTAGTTTAACCCTCGTATTGCTACTTTTGAGCTAGCCCTGATCTTTATTTCTATTGTCTGGCAGAACCTTACTTTTAGGATCTTCCAAGCCCCCGAAAGCATTAAAAAGTGAGCTAAAGAAGCCTTTTAATTCAAGAGTCATCAAAACAAACTCCTGATCAAACTTTTGCGCAGCGCTTTCTTCTTCGAAACTATCAGCTTCTTCTTTGATTTCCTCAAAGCGCAAACGCTTGATACTGAGATCCTCAGCAATGCTGCAACTTAAGATATTGTTCCACTGCACTGCTAAAAGCCTAGCTTGCTTACCCGCATCTAAATGAGCCTGTATCTCTTCGCCATCTAATTCCTGCCCTTTACAGCGAACAATATTCTTACTGTCTAGAGGGTTGAAAAGTTCACAGTCATTATGAAGAACAAAGTTATCTGTTGCCTTAGCTTCCTTAAGCCAACGCGTCATGACGTCGCTAGGAGCTCTTTTACTATCAGGAAGAGCTACTGGAAAAGAGCCTAAGGTATCTCTTAACAGGTTTAAAAACTCCTCTGCTTTGCCTGGACTGGCCGCATCCACAACCAGCAAATTTTCAGATCGTGAGATATAAGCGTAAGTCTTAGCCGAGCGCGTAAAGGCCCTAGGTAAAAGTGAGGCGTAAACATCATCTTGAATTTCACGTTTTTCTTTTCGATAAACTTTTCTGGCTTGTCTTGCTTCGAGTTCACTTACTCTCTCCTCAGTGGCCTCACGTACGACTGAAGCTGGCAATAAGCGGTCTTGGGTTTGTGCGCAAAGCATGATGTAGTCACCAACCGTATGAGTGAGTATTGGCTTATTCACAACTTCACTTGCCGTATCTTGATTACCTTCTTCTATATATTCTTCACTATCATCACCATTCTTGCTCAGCTCATAGGCATCACTTAAATCAGGCGCATCGCCACCCATTGGGTTTATCCAGCCAATACGAGATTTTTCATAGTTAGTGCAGGGGACAAAGGCATACTCTGCCAATTGGGATTCAAAATCTTCTAGCGGCAAGTCAAAAGTATGAGTGAGGCAGTACAAACGAAGATTTTTAAAAAACATAGAACTGAAAACCTGAGTGATTATAGAGAATTTGAAGCGGGCATGATTATGCAGTAAAAAATGGAAGATTAAAAATCTAAAACGATTAGGTAGAGAACTAATGGGCTACTTAAAAGAAATTTGGAAAAGTTTAATGAAAAGATGAGCGCCACGTAGTAAATTAGCTCGCTTTTAAAATTCCTCTAAATATGGAACTGTAAAATTTCATCATTTATTATTTATAAACTACTTTCATTATGACGGATATGGTTAATCAAGCAGGCATAGGTATCGATTTTGGTACCAGTAACAGCGCTGCTGCTATTTTTGATGGTAAGCATCTCACCATGGTTGAGCTTGAAAGCGATAGCGCCATCATGCCCTCAGCCACTTACATTGATAAACATTTTGTTTCCGATACGGGACAAGAAGCCATTGATAGCTATATCACTCAAAACCAAGGTAGAAAAGTTGAATTAAGCTTAGAAGTTCTTGGAGAAGCAAGAACCAGCACAGGCCAAATGGACCCCTCTAGCCGCTTGCCCACAGAGGCCGATACAAACTTGGTTTATGGACAAGCTTTCAATGATGGCAGCTTGCCTGGCAGACTCTTTCGTGGCACTAAACGCTTATTAGGCGCAAAAGAAACTGACCGCATAATGGTATTTAGTCGTCCATTCAGACTCGTTGCTTTGATCACTCCTATCTTAGTAAGAATTAGAAAATCTATAGAAGAAACTCTAGCTAAACTAAATGCCCGGCATTCAAATATGAACAGTGCTAGCCATGCCTGCATCGGCCACCCTGTGAACTTTGAGGGCCATGATAAGAGGCATAACAATATTGCTCTGAGCAGACTAAGCGAGTCTTATAAACATGCTGGCATAAAAACTCAAAGCTATTATCCAGAACCTACTGCAGCAACTTTGAGTTACTTCTATGCCAATCCGCAACATCAGAGCGAGCAAGTGCTGACCGTAGATTTTGGTGGCGGGACCCTCGACTTATCCATACTAAAAAGAGAAGCTGATCATTTTGATGTGGTTGCTATTCATGGGGTTGGCTTAGGCGGTGATCACATTGATAAATGTATTTTTGAAAAAGCATTATTCCCCTTACTTGGAAAAGGTGAACGCTGGCGCAGAGAAGTTGATGGCAAAGTTGTGGAAACTGTTTTTCCATTTGATGACTACGAAGACTTGCTGCTTAATTGGACAGTGAGCTATATGCTGAATCAAAATAAATACACCACTCCTGTTATTGATCTGATAAAACAAGCCGGTGCAAGCGCAATAAAATTTCAAAGACTGTACGAATTAATTACCCAAAATTATTGCTACCAAGTATTCCAAGCAATCAAGGATTGTAAAGCAGAGCTATCAAGGAACGAGACAGCTATTCTAAATATCCCAGAAATTGATGCAGAACTCACAATTAAACGTGATGATTTTGAAGCAATGATTACAGCTCAGCTTATCCAGTTTCAAGAAGCGGTAACAAATGTATTAGCAAAAGCTAATTTGAAACCTGAGGATATTGATCTTGTTCTTCGAACTGGCGGATCTTCATTAATTCCAGCGTTTAAAAACATTTTGGAAAAAGACTTTCCAAATAAAGTAGTGGAACATGACCCATTTACAAGTGTGGCCGCGGGATTGGCAATTGCGAGTTATTACGGCTATGGCCACGAATCTTACTAAGTTAATTTAAAATTAGGTTCTGAGGGTGAGTCATCAAAAACTAATCCAAAACTACTGTAATTTGATTAGAGCTATTCAGAAAATTCAAGATCTCAAAGTAATTATTGACTTGGATTATTCATCGCCAAAGTGACCGGGACTAATTTTATCATTGAATAGGCAGGGTGAATTTTAAAATTCAGAAGAACGATCGCACCTGCTTGATTGACCTGAATTTCATTAACATAATCACCCTTTTCTGCGCCACAATTTTGCTTCCAGATGGTCATACCATTATTAATGCTTGATACAAAATCAGTACAAACATGGTAAGAAATTAAATCCGAACCCAGAAAATACTGTAACCCAGCATCGGTTTTAATAATTCTCACTTCCTCCTCTGTAGGCAGCAAACCCTCAACAGAAAATATTTGCCAACCATCAAAAGAAACTTTGATGGTTTCATTATCCATAAAATAGGTTTCTGTTAAATCTTCTGAAATAAAAGGCAATAACTCATAGCTCTTATCCTGCCAGCTCAAGGTCCAAGCCAGCTCATTTAGAGCTATACCTTCATCTTCATCCACCAATAAAGATTTTATTAACTGGTATTGTGCAGATTGAAAACTGCAGGCAGAAATTGCAAAGCAGCTCATAATGATCAACAAATTTTTAATAACTTTTATCATAAGCCGGGAACCATTCTTAGGCGATTACTCTGCAACGCATCATAACGTGTGGGCCTGAGGTCATACCACAAGGTTGTGCCAAAGTTTTCTAGACGTTGACCGCCATCTCTTTGAATAGAACGGATAGTAGTGGCATAACTTGACCTAGTATTTGACGACAACAAATTATTAAAAGGTATTCGAAGGAAAATGCCTTTATCAAAGCTACCTTCACCAAAATCTTCAGCCGAAACATCAGTGAATGTTGCCCAAGCTCCTATCATCCAGCCATTATTAAAAGTGCGTCTAATATCAATTGTGGATCCCCAGTCTTTTGCCAGATAGCGGCCGACATGCAAAGCGACATCATAATTATAAAAAGGCGTTGCCCAGTAAGCGCTGAGATGGCCGGTCACCGTAGTATAGTCACGCAAACCAAACTGCTTATCAAAATCACGCTGCTTAACCCAGTTCATATTTGCACCAAAAGATAAACGCGACTCAAAGGGCCTATAAAGTATTTCCGATCCAGCTCCAAAATACATTTCTTCTAAATAACCGGAATAAGCCCTGTAATATAAATCATCACTAAGCTTACCGCGCTTCTGAAGAAAAAGACTGTCTAAACCCGTATCCCCCTCTTTTAAATAACGATCAATATCACTTCGGACTTTTGGAAGAACTGAATTTGATGAACGCCTGATAGTGTCAAAATCATTATCAATATCCCAAAGATAGGAAGCAGCCAATATATAATTTTTACCTAAATTTAATGATGCCGTAGTTTTTAAAGCCACTTGATATCGTAGGGGTTTATCCGGATCAAACAAACCAACTCTAGTGACTATATCGGCACCCAATTGAAGACTTGGGACTCGGAAACGAGTAATTTGACTTGGGTTTACTTGTTCTTGTGGCGGCAGTACTTGTATTCTATCTGCTCCTGATAGCCATTGACTGGTATCGTTTAAACCAAATTGGCGCTGATACTGAACTGTAGCAGTCACATAACCATTTTCATTTAACAGAAGGTTTATTGTGGAAACTGTTGCTGGCGCATTAATTTCAGCCAATAACAAAAAGCGGTTAACCGCATCTGCCATCAGATTATATTGAGTGTTATTAATTTCTAAAGTAAGTGTGCGTTCATCTACAGATAGACTTGCCGATCTTAAAGCTAGACCTTGACTACTAGCCTCATTCCTTAAGCGGTTATACCAAGGCAGATACCCATTTTCATCATCCTCATCCCCCATTGCCTGCATGGTCACCACTAAATTGCTGTTCTTGCGAGGCATGACAGTTTTAGTTTGAGCCGAAGCCGAAATGGAAAAAGCTATCTGGTTACCCTGTTGATGACTTAGACCCAAAACCAAGCCGGGAGTTGGCTCCCATTCCAGTCCGTAACTAATTGGAGAAGCTTCTGAGATAGTGCCAAGTCTTCTTTCTCGAGCATAAGAATCAGTGTTGTATTCTAGAATAAGACGAGTGTTCCACTTTTTTAAATCGTAGGTGATGCCGCCAAAGACACCGACATCTGGCCCACGGAAATAGCTTTGGAATGACGGCTCTCCGCCTAAACCAAAGTCTGTATCACGAACTTCAAATGCATCAGAAAGGTTGGCTAATGGATTAGTAAAAGAGCTTCGTTCAGCCAATCTGCCCCAACCCGCTCCTAGCGTAAAATCAAAAGCACCTAAACTTTTGGTCCCAACCAAGTATTCACTACCCCATACACCTGTCCCAAGAAAATCTCTGATACCAACTGCCACTTCAGGCAAGACCCTTCTTTCCTTCAGCAATCGTAATTTAACCTCATAACTTCTATCAAATAAATTGTCACTCGATCCTGAGACTTTATCTGGATTAAAAATCGTATATCGAAAAGTAGATTCTAGCCATGGCGTAAGTTGATAATTCAGAGCATAAATATCGGCAAGCTGCTGATTACTCATTGAGACTTTGAATTCCCCATCCTCCATCATTCGGGCACTGGGGATATCAATTAAACCAGTGGTGCCAAAGTCGGAAGCATTGGAAGAAATATTGATTAATAAAAAGAAGGCACAAAAAAGAGCAATCCAAAAAGGCAGTCTAGAATTCTTTTTCATGAGTGTTAGTAGAATTTAGGTGAAGGATGAAATGAAATTTAGATAAAAAAAAAAGGCGGCAAAGCCGCCTTTTTAGAATTTAGATATTCACGCAAACCAGTTGCATGAATTCTATCTACTTCTTAGTTAGTAGTAGTAGACGAAGCAGCAGTAGTAGTTGCTGGAGCAGCAGCTACAGGATCATCATCGTTAGCTTCAACCGCAGCAGCAACCGCTACAACAGCAACTACACCAACAGCAGCAGCAGTCGCAACTGACAAGCCTGCAATAGTACCAGCACCTGCAGCACCACCTGCACCAGCTGCACCAGCTGCACCAGCTGCAGCTTGAGCATTAGCTTGTAAAGCTGGAACAACAGCCATTGAGATAGCCATCAACGCAATAATTAATTTTTTACCAAGAATTTTCACTATTTCTCTCTTTTTCCGATAAAACTGTATATTAAACAACATGTTATGTTCCATATGAGCATTTCACAAAATCTTACAAAAGTATTGGTTTCGCTTCTAAGCTTCTCATAAGATCTAATATTGTCAAGTTTCTCAAGGAAAGTCTAGTATAAATTCTTAAAAACCATTGCTTGTTACTGTTTTTATTCAAAATAAAGTCTCTTTCTTAAATTTAATAGCGATATCTACAAAAAGCAGTAATTGGACCTATTTTTTCCCTGCAAGCTAATTCTTACATCACGATAGGGCCTTTACGCTCTAATCTTTTTTAACTTCCCGTTCATCCGAGTCATCCATCGACAAAATATGCTTCATTCGCTTTGCTTTCGTCATTAAATATGCCGCGTTATGGGGCTGAACTGTACCTTCAAGACTCAAGCGCTCACTGACTTTTATACCCTCAGCTTCCAAAGCTTCCAACTTTGCTGGATTATTGGTTAATAGTCGAATCGAGTGAATTTTAAGATCATTCAATATTAAGGCAGCCAAAGAATATTCTCGCTCATCCGCACCATGCCCAAGCATGATATTGGCATCGACTGTATCGTGACCTTGATCCTGTAGATTGTACGCTTCTATTTTAGAAGCCAATCCAATCCCTCTGCCTTCTTGGCGCATATAAACAACAACTCCACAGCCTTCTTCCGCAATTTTTTGCATTGCAAAATCAAGTTGCTCGCCACAATCGCAACGCAGTGAGCCAAGGACATCACCCGTAAAACACTCTGAATGCACTCTAGTTAGAACGTCTTCAGCACTCTCCACATCCCCAAAAAACAAAGCCAAATGAGCTTTGTCGTCTTCAGAATTTGTGTAGTAACACAGCTGAAAGTCACCGTATTTGGTGGGTATGCGAGCACTAGTAGTACGAGTAACTTGTTTGATAGACATAGGGGTGCAATCTTACGTTTTTATAGTATGAGGGTAAAGCGTCAACGGCACTTGCTATTACTTTAAATATCTTTCCAGTTAAAGCCGGGATCGCCAATTGCAAAGAAATATGGGTTTAAAATATTTTCTTTCAAGTTATATCGGTAAGGATGGAATTCTGCATCCGTCAAAACACCTCCGGCAGCTTCCAATATTGCTTGTGCTGCCGCTGTATCCCATTCTGAGGTTAGGGCCAGTCTTGGATAAATATCGGCCTCGCCCTCAGCCACTAAACAAATCTTTAAGGAACTGCCCATGCTAACTAATTCAAGGTCTTTGAAAAGCCTGTCTACTTTTTGTAGCCAATGCTCTAATTCTTCTCCCCGATGTCTTCGACTTGCCACCACCCTTACAAGCCGATCAACCGAAGTCGGAGCAACCTGAATTGGCTTTGTGACAGCATTAATTTCTTTAAAGGCACCTAAACTTGTTGCACCCGAGTAAAGAACATTGGTAACCGGCACATAAACCACACCCAATACTGGGGCATTATTCTCTATTAAAGCGATATTGACTGTGAATTCGCCGTTGCGATTAATAAATTCTTTTGTCCCATCCAAAGGGTCAACCAACCAGTAACGCGACCAGGCTTTGCGTGTTTCCCAACTTATTTGCTTCGATTCTTCAGACAGCACAGGTATTTCGGAGGATAGAGACTCAAGACCCTCCACAATAATATTATGCGCGGCCAGGTCAGCTTCTGTCAGCGGAGAATCATCCTCTTTGTGGTCGACTTGTATCTCCCCGGCACGCTCATAAACTTCTAGAATTGCTGTACCAGCCTGCCTAGAGATATCTTTGACTGAGTCGAGCAATTTTTGATCCAAGCGCATATTTTCCTGCCAAAAGTTCTATCAATGATAGTCTTAATGAATTAACTCTCAGCCAGCAACTGAATAGACTGATATATAATTTAAAAGCTGGCTATTATAACGAATTCATAAAGATTAAACTGACTTTAATGATTGAATGGAACCACATAGATACTGTCTTATTAGATATGGATGGCACGCTGCTTGACCTATCTTTTGACAATTTTTTTTGGGAGTCGCACCTTCCAGAGCAATATTCTCAACATAAAAATATTTCCCTCAAGGACGCAAAAATAGAACTAACTGAACTCTCTGAGTCGTTGAAGGGCACACTAGAATGGTACTGCATAGACTATTGGTCTGAGGTTTTACAAATCAATATTGAAGCCCTCAAACAAGATGTAAAACACAATATACGTTATCGTCCTCATAGCCTTGAGTTTCTTTCTTTCCTTCGTCAAAAAAACAAAACCTGCATTCTGGTTACTAACGCTCACCCCAAGACTCTAGAATTAAAAGTAGCCAGCTCTGGCTTACATCAATACTTAGACAAAATTATCAGCTCACATGAATTTGCTTTAGCCAAAGAAAACGAAGGCTTTTGGGATCAATTCAACCTAAGAGAAAAGTTAGATCTATCCCGCTGCTTATTCATAGATGACAGTCACTCTGTCCTTTTAAGAGCTAAACAAGAGGGCATCGGCCACATACTGCAAATCTTAAAGCCGGATACCACAAAGGCGCCTAATCAATCGGGTGGGTTTTTAGGAATTCATGACTTCGATGAGTTGATCACACGATGACAAAATCAACCGAAATCAATCACAAATTAAGGCTCGATAAATGGTTGTGGGCAGCTCGTTTTTTTAAAACTCGAAGCCTCGCCAAACAAGCTATTGAAGGTGGAAAAGTTCATTGCAATGGAGCGCGCTGTAAAAGCAGCAAAGAAATTGAAATTGGCGCATCACTAGAGATCACTCAAGGCTGGGATGAAAAAACCGTTATTGTGAGAAATCTTTCAGACAAACGTCAGGGAGCCCCTCAAGCAGCTCTTTTGTATGAAGAAACCAAGGAAAGCATCGAAAAGCGTGAAAAACTGGCCGCAGAGAAAAAAGCTCTTAATCTATCGAGGCCTCAAAGTAGCGGTCGACCAAATAAACAAGATAGAAGACTTATTCACCGCTTTAAGCAAAGTTTCAATGATTAAACTAATGGCATTACCAAGTTCACAAGGCTGTGGCATAATGCCGGACTTTGTAAAAATAAGTCGGTAGATTCAACTTGAGCGAACAATTAAATCACCTCTTAGGTGCGCTAAAAAAAAGAACCGAAACTCAAGGTCTTGATGGCATTACCCATGGCATAGAAAAAGAAAGTCTAAGGGTTGATAAAAACGGGCATATCGCTTTAAGCCCTCATCCCAAAGGTCTCGGCTCCCCGCTCACTCATGAATATATAACGACTGACTTTTCAGAAGCGCTGATTGAGTTCATTACGCCCGTATTTGATAAAGCAGCTGAAAGTATTAATTTTTTAAAAGATACGCATTCTTTTCTTTACAGCCAATTAGAAAATGATGAACTACTCTGGACATCAAGCATGCCATGCATAATTGATGAAGATGAAGGTATTCCCCTTGGCCAATATGGTTCATCAAATATCGGCAAACTTAAAACTTTGTATCGGCGTGGACTTGGCCATCGCTACTCAAGAGCCATGCAGACAATTTCAGGAATACACTATAATTTTTCTCTGCCGGATAGTTTCTGGCTTTCCTACCAAGAATTACTCGGCTCTGAACAAGCTCTACAAGAATTTAAAACAGAGCAGTACTTAAATTTAATTCGAAATTTTCGACGATACTCATGGCTCTTAATTTATCTTTTTGGAGCCTCGCCAGCCGTTTGCAAAAGTTTTTTAAAAAATAGTAAGCCTCATACTTTGAGTGCTTTTGATGACTATACTTATCATATGCCATATGGGACGTCTCTTCGCATGGGGGACCTTGGTTATACCAGTGACGCGCAAAAAAACTTATTTATTAGTTACAACTCATTAGATGAATATTTGGAGGGCATGCAAAAAGCAATTAATACACCTTATCCTCCTTATGCTGAATTTGATAATGCTGGAGATGACTTTCAACAAATTAACAGCAATATCTTACAAATAGAAAATGAATTTTATAGCACTATCCGTCCTAAACGCGTTGCTAAAAATGGTGAACGTCCGATACAAAGTTTAAAGCGTGGCGGTATTGAATACATAGAAGTTAGATGCTTAGATCTAAACCCTTTTTTTGAAGTCGGTATTGATGAAACTCAAATACATTTTCTTAACTCATTTTTACTATACTGCCTATTAAAGGAAAGCCCATCATCGGATGAAAATGAACACCATGAAATCCAAGAGAATATAAAAGCAGTCGTTGAAGAGGGAAGAAAACCTGGCTTAGAACTTCACCAAAACAGCGAACTCATTTCGATAAGCAATTGGGCAAATGAAATTCTTTCAGAATCTAAAAAAGTTGGCCAATTTCTCGATCAAGCCTACGGATCATCTTTTCATGAAAAGTCTGTTGATGAACAACTTGAAAAAGTTGCCAATAGTGCGCTAACACCATCTGCTAAAATCTTAGAAGTAATGAAAGAAAAATCCATACCATATTTTCCTTTCGCAATGGGCGAATCAAAAAATATTCGCGACGCATTTAAGAATGACTTAAATAAAGAGAAAATGGATTTTTTCAAAAAAGTAGCACTGGAATCTAACGAGAAGCGCGCAGAAATAGAAAGTAGTGACTCTATGACATTCGAAGAATATGTAGTGCAAGCAAACCAGATTTAAACCTTCAAAAATTAACAGAAGAAATAAAAATTATGTCAATATCCGATAACAAATTCCTAAGCATAAGATTAATCTATTTATACATTTTTCTACTTTGTTTTTCCCTACTAAGCATAGCCTTATATATGGAAAATGTAATGGGTCTTGAACCTTGCCCACTCTGTATGACGCAACGAATTTTCTTTGCAATGGCTGGACTTTTTGCATTGCTTGCATTTATCCATAACCCAGCAGCAATCGGCAGGAAAGTCTATGGATTTTTATGTGCACTGTTTGCTTTTGGTGGAGCCGGCTTTGCAATACGGCAAATTTATTTACAGCACTTACCTGAGGATAAAGTTCCAGCCTGCGGCCCAAGCCTAAGCTATATGGTGGAAGTGTTCCCTATGTCTGAAGTGCTCACAGCCATGCTGTCAGGCGACGGAAATTGCGCGGAAGTTGTATGGCAAGACCCGGTCATCGGAATGAGTATTCCGGAGTGGAGCTTGGTCGGCTTTATTATGCTTGGCAGTTTTTGCGTTTTCCAAGCTCTTCGTAAAAGCTAACAAGAACACTGCTAAATTAATTTTTAACAGCACGCTGAAGACTCATTGCCGCCTTTGTGGCTTCCGCCTTTTGTTTCGCTAGCCGGCCTAATAGTACCAACAGCTTTACAAAACTTCTGATTTTCTTGGAAAGATTTTGCCGTTATCCCGATAAAATTTTCACTTAGATCACCATCCATCAAGAAACGATATGTTCTATCACTAACAGCAATTCTTTCACCACGCGGGTATACGTTATCAAAATCATCACGCACTTCTGAAAAAGGCCCTTTGTATATTACCGCCTGATTTTTATCCAGTAACGGAATCTCTTCTGGCTTGAATGCCATTATTGTCACCGACCGAAATTCTATATCTTCGACAATCTGCCATGGTTCTGCATCCCACTTATCATATGCCACTGCAACAAACCCTGCTTTCAGAAAAGCTTCGAGAAATTCTTTTTCTTGGAACGCACCAGAGATACAACCGCTCCATAAATGTGCATCATCACGCAAGTGTTGTGGAACTATCTCATCACTTACTATATCGGATATTGCTACTCTTCCACCAGGTTTAAGAACTCGAAAAATCTCACTGATCATCTGCGTACGATGCTCTTCAGCAACAAGGTTTAAAACACAATTAGAAACAACTAGATCAACACTATCACTTGCTACTAAAGGAGCTTCATTTTTTTGCTTTTCTTTCCATTGCCCAATTTCATTCTCGTTTACATTTTTGTTCATCATTAAATCTTGGAGTGCCTGTAAGTCTAAAGATAAATCTTGAATATAACCTTTACGGAAATCGACCCGATCACCACCAAGCTTGCTTGCCATTTCATCTTGATATTTTCTAGCAAGTGCAAGCATTTCATCTGTCATATCTATTCCGATAACAGAACCTTCTTCACCCACAAGTTGAGCCGCCATGTAACAAATTTTTCCGCCACCACTACCAAGATCTAAAACACAATCACCTTTTTTAACGTAACGGGAAGGGTCACCACAGCCATAATCTTTATCAATAATTTCCTGCGGAAGGATTTTCAATAACTTTGCATCATAATCTACGGGGCAGCATAGACTTGCTTCAACTTCTTTCGCACCGCCTGCATATCTTTCGGATACTTTTGCTTCAACGCTCAAAATTTATCTCCTGATTGTTTAACTACTCGCCAATGTATTACTACAAAATTTTTATTTCTAAGATCAACTTTTAAATTAGCTTCACTTAAGCCCTGCGCCAGCTGTGGAACTTTTTAAGCCAGGGATATAACCACTCAGGGGCATGGGCCTTTCTCCACTCCGAAGCAGCAAATTTATTACTTTCAGCCAAGGTTGGATAAATATGTATTGTGCCCATTATTTTTTTCAAACCAAGATTATTTTTCATCGCCAGTATAAATTCGGCGATTAAATCTGAAGCATGGTTTCCGACTATCGTCACTCCAATAATTTTATCTTTTCCTGGGACGGTTAGAATTTTCACAAAACCCTGATCTTCACTGTCGGCAATAGCTCGATCCAAATCATCAATACCATAACGAGTCACTTCATAAGCAACATTATTCTCTTTTGCTTCTGCCTCATTGAGCCCTACTCTTGCTATTTCCGGATCCGTAAAGGTGGCCCAAGGCACAATCGAGTAATCAACTTTGAATTTCTTAAAGCCTGAAAACAAACTATTGATAGAAGCATACCAGGCTTGATGAGAAGCCATATGAGTAAACTGGTAGGGCCCTGCTACATCTCCACAAGCGAGAATATTGGGGAAAGTTGTTTGCAAATACTCATTGACTTTAATGGTTCCAAGTTCAGTTGTTTCAACTCCTAAATTTTCTAAACCTATTCCCTCGATATTTGCTTTACGTCCAAGTGCTAAAAGTACGACATCAAAACTTAAAGTGACTTCGTTTCCGCGATGCTTAAGGATGACTTGGTGTTCACCTGCATTACTTTCAAAACGTAAGACTTCATGTTCGCCAAGAAACTTTATACCTTCCTGTTCAAATTTATTCTGGACAAAGCTCGATACTTCTATGTCTTCACGGGGCAAAGGTTTGAGCGCTCGATCCACTTGAGTCACCTTCGAGCCCAACCTTGAAAAAGCTTGCGCGAGCTCCGACCCAATCGGACCACCACCAACAACCAAGAATCTTTTAGGTAACTTTTGTAAATTCCAAACAGTATCAGAGCTTACATAGTCCACTTTTTCTAAGCCCGGGATTTTGGGAACAAGAGGGCTCGCACCAGTAGCTATAATAATATTGCGAGTAGAAATTTTCTGCCCGTTCACTTCCACTTCATAAGGTGAGAGTATCTGCGCTTCCCCTTTGATGCATTCCACTCCTAGCTTTGTGTATCGCTCGACAGAATCATGAGGCTCAATTTTAGCTATGACATTTTTTACCCGTTGCATTACAGAAGTAAAATCAACATCTGTAGCCGATGCATTTATTCCAAATTCTTCAGATCTACTGAACAAGTGATTTACACCAGCACTTCGAATGATCGCTTTGCTAGGAACACAACCCGTATTTAAACAATCACCACCCATTTCATTTTTTTCAATAAGATAAACTTTAGCTTTAGTCAACGCCGCAATATAGGCCGATACCAAGCCCCCAGAACCTGCACCGATAACCACTAAGTTAGCATCAAATTTTGCTGGTTTCGGGTAAGCTTTATACACCTTTCGCTTTCTTAAAAAGCCGACAAACCACTTGGCCAACCAAGGGAAAATAGCTAGAACCAAAAGAATGCGTAACATTCCTATATTAAGAACAGCTGGAATACTTTCTGCCATCCCAATCTGTGCTCCCACTTCTACATATAAAGCCGTCCCAAATAACATTCCAAGCTGACTCACCCAATAAAAATCGCGCAGCTTAATTGGCGTTAAAGCCATAAGAGCATTAACTAAGAAAAATGGAAAAACCGGGATCAAACGTAGAGTGAAAAGGTAAAAAACACCATCTTTCTCTACACCTTTATTAATTGCATTTAATTTGTGACCAAACTTTTCTTGTACCCAGTCTTTAAGAATCGTTCTGGCCATAAGAAAAGCCAAACTTGCACCGATAGTGCTGGCAAATGATACTAAGACAAGCCCCCACCAGAAGCCAAAAATCGCCCCTCCAGCTAAGGTTACTATCGCAGCAGCCGGAAGCGAAAAAGCGGTTACCAAAACATAAAGCGCGAAATACAAAGCACTACTGAATACTAAATTCTGATCTTTATACTCCAATAACAACTCGCGTTGTTGCTGAAAATAGTCAAGACGCAAATACGAACTCAAATCAAAAATGAAAAAGCATGCTACTACTACAATAAAAAGTAAAAGCAGAGACAGTTGTTTTTTATTCATTTATGCCCTTATGTGCCATAATTAGTATCGCTAGTTTAATCTAGATAGAATTCAAGCGTGTATGTTACAAAGATATAAAGACAAAGATACAGTGAGCTTGCATATCCTTCATCTTTTCTTTTTTTATTTCTTTATATTAGTTAGCGGAGTTTGTGTTGAGTAAAGATAGCTACATTCGTAAGTTTCCTGTCACCAGGATGCGCCGTATGCGTAAGGATGACTTTAGCCGTCGCTTGATGCGCGAATCGCGCTTAAGCACTGACGACTTAATCTATCCTATTTTTGTCATAGAAGGTAAATCAGAGCGCCAAGCTATTTCTGCCATGCCCGGCATCGAACGTTTAACTCTTGATGAACTAGGAAAAGAAACTCTACTCCTGAAGCAGCTAGGTATTCCTGCAATTGCTCTATTTCCAGTGCCAGACTTGGCGAGCAAATCTGAAGATGGTCGAGAAGCATTCAATCCCAGCGGCTTAGCCCAGCGAGCAATACAAACGATTAAAGATATCTGTCCTGAAATGGGCGTTATTACGGATGTTGCTTTAGACCCTTTTACCACTCATGGGCAAGACGGCATCATTGATTCTAATGGTTATGTCCTAAATCAGGAGACTGTCGAAACTCTTGTAAAACAAGCTCTTTCTCATGCTGAAGCCGGTGCCGATATAGTGGCCCCTTCCGATATGATGGATGGCCGCATTGGCGCGATTAGGCAAGAATTAGAGACTCAGAGCCATACAAATACTCGTATTTTAGCCTACTCTGCAAAATATGCTTCGGCTTATTATGGCCCTTTCCGCGATGCTGTTGGGTCAGCGGGTAATCTTGGCGCCAGCTCAAAAGAAACCTACCAGATGGATCCAGCTAATAGCGATGAAGCCTTACAAGAAGTCGCCATGGACCTCAGTGAAGGAGCTGATATGGTGATGGTGAAACCTGGCATGCCATACTTAGACATAGTGCGAAGAGTAAAAGATGAATTTGGGGTGCCAACCTTTGTTTACCAAGTGAGTGGTGAGTATGCGATGCATATGGCCGCTTTCCAAAACGGCTGGCTTGATGAAGACAAAGTCATGCTGGAATCATTACTTTCTATCAAACGAGCTGGCGCAGACGCTATTCTGACTTATTTTGCTAAAAAGGTTGCCGAAAAACTTGAATAAGCACTATTTTGTCTTCATATTTAAACCCAAGCATAAACCCAACTAATTTCAATCAATTTACTGTAAGCGTAAGGAAAAATCATGAGCGACAATATCAGTCATATTAGCGACGATAGTTTTGAAGAAGATGTTATGAATGCAGGCGGCCCAGTCCTAGTAGACTTTTGGGCAGAATGGTGTGGACCGTGCAAAATGATTGCTCCAGTTCTCGAAGACCTAGCTGATGAATATTCGGGCAAGTTAAAAATTTGCAAACTTGATGTTGACCAACACAAAGCCATTGCTGAGAAATACAACGTCAAAGGCATCCCTACTTTAATTATTTTCAATAATGGTGATGCGGCAGGAAAAAAAGTTGGAGCCTTATCAAAAGCTCAACTTTCTGCATTCATTGATAGCACAATTTAAATTTTTCGATATTTTTAATATTTAAAGGTAGTTTTTTTAAATAATTGCTTTACACAGGTTATGGCGGGTGATAGATTACCTGCCAGCTTGTTATTTCAGCCGCCGTTCCATGGCTTCAAAAAAAATCAAAATTGTTATTTATTACTGAAATAGACCTATTCTATTTAGGAATCACAAGCAAAAATTTATTTACCGCGATTTTTTTCGCACCAACTAAAACTACATAACTTTAAAACCATTCCTTTCTTTTTTCCTTCAAAAAGACTCACTGCACTATGAATTTATCAGAATTAAAAACACAACCAATCTCAGAATTAATAAAAATTGCTCATGAAATGGGCCTGGATAATGTATCCAGAACCCGTAAACAGGATGTTATTTTTCAGTTATTAAAAAAGCATGCTAAAAATGGAGAAGACATCTACGGAGATGGAGTCCTTGAAATTTTGCAGGATGGCTTTGGTTTTTTAAGATCATCTGATGCTTCCTATCTGGCTGGTCCCGATGATATTTATGTTTCGCCAAGTCAGATTCGTCGATTTAATTTACGTACAGGCGATACAATTTCCGGGAAGATTCGCCCACCAAAGGATGGCGAACGATATTTTGCCCTTCTAAAAGTTAGTGAAATCAACTTCGATAAACCTGAAAATTCCCGTAACAAAATCCTTTTTGAAAACTTAACCCCTCTTTTCCCAGAACAGCGCCTAATACTAGAAGTCGGAAATGGCAGCTCTGAAGATTTGAGCTCACGCGTTATTGATCTTGTTGCGCCAATTGGGAAAGGACAACGCGGTCTAATTGTTTCACCGCCAAAGGCTGGTAAAACCTTAATTCTACAAAACATTGCCCAAGCTATTACTCGTAATTCTCCAGAGTGCCATCTTATCGTTCTGCTAATTGATGAGCGTCCTGAAGAAGTTACCGAAATGAAAAGGTCCGTTCGCGGTGAAGTTGTTGCGAGTACCTTTGATGAGCCCCCTTCACGCCATGTCCAAGTGGCTGAAATGGTAATTGAAAAAGCCAAGCGCTTAGTTGAACACAAGGAAGATGTAGTGATTCTTCTTGATTCAATGACTCGTTTAGCACGAGCCTATAACACAATCATTCCATCTTCTGGCAAGGTATTGACAGGTGGTGTCGATGCGCATGCTCTTGAAAGACCTAAGCGTTTCTTTGGTGCTGCTCGAAATATTGAGGAAGGAGGAAGTTTAACCATTATCTCCACCTGCCTTATTGAAACTGGCTCCAAAATGGACGAAGTCATTTACGAAGAATTTAAAGGTACCGGTAACATGGAATTGCACTTGGATAGAAAAATGGCAGAAAAACGCGTCTATCCAGCTATTAATGTTCGTCGGTCAGGCACTCGAAGAGAGGACTTGCTTACTACTGAAGAAGAATTACAACGCATGTGGATTCTTCGAAAACTTCTCACCTCGATGGAAGATGTCCCTGCAACCGAGTTTATTCTTGATAAACTAAAAGACACAAAAACTAATGAGGAATTCTTTCTATCAATGAAGAGAAAATAGTTTCTCTTTCATCATAGTCGGAATAGATACCTTAGATACTGCAGATATTAAAGTTAGTTGGTAATTTTTATCTCCTATTGGGTTGTAACTTTGATCTCCATAAATCAGGTAGTTAATTAATGTTTTCGGACTTACGTGATTTCATCGAAGAGCTAGAAAAAAAGGGTGAATTAAAACGCATCCAAACTCCCGTTGATCCTTATCTAGAAATCACAGAAATATCTGACCGTACACTTCGCCGCGGTGGCCCTGCTCTCTTATTTGAAAATCCCAAAGGTTCAAACATCCCGGTATTGGCAAACCTATTCGGCACCACTAAGCGTGTTGCAATGGCAATGGGCCAACAAGATGTCGAATCTCTTAGAGATGTTGGTCGTTTATTAGCATTCCTTAAAGAGCCCGAGCCGCCCAAGGGCTGGAAAGATTTACTCGAAAAAGCGCCAATCTTTAAACAAGCTTTAAACTTAGCACCCAAACTGATTAAAAAGCCTGCCTGCCAAGAAATTATTGTCGATGAAGATGATGTGGATCTGAGTAAGCTTCCTATTCAGACCTGCTGGCCAGAAGATGCTGGGCCTTTAGTCACTTGGCCACTGGTTATCACAAAAGGGCCTCACAAAGACCGTCAGAACCTTGGCATCTATCGGATGCAAGTGATTGGAAAGAACAGGCTCATCATGCGCTGGCTCTCTCACCGAGGCGGCGCGCTTGACTTTAAGGAATGGCAGGAAGCCCACCCTGGCGAGGCCTTCCCAGTAAGCATAGCGATAGGCGCAGATCCCTCGACAATTCTTGGTACGGTAACTCCTGTGCCTGACACCTTATCTGAGTATGCTTTTGCTGGACTTCTGCGTGGCAGCAAAACCGAAGTAGCAAAAAGCCTGAGTAATGACCTACAAGTTCCAGCTTCGGCGGAGTTTGTATTAGAAGGCCTTATTGAGCCAGAAGACATGGCCCCGGAAGGACCCTTTGGTGACCATACCGGCTACTATAATGAAGTCGATCACTTCCCTGTTTTTACGATTAAGAAAATAACTCATCGCAAAGACCCCATTTATCATAGTACCTATACTGGCAGACCACCCGACGAACCAGCCATTTTGGGAGTTGCCTTAAATGAAGTTTTTGTCCCCATCATACAAAGGCAATATCCTGAAATTACCGACTTCTATCTCCCACCTGAAGGTTGCTCTTATCGTCTGGCTGTTATCAGCATCAAGAAGCAATATCCAGGTCATGCGAAACGCGTAATGATGGGGCTGTGGTCTTTTCTACGTCAGTTTATGTATACCAAGTTTGTGATAGTCGTTGATGACGATATTAATATTCGAGACTGGAACGATGTGATCTGGGCAATGACTACCCGGATGGATCCGGCCCGAGACACGGTCACGATCGAAAACACCCCAATAGATTATTTAGATTTTGCCTCTCCACTATCAGGCCTAGGCTCAAAAATGGGCTTCGATGCCACCACCAAAACTGACGGAGAAACCACCAGAGAGTGGGGTCGTCCGATCACCATGAGTCCAGAAATTAAAGATCGAGTCGATGCCATTTGGCAGGAACTCGGAATTTTCGATTAAAAACTGGCAATCTCTCCAAACTCTACTATCTTAAAATTATCACTCTATTTGGAGTGGTCTTTTATTCTATAAATCTTACGACAAGGAGACAGTCATGAGAGAGTTAAATGTAGAGGAAGTGCAGCAGGTTGCTGGCGCAGGGTACCTAGAAGACATTGTTAACTATACCCAGACAGGAGGCACTGTAGGTTCAGTAGTTGGCTATGTTGCTACACAAACAGTCGCAGGTGCTACCAGAGGCGGTTTAGTTGGTGCAGCATTTGGATTAGCTTGGGGGCTTGGGACCGGTATTGGCTCATATGCCTATAACAATTATCTAAGACACTACAGAATTTATGGTTACTAATAATAAGACCAGCCAATGAGATGACTTTTAGTCTTCTAGATCACTTGAAGGCTAAAAGTCTTTGGGGACAATATATGGAAATCAAAATTCGTCCATCAATAAGAGTATTAGGGGTTCTGTTAAGTTTAGCCTGTTTTTTTGTAGACTATATTATTATTTCTGATGCAGTTATTTCTAATATAAACCCTTTAGAAAAAACGAGTGCTTTTCATTTATTTTTCTTTATTACAGGATCAATATTCTTTATTCCAATTGTTTTTATTAGTTCAATCTTAGGAAGAGTTCCTTTTTTTCTTTCAAGAAGAATTCCTAAATTTTTTGAAGACAGCGTATTGCATGCGGAGAAAAACTTTACTGAGTTCTCATGGGAATCAGGAATCAGTGCTTTTATTTTTCTGTGCTTTGTATTCGCTTCATACTGGTTTGCATAAAGATTATATGCAAGAGAACGACATGGGTAACTTTGGAAATAGTCAAGATTTACTCGGCATCGGTAATTCAGGTAGTGCTTTTTCCATCTTGCCAATTGCTTCTCGATAACGGACTAGACTTAATTCACTCTCGCCCAAGTGCTCTAGCAAACGAGCCAACTCAGCATTAGCTTCAGCTCGTAACCTGGGATTTTCAGAAAACCGTAAAGCTGATTCGAAATATTCTCGGCCTTTACCCCAATATTTATTTCGAAGACTTAAGCGCCCAAGAGTTAGCATAAGGCTCACATTTTTGGGGCGGTCTTTGACCCAGCTTTCTACTAGTAATAATTGCGAGGCCGCATCAGGAGTATTAATATGGCCAAGCAACTCAACCAATCGCTCACTCCATTGATGCTTTAAAAACTTCGTTAAGAGATGAATGGCTTCATCACTTTCTCCAGAGCTTAATAAGGAACGCAAATAGGCTTCCATAACTAATTCACGTTTCTGTATGACTTTGCTAAAACTATTCCAAACTGTTTTTAATTCATGAGAATCAACTCGATGTTCGGACGCTTGATGCAATCGATGGACTGCCAACGTTTCTTTAAGCACCAACAAATCTGCATTTAGTAAAACCTTATATTTCTCAAGATCAGGAAGTAAAAGGTTAAGACTTTTCCAATCCTTTAAGGACAGGTAAATATCTTTCAATAATTCCAAGACATAAGGACTGCTTTGGTCTTCTTTTTGAGCAGCAAGTAACAAGGCAAGCCCTTGCTCTTCGCGCCCAGCCTTTAATTCAAGCAATGCTTGAAAAGTTTTTATTCCTGTTTGGTCTACAAGTGAATTCTGTTTAGCTTGCGATAAACAATAGGTATAAGCGAGATGGTCTTTGCGTTGAAAAGCTGCATAGGCAGCAGCAAGAAAATTAACAGAAGGAACTTGCGATCTACTGGCCGATTCTACTAATAGCTTATAAGATTCTTGCCAATGGCCTAGCAGTAGTTTTTGCAATCCTTTTTCTGTCATTAAACGCGGACTTTTTCTAAAAAATATCTTATGCCAGGTTTCTCTTTGGAATAATTTAAACGGATTAATGAAGCTTATAAATTTAAACACCCCAAGAAACACAACGAATATAATCATCAAAGATAAAACGATCGTTGCTAATGTGGCTTCGACAGAATAACCTCTAAAAGTTATTAACACATAGCCAGGATCCTCCATCAATAAAATAGAAAGATATGCGCCTGCCGCAAGAGCTAATAATAAATAAATAAAACTTTTAACCACTTCTCAATATACCTGCTTTGTCCCAATCACTCTTTAGATTCAGGCACGTTATTACTTTGCAATATTTCCAAAGACCTCAAACTATCGCTTAAGCGTGGAAGGCTTAAGGTTATTCTTTCGGTCTGCAGTTCTCTCAAACTACGCATAATGTTCATCTTTCGACTTTCGTTTTCTGGGATATTGTTATTAGCCAGCAAAAGAACTTTACTTAAACTATCTTGGTAAATGCTTGCATTGCCTTGCAACAGCGCCAGTTTTGCTTGCTCAATTTGAAGCTGTATATTTTGCCTAAGGAATGAGATTTCATCATCACTCATTAATACTTGAGGATTGGAATTAGCTTTTCGAATGACAAAATATTGACTAAGAAAGTTTTTAAGCTCGAACAATGCCCCATTGATTTTATCTTCTTCTGAATTTGCTAAAAATTCTTCACTTGGCGTAATGTCAATTCCTAAAGAAGTCATCTCTATCTGCTCAGAAAGGTCACTCAGTCGCATAAAAATACCCTGAGTATCAATACCGCGCAGATTGCTCAACACTGATATATCTGAATTCAGTAATGCTCTTATTCTGGCAATTGCAGGATCATCGATTTGACTGAGTATGGAGCTCGCATTTTGATATAGGTCTAAGGCAACTATAATGTTTTGCTCAATAGAGAGGTAGCGTTGAGCTAAGCGAAGTAAGGAACTGGCTTCACTTAACTGCCAAACTCCTCCACTTTGGGAAGCATTGGTATTTATTCGAATCTTGGATAATTCATCATTGATAGTTTCAATTCTGGTCTCCTGCTGCGCAAGAGTTTCAGTGACCACCGAAAATTCAGCAAGGCTATCAGCAACTCGATTATTCATCTCTTGAAGTTCTCCCGAGATACCAACATTCGAACCTGATAATTGTGTTTGTTGATCCAGAATTGTATTCAACGATTCTTGTTGTAGCCATGAGAAATAACTGAGCCCTATTAAACCCAAGAACAGAACTATGCTAATTATAAAAAAAATGCCGCTGTAATTTTTTTTACTACTTTGGCCTTTCGGACCAACACTTTTTTCATCGGATTCATGGACTAGTTTTTCAGCGCCACTTTCTTTTTCAGAAACATTCTCATCGACAGTTTTCTCATTGCTTGTCGTTTCCTCACTCATGCGCTTCTTCCAAACCGTCAACTAATGACTCATCATCCGCAGCTTCTAAAACCGTTATCGTTTTAAATCCAAGCTTCTCAGCAATACTTTTCAATCTTTCCGAGGAAACAAAAGCTGGAAGTAACTTATAATCTGGATAAATGTTCTGAAACAGAGCAACGAAGTTTTGCATTCCTTCAGCGCTGCTGAAAATCACTCCATCTGGTTTTTTGGTGTTCAAAATCTCTTCTAAAAAGCTTTCCTTATAATCTGGCAATATACGTTTATAGAGCTCAATATAATCAACTTCCATTCCTTTAGCTCTTAAGGTATTTGCCAATAACTCTCTGCCTCCTTTTCCCCTAAAAATAAGAGCCTTTTTTTTCTTCTTATTTTTTGTTTCGAGAATTTCCCGTATTTCCGGCAATATTAATAAAGCTTCAGTACTCATTGCTTTTTTGGGATAAGCAACATCCAGTTCATAATTTTCCAAGATCTTAGCTGTTGTCGGCCCCGGGGCAAAGTATGATGGCTTCTCAGGTATTTTTGAAAAATTTGCTTCTACTAATTCCATTCCGATTTGAGCTGCATTGGTACTGATAAAAAATGCCATATCATATTTATCTAGTTTTTTGACCTGCCCTATCAACTTTTTAGTTTCTGGCAAGGCCTCTATTTGCAACATAGGCAAATGAAATACATTTGCGCCCCGCTCTTTTAATTGAGCAGTAATATTTCTGGCTTGCCCTTCTGGGCGAGTTAGCCAAAGCGTGATGTTTTTAAGTGACGGCTTCATATTTAACTAATACTTTCCAATATTCGTTGAGCACCCTGACTCAAAAGATCTTCTGCAACTGCTATACCTAATTCTTCAGCATCTTCATGCTTACCTACAATATCACTTCGCAGCATTTCTTTTCCTTCGGGGTCTCCTACAAGTCCACGTAAGCTTAAAGTACCAGCTTTTAACTCTGCGAGGCAGGCAATTGGAACCTGACAGCCTCCATTCAATCTGAAATTCATTGCTCTTTCCGCGCTAACGCAAGTTGCACTAGCACCATGATTTAATGAGTGCACTATTTCAAGAACTCTTAAGTCGTCAATCCGACACTCGATACCCACTGCTCCCTGCCCACCAGCTGGCAAACAAAGAGAGCTATCTAGATACTCCTGAATACGCTCTTTCATACCTAGTCTAATTAAACCTGCTGCGGCAAGAATAATTGCATCATACTCTTCATTATCAAGCTTACTGAGCCTGGTATTTACGTTACCACGTAAATCTTTGATTTGAATATCCGGCCTAACTGCTTTTAGTTGGCACTGTCTCCTTAAGCTTGAACTCCCTACGCACGCGCCTTCTGGCAGCTCTTGGAAACTTGCGTATTTATTAGAAACAAAAGCATCACGATAGTCTTCTCGTTCACAAATAACCGCTAAACCCAAGCCCTCTGGAAACTCCATAGGTACATCTTTCATCGAATGCACTGCAATATCCGCTCTATTTTCAAGCAAAGCTACTTCAAGTTCTTTGATAAAAAGCCCTTTACCGCCTATCTTTGCCAATGGTGAATCGAGAATCTTATCGCCTTTGGTCGTCATCGGTAAAAGCTCAACTTCCAAATCAGGATAATATTTTCCTAATTCAGCCTTTACAAACTCTGCTTGCCAGAGGGCAAGCGGACTTTGTCGAGTTGCTATGCGAATCTTATTTTCGGTCATAAGGAGTTCATTAAAATGTCTTTAGGAATAGATTAACTTTATTTTACTGTATCCGCTCTCTTAAACCAGCTTCTATATCCCTCTTTCCTCTGATATTGCTATAATCCGCGCCCATAAAGCTAAATGGTTAAATTTTTACTATGAGCAATAACGAAAAAGATGCAAACAAACTCTGGGGCGGAAGGTTTTCTGAACCCACGGATGCCTTCGTAGAAAGATTCACAGCATCTGTCGATTTTGATAAACGCTTGTACATTGCCGATATCGAGGGGTCGATTGCTCATGCCACCATGCTTGAAAAAGCCGGTGTACTCAACACAAATGAAAAAGAGCAGATTTTCGTTGGCTTAAAAGAAGTACAAGCTGAAATTGAGTCTGGCCAATTTGATTGGTCCGTTAGGCTCGAAGATGTTCACATGAACATCGAAGCTGCTCTGACAGCGAAGATTGGCGATACAGGGAAAAAACTCCACACTGGGCGTTCTAGAAATGATCAAATCGCCACAGACATTAGGCTTTATGTTCGCGTTGAAATCGATCAAATCAGTCTGCAGTTGAGAGCTTTGCAAACTGGTTTGCTAAAGCTCGCAGAGCAAGAAGCAGAAACCATCATGCCTGGTTTTACGCATTTACAAACTGCACAACCGATTACCTTTGGCCACCATTTGTTAGCTTGGTTTGAAATGTTGCAGCGTGACTACGAGCGTCTACAAGATTGCCGCAAAAGAGTCAATATTTCACCATTAGGATCTGCCGCTCTAGCTGGTACTACCTATCCAATTGATAGAGAACTTACCGCTACTTTGCTGGGCTTTGATAGGCCTTCAGAAAACTCACTGGATTCTGTCAGTGATAGAGACTTTGCGATTGAGCTCAGTTCTGCTGCCAGTTTAATCATGATGCATCTCTCACGTTTTTCTGAGGAACTGGTGTTATGGACGTCTTCGCAATTTAGTTTTATTGAATTGCCAGACAGGTTTTGTACGGGTTCTTCAATCATGCCTCAGAAGAAAAACCCTGATGTTCCAGAGCTAATCAGAGGAAAAACCGGCAGAGTTTATGGGCATTTGGTTTCTTTGCTCACCTTAATGAAATCTCAACCTCTTGCTTACAATAAAGATAACCAAGAAGATAAAGAACCCTTATTCGACATATTGGATACTTTGAAAGATTGCCTAAAAGCCTATGCTGATATGGTTCCTGCCATAAAAGCGAAAAAGGACAATATGCGAATAGCTGCTCAACAGGGTTTTGCTACAGCAACTGACTTAGCTGACTATATGGTTAAAAGAGGCACTCCGTTTAGAGATGCGCATGAGGTAGTTGGTAAGGCTGTTGCCTATTGTGTCGAGCATGAAATAGGCCTAAGCGATCTTAGCCTTGAAGACTTAAAAGAGTTCTCCCCTTCTATCGAGGAGGATGTATTCAAGGTTCTTACGCTTGAGGGTTCCGTCAGTGCCAGAGACCATATCGGTGGTACCGCGCCTGCTCAAGTCAAAGCTGCAGTTGCTAGAGCCAAAACACTAATTTCTTAGTACACTTTTATAATTAGAACTAGACGCTAGTGGTTTGTGCGTCTATTCTTGCTTTATATTGTCTTTTTAGATCGCTCATTTTATTTACACTTTGACTATTTTTATGGAGTCCACATGGGCATTACAAGCATCGTCATTTTAGTAATACTGGTCGTAATTGTTTTCATGGTTATCGGCATATACAACAAGTTAGTTACTTTAAAGAATCGATTCGAAAATGCATTTTCACAAATTGAGGTTCAGTTAAAGCGCCGGTACGACCTTATCCCTAATCTGGTAGAGACGGCAAAGGCTTACATTACTCATGAGCGTGAAACGCTTGAGTCTGTTATAAAAGCAAGGAACCAAGCGATCTCTGGTTTGGAAGCAGCTTCTGCTAATCCTGGTAATGCAGCAGCAATGCTGGATTTAAGTCAGGCTGAAGGCTTGCTAGGTGGTGCCTTGGGCAAATTAAACGTCGTCGTAGAGGCCTATCCTGATTTAAAAGCCAACCAAAATATGATGCAGGTCTCCGAAGAGTTAACCAGCACTGAAAACAAGGTGGCTTTTTCACGCCAAGCATTTAATGACGCTGTCACTATGTACAACACCTACAAGCAAACATTCCCCCCTGTTATTCTGGCTGGAATGTTTGGACACGCTGAAGACGCCAGCTTGCTGGAATACGAAGATAGTGCAGCTATACAAGATGCACCAAAGGTCTCTTTTTAATACCTTTCTACTCTCTCTGAGTTTGATGTGAATTTTTTTGCACACCAAGATCGCGCTAAAAGCACGACCAAAAAGCTAGTATTTCTTTTTGTCTGCGCAATTGTCAGTTTAATCATCATCACTTCTCTTTTGATTATCTTTGCCTTGGGTTTAACTCAAGGCTCATCTGGGCAAATAGAATTAAGTTCTGAATTCGTTACTTCTGATATATTTATTTTAGTGAGTTTAGGCGTTATTGCATTAGTAGCATGCGGATCACTGTTTCGCCTTGCACAACTAAAAGGCGGCGGTAAAGTTGTTGCTGAGTCCATGGGCGGTCGCCTCCTTAACATGCATACCCGCGATGCAGACGAACGAAAAATTCTCAATGTTGTAGAAGAGATGGCTATTGCCTCTGGTATTCCAGTTCCTCCGGTATATTTAATGGAAGACTCCGCTATAAATGCTTTTGCCGCGGGCTACCAATCTCAAGATGCCGTAATAGGAATTACTCGAGGTTGCATTCAACAACTCGATAGAGACGAACTACAGGGAGTTGTTGCTCATGAGTTCAGCCATATCTTCAATGGTGACATGCGCCTCAATATCCGTTTAATTGGCTTGCTCTATGGCATCATGGTTATTGGATTAATCGGCTATTTCATTCTTAGGGGCAGTGTTTATCGTAGCCATAGTTATCGTTCAAACAAGAAAGGCGGCGGTATTGCTGTACTTGGAATCGGGCTGGTAATAGTCGGCTACGGGGGCACATTTTTTGGGAACATAATAAAAGCTGCAGTCAGTCGCCAACGTGAATTTCTGGCGGATGCATCTGCTGTGCAATTTACTCGCAATCCTGAAGGTATAGCTGGCGCTCTGAAAAAAATTGGCGGTTTCAAAGATAGCTCCCACATCAAGAGTGCTGATGCTTCGGAAATTAGTCATATGCTTTTCAGCCAAGGTTTAAAATCAGGATTCACTGGATTGTTTGCAACACACCCGCCCCTGGAACAGCGCATCAAAAGAATCGATCCCTATTGGCGTGGCAGCTTCACAAGCCAAACTTCAACTCAATCCAGCAATACATCCAGTCAAGCGTCTGGCTTTGCCGCTTCAAACACCACTGAAACCAGCAGCCCAAAATCTGCAATCGACTCTATTGGTGAGCCCACTCAAAAGCACTTAAGCCTTGCCACAAAACAAATTGACGCTTTACCTGATGCTGTTATTGAAGACGCCCATAGCTCTTTCGGGGCCTGTTTATTGATGTATTGTTTGCTAATGGAATTAGCAACTCCAACTATTGAAAAGCAACAACTCGCGATGCTTAAAACAGGCCTTAACTCTCGGCAATATTCTCACCTTATAAGCCTTAAACAAAAAACAAGTTGGATCACTCGAGAATTATATCTACCTCTAATTGACTTATGCCTTCCAGCACTAAAGCAGCTTTCACCAACTCAGTATCGTACTTTCATGAGCCAGCTCTCTCAATTGATAGTCGCTGATGAGAATGTTGATGTATTTGAGTGGTGTATTTTCAAGATACTGCGCTATAACCTTGATGACAAAACTCAACGATCAAAATCCGGACTGAATATAAGTTCTGCAGGCTGGGCATGTGAAGGCCTTTTATCAGTTCTTGCTCAAGTTGGGCATGAGAATAAATTTGAGGCCGAAGCGGCATTCAACAACTCAAAGACTCTGGTAGAAACTGACCAAGTTCTGAGCTTCAGAGCTCAAATTAGCAATAAAACCGAGATTTTAGAAAAAACTACTAAGCTCTTAAAAGAACTCAAGCCTCTGCAAAAGCCCCAGTTATTGAAAGCTATGGCTACTTGCATCAGTAATGATGGCAAAGTCAGTGCTGAAGAAGCAGAGTTACTGCGAGCAGTAGGTACATTATTAGATTGCCCAATCCCGCCTCTGTTAAATCAGCAAAATTTTATTTAAGGCAGTATAATTCCGCCATTATTTAAAACTTCATTAACTGTGCCCATGAAAAAGTACTTTCTGCTTTTACTTACAATTTTCATTCTCAGCGCTTGTGGCCAGAAAGGACCTCTAGTTCCTCCGTCTGAGGCAGCAAGTTCTGCTGAGCAAGTAAGCGGCTTCAATTCCTCGAGTTTATTCTAAATGAGTTATTTTCATTATCAGAACAATCAGCTTTTTGCTGAAGATGTCGCTTTAACGCAAATAGCCGAACAGCATGGCACGCCTTGCTATATTTATTCTAGGGCTGCTCTTGAGCAAGCTTTTCTGTCTTATCAAAACGCTCTATCTGATCAAAATGGGCTTGTTTGTTTTGCCGTAAAAGCAAACTCAAACCTTGCAGTCTTAAATGTATTGGCCCGACTCGGAGCAGGATTTGATATTGTTTCTCAAGGTGAGCTTGAACGCGTACTTATCGCTGGCGGCTCCCCAGAGAAAATTATTTTTTCAGGAGTAGGTAAAACCCCTTCAGAAATGCAGCGTGCCCTTGAAGTAGGGATTCACTGTTTTAATGTTGAATCCGAAGCAGAATTAGAAATTCTTAATACTGTTGCTCTTGAATTAGGTCGAACAGCGCCTATTTCTCTAAGGGTCAATCCCGATGTTGATGCGCAAACACACCCTTATATTTCAACGGGTTTAAAGGAAAACAAATTTGGCGTCAGCATTGACCGCGCTCCTGAAATTTACCAACATGCTCAAACCTTGAACGGCTTGGAAATCATCGGGATCGATTGTCATATTGGTTCTCAGCTGACCACGCTGTCACCTTTTACCGATGCGCTTGAACGAATTCTGAAACTGATCGAAACACTATCAGGCTTTGGGATTTCTCTGAAGCATATCGATTTGGGTGGAGGATTGGGCGTGCGCTATCAAGATGAAACCCCACCTGATCCAGCTAGTTATATTTCAGCCATTAAGCCGCTGTTAGAAGAAACCGGACTCAGTTTGATCTTGGAGCCAGGACGCTCCATTTGTGCCAATGCTGGAGTACTTTTAACTCGTGTTGAGTATTTAAAAGCTAATGGTGATAAAAACTTCGCCATCGTAGATGCGGCTATGAATGACTTGATACGCCCTGCCTTATACCAAGCGTGGATGGATATAATTCCCGCTATAGAGAATAACGGAGCTAAACTTAGCTACGACATCGTCGGCCCTGTTTGTGAATCTGGAGACTTCCTTGGCAAGGACCGAGAGCTTAGTATTGCCTCTGGCGACTTGCTCGCAGTTTGTTCTGCTGGGGCCTACGGTTTTGGTATGAGTTCAAACTATAATAGTCGAAACCGTGCAGCTGAGCTTATGGTGGACGGTGAGACTATCCATTTAGTTCGAAAACGAGAGACTTACCAAGATCAATTATCTCCAGAAAGCCTACTTCCCTAAAATCTGAAATTGTTAGTAGGAAATTTAGAAGCAATATAGGACAACATCGTGCCTTTACGTTTTACCAAAATGCATGGCCTCGGCAATGACTTCATGCTGCTAGACAGAGTTCAGCAGGACATTGCCATGCCAGTTGAGCAGATCTCTGAGTTGGCGGACAGGCGCACAGGCATTGGCTTTGATCAGCTATTGGTAGTTGAACCTGCAAGTTCGGCAGACTGGGACTTCGACTATCGAATCTATAACGCTGATGGCTCAGAAGTTGAGCACTGCGGTAATGGCGCTCGATGTGTGACTCGTTATTTAGTTGACCAGGGCCTATGCGAAAGTAAAGTTTCACTAGGCATGCCTACTGGCAACTCAATCCAGTGTGAAATTCATGATAATGGCCTTGTAACTGTAGACATGGGCGCACCAATCACTGAACCAGAAAAAATACCCTTTATTGCGGAATCAGAACAGCTTATCTATCCCTTAAGTCTTCCAAATGGAAAACTCATCGAAATCTCTGCAATTTCTATGGGCAACCCTCATGCTGTTTATTTAGTCGATGACGCCGAAACCTGCGCTATTGCTGAATTAGGCCCTTTGATTGAACAACATGAGCGCTTCCCAAAAAACGTCAATGCTGGCTTTATGCAAATCCTCAGCACTGAGTCCATCAAACTGCGAGTTTATGAGCGTGGCGCCGGAGAAACCCTGGCTTGCGGAACTGGAGCTTGTGCCGCTGTGGTTGCTGGAATCCTCCGATCCATCCTCACTGAATCCGTGACAGTCGAGCTCAAAGGTGGCAAACTTACAGTCAGCTGGAAAGGAGAAAATTCACCTGTTCTTATGACTGGACCAGCTGAAACTGTTTACCAAGGACAACTTAACTTATGAAGCCAGAAGCACAGAATTCTCTCGCTAAAACTGAAGATTTAGCCCTAGATGAAGAGAGTGTAGCCGACTACCTATTGAGTCATCCTGACTTTTTTATCAATCATGAAGACCTGCTGCTTAAATTACGCATACCTCATGAAAGCGGCCAAGCAGTTTCTCTGTTAGAGCGTCAGGTTTCAGTTCTTAGAACACGCAATGATGACAGCAGAAATAAAATTAATGACTTCATAGCGAATGCAAAAGAAAACGATGCCTTGTTTGAAAAAACTCGCACAATCATTCTCAGCATTATTAATTCAGGCTCTCTTAAAGAATTATCCGACGTAATTGCGAACAAGTTAAAACAAGAATTTTCTGCATCAGATAGCAAACTGTTTTTTGCATCTGAAAATTCAGATCAGGAAACTTCATTGCATTTACTGCCGCTGGAATATACCCGCAAAGTCTTAGGCAAACTGTTTGAACGTAAACGCGCTTTTTGTGGCAGTTTAGATGAAAATCAGACTCAGTTATTTTTCCCAGAAGCAAAAAATATAAAGTCGGTCGCAATAATTCCTATTCACCTACATGATGAAAATGAACTAAAAACTTTCTTACCTGGAAATCCGATACTGGTTATTACTAGCAATAAATCGAAGCATTTCAATTCAAGCCTTGATACTTTATTTCTAGACTTTATTGGTGAGGTAGTCTCAGCTCATATGAGAAATCTGGCTAGCAAGTCTTAAGACCTTTAAGCATTTTTTTCAGGAAAGTCTGCAGGAACCGGGCTTACCCAATCTGTTTGTATGGATTTTATCCAGAAATAAATAATCGAAATAACTCCTAAGACAAGTCCAAGCACCACTCCCGCGTCAATAATTCCTCGCCAGGGTTGAGGACTCATACTCACCAAAACAACTAAAACAATAATTCCTGTAGTGACCAAAAAAGAAATTGTTTTTCTCTTCGTCGTTGAATACAAGAATCCCATACAAACAAGTGGCGCCAACAAAATGTAAACAAAGTTAGAGGTGTTATTTCGCAGGAGAAAACCTCTGGCTCTGCTCACTACCCGAGGTGCAAAGTTACGATGAAAACCTTTATAACCTTCTGCATAGCTCATGTATAAGGCAAATAATAATAAAGCCGACCACTGCAATGAACTTAATGGGTAACTGGACATTTCAATTACACGTGCTGATAAGCGGAAGATGGCTGAACACAGAATTGCAATAACTCCGAGCATTCCCCAGTAGTAACCAAGTCTTTTCAAGTGAAAATCTCCGCACAAGCTTTCACAGCTTTTATCAAAGCGCGGAGTATATCAAATACAAGGATTGATAATTAGTATTCAAAATATTCAGAATGCAAAACTATTATCAATTCATCTTAGTTAAATAGCAGGGCTTTATGGCTTACCCAAAATAACACTTACAGGTACCCGTTAATCTAGGCACTTTGCTATAATCTTTCGATCAATCACTTTGGATACACTAATGACTATTAAGCTAGCGGTAGTAATGGACCCAATTGTGGGCATCAACCCCAAAAAAGATTCCACTTTGGCGATGTTATTAGCCGCTCAAAAGAGAGGCTGGACGCTCTCGCATATTGAGCAAAAGGATCTGTATTTAGAAAACGGAGTCGCTATGGCCGAAGCCAGCGACTTAACAGTCGCTGATGACTTAAGTAAGTGGTTCACAATGCAAGCGCCCCTTCGACAAGAACTTGCTAACTTTGACGTTATTCTAATGCGCAAAGACCCGCCTTTTGACAACGAATATATATACAGCACCTATATCCTTGAAGCCGCCGAAAAAGATGGGGTTTTGATTGTTAACAAGCCGCAGAGCCTACGTGACTGTAACGAAAAAGTTTTTGCCACACTTTTCCCGCAATGCTGTACACCAGTTACAGTGACCCGCAATGCATCTATCCTCAAAGAGTTCTACGCCCAGCATGAAGATGTGATTTTCAAACCTCTGGATGGTATGGGGGGCTCCTCAATTTTTCGAATAAAACCTGGTGACCCAAATATAAGCGTTATCATCGAAACCTTAACCCTACATGGCAAACAGCAAATCATGGCACAAAAATTCATTCCGGAAATCACTGCTGGCGACAAACGCATTTTAATGGTCGACGGTAAGCCTGTTGATTATGCTCTGGCCAGAATACCTGCCAAAAATGAAACTCGCGGCAACATCGCTGCAGGAGGGACCGCTAAAGGAGTAGCCTTAACTGACCGAGACCGTTGGATTTGTGAGCAAATCAGCCCTTCACTCAAAGAGAAAGGACTCATTTTTGTTGGTCTCGATGTTATCGGAGATTACTTGACCGAAATTAATGTCACCAGCCCAACTTGCATCCGCGAACTCGATAAAGCTTTTAACCTAGATATTGCTGGCGACTTAATGGAGTGTATTGAGACTAAATTGGAGAAATGATTGTCTATCACTGCTGACATAGAGCCAATTGAAGTAGCTAGACAATCACTGGCTAATGAACGTTTTGGCTTCACCGTTTTTATGTCTTTGTGTTTTCATGCCGTGCTCATTCTCGGAGTGGGCTTTACTTTTTATGAAAAAATGGGAAGTTCAAACAGCATGGATATTACTCTAGCGCAATATGAAAGTGACGAAGCAACAGATCAAGCGGACTTTATGGCACAAACTAATCAGCTAGGCAGTGGTTCTCTTGATGAGCTTGCTCGGCCAAGCACTCCTTTTGAATCCAGCTTCAATGCCGATGAAATCCGAGAAACTGCTTCCTTAGAAACCCAATCGGAACGATCCACTAATGAAAGAGAAATACTAACAACGGCTGAGTCAGATACCTTTACAAGCAGTGTACAGGAAACACTAGAAACACCTCAATCGGAAGATTTCTTGGGCACATCCCAAAACTCCCTGGAGCAAACCTTAGCAAGTTTGCAGGCACAGCTCGACATTCATCGTGAAGCCTATGCCCAAAGACCCAGAAAATACACCATATCTTCAGCTTCTACTCGTGCGGCTAGAGATGCAGAATACCTAGACAACTGGCGCCGAAAAATTGAAGCTGTGGGTAATCTCAACTATCCAGAGCAAGCCTCAAACTCAGGTATTTACGGTAAACTGCGGCTAATGGTAGTTCTTTTTCCGGATGGAGCAGTGAGTGAAGTCAAAATTCTTAGCTCTTCAGGGCACCCCATTCTGGATGATGCCGCCATTCGAATTGTTCAACTCGCCTCTCCATTTGCGCCCTTTCCTGAGGAAATGAGAAAGGATGTAGATATTTTGGAGATTGTTCGTACCTGGCAGTTCCACCAAAGCAATACATTGACTAGTAATTAAGAGATACTCGTTTGATTATGGAACAGACAAATTCTCAAACTTTAGATCTTAATAATCAGTTCTTAATTGCAATGCCGCAATTGGAGGATTCTTTTTTTGAAAACTCTGTTGTTTATATGTGGGAACACTCAAACGAAGGCGCCATTGGGATTGCGGTGAACCTGCCCTTGCCTATCGAACTCAGTGAACTGTTCGAGCAGTTGGAAATTGAGGATGAGCGTCCGTCAGGGGCGAATCAAGTTGTGCTTTGTGGTGGCCCTGTTGAGCCTAATAAGGGTTTTATTTTGCATGATGGAGAAATAGCTAATCCTACACCATGGCAATCAACCGTAAGCTTAAAAAATAATCTCTACATTACAACTTCCCAAGATATCCTTGAGGCTATTGCAAAAGATCAAGGACCAGAGCATTACTTGGTTGTGCTTGGATGTTCCGGCTGGGAAGAGGGTCAATTAGAGCAGGAAATAAAAAGTAACGCTTGGTTTACTTGCCCTGCAACTAAAGAGCTAATTTTTTCTGCTGACTTTCAAAATAAACCAAAGCTTGCTGCCGCTTCATTGGGCTTCGATTTATCCCAGCTAAGCACTGATGTTGGAAGCTCTTAATAATATGGCCGTGCAAACAGCTATGGCTTTTGACTACGGAACCAAGAAAATTGGTATCGCGGTAGGTCAAGGCATTACTCAAACTGCATCACCTCTTACAGTAGTGCCTGCTAAAGATGGCATCCCGAATTGGGAAACTATTGAGAAGATAGTGAACGAGTGGAAACCTGAAATATTTGTTGTTGGGATGCCTTATAACATGGATGGCAGCCTAAATGAGATGAGTACCAAAGCTCAGAAGTTCCTGCAAAGGCTTGAAGGACGTTTTAATATTCCTGCATACAGTATGGATGAAAGGCTTAGTAGCCGGGAAGCAAAAGACATCCATAAAACTATGGCGGATGCTCACGGCAAACGCTCGAATGACCGAGATGTCATTGATGCCCTTGCTGCACAGCTGATTCTAGAAAATTGGTTTGCTTCTAACCAGGATTAGAAACTATCAGGACTCTTGGCTTTAGAACGGGCCTCATTGCGATCCACTAAACCTTTCGAGACAAGCCCTTTCAAACATTGATCCAACGTTTGCATGCCCACTTGAGCACCCGTTTGAATCGCTGAGTACATCTGGGCAATTTTATCTTCTCGAATCAAATTACGGATTGCCGAAGTACCAATCATTATTTCATGGGCAGCTACCCTGCCACCGCCCACTTTCTTCAATAAGGTTTGTGAAACTACAGCCTGTAATGATTCCGAAAGCATAGAACGCACCATATCTTTTTCGGCCGCAGGGAAAACGTCAACAACACGGTCAATTGTTTTTGCAGCGGAGGTGGTATGTAAGGTGCCAAAGACTAAATGCCCTGTTTCAGCGGCTGTAAGTGCAAGCCGAATGGTTTCCAAATCACGTAACTCACCAACCAAGATAATATCAGGGTCTTCACGAAGAGCTGAGCGTAAGGCTTCATTAAAACCATGAGTATCACGGTGAACCTCACGTTGATTGACCAATGATTTCTTACTTTGATGAACAAACTCAATAGGGTCTTCAATCGTTAAAATATGTTCGTAGCGAGTATCGTTTATGTAATCGACCATGGCCGCAAGTGTTGTACTTTTACCAGAACCCGAAGGGCCCGTAACAGCTACCAAGCCTCGTGGGTTTTGCGAGATTTTTTTGAAAACCTCGCCCATCCCTAGTTGCTCCATGGTAAGAACAGTAGAAGGAATGGTACGAAAAACTGCTGCTGCCCCTCGATTCTAGACAAAGGCATTGACCCTAAATCGGGCCAATCCAGGAATCTCAAAGGAGAAATCCGACTCAAGAAACTCTTCGTAGTCTTTACGTTGTTTGTCATTCATGATGTCATAAATTATGCCGTGAACCTCTTTATGATCCATCGATTCCACATTAATTCGACGAATATCTCCATCAACACGAATCAGAGGAGGCATACCTGCTGTAATATGAAGATCTGATGCGCCTTGTTGCACACTGAAATTAAGTAGTTCTTGAATATTCATCCTAGGTTTTACCACCTATAATCAGAAACACTGAAAACAACACTATAAAATTATGACTAGCAGCATACCAGAAAAAATCCGCGAAGTTCGCCATCAAATTTCGGTCTTTGTAAAAAAATATAATCGTCCCGAAGGCTCTGTTGCTTTGTTATGTGTGAGCAAAACGCACCCTAAAGAAAGCATCATAGAAGCACTTGCCTGTCAGCAAAGAGCATTTGGCGAAAATTATCTGCAAGAAGCCCTTGGAAAAATTTCTGAACTAGAAGATTACAATCTGGTTTGGCATTTCATTGGTCCAATTCAATCCAATAAAACTCGAACCATTGCCGAGAACTTTGATTGGGTCCATAGCGTAGACAGAGAAAAAATAGCCCAACGCTTAAGTGACCAAAGACCCGAAAACTTGCTACCTCTAAAAGTATTGCTGCAAGTTAATTTAGACGGCGAAGACACCAAAGCTGGTATCAAGCTGGATGAGGTGTCTACACTAGCCAAGTTTGTGAGTGCTTTACCCAAGCTTGAGCTAGCTGGCTTAATGAGCATTCCCGCAGCTGGTAAAGACTTCGAGGCGCAACGCCAATCATTTCGCTTATTGGCACAGGCTCGAGATGAAGTCATCGCAATGGGCATCAATAGCTGTACAGAGCTTTCCATAGGCATGAGTAATGATAAAGAAGCCGCGATTGCCGAAGGAGCCACAATAGTCCGAATTGGCACTGATATTTTTGGTGCCCGTAACTTAGCTGGCAACAATATTAAGTAAGGTCAGCGATTTTATTAGAATAAGGTACAATACTGCCCCATGTTTATGCAGGATCAAACAATTGCCTTCATTGGCGCCGGCAATATGGCTTCAGCCCTAATACTTGGCTTACAAGCTAAGGCTTACCCTTGCGAAAAAATCTGGGCGACCGACCCTGACACTCACAAACTGGATAAACTCAGCTCTGAGCTTGGTATTAATACTACGAAAGACAATACGCTTGCGGTCCAAGCTGCTGACATTGTTGTGCTCGCGATAAAACCTCAAATGATGGAGGCGGTGTTGTCACCTCTACAAAACTCTCTGATAGATAAACCCGTTTTGCTGGTTTCTATTGCTGCAGGGATCTCTATAAGCACCCTAGAAAGTCTAAGCTCAGCTCAACAAGCCATTGTGCGTTGTATGCCAAATACGCCTGCACTGCTACAAGCAGGTGCTTCAGCTTTATTTGCAAATGAGATCACCAGCAATGAACAAAAACAAAACGCCGAAGCCCTTTTTCAGGCTGTTGGTTCGGTTTCTTGGTTGCAGGATGAAAAAGATATGGATGCTGTGACAGCACTATCTGGTTCTGGACCTGCTTACTTCTTTCTCTTTATTGAGGCTTTAAGAGATGCAGCGGTGGCCGAGGGTTTAGATTCAGAAGTTGCTAATAAACTGGCGCTGCAAACTGCTTTTGGGGCTGCGAGACTCGCCCTCGAAAGCGATGACGATGTCGCCGAACTAAGAGCAAAAGTAACCTCTCCAGGAGGGACCACAGCGGCAGCTCTTGATCAGTTTGAAAATGACGGTTTCAGTACTATCATTGCTAGAGCCGTGGCAAAAGCCAAAGCTAGGTCAGAAGAACTGGCATTACTAATCGATAATAAAAAATGAGTTAAGCATGGGAAGTTCAATTAGTCAGGTTCTGATTTTAATTATTAATACTTTGGGTGGGCTGTATATTTTTGCAGTGCTTTTGCGTTTTTTGCTGCAAGCCGTGCGTGCCGACTTTTATAATCCCTTAACGCAATCTATCGTTAAGCTTACTTCTCCTTTACTTAATCCATTACGAAAAATTATTCCCGGTTATAAGGGAATCGACTTTGCTTCCTTAGTACTCGCGCTTATCCTAAATACTATTGCAACTTGCTTAGTCATTATCATTGCAGGCTTCGCTTTGCCAAACATTGGTAGCATCGTTGCTTGGTCTTTTGTTGGCTTATTGGACTTTATCTTAAATATTTATTTCTACGGCCTGCTCATTTCCATAGTTTCAAGCTGGATCGCACCTTATAGTGGTAACCCCGTCTTATTGCTTATTCAGCAATTGTTAGAGCCAATAATGAAAAAAGTTCATAAAGTCATCCCGCCAATGGCTGGACTCGACTTTTCACCAATTTTTGTTTTCCTTGGCATTCAAGTTATCCAAACTTTATTGGTTGGTGGGCTTGCTCAAAGTCTGCGTTTGCCAACCCAATATGTCATCGGTATCAGATAAGCCATGGCCAAAACTATTCCTCTTGATTCAGTTGGCATCGTTGAGCCCGAGTGCATTCATTTCGATGAAGCCTTAACTTTGCGCAGTGGTAAAGTTATCGAATCCTATGATTTGATGATAGAAACCTACGGCAAACTGAATACCAAAAAAAGTAACGCTATCCTCATTTGTCATGCTTTGAGTGGGGATCATCATGCCGCCGGCTACCACGACCCTGAGGATGAAAATGAAAAACCAGGATGGTGGGAAAGTTGCATCGGCCCAGGCAAACCCTTCGATACGAATAAGTTTTTTATTGTCAGTCTAAATAATTTGGGTGGTTGTGCTGGCAGTACAGGGCCCACGTCTATAAACCCTGTAACTGGCAAGAAGTTTGGTCCAGATTTCCCCATTGTTACAGTAAGAGATTGGGTCAACAGTCAGGCCCGACTAGCCGACCATTTAGGAATAGAAAAATGGGCCGCTGTAATCGGAGGAAGCCTTGGTGGAATGCAGGTCTTGCGCTGGGCTATCTCTTACCCAGAACGGCTAGGACACGCTATTGTCATTGCTGCAGCACCAAAGCTATCTGCACAGAATATAGCCTTTAATGAAGTCGCAAGACAATCCATCACCTCAGATCCAGATTTTCATCAGGGCCATTATTATGAACATAATACTTATCCTAAAAGAGGCTTGACCCTGGCTCGTATGATTGGGCACATCACCTATTTATCGGAAAACTCCATGCGCGATAAATTTGGTAAAGATTCTCTAGCCACAAGCAATTTCGGAAGAGATTTACGATCTGGGAAACTTAATTTCGACTTCAACGTAGATTTCCAAGTTGAAAGCTATTTGCAACATAAAGGTGAGACCTTTTCCAATAACTTTGATGCCAATTCCTATTTACTGATCACTAAAACCTTGGACTACTTTGACCCTGCAGTTGACTATGATGGCGAGCTTAGCAAGGCTTTCTCGGAAGGTTCCTGCAAATTTTTAGTAGTCTCTTTTAGTAGTGACTGGCGCTTTCCTCCTGAGCGTTCCCGGGAGATTGTCGACACACTCTTAAAAGCCAAGCGAGAAGTATCTTATTTGGAAATTGAATCTGATGGCGGTCACGATGCTTTCTTATTATCAGACCCCCGCTATATTGATGGCCTTTCAGCTTATCTATCTGTAGTAGAAAAAGAAGTAGCAAAAGAGAGTCCGTTAAAAGTTGAAAATACAAACGGTGCAAGTCATGCGAGCTGATTTAAGCATCATTAAAAATTGGATAGAACCTAAGAGCCGCGTCTTGGACTTGGGCTGTGGCGATGGATCTTTTTTAGCCCAGCTAAAAGAAGAAAAACAAATTTTCGACTGTGGCTTGGATCTCGACCCTGAAAATATTCAAAAATGTTTGCTCGCTGGTGTTAATGTCATCGAACAAGATATGGATAAAAGTTTGGGAAATTTTGCCGACAAAAGCTTTGATACCGTCCTGTTAACTCAAACTTTACAAGCAATTCATAAACCAGATGTCTTAGTAGAAGAAATGCTTAGGATTGGTAATAACTGCATTATTACTTTTCCAAACTTTGCGTATTGGCGTTATCGACTTTCTTTAATGCTTGGGGGCCGTATGCCTGTTTCTAGAAACATACCTTATGAATGGTATAACACGCCTAATATTCACTTTTGTACTATTAGAGATTTTGATGAGCTTTGCCAACAAAGAAAAATAAAAGTTTTAGATCGAACTGTGGTGGATAACAATCACAATAGCTCATCCTTAATGAGCGTAAGCCCAAACTTTTTTGGCATTAATGCTATTTATCATATTAGTCGGTGAAAATAATTATGTTACGTTTTAATCGAACCCTTTTCTTAATTGTTCTTTCATTAAGTTGTTTTTTTAGCTCTTCTTTAAAAGCCGAGCAATCTAAAATAATTGGCGATTACACTGTGCACTATATTACTGTTAATAGTAATTTTATTAGCCCCGAGATCGCTCAACAATATGGCATCGTCAGGTCTCCTAGAAATGCATTCCTTAACATTTCAATACTTAAAAATGATGATGGCAGCGGCACTCCAGTTACCGCTGTAGTGACCGGCGGAAAAGCAAACTTCTTAAGTCAAAGTAAAGACATAGAGTTCATCGAAGTCCGAGAGGGCGATTCTATTTATTATCTAGGGCAATTCGATTTTTCCAATGCCGAGAATTTACGTTTTAATCTCGAGGTTCAACCTGAACAATCTGGCCCGACTTATCCTTTAAGTTGGACTACACAGCTTTATATAAACTGAGAAAAATAACACCGCTTCTGGCCCTCAATGAAAAAAATTGTCCTCGCTAGCAACAATCAAGGCAAGCTCAAAGAACTGCAAAAGACTCTTGCTCCATTAAACTTAAATCTGGTTTCCCAATCTGAATTTAATTTTGAAGAAGCTGTGGAAGATGGTTTAAGTTTTGTTGAAAATGCAATTATTAAAGCTCGCCATGCTGCAAATATCACTGGGCTTGCTGCACTTGCTGACGATTCAGGGATAGAAATTGACGCATTGAATGGCGCTCCTGGAATATATTCAGCTCGTTATGCAGGATCACAGCTTGATCGTTACAGCAACGATGCGGCCAACAATAAATTAGTCCTAAAGGACATGGCTTCTGTCCCAGAAGAAAAAAGAACGGCACGATTCCAATGCGTTATTGCTCTGATGAGATTTCCTGACGATCCCATGCCGTTAATTTGCCAAGGGACATGGGAGGGAAAGATTTTATTCTCTGAAAAAGGCACAAATGGCTTTGGTTACGATTCGCTATTTTTTGTACCTGAACAAAATTGCGCTTCGGCCGAACTTGCTCCTGAGGTTAAAAATACTTTGAGTCACCGCGCAAAAGCCATACAAGAATTACTACAGCGCTGGCCCTTCTAATTGTTGCTGTGTTCTGCACCGCATCTAATCATAGCCCTTAAATATAAGCCTTAAATAATGTCAGAGATATTAACCAGCACAAGTCTCATTACCGGGCTTCAAAAACTACCGCTTCTTAGTTTATACATCCATATTCCTTGGTGTATTAAAAAGTGTCCTTACTGTGATTTTAATTCTCATGCAGCTCCTTCTGATCTGCCTGAAGAACAATACATTGAGGCTTTACTTGCCGACTTAAAGACCGACCTAAGCTACGTTCAAGGTCGTCAGCTAAGTTCGATATTTATCGGTGGAGGAACTCCAAGTCTTTTTTCTCCGAGCTCCCTAAAAGAATTATTAGAAAGGTGTTCAGAGATAATTGAATTTGCTGAGGATATTGAAATAACAATGGAGGCCAACCCGGGTACTTTTGAACAAGAAAAATTTACCGATTTCAGATTAAGCGGGATTAATCGTCTTTCTATTGGTATTCAAAGTTTCAATGCCGATTATTTAAAGAAGCTCGGCCGTGTTCATGATGATAACGAAGCTTTGCTCGCGCCAGAAATCGCTCTAAAAGCTGGTTTCGATAACTTTAACTTAGACCTTATGTTCGGATTGCCGGGACAAAGCATTAGCGATGCCTTAACAGATCTTCGAATTGCTGCAGAATTTAATCCCAGCCATCTTTCTTGGTATCAGCTCACAATAGAACCTAATACTGTTTTTCATCGAAGACCACCGCCACTTCCAGAGGCCACCATCATTGATGATATGCAAGACTCGGGAATTAACTTTCTAAAAGATAAAAATTTTCACCGCTATGAAGTTTCTGCTTTTGCAAAAGCAAACAAAGAATCCTTGCACAACTTAAATTACTGGAAATTTGGTGACTACCTTGGAATAGGAGCTGGAGCTCACGGCAAGATCAGTCAACCCAGACAAAACCGTATAATTCGTGCCACTAAACGTCGACAGCCAGAAAGTTATCTGAACCCTGAAAAGGTATTTACTGCAGGAACCAGCAGTATTTCCAGACAAGACCTTGCTCTGGAATTCATGATGAATGCCCTACGCCTAACTAATGGTGTCAGTTATCAGCTTTTTGAGGAAAGAACTGGCTTATCCATCGAAGAATTACACTTGCCCATAGAAAGCTTACAGAATAAGGGTTTGCTGGAAAAAGATGCGCTAAGTACAACAAATAAAGGCTTTAATCTGCTAAATAATGTTCTTCATGCTTTCATGAATTAGCTGCAGGTTGTAGTATTGACTAAAATAACAGAAGCTAACTATCGTTTTTTAGATCTATGTTAAATGTAGCAGTAAATGATGACCCTTGTTCACATGGCTTTATACAGGCCTCCTGCACCAATTGTAATTTAAAGGGTCTGTGCTTGCCTCTGGCAATGGATATTAATGATATTGATCGCCTTGATCACATTATTCAGCGTAGTCGTCCGATTCAAGCTGGAGAGCACCTCCATAGATCAGGCGATGACTTCACTTCCATTTATGCTGTCAGAGCAGGCTCAATTAAAACCTATTTAATTGATGATGATGGCATTGAGCAAATAACCGGCTTTTATTTACCGGGCGAGGTCCTGGGTTTCGATGGCATCGACACGAGCAATTATGCTTGTAATATTGTCGCCTTAGAAACTTCAACAGTATGTGAAATTCCTTTCAATAGGCTTGAAGAACTTTCTCTGCAAATCCCAACTTTACAACGGCATTTTTTCCAACTCATGAGTCGTCAAATTGAGGGCAATCATCAGATGCTTCTTACTTTAAGTAAGAAAAACGCTGAGGGAAGAATTGCTACTCTACTAGTGAGTCTTTCAAGCCGCTTTAGCCGAAGAAAACTTTCTCCCAATGCTATGCGCCTACCAATGTCACGCATGGATATTGGTAATTTTCTTGGACTAACCATTGAGACTGTCAGTCGAACTTTCAGCCGCTTACAAAAAGACGATGTCATTGATGTCGATGGCCGTGAAATAGTCATTAAGAATCATGACCTTCTTAACGAGATTTGTCATAAATCACGCTAAGCTTTTTCTTGTTTCATTCAAAATTGGCCGTACTGTAAAATCGCCTTATGATCCGAATTGCATCGCTTCTTCTTACAAGTCTGTTTTATCCCTGCGTTAGTCTTACGCTTGAGAAACCAAAGCGAATTAGCAGTTTTAGTTTGTGCAGTAATTTGTCAGTCATCATGGAACAAAGCCAAATTTAATTCTTTAATATCCCCCCAAAGGTTAAGTATTGATTATGTCTATCTGGAAAAAACCTAAAACTACCAGTGATCTAAACGAGTTGATTGCTAGCTCAATGGCTGGAAACTTAGGCATCAAGATTATAGAAATTGGCGACGACTATTTAAAATCTACCATGCCCTTACACGATCGCACGCAACAGCATATGGGTTTTATGCATGGCGGTGCCAATGTTGTACTAGCTGAAACAACGGCTAACCTCGCTTCGATTATGTGCTGCGAAGACGCTCAGACTGTTGTCGGTTTGGAAATTAACGCTAACCACATTCGAGCTGGCCGAAGCATGGTAACGGCAATAGCTCAGGCTCTTCATATTGGCCGTAAGACTATGGTTTGGGAAATTAAAATTTACGACAATAATGATAAACTTACGTGCGCTTCTCGTTTCACTGGCGCAGTAGTTCCTAAATCAGATTAAATTCTGTGGCCAAATCGCTATGAGCTCACCATCAATTCAAGGCACTAGCTTTAAAGGAAACAAGGGTTTTCTGAGCCTCTTTAATCATTTACTAAGTCTAGCAACTGTCAGTTCTGCCAACCCTAAATTAGATCAATCCAATATTGCGGTCATCAATTTACTAGCTGAAGTGCTTGAGCCACTCGGTTTTTCTTGTGAAATTATTCCAGTATCTAGCTCCCCCGAAAAGGCTAATCTGATCGCTACTTATGGAACAGGCTCTGGCGGTTTGGTTTTATCCGGCCATACCGATACCGTTCCTTTTGATGAAGCGCTCTGGAATCACAAGCCCTTACAACTTACAGAAAAAGACAATCGTCTTTATGGTCTTGGTTCATCGGATATGAAAGGTTTCTTTGCAGTAGCTTATGCAGCACTTGAGCCAATCATCAGCCACGGCTCAGATTTCAAACAACCCTTAATCATATTGGCCACGGCCGATGAAGAAAGTTCAATGGACGGTGCTCGCGAAATAGCAAGACTAGGCAGACCCAAAGCACGCTATGCGGTAATTGGCGAACCCACGGGGCTCAAACCCATTAATATGCATAAGAGCATCATGATGGAGACCATTCGAATACAGGGGCAAAGTGGGCATTCTTCAAATCCAGCCCTCGGTAAGAATGCTCTAGAGGCGATGCATGAAGTGATTTCTGCTTTGTTAAATTTTCGTCAGCATTTGCAGGCTGAATATCATAATCCTCATTTTGCTGTTGAGGTGCCAACTATGAACCTTGGCTCAGTTCATGGTGGCGACAACCCCAATCGTATCTGCGGTCATTGCGATTTGGAGTTTGATGTCAGATTACTTCCTGGTATGGCAAATGACTCTATCCGTGAAGCAATTATGGCTTTGGTTAAACCCATTGCAGAAAAACACAGAACCGAGATTACCCTCAAACCCTTGTTTCCAGGGATAGAAGCTTTTGAAAATCGCGATAGTGAGTTGACCAGTATTGCCGAGAAACTTACGGGACACAGCGCTGTGAGTGCGGCCTTTGCTACAGAAGCGCCATTCCTTCAAAGCATGGGAATGGATACCATCGTCATGGGCCCAGGCTCCATCGACCTTGCTCATCAGCCTAATGAATATATGGCCTTAGATCAGGTTCAACCAGCTATCACTATTATCCAGGATTTAATTAAGCGTTTTTGCTTAGCTGGATAATTTTCCGAGAAATGACAAGGCTCAAAGCTGAAGTTTTAGCATATCACTCGACAAATCAACGCTAAGTATCAGAAATACTGGAGAATTTTCCTAATTTTCAGGTAGAATGGTTGCCCTTTTCAATAATTAATGTAAAGCGAGACTAGAAGTTGGCGGCAGACACTAAACAATATGTGTCATGGTTCAGACACTCCTCCCCTTATATCAATGCTTATAGAGGGAAGGTTTTTGTCATCCTGTTACCGGGAGAAGCGGTCGCGCATGAAAACTTTCACAATATCGCTCATGATATTACCTTGCTTAGCAGCTTGGGCGTCAAACTTGTTTTGGTTTATGGAGCACGTCCTCAAATCGATTCAGCTCTTGAGGCCGCCGGTCAAAAAGCCGACCTAAGAGAGGAACCCAAAGGCAAACATCACAGACCACTGAGAGTGACTGATGCCGACAGCTTAACGCAAATCAAACAAGTCGTTGGGCAAATACGTATTGATATTGAAGCAATGTTCTCAATGGGTTTGGTGAACTCGCCTATGCATGGCGCAGACATCAAACTGTGTGGTGGGAATTTTATTATTGCCAAACCATATGGCATCCAAAACGGAATTGACTACGCCTACACGGGAGAAATAAGAAAAGTCGATAGCGAATCAATACTTTCTCAACTTCAGGCTAATAATATCGTCTTATTATCCAACTTGGGTTACTCAGCTACTGGGCAAGTATTTAATCTTGCCGCAGAAGAAGTTGCTGCAGAAACCGCTATTGCCCTTAATGCTGACAAACTGCTTATTTACGGTAAAGAAGTCGGAATCCTAAATCAGGAAGGCACCCCTATTAATAAACTCAGTGCCGATCAAGCGCAAAAACTGATTAGTGAAAAAATTAACTTGGGCGGCATGGATGAAGCTTTGAAAAATCTGGAGCTTGGCGTTCGAGCTTGTCGCGCTACGGTGAAACGTTCACAAGTCATTTCTTATGTCGATGATGGCGCTTTATTAACGGAACTATTCACTCGTGATGGTATTGGTACCTTAATCACTCAAGAACTTTATGAGCAGATTCGTCCGGCCACAATTAATGATATTGGCGGCATCATGGATCTAATTCACCCCTTGGAGCAGGAAGGAATATTAGTTCACCGTTCTCGTGAAAAACTTGAAGCCGAGATCAGTCACTTTACAGTTATCGAGCGTGAAGGTCTGATAATCGCCTGTGCCGCTTTATTTTTGCACGCTGAGTACACCGCTGAACTGGCTTGTGTGGCAACACATAGTGAGTATAGAAATAATAAATACGGTCTAGCCATCTTTGAACATATAGAACAAAGCGCCCTTACTCAGGGTGTAAAGAAACTCTTTGTGTTAACAACGAAATCACCCCACTGGTTTTTAGAAAAGGGCTTCAAAGAAGGCTCGGTAGCTTCTTTGCCGCTTGAAAAAAAGAGCCTATACAACTACCAACGAAATTCTAAAGTTTTAGAAAAGATTTTATAAAAAGTTTAGTATTCTGCTAGTAGAAACATGAAGTAGAAGTAAAAAATAAAAGCAGAAAAACGCAACGAGAATAGCTCGTAAAATATTAGAGGATTAGTCATGCCAAAATATAGATCTCATACTTCAACCAAAGGTCGCAACATGTCAGGTGCACGAGCACTTTGGCGTGCTACTGGAATGAAGAATGACGATTTCAATAAGCCTATTATTGCCGTCTCTAACTCCTTTACACAATTTGTACCCGGACACGTCCACCTTAAAGATATGGGACAACTGGTTGCTCGTGAAATTGAAAAAGCCGGCGGTGTGGCAAAAGAATTCAATACCATTGCTGTTGATGATGGTATTGCGATGGGCCATGACGGCATGCTTTACAGCCTTCCTTCAAGAGAAATTATTGCTGATTCTGTTGAGTACATGGTTAACGCTCATTGCGCTGACGCCCTCGTTTGTATTTCAAACTGCGACAAAATTACTCCGGGAATGTTGATGGCAGCCTTGCGTCTTAATATTCCTGTTGTCTTTGTTTCTGGCGGCCCAATGGAGGCTGGTAAAACTAAATTAGCCGGTCAAGTGATCAAGCTGGATTTAGTTGATGCCATGGTAGCTGGCGCTGACGATAGTGTTAGTGATGAAGATGCTCTTGAATATGAGCGCTCAGCTTGTCCAACCTGCGGCTCTTGTTCTGGAATGTTTACCGCTAATTCAATGAACTGCCTAACCGAAGCTTTGGGTTTATCCTTGCCTGGAAATGGTTCAACCCTAGCAACACATGCTGACCGTGAGCAACTTTTCTTAGAGGCCGGCAGGTTAATTGTTGATCTTGCCAAACGCCATTATGAAAACGACGACTACTCGGTATTACCTCGCTCAATCGCCAACTATAAGGCTTTTGAAAATGCCATGTCATTGGATATTGCGATGGGAGGTTCTACCAATACTATTTTGCATCTATTAGCAGCGGCTCAAGAAGCGGAGCTGGATTTTAATCTCAACGATATTGATACGCTTTCCAGAAAAATCCCACAGCTTTGTAAAGTTGCACCATCAACACCGCAGTATCATATGGAGGATGTGCATCGAGCTGGGGGCGTATTTGGCATACTTGGTTCACTCAATCGAGCCGGATTGTTGAATAATGATATTCCAACTGTGCATAGCAGCACGATGTTAGAAGCCCTAAAGAAATGGGATATCAAAGAAAGCCCTGATGAAAAGGTTAGTGAGTTTTTCCGAGCTGGACCTGCTGGCATTCCAACTCAAACCGCTTTTAGTCAGGCAACTCGCTGGGACACATTAGATGACGACCGTGAGAATGGTTGCATCCGAGACATCGAATCTGCCTACAGTTCTGAGGGTGGTCTTGCCGTTCTTTTCGGCAACATCGCTGTAAATGGCTGCATAGTTAAAACCGCTGGTGTCGATGAAAGCATCTTTAAATTTTCAGGACGCGCTCGTATTTTTGAGAGTCAGGACTCAGCTGTTAAAGCCATACTAGGTGATGAGATAGTTGCTGGCGATGTTGTTTTAATTCGTTATGAAGGCCCCAAAGGAGGACCAGGAATGCAAGAAATGCTGTATCCAACCAGCTACCTTAAATCAAAAAACCTTGGAAAGGCTTGTGCTTTATTAACTGATGGTCGATTCTCTGGTGGAACTTCTGGCCTTTCTATTGGCCACGCATCTCCAGAAGCAGCAGAAGGTGGAGAAATCGCTCTCGTCAATGAAGGCGATACTATCGATATCGATATTCCAAACCGCAGCATCCAATTAAGAATCAGTGATGAAGAGATGGAAAGCCGACGACAGGCTATGCTAGCTCGTGGCAAACAAGCTTGGAAACCAACAGAAGTTCGTGAGCGTAAAATAACTACAGCTTTAAGAGCTTATGCCGCACTCACAACCAGCGCTGATAAAGGTGCTGTTAGAAATGTCGACCAACTCTACAAATAAATATGGATTGGAAAATATTTCTAACTGTTTTCGCTACCGTTTTTATTGCTGAACTTGGCGACAAAACGCAACTGGCCACCATGCTATTTGCCAGTGACAAAGAAGCCAGCAAGTATCTTATTTTCTTTGCCGCCTCAGCGGCATTAATTTCAGCTTCAGCTCTTGGAGTTTTAGCCGGTAGTTTGCTATCCACCTATATCAATGAGCGATATTTACATACTGCTGCTGGAATAGGCTTCATTTTAATTGGCACATTTACTCTCTATCGCGCTTGAAGCTGAAATAATTCTAAATATTTATATCAGAGGTTTTACTCTTTTCTTTCTAAAACAGTAAAGCTGTAGTCATAAATATTTGGCTCTACGGCTTGAAAATCTTCACTCGCTATTTCTTCCCAATCAGCCTGCTTAAACTCTGGAAAAAAAGCATCACCGGAAACTTCAGCGTGGACATAAGTGAGATAAAGCCGATCGGCTAATTCGAGTGCTTGCTGATAAAGCTCAGCTCCACCAATCACCATGGCTTCTTCAACGCCATCGATCATCGTGATACTTTCACAAAGTGTTTTTGCTTCTGCAAGACTGTGTACTACTTTAATACCTTCAACCTGATAATCAGTATTACGAGTCACAACAATGTTTGCTCTTCCAGGCAAAGGCTTCCCAATTGACTCAAAGGTTTTTCTACCCATGATAATCGGCTTACCCATAGTGACGCGTTTGAAATACTTTAAGTCCTCACTCAAATGCCATGGTAAATTATTGTTAATACCAATGACTCGATTCTCAGCCATTGCAACAATCAACGCCAACTTCATCAAACAGCTACCGGTGCTTTAATATGCGGGTGACTTTCATAATTTAGAATTTCAAAATCTTCAAATTTATAGTCATAAAGTGATTCTGGTTTTCTTACGATCTTCAATTGCGGCAATGGGAAAGGTTCACGCGATAACTGCTCGTTTACTTGATCCAAGTGATTAGAATAAATATGTACATCGCCACCGCTCCAAACAAAATCACCAACTTCTAAATCACACTGTTGCGCCATCATATGAGTCAACAAAGCATAAGAAGCAATATTGAAAGGTACGCCTAAAAAAGTATCTGCGGAACGTTGATAAAGCTGGCAAGATAATTTGCCATCTGCCACATAAAACTGAAACAAAGAATGGCAAGGTGGCAACGCCATTTCATCTACAAAAGTTGGATTGTATGCAACAACCATATGACGACGTGAATCTGGATTATTTTTAATACTGTTGAGCACTTTATCAATCTGATCAACGATAGTGCCATCTTTACCTGGCCAAGCTCGCCACTGCCGCCCATAAACTGGGCCTAGTTCACCGTTTTCATCGGCCCACTCATTCCAAATAGAGACCCCATTATCTTGTAGATATTTTACATTGGTATCACCATTCAAAAACCAAAGTAATTCATAAATAATCGATCTTAAGTGTAATTTTTTTGTCGTTACTAAAGGAAAACCTTCAGATAAATCAAAGCGCATTTGATGCCCAAAAACTGAAAGTGTGCCTGTCTCGGTACGATCAGTTTTAGTCGCGCCTTCATCAAGCACTCTTTGTAGCATATCAAGATATTGCTTCATTTCTTTTTCTTCCCACTTATTTTTTTATTTATTTTAGTATTTGATTTCACATTCATTTGCTCAAAAGTATTATATTTATAGGCAAAGAAGAGGACTAAAAGCCCTATTACGATCATCGGTATCGAGAGAAGCTGGCCTTTGGTAAGCCAATCAAAAGCTGCGAATTTACCTTCATCAGGCTCACGGAAAAACTCCGCAAAACTGCGAAAAATTCCATAGCCCACACAGAAGAATGCACTCACAGCAAAAGTCGGTCTTGCTTTACTTGAATACAGCCAGAGGATAACAAAAAGCAGAAGTCCTTCCATACTGGCTTGGTAAAGCTGAGATGGATGCCTGACTAATTCCAATGGGTCGCTGGGAAATACCATGCCCCAAGAAACATCTGTTACTCGACCATAGAGCTCGGCACCAATGAAGTTTCCTAGTCTGCCGGCGGCCAAGCCAATTGGAACCAATGGCGCCACAAAATCCAACACTTTGAAAACTGATTTCTTATTATTACGGCTGAATAGCCATACGGCGAGAATGACTCCTAAAAAACCACCATGAAAGGACATGCCGCCTTGCCAAACCAAGAAAAGAGAAAGAGGGTTTTCAACTAAGCTACTGAAGTTATAAAACAACATGTAGCCTACCCTGCCACCTATCACGACTCCCATAGCGGCATAAAATATTAGATCGCTAACTTGATCATCATTCCAGCCAGAATTAGGAAGAGCTGCTCTTTTTTTTCCAAGCAACCAGGCAGCAGCAAAGCCAATCAGGTACATAATTCCGTACCAGTGAACTTGAAGAGGGCCTAGTGAAAAGGCGACAGGATCTATATTAGGATATTGCAACATATGGCGCAGTATTATAGCGGCTTTTCAAACTTAATTTACCTAAAGATTTTATCTTTAGACGATTCAACTGAGCCTTTTTCCAGTTCAAACTAACCTCGTGCTGACCGCAATAAACGCTCAACCCCGGCATTGTAAAGTTCCATATCAATCATGGCTTTAACTTCATTGTCACTCTCAGCTTGTAAGGCTTTGGCTAATAACAACTCGCTCTGTTCCAAAGTGATATTTCGAATTACTGATTTAACTCTACCGAGAGCCGTAATGTTCATCGATAGTACTTTGTAACCCATCGCCATTAACAAAATTGCTGCTCCTGGGTCACCAGCCATTTCACCACAAACGCTATAACGTAAGCCGCACCTCTCAGCATTTCGGGCAATATCATTCAAAGCATGCAAAACCGGTGGGTGAAAAGTTGAAAACAGATTGGCAACACGGGGATTGTTTCGATCGATTGCAAGCAAGTACTGAATCAGGTCATTTGTTCCGACTGAAATAAAATTAACTCGCTTCGCCAATGCATCTATCTGGTATGTCATTGCCGGAACTTCCACCATGACGCCAACATCTGGCTTCTTAATATCAAGGCCTTCTTCCAACAGTTCTGCCAAAACCCGCTCAATAAGATGAATAGAATAATCGACCTGCTCCATATTACTTATCATCGGCAACATAATCTGCAAGTTATCCAAGCCTTGGCTGGCTTTCATCATGGCACGCACTTGAGAAATAAAAATCTCAGGATGATCCATGCTGACACGAATTCCTCGCCATCCCATAAAAGGGTTTTCTTCTTTTATTGAAAAATATGGAAGAGCTTTATCTCCACCAATATCAAGCGTTCTCATGGTCACCGTTTTAGGGTGAAAGGCTCCTAGTTGAGGCCGATAAAGCTCGGTTTGTTCTCTTTCAGTCGGAAAGCGATCTTTTAACAAAAAAGGAACTTCTGTTCTGAACAAGCCGATACCTTCAGCGCCACGATTTCTAGCAGAGACAGCATCGGTTATTAATCCCGTGTTCACCCACAACTCAATACGATAATTATCCAGCGTCTCTGCTGGCAAATCTTTTATTGCTTCGAGCTCAGTTGATAACTGCGCTTGTTCTTTTACAATTTCCTGAAAACGAGCCCTCAATTCATCAGACGGGTTTCCGTATACTTTTCCGTTATAGCCATCAAGAACTAACTCTTTGCCATCAAATTCAGACAAGGGGATATCAATAGCTCCCATAACCGCAGGAATCCCCATTCCTCGAGCAAGAATAGCAACATGCGAATGCCCGGAGCCTTTAGCGGAGAGAATACCAACCAAATTTTCTTTAGGAACTTCAGCAAGCATCGCCGCTGACAGCTCTTCACAAACCAAAATACAACGATCTGGATAAACCTTGGTTTGCTTTTCTTTATCTTGTAAATAGAACAGCACGCGACTGCATAAGTCTTTTATATCGGTGGCGCGTTCCCTTAAGTAATCATCATCAAGCAACTCTAAGTTACTGACATGCGACATAGCGACCATGGCCAAGGCGCCTTGCGCCCAGTTACCTTCTTTAATTTTGGCGACAACTTCATTGCCCAGCGCTTGATCACTTAGCATATGTAAATACGCGTCGAAGAGTTCGCGTTCTTCGGGTCGTAACTGACCTTTGATTTTCATTTTCAGTTCGCTGATATCAATCCGAACCGCTTGCAAACAATCATTGAAAAACTGTATTTCAGCTTTAATATCTGAACATTGTCGTTTTGGAATAACACTTAAATCCGCTGGCGCAAAAACTGTAACAGCTTGTGCGATGGCAACACCGGGGGCACCCGGCACACCATCAAAACTAACATCCTGGGTTTTAATACCTGATGGGCTGTAACCGGTTATAGCCCCACGTGCTTCATCATTCACAATCAAACCGGCTAGCTGAGCAGACAGCGTTATTAGGAACGCTTCTTCTTCAGAATCAAAAATTCTTCGTTCTACTTGCTGTACAACCAACACTCCCAAAACATTTTGATGATGAATAATAGGCACGCCAAGAAAAGATTCGTACTGTTCTTCTCGAGTTTCAGGAAGGTAAAAATAGTTGGGATGTGAACTGGCATTATCTAGATTCACAGGCTCGGCACGACGGGCAACAAGACCAACCAGGCCTTCTTGTGCTCCTAAACTTACTTTACCGACAGCACTTTGATCAAGACCAATAGAGGCCATGAGAACATAACGGTCTAGATTAGAATCTAAGAGATAAACCGAGCAAACTTTAGTGTTTAAGGCGCGCTGAACCCGTCTGGTAATAATCTCCAGACTGATAGTTAAGTCTTTTGCACTATTCACTTCTTGAATAATGCTGCGCAAGGTATCTAACATAAAGTTTTATCTTTTTTAGGAAGCAGACCTCGAGGCCTGTTCAAGCTCAGTAATTGGTTTTTTTAAGGCTTGATTCATCGGTTCCGACAGCTCTTCCAGAGCAAGCCGATAAACTTCTCGTTTAAAGGATATTACCTGATCAATAGGAGCCCAATAATTTATCCAGCGCCAATGATCAAATTCAGGTTTGTCAGTATGGTCAAAGCGAATCTTATTCGTGTCGCCTAGCAGTCTTAACAAAAACCATTTTTGTTTTTGACCTATGCAAACGGGATGGCAGTTCTGACGGATGAACTGCTTAGGGAGCTTATACGGTAACCAATTATTTGTTTGCGCAACAATTTCAACATCTTCAGGCCTAAGACCAACCTCTTCATGAAGCTCTCTTAAAACTGCCTGCTCGGGATATTCATCCTTTTGCACGCCGCCCTGAGGGAATTGCCAAGCATCCTGTCCGGCACGTTTCGCCCATAGCAACTTGCCTTCATCATTAAAAATAATGATGCCAACATTTGCTCTGAATCCATCTGCGTCTAACACAATAACTTTTGTCCGTTCTAATTATTTTGGTCTCAAGTATTCTATTTAAAAAGCTGAGCAAAACTTAATTGGCTTCACAACTTTCTATGTAGTCTTCAGCATTGAGTAAAGAGCTTAGTTCGCTCTCATCGCTGATTTTAATTTTAAACAACCAACCACCATCATAAGGATTCGAATTTACTAATTCAGGAGTTCCTTCTAAATCCTCATTGATCGCAACTATTTCTCCGCTAAGCGGCGCATAAATATCCGATGCTGTTTTTACAGACTCAACAACACTGACTTGATCATTAGCACTGACTTCTGAACCGCTCTCTGGTAGTTCGACAAAAACAACATCTCCAAGTTCAGATTGAGCAAAGTCGCTAATTCCAACAATGGCTACTCCATCTTCCATTTTTACCCATTCATGACTAGCCAAGTAATATAAATCTTTAGGGGTCTCGCTCACTTATTAAGCTCCTCAACAATTTTAAAATTTAGGTGCAACTAGCATTACGCAAAGCCGTGTAATACCAACCAAATGTACAAACTCATCATAAGTAAGAGCTGCGCATCCTGCAAGGATTTATATAGTTGAAAAGCGAGCTAAGATTGAAGGGGACGGGAATTTCTGATCAACAAAATAACTGGAATGAGCCCTAATAATATTAGTGTCACTGACGGTAGAGCCGCACGCTCCCATTGCCCTTCTGAAGTCATCTGATAAATCCTTACCGACAGAGTATCCCAGCCAAAAGGACGCATTATTAAAGTAGCTGGCATTTCTTTCATTACATCGACAAACACAATAATCAAAGCAGTAAAAATACCCGGCTTCAGTAGAGGGATATAAATTTGTCTAAGCAAGCGCCCGGGGGGACTTCCTAAGCTTTTTGCAGCCTCTATGATACTGGGGTTAATTCTGACAAAACCCGCTTCTACTGGCGCAAAGGCAACCGCCATAAAGCGAATACTGTAAGCCAGTACCAGAGCAAATAGGCTGCCTACCAGAAATGGCCGAATGCCGATGCCAAAAATATTTTTTGCGAATCCAATAATGGCTTGATCTAGTAAAGTAAAACTCAGAATAATTCCAACGGCTAAGACCGAGCCAGGTAGCGCATAACCTGTGGTTGAGACTCGGATTGCCAGACTTTGCCAACGTCTTTCTCCGGCCTTAGTTGGCAGACGCTTCACATAAGCCAAAAGTAGCGCAAAGATTGTTGTCACTGAGGCAGCTATAAGCCCAAGACCTAGTGTATTTAAAAGAAAGCCAAGATAGCGGCTGTCTAATTCCCCTAAAACTTCAAAACTCCACATCAACAATTGGGCAAAAGGCAAAACGAAGGCAAGCAATAAGACCAAAGCACAACCGGAAGTAGCCGCCCAAGCTTTCCAGCCCTTTAATGTATAGTACTGAAGCTTGCGGTTACTTTGTTGTATAAAGCGAGCCTGAGCCCTGCCGCGCTGCTCTAACATTAGCATCAACGCCACAAACAACAATAATAATGACGCCAGTTGCGCGGCTACCGCCAAATTAAATAAGCCATACCAAGCGTCATAAATTGCGGTTGTAAAAGTATCGTAGTTAAAAATTGCAACCGCACCAAAATCCGCTAAGGTTTCCATTAAGGCTAGGGCTGTGCCAGCAACGATGGCAGGCCTTGCAATTGGAACTGATAACTTAAAAAAAGCCCGCCAATAACCCTTACCAAGAATTCTTCCGGCGTCCATCATGTTTCGCCCCTGCGCGACAAAAGCACTGCGGGCAAGCATATAAACATAAGGATAGAGAACTAAGCTCATCACTAAAATTACAGCTCCCGGCCCTTGCACATCAGGGAAATAAACATCACGACCAAACCAGCCCCTTAAAGTAGTTTGAACTGGACCGGCATAATTCAAAAAGCCCAGAAATACAAACGCCATCACATAAGAGGGTATGGCAAGAGGCAGCATCAAAGCCCACTCGAATAATTTTCGCCCTGGGAAATTACAAACCGAAGTTAACCACGCCAGACTCACTCCAAGGAAGGTCACTCCAAAGCCAACTCCGACAAGTAAGAACAGGGTATTTAATAAAAGACGATCGAGCTTGGTATTAAAGAGGTGTTGCCATATTTCCTGTTCGCCATTACCAACCAAAGCCCATTGGGTAAAAATAAGCGCAATAGGAAAAACAACAATAAAGGCAACTAAATAGCAAAGCGTTTTCCAAGTCCAAGCACTCGAACCACGCTTTGAAGGATTATCTGTTATAAGGTTTTGAGGCATTCAAAATTGCTATTAACGGTAGTCGGCTCTATCCATTAACATCACAGCCTCTGCCTGCAAGCGCCCTGCCGCTTCAACATTAATCTGGTCTTGTACAAAATCACCCCAACTTAACACCACCTCAGTCGAAGGAACATCTGGGTTAGCAGGAATCTCCAAGTTAAGCTCAGAGAACATCTTTTGTGGCTCTTCTGTAGACAGCCATTCCAGCAAGCGTTTCGCGCCTTCAGGATTTTTAGCGTAGCGGGTAAGGCCGGCACCGGAAATATTGACATGAGCACCACTGCTCTCCTGATTGGCCCAAAACAAGGCAACTGGATAATCTGGATCTTCAGCCTGCAAACGTCCTAAGTAATAAGTATTCACCAAACCAACATCGCATTGGCCAGCAGCAATCGCTTCAATGACCAGGGTATCGCTACTGAAAACTGGCGCCGCAAGATTGTTAACCCAGCCTTCTACGATTTCTTGAGTAGCCTCTTCACCAAAGCGCTCAATCATGGTTGCTACCAGCGACATGTTGTAAACCTTCTTAGAAGTGCGCAAGCAAAGACGCCCCTGCCACTTTGGATCAGTCAATGCTTCATAGCTAGATAACTCGGCAGGATCTACACGATCTTTTGCATAGACTATAGTGCGCGCGCGCACAGATAATCCAAACCATCGGCCTTCTGGGTCACGTAAATGTTCCGGGATATTAGCCTCCAGTATTGGAGAATCGATCGAAGCTAATAAGTCTCTATTTGCGGCAGACCAAAGGTTTCCAGCATCTACTGTATACAGAATGTCAGCAAAAGTGGCATCGCCTTCAGCTTGTAAGCGAGCAATCAGGGGGCCTTCTTCACCCGTTTGATACTGCACCTCTATGCCTGTCTCTGCTGTAAAAAGATCAAATAAGGGCTTAATCAAATGCTCTTGTCGTGAGGAATAGACAATAACTGGCTGAGTTATAGAACTCATCATGGCAGAGTCGTCAGAAGACACCATGGAATCACTAGCAGCGCCACCAGAAGCATCAATTTGGGGTGATTGTGCATCTTGAGAACAGGCGTTAAGTAAAGCTATACCTAGTATGATTAACAAAATTCGCATTTGTGTCTTACTCTTCAAAAAAAGGAACAAAGATGATAATAATTCTCATTTATAATAGCAAGCACTACAAGCATCGCTTATTGCTTAGATCCAGAACACTTACCAGATTACTTAAAGGCCCATCGCCTTCTTGATCAGCTGATGTTTAATAGGGCTCAATTTATCTACCGAACTCATACCAGCATTCCTTAACCAACGAACAATGAGATCATCAGATCCAAAGCCTTTTTTGAAGGCCTCCATCAAAACCATCATGCTTAGATTATGGCCTTTACGCTCACGTTGATAACGACTCAGCACTCGCTCAGACCCATAGTCCTCTTTAGAATTAATTGCCTGACTAATAACCCTAGCCAAGCATACCGCGTCGAGAAGACCCAAATTAACTCCCTGACCAGCAAGCGGATGAATCGTATGGGCCGCATCACCAACCAAGGCTAAACCTTCTTTAACGTAGCTTGTGGCATGCCGCTGCCATAAAGGAAAACTTAATCTTGGACCAATATCTTCAAGCGAACCGAGTTTGCTTTCGAAAGCTTGCTCTAGTTTTTGCATGAATTGCGCATCTTCCAATGCCATCAACTCTTCTGCTTGATCTGACTCACATGACCACACTATTGAAGAGTAAAACTGTTCACCTTCTGCACTTGTTGAGTCCAAAAGCGGCAAAAAGGCAATGGGGCCTGTCGGTAAAAAACATTGTGAGGCTGTAAAACCATGTGACTTTTCAGTCTTTACTGTAGCAACAATAGCCTGGTGCTGATAAGACCATTCTTTAACTTTGAATTCAGCTTGCTTGCGCAGCGTCGAATTACCACCATCGGCGGCAAGCACTAATTTCGCACTTAATTTTTTCCCCGTGTTTAAGCTTAGCTGGCTAAGGCCGTTCTCAAATTCATAGCTTTCAACCGCTTCACCACGGATAAGACTGATACTCGTGTGCCCTTCTAAGGCCTGTTCTAGCGCTTCAACGATTACAGAATTTTCTACAATATGACCCAAAGCTGCTTGTTGAATATCGAGTGCTGAAAAACTGATATTGCCAGTGCCATTAGAATCCCACACAAACATATCTTGATAAGCACAAGCCTTTGACGCTATATGCTCCTGCCAAAGATTCAAAGAGGCAAAGAGAGTCTGGCTTGCTAGGGATAAAGCAGAAACCCGAGGGTTAAATTCTTTAACACCGGTTTCACTTTTTTTAGATGAGGCTTTTTTCTTTTGATTATCCAAAAGAGCGATCTTGAGTGGCTTTTGTACTTGGCTCTGTTGTGCCAGCAATAAAGCCATAGTCAGACCAACTATTCCTCCACCCACAACGATGACATCAAAGCTTAGTAACTCTTGCTTAGAGCTCGTCTTTGTTTTGTTTTCAGCCTTTGTCTTGGTCGGGCTAGTTTGCATTATTTTTCATTTCCATCATGGGTTTTCAATCTGCATCTTGCAGTTTTAACTCTTGGCTGTATCCTTGCCGCATGCGAATCTCAAGAATCTACACAAGCCAGAATCTTACTCCGAGCTCCGAAATAGAGCTAGACGGGCAGCAAGCACATTATCTCAGTAAGGTGCTGCGGCTTAAAGTAGATGCCGCTTTGATTTTATTTAATGGCGATGGCTGTGAATACACAGCCAAGATTAAACACATCACAAAAAATCGTATTCAGATAGAAGTCCTAGAGTGCAGTGTTAAGCATACTGAGTCACCACTTCACACTTCTCTCGGGCTTGGACTCTCACGAGGTGAACGCATGGACACGGCAATTCAAAAAAGCACTGAACTGGGCGTAAGTGAAATCACCCCTCTTTTTACTGAATTTTCTGAAGTCAAACTCCAGGGCGAGCGCTTGCAAAAAAAGTTACAGCATTGGCAGCAGATCGCCATCAGTGCCTGTGAACAAAGTGGCCGAACCACTGTTCCAAGCATTAACCCTGCAATCCATCTATCAAAGTGGTGCGAAGAACTTGCCTGCCCACTAAAACTCATTTTTGAACCGAGCTCAGAAAATACTCTTTCCAGCACAAGCCATGTTAGTGAAGTAGCTCTGTTAATAGGCCCTGAAGGAGGTTTTTCGAAACAGGAACTAGCTGTGGCAGATAAAAGCGGATTCCAAGCAGTGCAGTTGGGCCCTAGGGTGTTCAGAACGGAAACCGCCCCTATTGCTGCTTTGACTGCATTGCAGCTGCTTTGGGGCGATTTCTCAATTTAGCTTTTAGGTATTTTAAAGCGCGTCGGGTCCAGATTCACCAGTACGAATTCTGATTACTTGTTCAAGGTTGCTGACAAAAATTTTGCCATCCCCAATTTTTCCAGTAAGAGCTGCCTTACTGAGCACTTCAATAATCTGATCTACTACGGAGTCATCAGCCGCAATTTCCAATCGTATCTTGGGTAAAAAATCGACGACATACTCTGCCCCGCGATATAACTCAGTGTGCCCTTTTTGGCGACCAAAGCCTTTTACCTCAGTAGCGGTAATTCCCTGAACCCCAATTCCAGATAAAGCCTCTCGAACATCATCGAGTTTAAAGGGTTTAATTACTGCTGTGATCATTTTCATTATTATCTCCTCACATTACGGCCCTATATTTTAGTTTTTCGGGCGCCTGAAAGTATATGCTACCTAAATACAAAAAACGATTATTCTACGTTATCGAGTTACTTGTAAAATGCTAGTATTACAACATTAAGATCACAAAAATTAGAATACAAGGTTCTACTTATGCTGAATCCCGAGTTCCTACAAAAACTTAGTCAACGTTTGACTGAAATCATCCCAAGCGTTGGCCCTAAAATCAATCCTATTAAAGCAGATATTGAAAAACAGTTTTACACTGTTTTGCAAAGCAGCTTTGCTAAGCTCAATATAGTCACAAGAGAGGAGTTTGATGCCCAGCTCAAGGTATTAGCAAGAGCGGAGCAAACAATTGCTGAACTGGAAGAAAAAATATCTAAATTAGAAGAAACAAAAACATAATCTCAATCTCCACTCAAATATCCCGATCAAATTTTCGATAGCTGATTGCTTCTAATAAATGTTGTTTAGTAATTGCTGCTTGATCTGACAAATCAGCTATTGTCCGCGCCACTTTTAAAATTCTGAAATAAGCTCTAGTGGATAACTTTAATTGCTTAATAGCATTATTTAGCAGCGTTCTATCCTCTGTACTGAGATTACAGTCACGCACGATCTCCTTTTGATTTAATAAAGCGTTCAACTTACCTGCACGTTGTACTTGCCTGTCACGACATTTAAAAACTTGCTCTCTTAATTTTTCAGCTCGCCCCATACTTCTATCTTTTTGAATAAGTAGATCGCGTTCTTGATCGCTTAGCCGGCTCAGTTGAATCTGGATATCAATTCTATCCAGTAAAGGCCCCGATACTCTGTGCTGATAGTTTTTTATGCGCTCGATAGAACAACGGCACTCATTTTCTAAGTCGCCATAGTAGCCGCAAGGACAAGGATTCATCGCGGCAATTAATTGGAAGCGAGCTGGCAAGCTGACTTGGTAAGTTGATCTGGAAATATGAATCCAACCGGTCTCTAAAGGCTCGCGTAAGCTTTCTAAAACTCTTGAGCCAAACTCCGGTAATTCATCTAAGAACAAAATTCCTTGATGCGCCAAAGTAATTTCTCCAGCATTAAGATTTGCAACTCCACCTACAAGTGCAACGGCCGAAGCAGTATGATGAGGTGCTCGAAAAGGAGCGTTGAACAAAGTTGATGCGGATAAGCTTTCATTATTTATTGAACGAATCGCAGCA
>CBFIHS010000005.1:0-11036 GCA_965662565.1 Pseudohongiellaceae bacterium | reverse complement strand
GCACTCTTATTTGAAAGAGCAGGCACTAAAGTTTGTAATCGATTTGCCAACATGGTTTTGCCCGTTCCTGGCGGCCCCACCATAAGCAAATTGTGCCCCCCCAGCCGCCGCAAGCACTAACGCTCTTTGCGCTTGTTGTTGACCGACCACATCATCTAGCGTGTCCACAAAGCTCCGCTTAACAGGCTCTAAGAGATCCGCTTGTGGTAAGACAAATTCACCTTTTAGATATCTACAAAGTTCCAGCAAATGCTTGCATAGTTTCACCTCTGCTTTCGCTGTTAAACGCGCCAAGCCAGCTTCTGCTTCATTAGCATGGGGCACGATCGCTTCTCTTTGAGCCGTATTTGTAGCGAGCAAACCAGGCAAAACACCTGGTACACTTCGCAACTCACCCGATAGCGCCAGTTCTCGCATAAATTCAATTTGAGCAATTTTTTCTGAACTTAACTGCCCTGAAGCGACCAAGATTCCAACGGCAATCGCTAAATCAAAGCGCCCCCCAGCTTTTGGCAAGTCTGCAGGCGCCAAATTAACCGTGATTCGTTTTGCTGGAAACTCAAGTAAGGAATTTAAAATAGCACTGCGAACCCGTTCTTTACTTTCTTTCACAGCCGTTTCTGGTAAGCCAACAATCGAAAAACCCGGAAGGCCGTTTGAGAGGTGTGTTTCTACAGTAACAAGAGGCGCTTCAATACCAATATTCGCACGCGAGTAGATAATAGACAGCGACATAAACCTTCTTCCATGAAAGCCAAAACTCTATAGGTAATAGCTTAGAAAAGGCTTTTTAGCAAATTCAAAAATTGAAATTTAGGAGGATGAAGCTGGAGGCTACTAAAACGGGAAAGAACTGATAAAACAGAAATCGGGTAAATGCCTAAATAAGGCATTTACCCTAAAAGAAATTTTATTGTACTTCTTGAACGAGATAATCAACTACGGCCTGGATCTCTTCATCAGAACAATCCATGCAAAGTCCACGAGCTGGCATGATGTTATTAAGACCGTTAATCGCATTGGCATATAAAACATCCGTACCTTGAGCAATACGAGGCGCCCAAGCTTCAACATCACCTAATACGGGCGCATTATTTGCACCAGTACCATGACAAGCAAAGCAAGAAGCTTGATAAATATCTTCCGGAGATCTTGGGCCACCTGCTCCTGCACCAGCCATGGCTAGGCCTGCAGCACAGTCTTCCCCAGCAACACAGACTGATCCAGCCGGTGTAAGACGAGCATGAATTTCTTCTTCTAAAGTGGCGGCTCCAGCATAAGCTGATACTAAAACCACGAATATTCCAGCGATAAGGGTTGTTATCCTTTTGGTCACTTTGCTACCTCTGTTTGATTAGCTGATTAGCGTTTTTATACGTTTACGATTACTGCTTATTAATACGATGAACCAATAAAATTAGATGAAAATCTTGATTCCGATCATTTTGAGCGCGGCATTATACCTATAATTTAAGCCTTCGGATACACAGCTCAACTAGAAAGGCCCTGAAAGTACCAGAAAAGCCTTGTTTGAATAACATCGCACATAAAAACGCCGATGATGCTATGCATCACAGGCGTTCGAATTTAAAACTTATAGTTGAGTAGGCGCGCTTTATTTAAAGCTTGCTGCGTTCCTGCTCTACCAAGAAATCTACTACTGCCAAAACATCAGTCTGAGTTTGTACCGCTTGGTTTGCCGATACGCGATACTTACCATTCACAATCATATTAGGCGTACTGCGCACACCGTAGTCACGCATTCTCGTATTGGCTCGATTCACACTTGACGATACAGCAAATGAATTCCAGGCTGCATCGAATTCTTCAGGTGAAGCACCATTTCTTACAAAATAGTCTTTTACTTGATCTTCGTTTTGCAAATAGTTACGACGCTGTAAGATTTCGTCAAAAATATCTGAGTGCAACTCTTCAGTCATGCCAAGCTCTTCAGCTGTGTAATAAACCTGAGCATGAGTCATCATCATAGCATTCCACATTCCTGGGCTATGAACAAACACAACATCATCAGCTTGTTTGTCTACCCAACTGTTCAGCAAAGGCTCAAACGAATAGCAATGCGAGCAGCCATACCAAAACACTTCAACAACTTCGACTTTTGAAGAGTCTACTGTTCGAACTGGTTTTTCGAGCTCAACGAAGTGAGTACCTTCTACATAACGAGCTGGCTGGGCAAATACAGAAATACTCACTGTGATCAAAGCAAATGTGAGCAGTATAGGTTTAAGCAATGTTTTCATTATTAACTCCAAATTCTTAAAACGGTAACGCGTGTTTAAAGGGTAAACAACTCTACACGAAGTTCTTGTGTCGGCTAAGATACAAAAAAGGGTACCATTTGGCACCCTTTTTCTATCGATCAGCTTAATCAGACCTGAATTATTCTAAATGTTTCCTTATTGTGCTCGCAATCCAGAAACGTAAGAGGCTAAGGCCGCAATTTCAGCATCATTCAACCTCGCTACGATCGTTCTCATGACCGAAGATAGATCGTTATTTCTTGCACCTGAACGGAAAGCTTTCAATTGTGTTTCTGTGTAAGCAACATCTTGGCCGCTTAAAGAAGGATACATCGCGCCAGCGTTACCGCCACCCACTGGGGAATGGCAAGCTGAACAAGCTGGAACACCTAGTTCAGGGTTTCCAGAGCGATACAATACTTCAGCGATGGCTACTGATTCTTCAGTGGCCGCACCCAAAGCAGTTTCTTGAGCAGCATAATAGGCTGCAATATCTGCTAGGTCTTGATCGTTAAAACTGTTTAGTTGGCCCGCCATTAATGCAATTTCACGCGCACCACTCTTAATGTCCTTCAATTGTTTTAGAAGGTACTGTTGGTGTTGTCCACCCAGCTTCGCTGCACCAGGAACCAAGGTGTCATTACCACTGGCTCCATGACAGGCGCCACAGGCTACTACTTTACTTTCTCCAGCGGCAGCGTCTCCACTTTGCGCTTGTGCCGCAGTTTGCTAAGACCCAATACCAACATTGCAGCAAGGATAAATCTGTTCATGCTTATTCCTATTAAATAAATGCCATCTTTACTAAAGGCCTATACTACTAATACTACTAATTTCTGATATTTAGCTAAGTGGTAACTACCAGCCTGTACAGTAATTTAGGAATTGTTACGACTGCTTGGGCTCTATTTATTAAATCCGTTATTTAATCCGTTAATAAATAAGCCATCTAAGCCAAATGCTTGTCGCAATCCTCAGCCGTAATTCTTAATTTTAGCGCTTTCATCTAACCACTAATCTTTATCGCTAGAAGTCTTTCTAATACTTTTCTAACAGATTCTTAAGGTAAGTGGCTATGATACAATCAGCCGCGCTTAAAAAGCAGGTGCATTATACCCTATCCCTAGCGGATGAAAAAGCTACTGACCCGAACTATTACTTCAAACTAATACCTATTGAGCACTTAATGAGTAAATCAGCCCTGGATTATCGCAATGCACGCTTTATCACTAGCGCCAGTACTCTGGCACAGTGCCCCGAAGATGATGCCAAGGAAGTGGCGTTCATTGGCCGTTCTAATGCCGGCAAGTCTAGTGCGATCAATAAACTGACTGAGCAGCCCAAACTGGCTCGCACCAGTAAAACACCGGGACGCACACAGTTATTGAATTTCTTTGAGGTGGCTGAAAAACGCTATTTAGTGGATTTACCTGGTTTTGGTTACGCCAAAGTACCTCTTGCCCAGAAGAAAAAATGGGAGCGGCAATTGACACTTTACCTTGAAGAACGCCAGTCATTACAAGGCGTCGTTTTGCTGGTAGACATAAGGCATGACTTTAAAGACAGTGACTTGATGATGATTGAATGGGCCTCAAAGGCACAGATTCCCTTACACATCTTGCTAACAAAAGCAGACAAATTGAACCCTGGCGCGGCTAAGTCGGCTTTACTTAAAGCTGAAAAGAAAGCGACATCCTACGGCGATCTGATTTCTTTGCAGCTTTTTTCAGCGCTAAAAGGCGACGGCGTAAACATCTTGCGTAAAGGTTTAAATGAGTGGTTGCTTTAACAGGCTTTAAAAATGCGGAATTAAAAAAGGTATAAAAAAGTTATAAAAAAAGAGGGCCCTAACCACAGGAGAATATAGTTAGGGCCCGGACTCCTTGTATCTAGGAGAGATATTTCTATCATTTATCATACTAGTAAGTTGGAAAATCAGGAAGAAAACCCCCTTACTGTTAAATATGACCGGGCTAACTATCTTTAGTTCAAAAAAAGTTTCACTAATTTCAACTTTCTTTGAATTTTTATGCCGCTGGAACAATGACACACAAAAATAAACTGAAACTTAAGACTTAATGCGCCTCATCCCAGTTCATTCCTGAACCAATATCCACTATCAAAGGCACATCTAAAGAGGCGGCAGAAGCCATTCGGAACTCAACGCCATCACTCAAGGCTTGCAAGTCGCTTTCGCTGACTTCGAATACCAACTCGTCGTGAACCTGTAATAGCATTTTGGCATCAAGCCCTGCAACCTTTAGCCAATGCTGAATATCAATCATAGCCTGCTTAATAATATCTGCCGCAGTCCCCTGCATCGGCGCATTAATGGCGGTGCGTTCAGCGGCTTTTCTCAACATGCCATTACTGGCATGAATACCCGGTAAATACAGACGACGGCCAAACAAGGTTTCAACATAGCCCTGCTCATTCGCCAACGCTCTGGTGTTTTCCATGTAATCTCTAACCCCAGGATAGCGTTGGAAATAACGCTCTACATATTCTTGTGCCTCATGGCGCCCTATCCCCAACTGCTTAGCCAAACCAAATGCCGACATGCCATAAATTAAGCCAAAGTTAATGGCTTTGGCGCTGCGGCGTTGATCGCTAGTAACCTGATCAAGCTCTTCCCCAAAAATTTCTGCTGCGGTTGCCCGATGCACATCCAAGCCTTCTTTAAAGGCCTTCAATAAGCCTTCATCGGCCGATAGATGCGCCATGATGCGAAGCTCAACTTGCGAGTAATCCGCCGCCATTAATATTTTCGATTCTTCGGCGATAAACGCTTTACGAATACGACGCCCTTCTTCCGTTCGAATAGGAATGTTTTGGATATTCGGATCAGTGGAAGACAAACGTCCTGTTGCCGCTACAGCTTGTTGAAAATTACTGTGTATACGTCCGCTTTGCGGATTAACATCTTGCGGAAGTTTATCTGTGTAAGTGCTTTTTAGTTTGCTGAGGGTACGATGTTCAATTAATAATTTGGGCAAAGGGTATTCTAGCGCCAACTCTTGCAACACTGGCTCAGCTGTTGAAGGCTGACCTTTTGCTGTTTTGCTAATTACTGGGTACTCAAGTTTTTCATAAAAAATTCGTTGTAATTGCGCAGGAGAACCCAAATTAAATTCTTCACCTGCCAAAGCGTAGGCTTCATTTTCAAGTTCAGCTAAGCGCTGTGCGAGCTCTTCACTTTGTTGCGCCAAAGCAAACAAATCTACTATTACGCCCTCTTTTTCCATTTCATAAAGCACAGGCAGTAAACCAATTTCTTTGTACTTATAAATTTCTTCAAGAGCGGCTGTAGCTTTTAAATTTAATTCCAAACCTTGATGTAAGCGAAACACAAAGTCTGCGTTTTGAGCTGAGAAACTTAGGGCTTTTTCAATTACCACTTCTGCATAAGTTAATTTATTGCGCCCTTTTCCGAGCAATTCTTCTAATAAAACTTTATCTTCTTCAAGGTAATGCGATGAAAGTTTTTCCAGCGTATGTTTATGCGCAACTGAATTTAAAACATAAGATTGCAACATGGTATCGAAACGGCAAGCTGCCAATTTAATATTGACGTTATCGAATACATGGCACATAAATTTTAGATCATGCCCAACTTTAAAAATGGATTTATCTTCTAAGAGTGGACGTAAACTATCGAAGACTAATTCAGAATTTAATTGCTCCTGAACGCCCGCATAATTATGCGCAAGAGGAATGTAGCTGGCGCTCCCTGCTTTTATGGAAAGCGACAAACCAATAATTTTGGCCAGCTTGTAGTGAGCACCGTCTGTTTCGATCGAAAGCGAAAGTTTTCTGTCGGGGCTTTTTAAAGATTGAATTTCCTGAAGTAAAGTATCCAGCTGTTCACTTGTTGAAACGATTTCGTAAGTGATGGCCTCGGGTTTTGGAAAAGCCTCACTGGTATCCAAGTTTTGATCTTCAGATGAATCATTTTGTGATGCGCTTGCCTGGCCTTGCTCTCCATGCGCAATGGCATCAGCTTTTACACCTTCGCCTTCAAGCTCACGAATCCAAGTGCGAAACTCCAAAGTTTTATACCAGCCGAGCAAGGCTTCTTTATCTTCTGGCGTGTGCAGTAATTCGTTTGGTTTGTATTGAAGTTCAACGTCGAGTTTGATGGTGGCCAGTTCGCGCGACAACTGTAATTGCTCGATGTGCGCACGCAAATTTTCACCCGCCTTGCCTTTGATCTCATCGGCATGTTCGATCAGGCCATCCGCAGTGCCGTATTCATCCAGCCATTTCACGGCAGTTTTTGGCCCAACTCCCGGCACGCCAGGAATATTGTCTGATTTGTCACCCATTAAACCCAAGTAATCGATAATCTGCTCCGGCGCCAGTCCGAATTTTTGCTTAACACCCTCAATGTTTAAGACCTCTTTGTTCATCGTGTTAAGCAAAGTGATGTGTTCATTCACCAACTGTGCGAGGTCTTTATCGCCGGTGGAAATCAAGGTGTCCATTTTTAATTCAGTGGCTTCACGAGCGAGCGTTCCGATCACATCGTCGGCTTCGACCCCAGGTTCAACGATTAAAGGCAAACCCATGGCTTTGATAATTTCATGTATCGGTTCGATTTGTGTTCTTAAATCATCGGGCATGGGCGGGCGATGCGCTTTGTACTCTTTGTAGATATCGCTACGAAAAGTTTTGCCTTTGGCATCAAACACCACAGCCACTGGCGAATCGGGATACTCTTTAATTAAAGAGCGCACCATATTAATAACACCTTTTATGGCGCCTGTGGCCTGACCCGTTTTTGTCGTTAAGGGCGGCAGGGCGTGATAGGCACGAAATAAATAGGAGGAGCCATCCACCAAGATCAGAGGCTTTTCCGGTAAGGAACTCATTCTTCTATACACCCTTTTATTGATTCACTGAGGCCGCGCATAAAATCAGTATAGGCGGTTTTACTCAGCGGGTACGCAAAACCCAAAACATCAATCGTCACCATATTCATGTCGCGACCCGTTAGCTGTTTAATTTCATCTGGATTATTTTCAGGCTCCAGTAAAAGGCAGGAAACCTCATTGGCAGAGAGTGTTTCGCGAATTTGCATGATCTTACGAATTCCCGGCTGCACTTCTTCGTTGTCGGTAAAACTCGCGACATGCTGCAAGCCAAACTGTTGTTCATAATAATTAAACGCGTTGTGATAAACCGCAAAGGCCGTCTTTGGAAGCTGAGCTACGAGTGCCTGAATATCAGCATCCAGTAAATCTAGGGAACTCATAAAGTTCGCTAAATTACTTTGATAAGCGACTTCATTCTGCGCATCCATAGTGATTAATTTTTCCGCTAAGACTTGCGCAATCAAGCGGCTGTTGTGTGTTGAAAGCCAAATGTGCGGATCATTACTGCCGCTCATGTTGTCAGCAATACTCAAACCGGCCTCTTCTATAAGCTCATAAGCGGTGATTACCGATTCAGAATCCGTATCCAGCAATTGCGTGAAAGCCGACTCCAGTCGAGGCCCTACCCAAAGTACGAGATCGGCATTAGCCAAATTTCGACGCTCCGACGGCTTCAAAGCTGGATGATGAGGGTCTTGCCCCGCTCCAATAATCAGGCTTGGTAGCGCTACGCCATCGCTTATAGCTGCGGCGATCATCTGCAAGGGCTTAATGCTGGCACTGACTTGTGGCTGTGCATAAGCAAAGCAGCTGGCAAAAACTTGCAGCATTAAAAACAGAGCAAAGGTGAAAAGTCGTAACAAAGCGTTTACCGAGGCTGAACCTGAAAAGCCCACTATGATATATTACCTCGCCTTATGCGCAAACTTGATCTACATCGATTGCACATTACTGACTCTGGAGTTCACTCGGAATGACTAGCACTTTGTTAAACGCTCAAGATATTTCTTTGGCGATTGGCGACAAACAAATTCTACAGAACATTACGCTGCAAATTGATGAGAACCAGATCGTTACCCTGATTGGTCCCAATGGCGCGGGCAAAACCTCCTTGGTTAAAATTGTGCTGGGCTTAACCAAGCCAAGCGCTGGCTCAGTTAGCCTGCGCAAAAATTTACGCGTGGGTTATATGCCACAACGTTTACATGTTGATAACAGCATGCCCATTTTAGTGGAAAAATTTTTACAGCTTGCGGTGCGCGCCAAACCAGAACTTATTGAAAAGGTATTGGACGAAGTGAAAGCCTCTCAGCTATTGCACTCACAACTGCACTCTTTGTCTGGGGGCGAACTACAACGCGTCTTACTAGCTCGGGCTTTGATACAAGAACCTGAATTACTGGTATTGGATGAACCCGTTCAAGGCGTTGATATCAATGGGCAGGCCGAGCTTTATGCTTTGATTTCATCCATTCGAGACAAACACCGGTGCGGCATCTTAATGGTTTCGCACGATCTGCATTTAGTGATGTCGGCAACTGACGAAGTCATTTGTTTGAATCAGCACGTGTGTTGCCATGGCCATCCTGAACAAGTCAGCACCGACCCGGCTTATCTGGAGCTGTTCGGCAAACAGCAAGCAGCTTCATTGGCAGTTTATGCCCATCACCATAACCACAGCCATGGTTTGCACGGTGAAGTGATAGACGCTGACCATGAGCATAACAAAGACCACTCAGATCATTCGCACGAGGGACATAAGCATGGCTGATTTTGTTTTACGTGCGCTTGCAGCTGGTTTACTCGTGGCTTTAATCACCGGCCCTTTAGGTTGCTTTGTGGTGTGGCGACGCATGGCCTACTTTGGCGACACACTCGCGCACTCCGCTTTGCTTGGTATTTCCTTTGGCTTGCTGATGGATTTGAATCTGCAATTCGCCGTGATTCTTGCTTGCTTGGCAATCGCGCTTTTATTAGTGCAAATGGAAAGCCGACATCATCTGGCAACCGACACCATTCTTGGCATACTGGCGCACAGCTCATTGGCCTTTGGTTTGGTTATCTTAAGTTTTACCGATGTGAATATTGATTTAATGTCTTATCTCTTTGGCGACTTACTCACCGCCAGCACTCAAGATTTAATTTGGATTGGCTCTGGCATTGCGGCCGCCTTAATTGTATTAGCTTTAACTTGGAATAAATTACTGACGATTACTTTGCATCAAGAACTGGCGCAAGTCGAAGGCTTGGCAGTAGGAAAAATACGTTTATTGTTAATGCTATTAATTGCAACGGTTATAGCCTTAAGCATGAAAGTGGTGGGCATATTATTAATCACTTCTCTAATGATTATTCCACCAGCCATCGCCAGAAGTTTTTCAAACTCACCAGAAAAAATGGCAATTCTTGCCAGCCTGATTGGTTGCCTTGCCGTATGCGGCGGACTACTCGCTTCGTTCTATCTCGACACACCAAGCGGCCCAAGTATTGTTGTAAGCGCAGCAATTCTTTTTATGCTGAGCTCATTGGTTCGTAAATAAAAGTTTAAGAAATATGATCAAGCGGACTTACTGAACCTGCGTAATGTCTGCCAAGCACATGAGTGTAAATTTGCGTGGTACTAACATTATTGTGCCCAAGCAGTTCTTGTACCGTGCGGATATCTGTACCACCGGCCAACATATTGGTTGCGAAAGAATGCCTAAAAGTGTGGCAGGTAACCCGTTTATTAAATACCCCTGCTTTATTCACTGCCAGTTTTAAAAATTTACGCACAACTGTTTGATCTAAGTGGTGACGACAAAGCTCACCGTAAACTGAGTGCTTACAATATTTTGAAGCCGGAAACAAATAAGCCCAGCCGGGTTGACGAAAGGCATTAGGCATTTTCCTTCGTAAAGCCGGAGGTAGCGAAGGACCAAGGCCTTGCTTATTATCCAAAATCTGCAAGTTTCGAGCAGCTTCAATTGTTTCTTCCAAAGCTGGCCCAAGCTTCGAACTCAAAATCGTTTGCCTGTCTTTTTTTGCTTTGCCATCTCTTACAGTTAAAGCACATTTTCCCAGGTCAATATCAAAAACCCTTAAGCGCAAACATTCTGTAACGCGTAAGCCACTGCCATAGAGCAGCTGAACGATCAATTTATTCCGCCCTTCCAGCTCATCAATGATCATTTTCACTTCATTCGGACTTAAGACCGTAGGAATATAGCGTTGTCTTGTCGCCAACTTAAACCCTGAATCTCCTACTTCAATCTGCAGGTGTTTTTGATAGAGGAACACCAAGGCATTCAGAGCAACTTTTTGCGTATTGACCGAAACATGGCGATCTGCGGCTAAATAGGTAAGATAGTTTGAAATTTGCTCCAAGGGCACATCAGCTGGATGCTGCTTCTTGCAATAATAAATATAGCGCTTTATCCAAGTTAAGTAAGTTCTCTCTGTAGAAATTGAATATCCCCTCAAACGCATATCACGCTGAAGTGTTTCAATAAACGGACTTTTATTTTTCATTTGAATCTCCCTGTCCAAAGAAATGTTAAGAAATCATGACAATGTTTTAGATCATATCTGGCATTAATTCAAATTATTGGCACGCTTACAAACCGTGCCAGCACGCTTTCTATTTTTAAATTTTAATTTATTCAATTAATTCAGAAGCTTAAAAATAGTAGCGTTTTGATACTATGCCACCCCATTTTAAATAACAGGCACGCACGCTTTCCTAATTTTGTTTTTTTGATTCAAAAATATTGTTTTGATAATCAATAAGTAACACAATGCTTAGAAATTAAGGAAAAGGATACCGTGCTGGCACGGTATACAAATTTAATAATTAGACAACAGTCTCTTATGGGTTAGTGTACGATTTCGTTGCTGTATAGCATCTCTATTAAACTTGTAT
>CBFIHS010000004.1:70231-84392 GCA_965662565.1 Pseudohongiellaceae bacterium | reverse complement strand
TTGGATGATGCTTTGTCTTTGCCTAATATTTCAGCTCATAAATTAATTGCAGTAATGGAAGAAAGGATCTCAATTAGAGAATTTATAGAGTCACTTTTTTGGAAGAGAGCACGGTTATTGAAGCGTTTTGGTCGCTACCAACGTTCAGCAATTTCTAAATTATCCAAGGCTGTTAGAAGAAATTAAAAAGTTACAAAACGAAGCCAATTGCTGGCTTTCGATAAATGGCTTTATCAATTCTTAAGAAGCTCTACTAACTCTTATATCCATAAAACTAATAATCAGAGAATAAACCGCAAACAAGCCAAGGAAAATAAAGAAATCTAAGCCCTCGGTTATTATTTGCTGATGCAATGCTAATCCGATAAAGCCTATTATTATTGCTACTATATACATGCTTAATACTACTCTCTTATTAGAGAAGCCCATGTCTAATAGTTTGTGATGCAGATGGTCTCTGCCGGGGTGGAAGGGTGATAAGCCTTTAAGTGGTCGTTTTACTAAAAGTACAATTGTATCCATAAGTGGGAGGGCTAAAAACCAAATTGCTAGCATTGGCGGTATAACGGCATTTTCTCCTTGAGTCGCTTCAATAAACAACCACGCTAGAACAAAACCTAAGAAAGTACTCCCGGAATCACCTAGATAAACAAGAGCAGGTTTTTTCCAGGGGTATCTGAAATTTAACGCCAAGAAAGCAAATAAAGCGCTAAGTAAGATAGCAACAAAAGCCACTAAAGTTGTATTTCCTGCTTGCCAAGCAACTATGCCTAAGAAGCTAAGGGCAATAGTTACCATCCCGCCAGATAGGCCGTCTAGGCCATCACTCATATTCACTGCGTTAATGACCCCAACAGTTGCAAATACTGTTATAGGAAAGCTTAAAATTCCCAGGTTCACATCCCCGAAAGTGAGTAGATTACCAAAACTCGTTAATTGATTGCCGGCTGCAAAATACATCAAGCTTGCAGCTAGAGTTTGTCCACACATTCTAATGATCACAGGCTTATGCTTGTAATCATCGACCACGCCCAGTACTAAAATAATAGATGAAATTGCTAAGAGGTCAGCATATTCAGAGATAACGCTGGAGTTAAAAAGGGAAATAAATACGACACCGAGATAAATTCCAATGCCGCCGACAAGAGGTGTGGATTTGGCATGAGTTTTCCGACCACCAGGGTGGTCCATCAAGCCAACTCTTGAGGCAACTGGTTTAAGCGCCAACAGGGAAGCCCCAGTTACGCAGAAAGAACTCAATAAGCTAAATATATCCACTATCTAAACTTTTATTCGCAGTCTTTGAGCCTTTCGACTAGTATTAAATCGCAAAGGCTCATTTTTAATGCATAATTTATAAGTATTTTAATAGTAATAAGTCAAAGTTTTAGAAGCGCAATATAGCAAATAACCTTAGTAATTGTACAACAATTATTTTTTCTAAGTTGTACGCTCTATCTCAAGTTAAAAATATCAAATTAGCTCCAATTTCTAGATGAGTTTGTAGTTGAGATCAGCTAAACTCGTCTATCAAAATTCAGTTAATTCAGTTCTTAGGGGTATCTCGGCTCAATGCGGCTAAAAAGTATTAAACTCGCAGGTTTTAAGTCATTCGTTGACCCGACTACCGTTAATCTTCCAAGCAATCTTTGTGCCGTCGTTGGCCCAAACGGTTGTGGTAAATCCAATATTATTGATGCTGTGCGCTGGGTGTTGGGTGAAAGCTCAGCTAAGAACCTGCGTGGCGAGCAGATGACAGATGTTATTTTTAATGGTTCAAGTAACCGTAAGCCTGTTGGGCAAGCTTCAGTAGAGCTGGTATTTGATAACAGTGATCGCACCATAAAGGGGCAATATGCGAGTTATAACGAAGTTTCGGTCAAACGTGTCGTTAATAGTGAAGCTCAGTCTACCTACCTATTAAATGGAGAGAAGTGTAGGCGTCGCGATATTACAGATATTTTTCTTGGAACAGGCTTGGGGCCTCGATCTTACTCTATTATCGAGCAGGGTATGGTTAGTCGTCTCATTGAATCCAAACCTGAAGAGCTCAGAGTCTTTATTGAAGAAGCTGCCGGTATTTCGAAATATAAAGAACGCCGGCGTGAAACCGAAAATCGTATTAAACGTACCAGAGAGAACTTAGAACGCTTAACCGATATCCGCGAAGAGCTTGAACGTCAGTTGCAGCACTTGCAAAGACAAGCCAAAGCCGCCGAGAAGTACAAAGAATACAAACAACAAGAAAGAGATACCAATGCGCAGCTAAATGCGCTCCGCTGGCGCAGTTTGGATAATGAAGTTAATAAGGCTCAGCAGAATATCCGGGACCTTGAAGTTAAATTAGAAGCTAGTATTGCCTCTTATCGCTCTTTCGAGGCACAAATAGAAAGCCAGCGAGAGTCGCATTCAGGGCTACAAGAAAACTACCAGAAAGTTCAAGCCAGTTTTTATTCCTTAGGCAGTGAAATCAGTAAAATCGAACAAAATATTGAGTATCAACGTCAGCGTCAGTTGGAGCTCTCTGAAGAGCTTGGCAATATTGAAGTCAATTTAAGCAATGCTGAGCGTGAACTTAAGGATGATCAAGAGCAAATTACTCAATTACAGGCAAGGGTTTCACAGATTGAACCTGAGCTTGAGCAAGCTAAGGCTTTAGAGAGTGCATCGTCAGCCGCCCTAGAAGAAGCCGAACTCGCTATGACAGCCTGGCAACAGGAATGGGATAAATTCAATGCGGATTCCGCAGAAGCTACCCGACAAGCTGAAGTTGGACAGCAACGAATAAGGCACCTAGAAAACATTGTCGAGCGTGGCTTAGCACGTCAAACGAGCTTAAGTTCTGAGCTTGAGAGTTTGCATACTCAGTCGGAAGAAGAAGAGATTTCTCGTCTTAATGAAGAGATCAAAACTTTAGATTTAGATACTCTAGCCCTGCAAGAGAGTAATAAGGATTTATTAAGTAACATAGACGAAACTAGGCTAAAACTAAAAGAAGCAAATAACCTGCTGGCTGAAGAGCGCAGCGAGTTACAAAGTTTATTGGGGCGTCAGGCTTCATTGGAAGCGCTTCAGCAATCTGCATTAGGTAAGCAACAAGATAAAAGTTTGTCATGGCTAGAAGAGAATAATCTGAATATAAACAATCGTTTAGTAGATGATATTAAAGTTGAATCTGGATGGGAGCTTGCTGTTGAAACCGTTCTAGGTGAGCACATGAAGGCCGTGTGTGTTGATGATCTCAATGTATTGGGTAGTCTGCTCGATAGTTTTAATGATGGCCTATTGCAGTTTGTTGAGCCGGTCAGTAGCTCAACTGCTGCAGCAAGTAATTCTGGTCTAGAAACTAAAGCTTTAAAGAATCGAGTAAGTTCTGATAGAAACCTTAGTACCTTGTTAGATGGCATATATGCTGCAGAATCTCTAGCAGAGGCATTGAGTCTGCGTAAGCAGCTTTTGAGCCATGAGTCGATCGTTACTCGTGAAGGTGTATGGCTCGGCGCTGGCTGGCTGAGAGTCGCAAAAGGTTTTGATGAAGAAGTAGGGCTTATTAAGCGCCAAGAAGAGTTGAAAACTATAGCTGCTTCCATTATTAATTTGGAGCAAGAGGTCAAAGGTAAAACTGAAGAAGCTGAAAACTTACAGGCCTCATTGATCAGTTTTGAAAAAGAAAAAGAAGAGTATATTGAAAAATTAGGTCTGCTAAATAAGAAGTCGGCCAATGTAAACGCTGAGTGTTCAACCGCAAAAGTGAAAGTGGATCAAGTGAATCAGCGACGTGGGCGAATTGCAGCTGAATTAGAGGAGCTTGAGCAACAGATCAAGCAGGAGCAAAGCAATATCTCAAGTTCAAGAGTCACCCTTCAAGAAGCTCTTGACCGAATGGAAAAAGACACAGAGAAAAGGGAAGAGCTTCTACAAACCCGAGACCAGGTTCGCAATAATCTGGAGTCTTGTCGCGGGAAAGCGAGAAAGGATAAAGATCATAGTCACGAATTAAGCCTGAAGCATCAAACCAAAGTTACTCAATTAAACTCTCTGAATACGGCCCTTAGCAGAATTACTTCTCAAGTTGAGTCATTTAAGAGTCGTCAGCAACAACTTCTTAACAACTTAAAAGAAAGTGATGACCCAATTCCTGCTTTAAAAAGCGAATTGGAACAAAAACTGTCCTCACGTGTCAGCATCGAAGCTGAATTGAATGCTGCCAAAGCACAAGTTGATGAAGTCGAGCACGAATTGCGTGAGTTGGAAAAACGTCGCCAAGAAGCTCAAGAAAATACTCAAGGTATCAAAGATGAACTGGCCAATAAACGTCTCAACATTGAAGGCGCGACTGTAAAACGTGAAGCATTACAGCAACTGATCAATCAAGCCTCTTATAATCTTGAAGAGGTTTTAGCGAATTTGCCTGAAGAGTTAACAGTCAGTATCTGTGAAGAAGAGCTTGAAAAGCTCTCTAGTAGGATTCAAAGACTTGGCGCAATTAATTTGGCTGCCATCGATGAATTTACCTCTCAGTCTGAGCGTAAGGTCTACCTAGATCAGCAGAACGATGATTTAGAAAAAGCCTTAAACACCTTGCAGAACGCTATTCGTAAAATTGATAAAGAAACTCGAACGCGCTTTAAAGAAACATTTGATAAAATTAACACCGGTTTGCAGGAGCTTTTCCCTAAAATTTTCGGCGGAGGGCATGCTTACCTGGATATGATTGGTGAAGATTTGCTCGACACCGGCGTTGCGATTATGGCTCGCCCACCAGGTAAACGAAACAGCACTATCCATTTGCTTTCCGGTGGTGAGAAAGCGATGACTGCAATTGCTTTAGTCTTCTCAATATTCCACTTAAATCCATCGCCTTTTTGTATGTTGGATGAGGTCGATGCACCACTTGATGATGCCAATGTAGGCCGTTATGCAAATCTTGTGAAGGAAATGTCTGGAGTAATTCAGTTTATATTTATTACGCATAACCGTTTAACCATGGAGTCGGCCAGTCAGTTAATGGGAGTCACCATGCAAGAGCCAGGGGTATCAAGGTTAGTATCAGTTGATATAGATGAAGCGGCAGAAATGGCAGCAATGTAATTGAGAAGCTTAGAGAGCTTGTCTGAAATTAAATTATTAGGCCTTATGAAACGTAAAGATCATCAAAAAACTATCTATATTGGAGCCAGCTCATGGGGATGAGGGATTGGTTAATTATCATTGTTATCGTAGGTATTATCTTAATACTGATTGATGGGTATAGACGTAAAAAGAGCAACTCGATTCGTTTTAAACTCGATAAAAATATCCCCCCTGAGCATGAAACTGATGACTCTGAAGACCTTTTTGAGCTTCCCAATGGCGGCGCTAGAGTTCTCCGACGAGGAGAGGCTGGATATGTCGATGATCTAGGCTATGACGATGACGATGACCATGGACAAGAATCGGAATATGACTCGGCGGACGAATACGACGAATATGAAGAATATGATGATGAAGAAGATGAGAGTGTAGAAGAGCCGGCTATAGATCAAGAAGAATATAATGAATTCGACGAGCATCCAGCAAGGCAGGAGGATGGGCCGGATGATGAAAATGTGCCTGTATTAATGGACGCAGTTGAAATCCAAAGTTCTGATGCAGTGCGTTCAAACCCCGAGTACGAAGATGGCGATGAAGCTCTGTCATCGCAAAACAGCGATGATGAATTTAAAGAAATTGATGCTTGGGATGACGAAGATGAGCTAGAGGAAGAGGGCTTACAGAAAGAGGGCTTAAAGAAAGCTGCAGCCGAATCCGATACTCAAGATACGAATTCCAGCCCAGATAGTGAAGATAGTTTTGTCTCTTCCAGAAAAGCTGAACGCATAGAACCTACATTTGGGGATATTGGGCCTTTATCTGATGAGGAGCTTGAGGATAAGCCCTCTAGCTTAGGTGGCAAGAATAAACATAAAGAATCGGATCAGGCTTCAAAAAAAGCTCCCGATAAAAAAGCTGCTACCCATCAAGCGGAGTTGTTTTCGGACAGCCCAAATGAGTTCCCCAGTGATGAAGATGAAGAAGACTACTCTGAACCAGAAGAAGTTATTGTCATTAATGTTATGGCTAAGTCTGGTGAGTTCTTCGCAGGAAAAGATTTACTACCCATATTGCTTAGTCAGGGTATGCAGTTAGGCAGTATGAGTATTTTCCATAAACACGCTGACAACAATGGTAATGGTCCGGTTATGTTCAGTATGGCGAATATGGTTAAACCCGGCACCTTTGATGTGACTGAAATGGAGAGTTTTTCTACGCCTGGAATCAGTTTCTTTTTACAGCTTCCAAATACCTTAGGTAATATGCGTTGTTTTGAGCAAATGCTCACTGCAGCAAATGCCATTAAAGAAAGTCTGAATGGTGAATTAAAAGACGAGCATCGAAGTGTCATTACTCGACAAACTATTGAGCATTGTCGCCAGCGCATTCAAGACTTTGAGTTGGCTCAACTCTCAAGAAAGTAGCGGCTTATTATGAGTGAAGAGCTAAATGAGCTTGAAGCCGAATTAGCCAAACTTCGTCAGCAGATCGAGCATCATAATCGTCTCTATCATGGTCACGATCAACCCGAAATAACGGATCAGGCTTTCGATAAATTATTCGATCGTTTGATTGAAATCGAAAACAACCACCCAAACCTAATAAGCCCGGATTCCCCTAGTCAGCGTATTGGTAGCGAGCCTTTACAGGGCTTTAAACAAGTTGTTCATGCGATGCCGATGCTGTCGCTTGAAAAGGCAAGTGATAAAGTCAGCCTTGAAAAGTTTGAAACGAGAATAGCAAAACGACTTTCTGATACTGCGGGAAAGCTAGAGTTTAGCTGCGAACCCAAAATTGACGGTGTCGCAGTCAGTTTACGTTATGAGCAGGGTGTTTTAGTCCAAGCAGCTACTCGGGGTGATGGCACCACAGGTGAGGACATTACCCATAACGTTAAAACCATCAGAGATATTCCTTTGCAATTAAAAGGTGAAGGTTTTCCAGAAGTCCTTGAAGTTCGAGGCGAGATATTCATGACCAAGTCTGGATTTGAGGCAATGAATACCTTGGCTGAAAGTAAATCGGAAAAAACTTTTGTTAATCCCCGAAATGCAGCAGCCGGAACACTTCGACAGTTAGATTCTCGAATTACCGCATCTCGCCCATTAACCATGTTTTGTTACAGTATTGGGCAAGTCAGCTCGACATTACCTAATAGGCTTAGCGAAATCTTTGTTTTACTCGAAAGCTGGGGCTTGGCTCTAAACCCTATTCGCACAACTGCTTTAGGCATGGCTGAGTGCTTTGCTTATTGCGAGTCGATTTTAGCTAAGAGAGCTGAGCTGGATTATGAAATCGATGGTGTGGTTCTAAAAGCGAACAGACTCGATATTCAACAAGAGCTTGGTATGAATGCTCGGACGCCAAGATGGGCAATTGCTTATAAATTCCCTGCCGAAGAAGTTGCGACCATACTTCAGGATGTTGAGTTTCAAGTAGGCCGAACGGGTACGATAACCCCAGTCGCAAGGCTCGAGCCAGTCTTTGTGGGTGGTGTGACTGTGAGTAATGCAACTTTACATAATATGGATGAGGTGAAGCGCCTTGGTATAAAGATTGGGGATAAGGTGATTATTCGACGCGCAGGCGATGTTATCCCCAAAGTAGTGAAAGTCATTCTCGAACAACGCCCAGAAAATGTTGCAGATATTGTAGAGCCAGAGTCTTGTCCCATTTGTCATTCAGATATTGAGCGGGCTAAAAATGAGGTCCTGATTCGCTGTTCGGGAGGGCTTTACTGTAAGGCGCAACGTACGCAATCCATTATTCATTTTGCTTCAAGAGCAGCAATGGATATTGATGGGCTTGGTATAAAAATCATAGAACAATTGGTTAGCGATGATTTGATAAGCAATGTCTCAGATATCTACCATCTTAAGTCACAACAGTTAGCTGAACTGGAAAGACTGGCAGAAAAGTCTGCAGATAATCTTGTGCAAGCTATAGAGGCAAGTAAAGATGTCACCTTACAGCGTTTTATATACGCTCTGGGTATTCGTGAGGTAGGAGAGGCCACTGCACTAGCCTTATCGAATCATTATGGGAATTTACATAGTGTTATGTCCGCCGATCTTGAGAGCTTAGTGGGTATTCCTGATATAGGTGAGATTATGGCGGAGCATATAGTTTCATTTTTTTCTGAGCCTCATAATAGAGAAGTTATACAGGCTTTGTTAGATGCCGGAGTAAAAGCACAAGAAGTCGAAGTAATCGAAGCAGCTAAATTGCCCCTAACAGGGCTTACTTATGTTGTGACTGGAAGCTTGGAGTTAATGGGCAGGTCAGAAGCAAAGCAGTATTTACAGACCTTGGGAGCAAAGGTTGCTGGCAGTGTTTCAGCGAAAACTTCTTGTGTCATAGCTGGACCGGGGGCAGGGAGCAAGCTAACTAAAGCAGAAGAGCTTGGTGTCGATATAATAAATGAAGAAGAATTTGTGTCATTGCTTACACAACACGGCATAACAGTGTAAAGTAGGTTTTTACAGCCTTTGACTGATTCTAATGTGTAATTTAAGAAATTCTGAGGAAAGCAAAATGCGGCTAATTTTTGTCTTCGTCATAGTAAGCCTTTTAAGCGCTTGCGTCTCTCCACCTCCAGAAAACACCTCTAACATTTGCAGCATGTTTGAAGATCGAAGAAGTTGGTACAAGGCCGCCGATAAAACCCAAAACCGCTGGGGTACTCCGGTCTACGTTAGCATGGCGATCATGGAGCAAGAGTCTTCGTTTCAAGGTCGTGCAAAACCTCCAAGAACAAAACTCTTAGGCTTTATTCCTTGGTTTCGACCTTCTTCAGCTTACGGTTACGCGCAAGTTCTTGATCAAACCTGGACTGACTACAAAGAAGATGCTGGTAACTGGGGGGCTCGACGCACAAGCTTCTCCGATTCTATGGATTTTGTGGGTTGGTACACTAACACTTCCGCACGTCGAAATGGAATCAGGCGAGACGATGCTTATAACCTCTATCTTGCCTACCATGAAGGCAATGGTGGCTGGGCCAGAGGGACCTATAGAAATAAAGCTTGGCTAATGGATGTCGCTCGTAATGTTCAAAATACTGCGAATGTTTATCAAAGCCAATACCGAGGTTGCGAGAAAGACTTGAGCCGCAACTGGTTTATGAGGATGATCTTCTGAGCTGGTGGGGTAAAGTTATAGGGGGAACCTTTGGCTTTATGCTTGGGGGGCCTCTAGGTGCTTTATTGGGGGCCTCTTTAGGTCATAATTTCGACCGTGGTATGACTAATATAAAAATTGGTCATGGTGCTGATCAAGTTGAGACTATTCAGTCTGCTTTTTTTACTGCCACTTTCTTTATGATGGGCCATATTGCCAAGGTTGATGGCCAAGTTTCTCAGGATGAAATCAATATTGCCCAGAACGTCATGCGGCAAATGAATCTTAATACCGAGCAAAAAAAAGTAGCAATAAAGCTTTTTGAGCAAGGTAAAAATCAAGAAATACCCGTAAGAGACGTACTCAAACAGTTCAAACAAGAATGCCATCGACGCCGTAATCTCATGCAAATGTTTCTTGAGATTCTCGTCATGACAGCTTTCGCAGATGGCGAATTAAAAAAGACAGAAAAAGACGCTCTGTGGGAAGCCGCTTCTGCATTAGGTTTTTCAAAAGCCGTTTTTGAGAGTGTTTTGCAAAGGGGGCATGCGCAGCAGCATTTTCAGCAAAATCGTCGCAGTAACAGCAAAGGTCGTAACAATAATAGAAGCACTGACAGAAGGGGCATGAATTTATCGGATGCCTATAGCTTGCTTGGCATTGCGAATAATGTCAGTGATCAAGAAGTGAAGAAAGCTTATCGCAGGCAGATGAATCAACATCATCCAGACAAGCTGGTTTCAAAAGGTTTACCTCAAGAAATGATGGATATTGCGAACCAAAAGACACAAGATATTAAGGCTGCTTACGACCTAGTAAAACAGAGCAGATCTCGTTAAACCTCTCACTAAACTTAAAGTTTGTTTACGCTTAAACCTAACTTTTCTATTTCAGCAAGGTGTTCTTTGTTGCTGATTATTCCAACACTACGCTTGTCTTTAGTTAGATATTTTTCAGCGACATTCTGTAATTTTGCCATATCTACTTCAAGGACTTGTTGCCTGAATTTAGCTCGATACTCTTTATCTCTACCAAAAAGTTCATTGTAATAAGCTTGCTTTGCTGAACCAGCTGGAGAGGCTGGTTTATCCAGACTCGAAATGACGCCAAGAATAGCTTCTTCTAATTGACTGGAATCATGTTTGTTGGAAAGAAGCCATTCTATAGAGTGTTCGTAATCTTCAAGAGTTTCGCTCAATCTTGGGTCACGATAAGAATAAAAACGAAAACTTGCTGTGCCTGAGTCTTGTGTGGCTCCGCCACCATAAGCGCCTCCCTTTTCGCGGATTGCACCATGAAGATAACCATTACGTAGAAAGCCTCCTAAGACGGTCAGTGCAGCTGAGTCTTCATGACCTGAAGGTACAGTCGGATAGGCGAGTGCACAGAAATTAACCTGAGTATTGCAAAGCCAAGCTTCAGCAACAGATTCTCGAACTGGATTCAATAAAAAGGCATTATTTTGATTGAACGCATCTTCTTCTGAATCCCAAATTGTGGATATTGAATTTGTAAGAGCGGATTTATTACTTGCTTCAGCAATGCCTAGGAAAGACTTTTTGCCTTGAATTATGAGCTCATGAAGAGACGATAATTTTTCAGCATAGCTCTTTAATGCAGAGTCATCTTTAAAGTCAGCAACCAGCATTTTTAGAGATTTAATGCCAGCCAATCCAGAATTTTTGTAATTTAGGAAGGCTGTAGGGCTCATTTTACTCGCGGCTATGCCCATGGCTAAGCCATGACCTTGGCTGGTTACGCTTTGTTCTTTATGACTGGCGATTTGTTGAATGAGTTCTTTAATTCGGCTTAACTCATCAAAACGCGGAGCTTCAAGAGTGTCCTTCATTAACTTGCTTAAACTTTCTTGATTAGCGTATAAGGCCTTACTCGAAAGTATCATGCGAGCATCAACTTCTTGTTCGTTATCCAGTTGGTTTCGAATGCTCACATTAGCGTGGATGCCGCCGCTTATGCCTGCTTGTAGTGCTTGAACATCAAGGTAAGAAGAACTTCCGACACCAAGTTCCGGTAAGCAATTCGTATAGTTGGGTAAGCAGCTCAGAAGCTCTTCAGGGATATCGGGTAAATTAATGACTACGTCTTGGTAACTCAAGCCATTAGTACCTTGAGCATAGAAGGCAAAACCCCGGTTGTTGAGTAAACTTTTTTCGGCTTTCGGCCATTTGATATCTGCAGGAACATCATTCAATTCAACTTTAGGCAGTATCGAAATGTCGTCAACTTGCTCTTGTCTTTTTGAGAGCGCTTGGGCCTGAAGGATGATTTTTTCTTTTTCTTCATCGTTCATTGCCTGTTTAATGGCTGCAAGTTTGTTCTCTTCTTCGAGTGCTGCTTTATTAGCAATATTTGCATCAGGGATCACACACAAAGTGATGCGATGCTGATTGTTTAACAAATATTCTTGTATGAGTGAGGGAATAAAGTTTGGATCTTTTATGTCTTCTTTGAGTCGCTTTAATACTGGGTCGATGTCCAATAGTTCAATAGGATCTCCACGGTGAGTTGCAGTTGAAAGCGCAGAAAGAATTAACTGCAGACCGTAGGGGTAGCTGTCACCAGTAATTTCTCGTTGATGCAGTTCAAGAGCATGTAGAGCAGCTTCTACTTTGCTTTGATCAATTCCGTCATCACAAACTTTTTTAAGTGTGGAGATTATCAATTCTTCAATTGCTTCAGCATCGTTTTCTGAACAGCCTTCCAGTCCACAGATAAAACTCATTTCTCGATAAGAATCTTCAAGACCGCATAAAGGTGAGGGTGATGATCCCAGCTTAGTTGTTTCTAATACTTGTAGAAGAGGGCTTGAGCTGTTGTCGAGTAACACACTGCTTAGTAACTGAGCTTTATAGAGCTCTTCCAATGAAGTGTTTTTACCAAGCAACCAAGCCATAATCACATGACTTTTATTCTCTAGTTCAGTGTCGTCAGCAGGATAGTATTCGCGCACTCGCTTTGGTTCTTGATAGCGTTCTTCATCATTGACAGCAATATGGACATCAAGTTTTTCGAAACGGCCCAGAGCCAGTTCTTCTATCTTATTTTGCTGTTCATGTGCTGGAATGTCTCCAAATGTCATGAAGATGGCGTTACTCGGATGATAATGAGTTTTGTAGAAAGCGACTAACTCTTCGTAACTCAAACTAGGTATTTCAGTAGGCTCTCCGCCGCTGTTGTAGTGATAGGTGCTTGTAGGAAATAAATGCTTACAGACTTGTTGCCACAGCAAACTACTGGTAGAGCTCATGGCGCCTTTCATTTCATTATAAACAACGCCTTTGTATTCTAGCTTGGAGTCAGAGTTGTTAGGTTCCGAAAATTCGAGTCTATGACCTTCTTGTGCAAAGTCCAAAGGGTCTAAGCGTGAGAAGAAAACGGCATCGAGGTAGACCTTGAGCAAATTGTTGAAATCTTTTTTATTCTGACTAGCAAAGGGATAGGCGGTCCAGTCGCTGCTGGTCATCGCATTCATGAAAGTATTCATTGAGCGCCTGATCATCATAAAGAAAGGGTCCCGAACCGGAAATTTTTCGCTGCCACAGAGGGCGGTATGCTCGAGAATGTGAGCCACACCACTTGAATTCATGGGGACTGTTCGAAGTGCGACTAAAAACACATTTTCAGGATTATCATTAGCAAGATGATAATGTTTGGCCCCGGTAACAATATGCTCAAACTCTTCAACGGTGAGTTTAAGGGTCTCAAGATATTGGCTGCGTAATTTTTTAAAAGAAGGGTTGGCTTGATGATCTGTTGCTGACTGCATTAAATAACTTTCTCGACGTTGATGGAATGAAGCATTCTAGCCTATTCGATGTTAAAGGTCAGTGAATTTGGTTTTTCTAGACTGACTTTGCCAAAAGCACCGTTGCGCAGGTCTTGTAAGATAATCTCACTGGCTTTGTGGTAGTCCAAGCCGCCTTTTCTTCGACAGCCACGAAGGCTTGCAACCTCGGCAAGCAACTCAGCTCCGCTTCTGGAGGGGGATTCGAGACCATAACGTTCACAGAGCCTGTTTGGGTAATCGTCGCGTAAGAATTCAAGTGCAAATAAGGCGATGTCTTCAAATTCTATCGCGGTATTCTTAATCGCCCCAGTTACAGCTAAGCGGTAAGCAGAGTTCTGGTCTTCAATTTTTGGCCAAAGCACACCCGGAGTATCAATCAACTTAATATGATCATCCAGCATGATCTCCTGGCGTGCTTTAGTGACAGCGGGTTCATTTCCAACTTTAGCCACTCTTCGATCCAACAAGATATTCAAGAATGTTGATTTACCGACATTGGGGATACCGACGATCATTATTCGAAGCAATTTACCTGCAGGCTTATTCACCATCTTTCGAATGTTTTTGATTAATTTCCGAATATTGCTTTCTTGCGATTTATCGAAGGCAAATGCATTAATTCCATGGCTCTTGAAATGCTCTAGCCAGGATTGAGTAACACTAGTATCAGCTAAATCATTCTTGTTGAGAATTTTGATTCTCGCCTTATCGGCTATAAGCGAATTTAACAGTGGATTTTCACTGGAATAGGGCAGTCTTGCATCGACTATTTCAATCACGAGATCGACGTTTAGTAGTGCTTTCGTGATATCCTTACGAGCCTTATTCATATGGCCTGGATACCAGTTTATAGTCACGTTAATGCTCCTGTTTTTAAAGATTGGCTATTGTAGAGCATGATGAATGATTTGTCTGGAAGTGACTTCGCTGAGCTAAATGAAAACTCTGGTATCAGATAACTGATGCTAACTGTAGCTAACTGAAGTTAACTAGAAGGCAGCTCTTACAAGGTTAGGCTTTTATAGCTAATTGTTAATAGCTAATGTTAGTAGGTTTATTATTAGTAGGTTTATTGTCTGTAGCCTTTTAAATGATAGATACAAAGAAGAAGATGATTTTAATGAATACAATGCAAGAACAAATACTAGAAAAACTGAAAGC
>CBFIHS010000004.1:0-70221 GCA_965662565.1 Pseudohongiellaceae bacterium | reverse complement strand
TGTTGAATTACTGAATGAGAGTCATATGCATGCCGGCCCTGCAGTCGATAGCCACTTCAAGTTGGTTTTAATCAGTGAGGGTTTTGCCAATATGAGTAAGGTAAAACGCCATCAAGCCGTATATAAGGTGCTTGCTCTGGAGTTAGCAGGTTCTGTTCATGCTTTAGCAATGCACTTACATACTCCTTCAGAGTGGGCTCAACTCAATGGCGCTGCTCACGATTCTCCAGAATGCTCAAATAAACAATAAAAACAATTAGTTATAAATATAAATTAAAGTACATTATAGATTTATATACTGTTTTTATTATATGTTACTATGATTTTTTACTAGCTTTTGAATTTTTTCTGGGTCTAAGTAATACAAGATGACAAGTACAAGCGTAGCAAAGCGTCATTACTATTCGTATTTGATTCTTCTTTTTCTTATGTTTTTGGCGGCGCTACTGTTACGCCAAAATCTACAAGAAATAGACGATGCCATTCTGCTTGATATCCCAGAGATTATTATTGAAGACAGGGATGTACCTGACTTTTCAGCAATTCTAAACATCCCACAAAAAAAGCAGACTTTTTTCAATTACTTATTGCCCTACATCGATGCTGTAAATCAAAAGATCCTATATCAGCGTCAAGAACTACGAAATCTCAGTGAAAAGCTAGCAGCTGGAAGAACACTTTCTAGATCTGAGACTAATTTTGTAACGGCTTTGAAAGTTGAATATAAGCTCGATAATGAAATGCTGAATACTCAAAATTTAATTAATCGCTTACTCAGGAGAGTAGACATAATTCCAAGTTCGTTAGCCTTAGCTCAAGCCGCTAATGAGTCAGCCTGGGGTGCCTCTCGTTTTGCTCAACAAGGCAATAATTTTTTTGGTCAATGGTGTTATAGCCGTGGCTGTGGAATGGTGCCAAGACGACGGCCCGAAGCTGCTAGTCATGAGGTTAGACGTTTTGATAGTGCATTTGAGTCGGTAGAAGCTTATATAATGAATTTGAATACTTTTTCTTCATACAGTCGCCTCAGGCTTATTCGCGAAGAGCTGAGAAAGAGTGGGCAAGCCATAAACGGTATTGTTCTTTCCGAGGGTTTAGAAAGCTATTCAGAAAGGGGTGGTGAATACATAATTGAACTGCAATCAATGATTCAATCCAATGGCCTGTTAGAGTTTGATACTGCTGGCGTTTAACTTAGGCTTATTTTGGGTTTTACTCTTGAACTAGAGGGTTGATCCAAGGAATTGAATACCAAAAATACCTTCCTTGCTTACCTGGCGCTGTGCAATTGTAACGAAAACGGCGGCTGAAATTTTCGATATGTGAGTCTATTCTGAATATAGCTTCAGTTTCATTTAATAGACTGATATTGATGCTTTCCCCATTGTTGTAGCAGCTGAGTTGTTCGAGAATAAAATCTTGATTCTCTATATCAAGGACCGCACTCGGGCTAGGATCATTAGTAATAGGATCCAGCTCGGTCTTAGTGTTTAAGGTAAATGCCAAGCTACGAACCTTATTTGGGAAGGTGGTCATTGATGTGTAAATACCTGACAGAGGAAAGCGTGGTAGAGCTGAGAAATCGGACTGAGCATTAATTGGTCCAGAGTGTTGCGCTATACCAATAAAGCCTAAGTCACTAGTCAGTTTTTGGATTACAGGGTCGTATTCACCATATGGGTAGGCAAGTAAGCGATGGCTCTGGCCTATTTCTTTTAGTATCTCGTCTTCCGCGCCAGTGATTTCATGGCTTACTCGATTTATCCAATCATTTTCAGATTCAGCAGCTTCTCGAGCCAGAAGATAGGGATGAGTGATGGTGTGGTTGGCAATAGTAGCGCCATGCTCAGCCATTTCGCGTACCTGTTCCCAGTTGGCGTAAAGCGACGAGTTGTTTTGTAGAAGCCCTGTAGTCACAAAGACAGTAAAGGGCCATGCTTTTTCTTTTAAAATCGGGAAAGCGCTGGTGTAAACCGACAAGTAACCGTCGTCAAAAGTAATCGCCGCTGTAAAATTAGGCAGATTTATACCTTTTTGAAGGCTTTCTAAAATCTCAGGAAGTGGAAGTATTGTAAAGTTGTTGTCAGCTAGATAGTCCATGTGCCGCTTGAAATCTTCAATACTGGTGCTAGTGCTAGGCGGCGATGAGCTTGAGATATGATGGTATTGAAGTATAACGGCTTGGTTTTGTAGAGCGGAATCAATTTCCTGAGCTTTTGCCGCAATGGAGGATAGGGCTAAGCAAAATTGAAGCAGGTATAAGAATTTAAGGGCTTTGTCTGAAATCATCTTTCGTATGATATTTTATATCCTAGCTTGATGTATGACGTAGTAAAAGCTTTAGCAGAGAATTATACTGTCGAGCTTTTCATATAGTGTTATTAGATTACTTTGTTGGAATTATTGTGCCTGAATTAGAAAGAAAAAACAGTTTACGCTTAAATCGACTGCAAAAGAATCTGCGCAGAGATTGTGGTCGAGCCATTGCTGATTTCAATATGATTGAGAACGGCGATAAAGTCATGGTTTGCCTGTCTGGAGGCAAAGACTCTTATGTAATGTTGGATATCCTTTTAAGTCTGCAAAAACATGCGCCTATTGAGTTTTCTATCAAGGCGGTCAATCTTGATCAAAAACAACCAGGTTTCCCTGAACACGTTTTGCCTGAATATTTAGAATCTATCGGTGTCGATTACCACGTTATTGAGCAGGACACTTACTCAATCGTTGTTGATAAAACCGCTGAAGGAAAAAGCTATTGTGGACTATGTTCGCGTTTAAGAAGAGGCAACCTATATTCCTATGCCGAATCTATTGGGGCAACTAAGATTGCTCTTGGTCATCATCGCAATGACCTGATGGAAACGCTGTTTTTAAATATGTTTTTTGGCGGAAAGTTGATGGCAATGCCCCCAAAGCTTTTAAGCGATGATAAAAAACACATCGTGATTCGTCCTCTCGCGTATTGCAAAGAACAAGAAATTGCCGAATTTTCAGTTCTTAAAGATTTTCCAATTATCCCCTGCACTTTATGTGGTAGTCAGGACAACATGCAAAGACAAGAAATAAAAAATATGTTAAATGAATGGGATAAAAAGTTTCCTGGCCGCTTAGATGTGCTTTTTAAAAGTATAACTAATGTTGCACCTTCGCATTTAGCAGACACTGATCTATTTGATTTTAAAAATCTTGAAAGTAAGCGGAACTCGTCTAAAGGCAATGAATCTGATGAGCTGATAAAGGCAGTAAATCTGTTTTAACTAAGATGGAGATTCCTTATCAAGAGCTGAAGCAGGATACTTTAGAAAGCCTTATCGAAGAATTTGTCAGCAGGGAAGGCACAGACTATGGTTTAACCATGTATAGTCTTGAGCAAAAAGTACAACATGTCATCAGTCAATTAAAAAATGGGAAAGCCAGTATCGTTTATGATGCTGAAACCAGCAGTTGTAACATAGTGCTCAAATAGAACTTAAATAGAACTTAAATAGTACTTAAATAGCCGGCAAATACGATATACCAAAAGATACTAGTGGTTTGAATAAAACAAACGATAATAATGAAGAATTACTTTTAGATGCTCGAGGACTATATTGTCCTGAGCCAGTCATGTTGTTGCATAAAAAAATTCGAGAAATGGGCCATGAGGATATTGTTAAGGTGCTTGCAACTGATCCTTCAACTAAAAGAGATATTCCTAAATTTTGTCATTTTTTAGGGCATACTTTATTAAGTACTGCAGAACTAGAAAAAGAGTTTGAGTATCTTATTCAAAAAAATGATAACGATAGTTCCAGTGATCTTTCTAGTACTGAATAAGCTTAATCGATGAACAGTAAACCTATTTATATTGTTGCTGATGAAAATATTTCTGGTTTAGAACCCTTTGAAAAATTAGGCATTTTAGAAAAAATTAATGGTCGCGCCTTCACTCCTGAATTAGTCAGTAAAGCAGATGCTTTGTTGATTCGTTCCGTCACAAAAATTGATTCAAATTTATTAAAAAAAAGTAATGTCAAATTTATTGCTAGTGCAACTAGCGGTATTGATCATGTCGACCTAAATTACTTGCAGCAAAATGATGTTCACTTTGCCTATGCCCCTGGTTCTAATGCTATGTCAGTAGTTCAGTATTTTTTTTCATCACTGGCATATCTTTCCAATAAATATCAAATGGATTGGAGGGAGTTAAGGTTTGGAATCGTTGGTGCAGGAAATATTGGTGCTTTGTTAGCTGAAGTACTTCAGAATCTTGAGCTTCCATTCCTTATTTATGATCCTTTTCTTGATTCGAGCCATCGTTTTGCCGAACGAATGACTGACTTTGAAACTGTTATGAAACAAGATCTTGTCACTATACACACTCCTTTAACAAGAGCTACAGCACATCCAACTTTTCATTTTATTGACCAAAATGTTTTAGATGGTCTAACTAAGGATACCTTCATCATCAATGCGGCTAGAGGTGGAGTTATTGATAATCAGGCTTTACTAGAGACAATTAAAAAGTCTCCTTATCTAAAATGTGTGTTAGATGTTTGGGAAAATGAACCGAATATAAATTTAGACTTACTTAAGAAAGTCGATATTGGCAGTAGTCACATTGCGGGTTACAGTTTTGAAGGCAAAGAAAAGGGGACTGCTCAAATTTATGATTCATTTGTTAAATATTATCAAATCCCAGATGCCCGGCCTTATCCAATTAACACTGAACAAGCAGAGCTAAATTTAGATTTGCCGGAGGATGCTCTTGCGCAAATCAATTTGACGATCCTCAGCGCTTACAATGTATCAGAAGATTCTAAAAAACTAATGCAAGTGCTGAGGACGGGCGATGAATCTGGAGTTAGCTTTGATAAACTGCGAAAAGAATACGCCTACAGACGAGAATTTTCATATTTTTGTCTCGACTATTCTGCCTACCATCCCAAAGCCGCAAATCTATTAAAAACTCTCGGCTTCAGCTAGCTTTGTGAATACTTGTCCAGGAAGCGAGCTAACTTATTAATAGAATCTTCCAAGGCATCTTCTCGAGGAAGAAAGACAATCCTAAAATGATTGTGGTCTTTTATATTAAAGCCACTGCCTTGTACCATTAGAACTTTTTCTTGTAATAAGAATTCCAAGATTAGTTTTTCATCATTCAATATATTGAATTTTTTAGGGTCCAGCTTCGGAAAAATATAGATAGCCCCTTTAGGCAAAGTGCAGCTTACTCCAGGTATGTTATTCAGCATTTTATAGGCAAGGTTACGCTGCTCGTACAAGCGACCCTGAGGAAGAATCAATTCGTTGATGCTTTGATAGCCGCCTAAAGCAGTTTGTATTGCCAACTGAGCCGGGACATTTGAGCACAGCCTCATGTTAGAAAGTATTTCTATTCCCTCTAGATAGTCTCGGGCACTGTCTTTATTGCCGCTGATCACAAGCCAGCCGGATCTAAAACCAGCTAACCTATAAGTTTTCGATAAGCCATTAAAAGTAAGAACTAATAAATCATCACATAAGGAAGCTAAAGGAATATGCTGAGCATCATCATAAAGAATTTTGTCATAAATTTCGTCAGCGTAGAGAATTAGATCATGCTCACGCGCAAGAGCAATGATTTCTTCAAGTAACTCTTTACTGTAAACCGCTCCTGTTGGGTTGTTAGGGTTAATGATGATTAAAGCTTTTGTGCGGTCAGTAATTTTTGATCGGATATCTTCTATGTCTGGAAACCAATCAGCTGATTCATCACAAATGTAGTGAACTGGTTTACCGCCACCAAGGCTAACGGCTGCAGTCCATAAGGGATAGTCTGGTGCAGGAACTAGAACTTCATCGCCATTATTTAAAAGCGCCTGCATGGCCATTACGATTAATTCGCTAACACCATTGCCAAGGTAAATATCATCAATTTCAACGCCTTTAATTTTCAAGCGTTGTGTTTCATGCATAACGGCCTTTCGTGCTGAAAACAAACCTTTTGAGTCAGAGTAGGGTTCTGCGTCATGAAGGTTGTGGATGACATCTTGGATGATCTCATCGGGCGCATCAAAATCAAAAGCACCGGGGTTACCGATATTAAGCTTAGTGATCTTATGACCTTCTTCTTCAAGCTGTTTGGCTGCTTGAAGAGCTGAGCCTCGAATTTCATAACAAACTTGTTTTAGCTTGTCTGACTGTTTAATTGCACGCATATTGTTACCATTACTCTAATTGGCTTTTTTACTACTGCAGTCCAGATTATACTTTATAAACGCCTTAAATTGGGCGGGCTCGGATTGTACTTAAAGGCTGATCCGATAACTAGTACTTATATTTTTTAACTATGAGGCCAAACTTGGATGATGTTATGGAAAAAATAAAAAAAACGGATGAAGATTGGCAGCAAGAATTAACCCCTGAAGAATTTCAGATAACAAGATTGAAGGGAACCGAAAGAGCCTTTACAGGAGAATATTTAAATAATCATGATTCTGGAGAGTATCTTTGTCGTTGCTGTAACTTACCCTTGTTTAAATCAGACGAAAAGTTTGATTCAGGAAGCGGCTGGCCCAGTTTTACGAATGCACTAGAAGCGTCGCATGTAAACGAAGAAACGGATACAAGCCATGGCATGTCTAGAACAGAAGTTTTATGTGCACGGTGTGATGCGCATCTTGGGCATGTGTTTCCAGATGGTCCAGCTCCAAGCGGCTTGCGATACTGTATTAATTCGGCTTCTCTTGATTTTAAAAACGAAGATAGCTGAGTTTTTTAAAGCCTTTTATTGAGTAATGTCAGTTTGAGCTTTAGGAAAAGCGTAAAAGAAGTAAAAGACGCAAAAGACTCAAAAGAAGAAAGGGCTTAAACAGAAATTATTCAGCTTAAGCTTTTTAAAATTGAAAGCGTATATCGGTCTGTATCCTTTTTCTATCGTAGCTGTATAAGTCAATGGCGCTTTCATTATCAATGAATGTGAAATCAGTAGTAATTGAAACACCTCGTTTAGGCTGCCATATCCAGCCCAGTGTAGACGATACGATTTGATTTGTTCTATTTACACTAAATATAGGATCAAGCCCTTTGTGGTCATTGTTTTGGGCAGAAATTCTGGTAAAAAGTATGTGCTGAGGTTTAAGTAAAAACTGATCTGAAATTGCGGCTCCAACAAAATCTGTTGCGCTATTACGACCAGCATTTCTCAAAATTTTATCATCGCCATAAAACAGGCTTATACTCAGCATATTGCGGTTACTGGCTTTTGTTAGAACACTTGAAAGCAATATTTGGTTAATGTCTCGAAGATTCGTATTTGGGTTGGAGCCTGTTCCGTAACGCACTGCGGTATAAGCGTCAGTCAAAGATTGAGACCAGCCATCACCGCCAATCCTTTGAATGGTATTTAAAAGAGAGTAGGTCTTTTGAAATCCGCTATTATCCAATCTGACGGTCTGTACACGAAAGGCATGGTTAGAGCGTATATTGGAATCTAAACCGCGGTTGTATCCAAGCTGAATTGAGCCTTTGTCGAGATCAAATTGATCAGTATGAAGGTTGTTGCGATTACTATAATTCCCTCATAAGGCTAGGCTGCGACTCTTGTAGAGTGGTTTCGAATAGTTAACATTTGCAGTTAGGTTTCTAAAAACATCAGCTAGTTTTTGGCCTCCAGCATTTAAAGTAACGTCTCCGATGGGGGTATCAATAACACCTAGTTCGGTTGCACTATTAATATTATTATCATTACCGTAATTAAAACCAAATCCCCAAGTCAGAGTGCTTGCAGCTGAATTTTGAGCTTGCTCGATTAACTCTAAAAAAGCTTCTATGTTGTTTCTAACGTTCTGGGAAGGGTAGAAGCTAAAACTTCATTAAATAGGGTTTCTGAAGCTGCGTAGTTCTGACTCAGAAAGTATGCACGTGCCAATTCGAGCTGGACGCGTTGTTGAGTCCTGTTAGTAAATGCGACTCTTTCAAGTGCAAACACTGCCTCTGAGACTTCGCCAGTTTCTATTGCGGCTAATCCGTAGATAAAATCGAAATCTGCTTCGCCTTCGTAATCAAACAGGGCGGTCTGGCCTAAATCATACGCTTCTTGATAACGCCCAGCCTGGACTAGGTCATTCATTCGAGCGACTAGTTCGTTGCGAGCATCTGGGCTTTGTTCTTGAGCCAGGGAAAAAGCAGAAAGCAATAAAATCAATAGGATGAAGTTATAGAACTGTTTCATTAAAATTTTTCCTGAACTATTTTACTTTGACTTACTTAGACTTACTCAAATATAAATCAACAATCCTTCGAAGCGAGAGTCGATTCGCAGTTTTCCCCTAAAAGGCACTATTATCCTGAATTTTCTCACAATGCCAAGACTTTCCTATATCTCTATCCAACTTGTTGATCTAATCTATTGTAGAGATTTTATCTTTTGAGGTGGGTTCATATCCTCAGTATTAATAAGTATTTCCGTATTCCTTAAGCTATAATCTCATCGTTTTGAAACAACTAGTCATTTCTCTGGATACTCTATGCTTGCCTTCTATCTGCAAATGGTCATAAAAAAACCAAAAGTAACACTTATGTTGGTTTTTGTTTTAACTATCTTTTTAGGTTGGTTTACGCAGTATTTTAGACTGGATGCTTCTTCAGATACATTGATTGTAGAAGGCGATGCTGATCTTGAATTTTCTCGAGAGATGGATAAAAGATACGGTAACAACGATTTTGTCTTTATTTCTTATAAGCCTTACGGAGAGCTTTTTCAGCAGCCCTCACTTGATTCTTTAAGAAGCCTAGAAAATCGTCTCGCAAAAATGGAGAGAGTGAGTTCGATCAATAGCATTTTCAATGTGCCCCTTTTAAAGGTTGCCGATGTTCCTTTAGCAGAACTGGCTGACAATATAAAAACTCTTAACGACCCTGATATTAATCTAGAGGCCGCAAAAGCTGATTTAGCTAGTAACCTTGCTTATCGAAACCTGCTATTAAGTGAAGACGCTAAAACCACTGCATTGGTTGTTAATTTTGCTCCTGCTGTTGAGCGAGACGAGATTGCCAGTATCAGGGCTGGTTTAAGAGCAATCGAGCAAAGCTCTTTGAGTCTAGCCCAAAAAGAAGAGTTAGAGCAAATAGAACAGGAATATAGGGAATTAGACACCAACGCCGATGAAAACCGACATAATGATATCGCAGAAATACGCTCAATTTTAGATGAGTATAAGGACAATGCAGAGATCAGAATGGGCGGAGTCCCAATGATTGCAGATGATCTTGTGACTTTTGTGCAAAATGATTTACGAACATTTGGTCTGGCAATTTTAGTGTTTATTGTGCTTACGCTAGGCTATTTATTTAGAAAGGTTCGCTATATAAGTTTGCCTCTACTTTCATGTGCCGTTACCACTATAGGGATTGTAGGACTATTAGGCTTATTAGATTGGCCAGTAACGGTTATTTCTTCAAACTTTATTTCATTGTTGTTGATTATCACAATTTCCCTCAACGTTCATTTAATTGTTCGTTATAGAGAGCTTGAGTCCACAGGAGAGGGACACACTCACCAAGAAAGGGTAGGGCTTGCTTTAAAAAACATGTTGGCACCATGTGCTTATACAAGTTTGACTACTATTGTGGCCTTTGGCTCTTTAATAAGTAGCGAAATTCCCCCGATTATTAACTTCGGATTAATGATGGTCTTGGGTGTAGCCTTAGCTTTTATGCTAACTTTTTTGGTTTTCCCTTCTGTGATGTCGCTGCTCAATGAGAATAAGTCTTCATCGACAAAGCGGTTTGTTGATGTCACTCCTTATTTAGCAAGTTTCACCTCACGTTATGGTGCTTTGGTTCTAGTAATTGCAGGTCTTCTTTTTGTTTTTAGCGTTACGGGAATGAACCGTTTAAAAGTCGAAAACAGCTTTATTGATTATTTTGATGAAAGTACAGAAATCTATCAGGGTATGGTTTCAATAGATCAGAATATGGGTGGGACAACTCCTCTTGATGTCATCGTGGACCTTTACCCAGCTGAAGAAAATCAAAACCAAGAGGTAGGGGAAGCAGCAAATGTTTCTGAAGCAGATGATTTTGATGATGACTTCTTCACTGCTGAAGACGACTTCTTCTTTGACGATGACTTTTCGGATGAAAGTGAAGGTTACTGGTTTACTGCTGATAAAACGGCACTCATTCTGGACATACACAATTATCTCGACAGTCTGCCTGAAACTGGAAAAATACTCTCTTTAGGCACAATTCTTCAAGTGGTCTACGAGCTAAATGATAATGAGCCTCTAGATAATTTAGAGCTTGCCGTCCTGTATAATTTATTACCTGAAGAATACATAGACACCTTAATTACTCCTTTTGTATCAATTGAGAATGACCAGGTACGTTTTTCAATTCGAGTCTTAGAAACTCAGCCAGGCTTGGTTCGTAATGAGCTCTTGCAAGAGATTCGTTCTGGTTTAGTTGAGAATTTTGATCTGACGAACGAGCAGGTCAAGCTTTCAGGAATGTTTGTTTTATACAACAACATGCTGCTCAGTTTATTCGATTCGCAAATCCTGACTTTGAGCATCGTTCTCATCGTGATTTTTTGTATGTTTATTGTCTTGTTCAGATCTCTTAAATTGGCTGTTTTGGGAATTATTCCCAATATATTAGCTGCATCTTCTGTGTTAGGGCTTATGGGCTGGCTTAATATTCCTTTAGATATGATGACAATTACGATTGCAGCGATCTCTGTCGGGATTGGAGTAGATAATACTATCCACTATATACATCGTTTTAAATTGTATTTTCCTGAACATAAAAACTATGCAGATACGATGCGATATTGTCATAGCAGCATTGGACAAGCTATGTACTTCACAAGCTTTACCATTATTGTTGGTTTTTCAATTTTAGTCTTTTCAAACTTCATTCCGACAATTTATTTCGGCTTGCTAACAAGTCTAGCGATGCTTATAGCATTAATTGGTGCGATGACTTTATTGCCTCAACTACTGATTACTTTTAAGCCTTTAGGGAAAGAGGCTTAGGTCAATAGGTTTTCGGCGTTTTTTTGATAGTTGAATTTCAAGGCTTGGTCTTCGCTAGCTCAAGATGAAAACTATATTTGAGCTGTCGCGATAAGGTATTTCTACTCTTAATCTATAATTAAATAGCCCTGAAAAAATGTTTTATATTCAGAGTTCTATATAAAGAATACAGATCTAGAAAATTTATTTTACACCTTAAGCTAGCGAGTAAGCCGAAATATACTGATGAGATTTGTAAGAATATATATCGCAAAAAATATGCCAAATTGTATATTTTGAATTTGTATTCGATTTAGCAGTAAAAGCAATAACCTTATTTAAAACAATTACCTATGATTGCTTATTAAGAAATAAGGCCCTTGAATAGAGCGCGTTTTCAAATGCTTAGCGCAGTAATTTCAAAAAATAATTTTTTTATATTTAGCAGATATTAGCTGTTTTTTCGAAGCAGTTTTAAGAAAAAATCTATTGCAATTAAGAACTTATTTCCTTGATGGAAAAATAATATTTATTTTTTGTTTTATAAGCAATAATCGCTTAGGACTTAAAAATTAGAATGTAGTCCTAAGCCCGTGGTTCTGGCTATTGAAACTGCTTAGTGGCTATGGCACAATCCGCTCCTGTTTGCTTCCTGGCTTAAATAAGCTGCTGATTTCTAATATATTATTTAATTTTCACAGCCTAAGCCCTGCTATTTCCGTATTGAGGTTTATACATGCAAGTTTCTCTTGAGACGCTCTCCGATTTGGAGCGAAAACTAACTATTGAAGTTCCCGCCGAAAAAATTGACAGCCAATTACAGAGCCGTCTTTCTGATGCCGCAAAAACTTTTCAGATGAAAGGTTTTCGTAAGGGGAAGGTTCCTATAAAAGTGATAAAAGATCGTTTCGGTGAAGGTTTGCGTCAAGAAGTCCTAAGTGAAGTGATGAATCAGTCCTATTATGAAGCTGTTTCTCAAGAAAAAGTTAAGCCTGCAGGTTACCCAAAAATAGAACCCGTCAATATTAAAGCAGGTGAAAACTTAACTTTCACCGCTATATTTGAAGTATTTCCTGATGTGGTTCCAGGGGACTTTTCAAAAATTGAAATCGAAAAGAAAACTGCAGAAATAAATGACACTGACATTGATAAAATGATCCAGACGCTACGGGAGCAGCGTAAAACTTTTGTAGAAGTTGAACGTGCTGCAATAAATGATGACCAATTAGATATTGATTTTGTGGGCGAAATAGACGGCGAAGAATTTGAAGGTGGCGCGGCTAAAGGTAGTAAATTAATACTTGGCTCAAATACTATGATTCCTGGGTTTGAAGACGGCCTTTTAGGCGCCAAGAAAGATGAAGATGTAGTATTAAAGCTGCAATTTCCTGAACAGTATCATAAAGAAGATTACGCAGGTAAGGACTGTGAGTTTAAAGTACATATAAATTCGGTATCTGAGTCTGCTCTGCCAGAGCTTAATGATGATTTTTTTAGTTCCTTTGATGTCAAAGAGGGTGGTGAAGAAAAGTTCCGAGAAGAAATTAAAAACAACATGACCCGAGAACTCAAAAATGCTGCAAAGAATAATCTTAAAAACCAAGTTATAGAAGGCCTGCTTGAAGTGACTGATGTCAGCTCACCAAAAGCAATGGTCGATAACGAGATCAATAATCTTCGCCAGCAAGCAATACAACAATATGGAGGCAACCAACAAATTGACCCTTCATTATTACCTGCTGAAATGTTCCAAGCACAAGCTGAGCAAAGGGTTTCTGTAGGGCTGATATTGAATGAAATTATTGAGAAAAATGAACTGAAAGCTGAGCCAGCTAAAGTTCGTACTTTGATAGAAGAAATGGCTACCGGGTATGAGAATCCTGAAGAGGTTATCAACTGGTATTACAATGATAAAGATCAATTAGCACAGATAGAAAACCTGGCTCTTGAAGAAACAGTGATTGACCTCATTTTAGACAAAGCTAGTGTCACAGAAATAGTGACGAATTATGAAGACGTTCTTCAGCCTCCACAGAGTAAAGTGACAGCAGATTCTGAAGAGAGTGCTGAACAGTCTGAAGAGAAAAAGCCTGCTAAAGCGAAAAAGAAAAAGGCCAAGGCAGAACCAAAAAAACCTGAAGATTAAGCTTAAAATCAATCTGAGTGAGCCTATTAACTTTAGGCTGTTCACAAAAAATGGAAATGAATATGGCAATATCAGATCACCAAGCTAAAGCAATTGAATCAGCGTTAGTTCCCATGGTTGTTGAACAAACAGCCAGAGGTGAGAGATCATACGACATATACTCTCGCTTATTGAAAGAGCGTGTTATCTTTATGGTTGGCCCTGTTGAAGATCACATGGCTAATTTGATCGTGGCTCAGCTTTTATTTCTCGAATCAGAAAATCCAGAAAAAGACATCCATTTTTACATCAACTCTCCAGGCGGTTCAGTTTCGGCGGGAATGTCTATATACGACACTATGCAGTTCATAAAACCAGATGTTAGCACCATGTGTATTGGTCAAGCGGCTAGCATGGGGGCTTTCTTACTTGCAGGTGGCTCCAAAGGTAAGCGTTATGCATTGCCAAACTCTAGGGTAATGATTCATCAACCTAGCGGCGGCTATCAAGGTCAGGCTTCTGATATCAATATCCATGCTCAGGAAATTTTAAAAATTCGAGAAAAACTCAATAGAATCATGGCTGAGCATACAGGGCAGAACATTGAAACTATAGCTACAGATACAGAGCGCGATAATTTCATGGATGCTGATGAAGCTCTAAAATATGGCTTAATAGACCAAGTCCTGTCTAAGCGTGTTATGGATGCTCCTACTGAAGAAGGCTAGGAAAAGGCTTGAAGAAGGCTAGAAGAACCCTAGAAGAATGCTAGAAGAAGATAAAAATATCTTCTAGAGGGCTTGTAAAATCGTCAAAATACCCTCATCTTATTGTTATTGCTAGAATCGGCTTTGGTAGCTCTCTAGCCTAGCCAGTAACGGAGTTCTGTTCAATGTCAGATAAAGACAAAAAAGATGATTCAGGAAAATTACTTTACTGTTCATTTTGTGGAAAAAGCCAACATGAAGTTAGAAAGCTAATAGCTGGCCCTTCAGTTTTTGTTTGTGACGAATGCGTCGATCTTTGTAATGACATCATTCGTGAAGAAATACAGGAAAAGTCCGAAGAAAGTGGTGAACGCCACCTACCAACTCCAGAGGAAATCCGTAATACGCTAGATGAATATGTGATTGGTCAAGATACTGCTAAGAAAACACTGGCAGTAGCGGTTTACAATCATTACAAGCGCTTAAATTTCCAAAGTACCAATGAAACAATAGAGTTAAGCAAAAGTAATATTTTGATTGTCGGGCCAACTGGTACCGGTAAAACATTACTAGCTGAAACTTTAGCTCGCTTACTAGATGTTCCTTTCACTATTGCCGATGCTACAACTCTTACAGAAGCTGGCTATGTGGGTGAAGATGTTGAAAACATCATCCAAAAATTACTGCAGAAATGCGACTATGATGTTGATAAAGCTCAAATTGGTATTGTTTATATTGACGAGATAGACAAAATAGCTCGTAAATCCGATAACCCTTCCATTACCAGAGATGTATCAGGTGAAGGGGTGCAGCAGGCCTTACTGAAACTGATCGAAGGAACTCTTGCTTCTGTTCCGCCTCAAGGTGGGCGTAAACACCCTCAACAAGAGTTCTTACAAGTAGATACTTCTAATATCTTGTTTATTTGTGGTGGAGCTTTTGCTGGTTTAGACAAAATAATCCGAGATCGATCAGATAAAAGTGGTATTGGTTTTTCAGCAGAAATGAAAAAAACTGATACTCACAAAAATATAGGTGAAGCACTGCAAAGTGTTGGGCCTGAAGATTTAGTGAAATATGGCTTAATACCTGAATTTGTTGGTCGTTTGCCTATGATCGCTACCCTAAACGAGTTGGATGAAGATGCCTTAGTTAAGATATTGACTGAGCCAAAAAATTCGCTCACCAAACAATACGCAAAGCTTTTTGAAATGGAAGGAGTTGAAATACAATTCCGTACAGATGCCTTAAAAGCTATAGCTCGTAAAGCTCAAGAAAGAAAAACTGGTGCTAGAGGATTGCGTTCAATCATGGAAGCAGTCCTTTTGGATTCGATGTATAACATTCCATCTCAGAATGGAGTAACTAAGGTTGTTATCGATGAGGCCGTTATAAATGGTGAATCTGAACCACTCTTGATGTATGAGTCCAATGAAGAAGCACTGCCAAGTAAAACCGCAAGTAAAGATTCTTAATATCAAGCTAAACTAATATTGCTCTTCATGAGCATTGGAAACGTTAAATGAATACAGAGGATACGTCTGCCTTGAGCAACGAAATACCATTTTTGCCATTGCGTGGAGTTGTGGTTTACCCCCAAATTGTTCATCCCTTGTTTGTTGCTCGCGATAAATCAATAGCAGCACTTAAGGCTGCAATGGCTTCAGATAAGCGTGTCTTGCTGGCCGCACAAAAAGAACACTCTGAAGACAATCCTGGTAATGAAGATATTTATACTATTGGAACTGTTGCATCAGTTTTGCAGTTAATGCATGTAAATGATGGAACCGTTAAAGTATTGGTTGAAGGTGTGGAGCGTGTAAAGATAAAACAGCTACACTTCAATGAAGATTATTACACTGCTGAAATTAGCCCTATGGGGGGTAATCTTAGCAATGAGAAAGACACTGATATTTTGGTGCGCTCTTTGTTGTCGCAGTTCGACCAATACGTTCAGCTGAGTAAGAAAATATCCCCAGAAGTAATGACTTCTATAACGAGTATCGATGACCCCAGTCGACTTGTTGACACAATTTCAACTCATATGTCTCTGCAGCTTGATGAGAAGCAAAACATCCTAGAACTGGCAAACATAAAACCTCGTATCGAGCATTTAATGGCTTTAATTGAAGCTGAGATTGATGTTTTTCAAGTTGAAAAACGTATTCGAGGCCGAGTTAAGAAGCAAATGGAAAAAAGCCAAAGAGAGTATTATCTAAATGAACAGATGAAGGCTATTCAAAAAGAAATGGGAGAGCTTGATGAGGCTCCTAACGAAGTGGATGAGCTCGCCAGTAAAATTGAAGAAGCTGGAATGCCACAAGAAGCTAAAGATAAGGCTTCATCTGAATTGAATAAGTTGAAAATGATGTCGCCAATGTCTTCTGAGGCTTCAGTTGTTCGCACATATCTTGATTGGATGGTTTCTATTCCATGGAAGAAAAAGAGCAAGATACGCACAGACCTGAATAAGGCTGAAGACATTTTAGAATCTGATCATTACGGTTTAAAAGAAGTTAAAGAAAGAATTCTCGAATACTTGGCTGTGCAAAAACGTGTTAAAAAGTTAAAAGGTCCGATACTTTGTTTAGTGGGGCCGCCTGGTGTTGGGAAGACTTCTCTGGGTGAGTCAATTGCTAGAGCCACAGGGCGAAAGTTTGTGAGGATGGCTCTTGGTGGTGTTAGAGATGAAGCCGAGATAAGAGGTCATCGTAAGACATACATCGGATCGCTACCGGGTAAAGTATTACAGAAGTTGTCTAAAGTAGGGGTTAAGAATCCACTAATCCTTTTAGATGAAATAGATAAAATGGGTATGGATCATCGTGGTGATCCTGCTTCAGCCTTGCTGGAGGTTCTTGATCCAGAGCAGAATCACAGTTTTAACGATCATTATCTAGAAGTTGATTATGATTTGAGTGATGTCATGTTTATTTGTACCTCTAATTCAATGAACATCCCTGGTCCTTTGTTGGATCGTATGGAAATAATTCGATTGCCTGGGTATACGGAAGATGAAAAATTAAATATTGCGAGCCGATATCTTGTAAAAAAACAGGTCGAAAATAATGGTTTAAAGAAGGATGAAATAGAATTTCCGGATGAAGCATTACTAGATTTGATAAGGCACTACACTAAGGAGGCAGGCGTTCGTGGCTTAGAAAGAGAAATTGCGAAAGTGTGCCGGAAAGTAGTAAAAGAACGCAGCATGGGTGATAAAAAGGCTAGTAAAACTGAAGCCGTGTCTATCAATACTGACAACCTTGAGCAGTATTCTGGTGTGCAAAAATACGATTACGGCAGAATTGATGAAAAAGATGTCATCGGTCAAGTTAATGGCCTTGCATGGACTCAGGTAGGGGGTGAACTGCTTACTATTGAAGCTGTTGCTACTCAAGGTAAAGGTAAAACAACTATGACAGGCTCTTTAGGCGATATTATGCAGGAGTCTATTCAAGCTGCCTTAACGGTAGTTCGTAGTCGGGCAAACGCCATGGGGATAAAAGACAACTTTCATGAAAGCATGGATTTGCATGTTCATGTTCCAGAGGGAGCTACACCAAAAGATGGACCAAGTGCAGGGATAGGGATGTGTACTGCCATTGTTTCAGTTTTGACTGGAATACCTGTTAGGAAAGATGTTGCTATGACTGGTGAGATAACTTTGCGAGGTCAAGTTTTGCCAATTGGAGGTCTAAAAGAAAAGTTGTTAGCTGCCCATAGAGGTGGAATAAAAACGGTTGTCATTCCTAAAGAAAACGAGCGGGATTTAAAAGAAATTCCAGATAATATTAAAGCTGATCTTGATATTAAACCTTTAAAATGGATCGACGAAGTTTTAGAAGTTGCATTACAGTTTATGCCAGAACCTATTGTAGAAAATAAAAATTCTACTGGTAAAAAAACTACAGCGGAGCTAAATGAGAAAGAAATCGAAGGAAAGACTAAAAAACAGATCAATACACATTAATTACAGGGTATTTCTTGACATTAACTTTCTACAGTTGGTATAAAGTATCGAAGCTCTAAACGTTATATTACGGTAGATCGTAAAGAGTTTTATACAAAAGGTTTTAGTGGGTGTAGTTAAACTAATTTCATTTTTGAAACGCAGTTAAGTGATTTTGGGTTGTAGTTAATTTTAGTAGTAGTTAATACGATTAATAACATAACAATAATTTCAATTAACTTTAATTTTTAAACTATATTTTTAAACTATAAGAGAAGGGTGATAATGTGAATAAATCAGAACTAATAGATGCAGTCGCAGAAAGTGCGGATTTACCTAAAGCAGCAGCAGCCAGAGCTATAGATGCAATGACTGATACTATTACTGGTGCTTTGAAGGCAGGCGATTCAGTTGCTTTGGTTGGCTTTGGATCTTTTAATGTAAAAGACCGTGCAGCACGTACTGGTCGTAATCCTCAGACTGGTGCACCTATCCAGATTAAAGCTGCAAAAGTACCTTCTTTTAAAGCTGGTAAAGCCCTTAAGGATTCTGTTAATTCTTAATTTGAGGTGAAGGATATGGGCTGATTCCTGTATCCTCTTAATACAGAAAGGGCGCATCTTTGATGCGCCCTTTGCGTTTAATCAATAAAATATATTCTGCGGTAACTTAGACAATGCTTCAAACAATCAGAAATAACTCTAAAGGACTTTTAGCCAAAGTTTTTATAGCTTTTATTATTTTAGTTTTTGCAATATTTGGTTTAGACAGTATTGTTGGGACTTTCGTCGTTAGCAACTCGTCTGTTACCGTCAATGGGGTCGCTATTGATGAGACTCAGGTTGAGAGTGAGTCTCAACGAATCTCTCAGCAACTTCTTTCTTCGCTTGGTCCAGATATAGATCTTTCTGGTTTTGATAGTTCTCAATTTAGAGAGCAAGCTATTGAAAACCTTATACAAAGAGAGCTTCTCATTCAAAATGCAGTTAGTAATGATGTGACTGTTTCTCCATTAACCTTAGATACTCAGATAGCACAAACTGTAGATTTCCAGGTTGATGGTGTTTTCAATAATGAAAGGGCACAAGCGATGCTTACCAGTATTGGTTTTACTCCAGCCTCCTATCGAGCTGCTTTGAAGAGGGAAGGTCTTTTGAATCAGATGTTAACTGTGTTTTCCGCCTCCAGCTTTGCTACTTCGTCAGAAGTTGCTGCATTAGCAAAAATCAGAGAGGAAAAACGAACCTACAGGCTTATCCAGATCCCTGTTGCTCAGCTTGCGCAAGTGCAAAATGTCGATGAAGATGAAGTCGTAACTTACTATGACAATAATCCTTCTTTGTTTATGCAGGATGATTTGGTCTCTCTAGAATACGTTGAGCTAAATAAAAATGATTTGTTGGCTGAAGTTGAAATATCAGAAGAGGATATTCTTGAGCAATACAATGCCGAGCTTTTGAATTTGCAAGCCGAAGTAGAAAGACGTGCCTCCCATATTCTTTTAGCGGCTTCTGGGAATGAGATTCAAGATGCTATTAGTCGTGCACAAGACATAAAAACTCGAATCGATAGTGGTGAAAGCTTTGAAGATTTAGCTGCTCAGTTTTCAGATGATACAGGTTCTGCAGAATTTGGTGGTGATGTGGGTTATACAACGGGTGAAGCTTTTGTCGATGAATTTGAGTCAGCCTTAAAGTCACTAGAATTAGGGCAAGTTTCAGAGCCTGTAAGAACTCAATTTGGTGTCCACTTAATAAAATTGACTGAAATGTCGGATAATGAAGTACCTAATTTTGACGAAAGTCGAGACAGGATATTACGAGAACTTCAGGATCAGCGGGTAGACAGTATTTATGATGCGCGCGCTGAGGAGCTGAGTAATCTAAGTTTTGAAACAATTGACTTGCAGGAACCGGCAGAAATACTTGATCTAGAGATTATGAATACCGATCTCTTTGATCGCTCTGGTGGAATAGGAATAGCAGCAAATCCATCTGTAATTGAGACGGCATTTAGTGCTGATATTTTTGATGGTCTAAACAGTGAATTAATCGCTCTAGATGACTCTCGAAGTGTGGTGGTAAGGTTGTTAGAACGTAAAGAGCCACAATTAAAATCTTTAGCAGAAGTTCGCGGTGAGATAGAAGCGAGCTTAAGAAGGGAGAAGGCAGAAGAACAAGCGGAATCCTTAGGCGAGACGCTTCTAAGCAATATAGAGAATGATCAGAATATTGACAGCCTAATGGAGCTACAAGGGCTAGAATGGACCGGAGGCAGAAATTTAACCCGCAGTAGCCAAGGTCTCTCCCCCGAAATTGTACAAATGATTTTCTCGATGTCTAAACCTGAAGACTCCCCTGTAGTAGAAGGTAAACAATTGAGTTTTGGTGATTATGTAATTGTCGAATTGGAAGATGTGATTCCTGGCGATATCGATGAACTTGATGTTGCTGTGCTTGATAATCTCGAAGCCTATCTAATACAGGAAGCAACCGCTGCTGATTTTGATGCTTATATGAATTATCTGAAACAAGAAGCTGATATTGATCGCTAGCGATTTTTTTAAGAGTAATACTGATTGAATTAAGCCATAAACCCTGAGATATTCAGGGTTTATTGTGTAAGAGCTTTGATAACCTCCCGATAACCCTGAGGAAAGTATCAACAAATGAATAGTTTTCATAAAAGTCTGTTAGTAGCTTTATTATTTCTTCTCGCATCTTGTGGCGGAGATGGCGGCTTAAGTAGAGTAGAACAAGGAACACTAGATGGTGTTTTACACTTCGGGAACGGCACAGAGCCCCAGACCTTTGATCCTCATCTTGCTACAGGCGTTCCTGAACATCATATAATCACTTCTTTATTTGAAGGGCTCATGACTAAGAACCCTTATACATTGGAGCCAGAGCCAGGAGTGGCTGAGAGCTGGGATATTAGCTCCGACGGTAAAGTCTATACTTTTCACTTAAGAGAAAACGCCTTCTGGAGTAATGGCGACCCAGTAACAGCGGAAGACTTTCGCTGGTCATGGCAACGCGCATTGACTCCTGCCTTGGGTGCACAAAACTCTTATATGATGTATCCAATCCTTAATGCTGAAGAATACTCAATTGGTAGCATTACAGACTTTTCTGAAGTGGGTGTTAAGGTTATAGATACCTATACACTTGAGGTTCGATTACGCGCTCCTACGCCTTATTTTTTACAATTACTGGATCATTACATCACTTATCCTGTCCATAGGGCGACAGTGGAAGCTTTTGGTTCTTATACTGACCGACTTTCTCGATGGTCGCGTGAAGGCAATATTGTTACCAATGGAGCATTTGAATTGGAGGAATGGCGGATTAACTCTCATGTTAGAGTAGTTAAACGTTCAGACTATTGGGATTACGACAATGTAAAACTAAATGCTATCGTTTTTTACCCAATTGAAAATTTAATCACTGAGGAGCGAATGTTTCGAGATGGCTTGTTGCATCGAACTGGAGATGTACCGCTAGATAAGGTCCCTGTTTACTTGTCGGATAATCCAGACTTGATTTTACTAGCTCCATATTTAAGCAGTTACTATTACATGATTAACACGAGTAGGGCTCCTTTCGAAGATGAAAAAGTAAGAAGAGCTCTGTCAATGGCAGTTGATAGAGATTTACTCAATGAAACGGTGCTTGAAAATATTATGGAACCAGCTTACTTTTTAACGCCACCAGGAACCGCTGGTTATGAGCCTCCAGTGACCTTTGCTTATGATATTGAGCAAGCGAAAGCGCTCTTAGCCGATGCAGGCTACCCTAATGGCGAAGGCTTCCCTAGTTTTGAAATACTATACAACACACAGGAAAACCATCGTCGCATAGCCATCGCTATTCAAGAAATGTGGAGAGAATCATTAAATATCAATGTCACCTTGGTGAACCAGGAATGGCAAGTATATTTAGAGAGTGTTGATAACATGGATTACGATGTCGCTCGAAGAGGATGGTCAGGCGACTATGTTGATCCAAACACATATTTAGATATGTATATTACAGGGGGAGGCAACAACAATACCGGTTTCTCAAATCCTCGCTACGATGAGATTGTTCTTGCAGAAGCGCCTGTGACTTTAGATAAAGACAAACGCTATGAACTATACAATGAAGCGGAAACAATTTTGATGCAGGAAATGCCGATTATTCCAATTTATATCTATCAAACTAAGAGCTTAAGGAGTCCGGACTTAAAGGGAGCTCCATCGAATATAATGGATCATTTTAACTGGAAAGCTATTTATCTAGAAGCAGATCAATAATTACAAAGGTAAGAATTAAAATATTATGTGGCGTTTCATTACCTTTCGAGCTTTGCAAGCTATTCCAGTTATCCTTGCGGTTATCACGATCACTTTCTTTCTTGTAAGAGCTGCCCCAGGAGGCCCATTCTCAAGTGAGAAAGCCGTTTCTGATCAGGTTAGAGCTGCTCTCGAAGCTCAGTACAAACTAGATTTGCCAGCTTATCAGCAATATTTCGCTTATTTGAGTGATTTAGCGCAAGGTGAGTTCGGGCCGTCTTTTAACTTTCCAGGTAGAAGTGTCAACGAGCTGATTTTTCAAGGTCTACCAGTGACCGCTGAACTGGGTTTCTATGCCTTATTGATTGCTCTTTTAATAGGTACTTTTGCTGGTGTTATTGCCGCTTTAAAACCTAATACGATTCAAGATTACGGTCCAATGAGTCTAGCAATGATAGGGATTTGTATGCCTTCTTTCTTGTTAGGTCCGACATTAGTTCTGGTTTTTTCAATTTGGCTTGGATGGCTGCCTGTCTCTGGTTGGGGCAGCATACCTGGTGACAAAATTCTTCCGAGCATCACATTAGGAGCAATGTATGCGGCTTACATTGCACGCTTAAGTCGAGCGGGGATGTTAGAAGTACTGTCTCAAGATTATTTAAGAACGGCTCGAGCAAAAGGCTTACCTGAGCGCACAGTTATCTTGAAGCATGCTCTTAGAGGAGGCTTAGTTCCCGTTGTGGCTTTTCTTGGTCCTGCCTTCGCGGGTTTGCTCAGTGGCTCTTTTGTGATTGAAACTGTTTTTCAGGTGCCTGGGCTCGGTCGCTTTTACATACAAGCAGCTTTTAACCGCGATTACACAATGATACTTGGTACGACAGTGTTCTTAGCCAGCCTCATTGTTTTCTTTAATCTATTGTCCGATATTTTAGCGGCTTGGATGAATCCAAGATTGCGCTATCAATTCAAGAAATCATGAATAAAAATGCAAAAACAATAGAGGCCTCAGTAAACCTTCCTAAGGGTGTTTCGCTTTGGGATGATGCTTGGCTACGCTTAAAAAGAAATAAACTGGCTATGATTGGTTTGATTTTTTTACTAGCGATGATTGTTATTTGTATCTTTGCTCCTTTTGTCAGTCCCTATGGTTATGAAGAACAAGATCTCAGATTGGGCGCTTCGGCTCCATCCTTTGCACATTGGTTAGGGACAGATTCTTTTGGTCGCGATATGCTCACTAGAATTTTATATGGAGGGCGTGTCTCTCTTATGGTGGGTTTTATCGCGACTTCTGTGGCTCTAGTTATTGGTGTGACTTATGGCGCTGTAGCCGGTTATGCAGGCGGGAAAATAGACGCTTTAATGATGCGTCTTGTAGACATACTTTATGCGCTCCCATTTATGATTTTTATCGTACTCTTAATGGTGATTTTTGGAAGAAATTTACTTCTGTTATTTTTGGCAATAGGAGCTGTGGAGTGGTTGATAATGGCCAGAATAGTTAGAGGCCAAGTTCAAAGTCTTCGACAACAGGAATTTATAGAAGCTGCGATCTCGCTCGGGCTTTCACACATGGCAATTATTAGAAAGCACTTAATACCGAATGCGCTAGGTCCGATTATCGTTTACACGACATTAACGATCCCTAACGTTATGTTACTAGAGGCTTTTCTCAGCTTTTTAGGTTTGGGTATTCAACCTCCACAATCATCCTGGGGCTTATTAATTTCTTATGGGGTCGAGAGTATGGAAGAGTATCCATGGTTGCTAATCTTTCCTGGTTTAGCTTTAACGCTGACTCTATTTTCCTTAAATTTTCTTGGAGATGGTTTGCGTGATGCTCTAGATCCAAAGGCTTCTAAGGATTGATATGTCATTATTAGAGGCAACAGATTTACGCATTCACTTTCATACTCGCAACGGTATAGTAAAGGCTGTTGATGGTATTAGTTTTAATGTGGAAGCGGGCAAAACTTTAGCGATTATCGGTGAATCTGGATCCGGTAAATCTGTTGCCTGCTACAGCATGTTAGGTCTGGTGCCAATGCCTCCAGGTAAAATTGAATCTGGTTCAGTAATGTTTGAGAATCAGGATTTGCTCAAATTAAAAGAATCTGAATTACGAAAAATTCGTGGCAAAGGGATTTCAATTATTTTCCAAGACCCAATGACTTCTCTTAACCCTTTTATGAAAATCGGTGATCAGCTAATTGAACCATTATGCCTGCATTTTGGTATGAGTAAAAAAGAAGCTTGGCAAAAAGGCTGCGAAATACTAGAGGAAGTTGGGATAAAGAATCCTTCTGAAAGAATGAAGTCTTGGCCCTTCGAGTTCTCAGGTGGGATGCGTCAACGTGTTGTGATCGCGATGGCTTTAGTTACCGAGCCAAAAATTATAATTGCAGATGAGCCTACAACAGCCTTAGATGTGACAGTTCAAGGTCAGATTTTAAAGTTAATCAAAGAACTCCAGGAGCGTAGAAATATTGGCGTGATTTTTATAAGTCATGATCTCAGTGTTGTTGCTGACATTGCTGATGAAATTGCGGTTATGCAAAATGGTGTTTTTGTTGAACAGGGCGATCGAAATCAAATCTTCAATAAGCCAAGTCATGCTTATACGAAAAAATTATTGGCGGCGGTTCCTTCTGCTGAAAAAGAGTTAAACCAAAATGATTCCAGTGATTTGATTCAGGTCTCTAATTTGGGTGTTTACTTTCAAGGCAATAAAGGCGAAGAAATGATAAAAGCTGTCGATGATGTTTCAATCAACATAAAACGTCACGAAATTTTAGGTTTGGTTGGCGAATCTGGCTCTGGTAAATCAACCACGGGAAGAGCGATATTACGTTTATTAAACCTAAACAAAGGTGAAATTTCTTTCGATGGGCTCAATATAAGTAATTATTCTATGGCGGAAATGAAACCTTTAAGGCGTCAAATGCAGATGATCTTTCAGGACCCTTATGCCAGCTTAAATCCAAGAATGTCTGTCTATGATACTTTGGCTGAGCCACTTCTGCTGCATAAAATTGTTGCAAAAAAACATCTAGATGCCGAAATATTTTCATTGATGGACTCAGTTGGACTGGCCCGAGAAAGTATTCGGCGTTATCCGCATGAGTTCTCAGGAGGTCAGAGGCAGCGTATAGCAATTGGAAGAGCAATCGCTACTAAACCATCATTTATTGTCGCTGATGAGCCTGTATCTGCCTTGGACGTAACCATACAAGCGCAAATTTTAGATCTATTGTTGGAACTGGTTGAGAAATTTAATCTTACAATGCTATTTATTTCTCATGATTTAGGTGTGGTGAGGTATTTGTCAGACCGAATTATTGTTATGAAAGAAGGGCGTATTGTGGAAACAGGCGCTGTGCATGATATTTTTTCAAACCCACAAGCGGCTTACACAAAAAGTCTTCTAGAAGCGATTCCAGGTAAATCATTGCTTGGTGTTACTGCTTAAGCAATGTCTCAATTCAATTAAAAGTTATCTTTCCATTGTCGTAAAGCAGCAAAAACATTTACCGGGCTAAGGCTTGGCAAATTCAAGTTTTGTCTTATTATTTTTTCAGAGCAACGTAGGTAAGGGTTGGTTTTCAATTCAATTTCAATGCTAGTGGGCACAGTAGGTAAGTTTTTTTTGCGTTTTTCACTTTCTATTATGAAACGTTTATTTATCGCTTCGTCATTTGGCGCTACAGCTTGAGCGAAGGAAAGGTTATTTAAGGTGTATTCATGTGCACAAAAAACTTCTGTGCCTGGTTTTAATTGAGCCAATTTCTGTAAAGACTCAAACATCATTGGAGCTGTCCCCTCAAAAATTCTTCCACATCCACCAGCAAATAAGGTATCACCACAAAATAAAGCGGGTAGTTCAGTATTCAAATCCGGCTGATAGGCACCTGAATCAGTGTAGTAGGCAATATGATCTAGAGTGTGGCCAGGTATTTCAATTACCTTGAATGAGGTGTTAGCAACAATAAAACTATCACTATCATGAACTTGCCTAGTTATAGACGGGATGTGTGAAGATTCTGGGCCATATACGGGCACATCATATTGTTCAAGTAGCTCTTCAACCCCGCCAATATGATCAGCATGATGATGGGTGATCAAGATAGCCTCTAGGCTTAAGTTATATTTTTTTAGGTAAGCTAAAACTGGTTTTGCATCGCCTGGATCGACTATGCATGCGGAAGCTGAATCGGCTTCTTTGAATAACCAAAGGTAATTATCGTTAAAAGCCTTAATTGGGTTAATTTCTAGCATATTATTTCGGTTTTGGTTTTAGTGAAATTTGGGAATAGGGTATCATGACTGCCATGCAAGATAGAAAAATTATGGAAAACTCGCTGTTCAGTAATATGACCGACTGGCTTAAAACCCCGCTGGGTCAAACTTTACTGAAAGCTGAATCAGAGCTTTTAGAAGGAATGATGAACCGACGCTTTGGTTATCATTTATTGCAGCTGAGTTGTGCAGATGTCGTAATACATGAAGACAGTCCTATTGGTCACAAATTCTGTTTAACTCCTTCTGAAAATACCAGTTCAGGTGGTTTAGTAGGGCAAGCCGAATCTATACCTTTGGCCTCAGATTCTGTCGATATGGTGGTGCTACACCATGTTCTCGATTATTCCGAAGACCCGCATCAACTGCTTAGAGAAGTGGATAGAGTGTTGATAGCAGGGGGGCACCTTTTAATCATAGGCTTCAATCCTTTTAGCACATGGGGAATACGGCAGAAGCTCAGCCGTAAAAATAAAAATAACCCTTGGCAAGCTAATTTACTCAGTAGTATGCGTTTATGTGACTGGTTAAAGTTGTTGAATCTAAAAGTTGATTCGGTAAATTACGGTCTTTATTCCTTACCTGTAAACAACAGTCGCCTAATCAAATATTCATCTTTTCTCAGTCGAATAGCACAACGTTTAAATTGGCCCACAGGAGGGATTTATGTGATCTCAGCTCTTAAACAAGTGCACACAATTACTCCAATTCGTGAGCCATGGAGATCTATGGTAAAACAGCCAAAGGGTTTTGCGATAGGTGATAGCGCTCGGTTAGCCCCTAATAATCCTCATAACAAGACTCTACACTAAAGCTAATGAGCAGGAAGACAGTTACAATTTATACTGATGGTGCGTGCCGAGGAAATCCGGGTCCTGGAGGTTGGGGGGCAGTACTTGAGTATGACGATCAACAGAGAACCTTGCATGGTGGTGAAAGAGAAAGTACCAATAATCGTATGGAGCTTACTGCCGTGATTAAAGCACTTGAGGCTTTAAAGTACCCTTGTGTAATTGAGTTATATACTGATTCCAAATATGTTTTGCAGGGAATCACTGAGTGGATAGTTAATTGGAAGAAGCGAGGTTGGCGAACAGCGGCTAAAAAGCCGGTACTGAATGTTGATTTATGGCAGCAATTAGATTCCTTAGTTTCTGAGCATGAAATAAACTGGCATTGGGTAAAAGGGCACAGTGGAGACGCTGGTAATGAGTTGGCAGACGAAATGGCCAACAAAGGAATCGATGAACTATGAGACAGATAGTACTAGATACTGAAACTACTGGTTTAGAGCCTAGCCAGGGGCATCGTATTATTGAAATTGGTTGTGTTGAGCTTATTAATCGCCGTTTAACTGGAAACAATCTACATATTTATATTAATCCAATGAGACACATAGATGCAGGGGCCCTTGAAGTTCACGGCATCACTAACGAGTTTCTTGCGGATAAGCCTTTATTCACTGCAATTGCTGATACATTTCTTGATTTTGTTAAAGGTGCTGAATTGATCATTCATAACGCTCCTTTTGATATTGGGTTTTTGGATACTGAGTTGCAGGATTTGAATCGTGGCTACAAGAAAATGGCTGAGTATTGTGCAATTCTAGACACTTTAGCCATGGCTAGGAAAAAGCATCCCGGTCAAAAAAATAACTTAGACGCTTTATGTAAACGTTACTTTGTTGATAACACACAGCGTGAGTTACATGGGGCACTACTGGATGCTGAAATTCTTGCAGATGTCTTTTTGAGTATGACGGGAGGGCAATCAAGTTTTGCACTTGGCCAAGAATATAGCTCTGAAGGTTCTGCCAATAAACCTATCAAGCGATTATCAAAAGATCGTCCTGCATTACGAGTTATTCAGGCCACTGATGAAGAAGAGCAAGCTCATTTATCTAGACTTAATAACATAAAAGAAAGCTCTGGCTCATTATTATGGCCATTGGATGACGACTAAACTGAATTTTCAAACTTTAGATTTTAACTTGAGGTGAATTGTGGAATTTCTTTCTGAGTACGGTTTGTTTTTAGCAAAAACCATTACCTTTGTTGTTGCAATAATCATAGTTATTGTTGCTGTTGTAGCGAGTTCTGCAAAAACTAAAAAGGATCAACCTGGTTCTATTGTTGTTACTCACTTGAATAAAAAAATTAATGACCTTACTGACGAAATCAAAAACGTCGTTGAGAATGAAGAGCAGCTTAAAAAAGAAATAAAGGCCCAGAAAAAAGCAGAAAAAAAGCAAGCTAAAGAAAATAAAAAAGCGTCAAAAGAAGATGAAAATAAAAAACGATTTTACGTTTTAGATTTTGATGGTGATACTAAAGCTTCTCAAGTAGAGAATATGCGTGAATCGATCACCGCAATTTTAAGTATAGCCAGACCCGAGTTAGATGAAGTTGTTCTTAGGCTGGAAAGCCCAGGAGGCATGGTTCATGCTTACGGTCTTGCGGCCTCTCAACTGGATAGAATAAGAAAAGCTAAACTCGTATTAACGATTAGCGTAGACAAAGTGGCAGCTAGTGGCGGTTATATGATGGCCTGCTTAGGTTCAAAAATTATTGCTGCACCTTTCGCCTATATTGGTTCGATAGGTGTGCTACTCCAAATGCCTAATTTCAGTCGTTTATTGAAAGAAAATAATGTCGATTTTGAAATGATTACAGCTGGAGAATATAAACGGACTTTGACTATGTTCGGAGAAAATACCGATAAAGGGCGCGAGAAAGTCACGCAAGAAATTCAACAAACTCATGACTTGTTCAAAGATTTTGTCAAAGAACATAGGCCAATACTCGATATAAATGCTGTAGCAACTGGTGAAACTTGGTTTGGAAAAAAAGCGCTTGAATTTAATCTTGTTGACGAAATAAAAACAAGTGATGAATTTATTTCAGAGTGTTGCCAACAAGGAGAGGTTTACTCGGTCAACTATGAAAAGAAAAAGAACTTAGTAGATAAGTTCGGAATAAGTCTGGAAAAAGCCCTCGATAACACTATGCTGAGTTGGCTGCATAAGTCACCGAGAGACAATATTACTTAAGGTGTTTAAGTTAGCTTGAACGCCTTCGGAACAAAGGTATTGGATTAAGTACAGTGCTTTGGTAGTTTTCAGAAAAATCATGAAGGCCATTTAACATAACTTCATGATTGGAATCATCTGAAACTAAAAAACTACTGAATCCACAGCTTAGCATGTAACTTAATTGATCTCGGTGTACATCACCAATCGCCATTAGCTCTCCGTTATAGCCGAGCTGCTGGCGAATAATAGCAGCATAAGAATAGGCGCGGCCGTCTTTGAAGCTAGGAAAGTTTAACGCAATGACGGGGAAAGAATTGATCCATTCTGGAAGAATGGAAAGGTTTTGCTCACTATCAATCCAAACGCCAACTTCAGAATCAAGATCAGCTAGCCGCTCTGTATGATCTAGAAATAATAAAACGGGCACTAAAAGACGATTTGCATTTGAACTCAAAACGTCATCAATGTTCGCGTCTGCTGAAACAAGCTCCCATTCATTATCAATTAATTGATCACCTTTAATCAGCTTTGGCATAAACTTTCTCCTTAAAAGGGTCCATCCCTACACGCTGATAGGTATCAATAAACTTTTCATTATCTTGGCGTTGATCTTCATAAATCTGAATAATTTTTTCGATCACATCGGGAATTTCATCCTGAGAAAAAGCGGGTCCAAGTATTTTAGCAAGCTTGGCTTCTCTGCCAGCATCACCACCTAAGGCGACCTGATAAAATTCGGCACCTTTTTTATCTACGCCAATAATCCCTATATTTCCAACATGGTGATGTCCACATGCATTCATGCAGCCTGAAATATTCAAGGTAATATCGCCAATCTTATTTAGTCTGTCGAAATCATCGAAGCGACGCTGTATTGCTTCAGCGATTGGAATGGATTTAGCATTTGCCAAAGAGCAGAAGTCTCCACCCGGGCAGCAAACGATGTCGTTCAACAAACCAAGATAAGAAGTGCTTAAGCTTTCAGATTTACAGGCTTTATATATTTTATAAAGATCTTTTAAACGTACATCGGCAAGAGTTAAATTTTGCTCGTGAGTAATTCGCATTTCTGAAAAGCTATAACGTTCTGCCAAGTCGGCTACAAATTCCATTTGTCTATCCGTTATATCACCAGGGGCTATTCCGGTTTGTTTTAAGCATAAAGTAACGATTCGATAACCGCTCTCACGATGCTGAGAAACGTTACGTTCAACCCAGTTATTAAAGAGGAGGTCAGATTGTCTAGCTAAAGTAATTGACTCGTCAACATTAGGGAGATCATCATAAACGAAGGTAGAAAAGAAGCTTTTGCTACGGGCTACTTCTTCTTCGTTTAATGTTGCTTGTGAGTCTTTACTGAATTGCCATTGCGCTTCAACTTTTTCTCTAAAAGTATCAATGCCTAGCTCTTTAACCAGAATTTTTATTCGTGCTTTGTATTTGTTATCACGACGGCCTTCCATATTGTAAACACGCATAATCGCATCAAGATAGGTCAATAAATGCTGCCAAGGCAGGTATTCACAAATTACTTTACCGATTATTGGCGTTCTACCAAGCCCGCCACCAACTAGGACTTTAAAGCCGACTTCGCTATTTTCATTTTTTAATAGATACAAGCCGATATCATGGACTTGAGTGGCCGCTTGATCCACTTCAGTACCACAGACAGCTATCTTGAACTTACGGGGTAGGTGAGCAAACTCCGGATGGAAAGTAGACCACTGTCTGATAATTTCGCACCATGGACGACTGTCTTCAATTTCATTGGCTGCAGCACCAGCAAATTGATCAGTGGTGGTGTTACGAATGCAGTTACCGCTTGTTTGAATAGCGTGCATACTGACTTCAGCAAGTTCAGCCAACAAATCAGGCAGTTGCTCTAATTTTGGCCAGTTAAACTGAATGTTTTGTCGAGTAGATAAGTGCGCGTAACCCTTATCATAGTCTCTTGAGATGGAGGCCATCTTCTTCATTTGTGTGGACGACATCAGCCCATAAGGAACAGCTACACGAAGCATCGGAGCTAATCTTTGAATATATAGGCCATTTTGCAATCGCAAAGGCAGAAATTGTTCATCTGTTAAGTCGCCGTTTAGATAGCGCTGGGTCTGATCTCTAAACTGGGAAATACGCTCTTCCAGCATTAGATGATCATATTGATCATAGATATACATAGTAGGATCTGGTTAGCTAAAAATTTGAGGCGAAATAATACACAATCATTGTGGTTTGCGCCATTGTAGACTTGAGTTTTCTTGTCAGACAAGGATAATTGCGTCTTTTAATTGAGTAAGACAATCCTATCATGAGTGAAATAAACAATAAGCCCGAAAATACTGAATTTAATGAAGCTGATAGTAAAGCCGATACACTAGCAATTTTTTGTTTAGTGTTGATAGCTGTAGGTGCCATGGTTTTTCTTGCTAATGGCTAATTTCCTATAGCTAGTCGCTCACACTAGCTCAGTTTCAGCTCAGGGCTATTTTCACAGCAAGCATTATTAGTAGCACAAAACACACTGTAAAAATTAATGCGGCAGCGATAAAGGGAACGAGCTTTCCTTGAGTAAAATCGCGTTCTTTGTTTTTAGAGTTTTGAACCCCAATACTCGCTTGAATAACACTTAGCATAACTTTCCAGAATGGGATGTTCTCAGTTTTAGTATCTTGTTCAGTATCAAGAGTATGTTTTTTTTGAGGGGCTTGATTCACGTTATTTTGACCTTATCTAAAGTGTTAGTGTGATAGTATTTGTTTCTTATCACTGGCGGTATAATTAACTCAAAGCATTAATTATTGTAGATAGTACTAAAATTACTCCACAAACGGCAGAACTTTAATGATAGACATAACAGACTCAGGACAAAAATATCTTGCAGACCTTTTGAAGAAACAAGATTGTGAAGGTATAGCTATCCGTGTATTTGTTCTCGATGGAGGCACACCAAAAGCAGAAACTTGTATTGCATTTTGTCGCCCTGGAGAAGAGCAAGAAGGTGATGAAGCATTTGAATATGAAGGTTTCAAAGCTCTTGTAGAAGCAAAAAGTAAGGTTTACCTTGAAGGCGCTGTTGTTGATTTTGCTAAAGACAGTATGGGTGGACAATTAACAATAAAAGCTCCAAATTCCCGTATGCCAAAGATATCTGAGGATAGTTCTCTCTCAGATAAGATTAACTACATACTTTATAACGAGATTAATCCAGGGTTACAAGCTCATGGCGGCTACGTCACACTAGAAGAATTAACTGAAGATAACACTGCCGTACTGAAGTTTGGAGGTGGTTGTCAGGGCTGTGGCATGGTTGATGTCACGCTAAAGGAAGGGGTCGAGAAGAGCCTAATGGATCAATTACCTGAGCTTAGTGCGGTGAAAGATGTTACGGACCACAGCGTTCAGGAAAATGCTTACTATCGTTAAACGATTGTGAGTACCAGCACGAAAGTAGCTCTAGCAGAAACGACAGCAAAAATAGCGGTTATTGGTGGTAGTGGCTTCTATCAACTGAACCCAGAAAAGATTATAGATAGTTCTGTTCTAGATATTCAAACGCCTTACTCAGAAGACCCAGTTCAAGTAGTTTTCCAAAACCTAAATAATATTGCTGTGGCGTTTATTCCACGACATGGTCTAGATCATAATATTCCACCCCATAAAATAAATTATCGAGCAAATATTTGGGCGCTTAAACAAGTGGGCGTTGAAACCATCCTCGCGGTTAATGCAGTCGGGGCTATAAACCTCTCACTTTTATCTGGGCAAATTGTGATTCCAGATCAATTAATTGATTACACTTGGGGTCGTGAACATAGCTATTTTGATGGCTTAAATTCCCTGCATGACCATATAGATTTTACAGAGCCTTACGATTCGAATTTACGAAACATATTGCTTAAAGAGCTCACAAAACATCAGTCGAGTGTGCTTGAGTCTGCTTGTTTTGGCTGTACTCAAGGTCCTAGATTAGAAACAGCTGCTGAGGTCAGGAGATTAAAAAACGATGGTTGTGACTTGGTTGGGATGACTGGAATGCCTGAAGCCTCTTTGGCTAGAGAATTGGGCATAGCCTATGCCTGTATCGCTTTAGTGGTAAATCCTGCAGCTGGTTTAAGTGAAAAAGAAATTAGCCTGGACAGCATCAAACAGGTTCTAGAAAGCGGTCTAGATAGTATCCGGAGCTTAATAAACGAAGCTTTATCCCATATCTGAATGCAGGCATTTTAGTAAGTTTAATCCAGTGAAAAGTCAAAAATTGAGGGCAGCTCATATGGTCGCACTTCAATTAGTAAGCCTAGGGCTGGGTGATCAAGATAGTGCAGCTGATTGCTGATCATTTGGCGAGTTTCTTCCATCGGGTAAACTTGATCGATAACAAGGTTAGAAGCAAGGCTTTCGGATTCAATAAAACCATTTTCGTTCATGGGAACTTCATTCAAAGGTGAAGCTGGGATTTCCCAATCGAATTCACTGTTTATTGCAAAGCTATTCCTCCAAAGTTGAGTATCAATGTCCACACGGTTGATGTTGTAGCTAATTAAAATGCTACCTTCGAGTTCACTGTGCAAACCAAAATCGTCACCACCTTTAATCGCAATAGCTGTTGCTTGAACTTTATTCAGAACAGGCTGGCGCCAGACGGCATGGAAAAGTAGTCGATGATTCCTATTTAGCTCAAGGTTTCGATTAAATTGAGTGAACTCGTGCTCACTTTCGCTAAGGCTTATAAAAGCTGCACTGTCTTTATCGATTAAACGAAAATCAGTGTTTGGTTCAAGGTAAACAGGCCCAAGCGTTGGCAGTGGTTCGATAGCAGTGGCTTGAGCTTCCAAAAATAAGTCCTTTTGAGTTTGCTCGGCTTTGACTTTAGTGAAATAAGTAGAGAAAAAATTAGATAAAGGCGTTAAGTGGGTAATCGGGGATGGGTAGTTTAGCTCTATATTTTCAGGTAAAAATAACTCTTGGTTTGTTGCGTCAATACTTTGATTAGTGAAAATACTGACTTCTATTTCATACCAACGGTTGCCGTCATAGCTGAAGGTCTGGGCACAAAGATTCATGCTTGCTATGAGGCAACTTAGAGTAAGAACCGAACTGATCAGAGTTTTCATTGTTCTTTATTTAATTCTTTCGACAGTAATAAAAGTGTTTCATTCACAAACTCAAGACGCTCATCAGCATCGATTCTATCATGGGTGAATTTCAACTCATTGGCTCCAGATAAACTAAAAATAGGGGTGCTTTCTTGTACAAGTTTAATGATGGAATAAGGATCAACAATCGTATCATTTTTAAAATGTATTTTACCGACTTTTGCATTCGCTTCAATTTTGGAAATTCCTAGCTTTTCAGCAAGCAACTTGATTTCGGTTACGCTGAATAAATAGTTAACCGGTAATGGCAGTAAACCAAAACGATCAATCATTTCTACTTTAAGCTCTCGTAATTCATCATTAGATTTTGCATTAGCGATACGCTTATACATCATTAAACGTAAATGAACATCTACCAGGTAGTCGTCGGGAATTAGTGCTCGAATGTGTAAATTTATTTCAGTGCTCTCTTGCAAAGGTCGGTCTAAATTAAGTTTTTTGCCGGCCTTCATCATTTTTATAGTTTGTTCCAGCATCTCGCTATAAAGAGAAAACCCGATAGTCTGTATATGACCGCTTTGTTCATCTCCCAAAAGTTCACCAGCGCCTCTGATTTCAAGGTCATGGCTCGCTAATGTAAAACCAGCACCTAATGTATCCGCAGAAGCAATGGCTTCTATTCGTTTTTGGGCATCTTTACTCATGCTCTTAGGATGGGGGGTTAACATATACGCATAAGCTTGATGGTGGGATCTGCCAACTCTACCTCGCAGTTGATGCAATTGGGCCAGACCAAATTTGTCAGCTCGCTCGATGATGATTGTATTTGCGTTAGGAATATCGATACCAGTCTCGATAATGGTAGAGCAAACTAAAACATTATAATGCTTGTGATAGAACTTAGACATTACACGTTCTAATTCGGCCTCTCGTAACTGTCCGTGACCAACGGCCACTCTAGCTTCAGGTACAAGCTTACGGATTTCTTCAGCCGCTTTTTCTATCGATTTAACTTCATTATGAAGAAAGAAAACCTGACCACCTCTGAGCAATTCTCTTAATATGGCCTCTTTAATTAAGGCAGGATTGGATTCTCTAATAAAAGTTTTAATGGAGAGTCTTCTTGGAGGAGGGCTTGCGATAATTGAGAGATCACGCATCCCTGACATAGCCATATTGAGTGTTCTAGGTATTGGAGTGGCGGTTAAGGTTAAGATGTCTACATCAGCCCTAAAACTTTTAAGCGTTTCTTTTTGTCTTACACCAAAGCGATGTTCTTCATCGATAATCAAAAGACCTAAGTTTTTGTATTTAACTGAAGACTGCAATAACTTATGCGTGCCAATCACAATATCAATTTTTCCATTAGCGATATCGATCAAATTTTTGTCTTGATTGTTTTTGTCTACAAAACGAGACATGAGGGCTACGTTAATAGGCCAATCAGCGAAGCGATCTTTAAAGTTATCGAAATGTTGTTGGGCTAGTAAAGTGGTAGGGACTAAGATAGTGACCTGTGTATGGTTCTGCACAGCGATGAAAGCAGCACGTAGCGCAACTTCAGTTTTACCAAAACCAACATCTCCGCAAATCAATCGGTCCATGGCTTTTGCTGTCGTCATGTCTGAGATTACTGATTTGATTGCATCTTCTTGATCTTCAGTTTCCTCAAAAGGAAAGCTGTTAGCAAATAATTGATAGTCTTTTTTAGGTAAGTCGAAAGTCTGACCTTTCTTCGCTTCTCTTCGTGCATAAATATCGAGTAATTCTGCAGCAACATCGACAACTTTCTCGGCTGCCTTTCTACGAGCTTTAACCCATTGATCACTTCCTAATTTATGTAGGGGCGCAAAATCAACATCTGCGCCGCTGTATCTATTTATTAAATGTAAAGATGAAACAGGAACATAAAGCTTTGCCTGGTCGGCGTACTCCAGTATCAAGAATTCAGTTTGTTGTCCGTCGACATCAAAGCTTTGTAAGCCTCTATAGCGACCAACGCCATGATCAATGTGAACGACCGCCGAGCCTTCCCGTAATTCAGTTAAGCTTTTAACAATGAAGTCGGTGTTATCTTGATGTTTGCCGCGACGACGACGCTGACTGACATGGTGAATGAAAAGCTGGCTTTCAGATATGACAATCAGCTCTGGGTCTTTTAACCATAAGCCCATTTCAACTGGAGCAATCGTTATTGCGATTTTTGGTCTGGCCTCAGTAAAGTCTTTCCATCCAGAAAGCACTTCCGGATAAACTTGAATTGTTTTTAAAAGGTCTCGTAAAGTTTCTCTTCGACCTGCAGAGTCCGTACAAAACAAGATTGGTTTGTCTGGATGCTGGTTTAAAAACTCTTGCAGAGGTCCCAAAGGATTTTCCAGTTTATGATTGACTTCTATGTCTGGGAAGTTTTGTGTCCTTACGTCAATGTGTTGTTTCAGTCCAAGCTTTGTCCTCAGTTGAATTTGAGGGTAGTTTTTAAGTTCGGAAAAGCATTCGTTAGTTGGAATAAATATTTGCTCTGGGGCGAGAAGAGGGCGTTGCTTATCAACACTCCTTTCTGTATATCGGCTATTAACCTCACGCCAAAACTGTTCAGCTCCTTCAAAGATTTCACCATAACTAAGCAATAAGGTTCGCTCAGGTAGATAATCAAAAAACGTGGAAAGCTCTGGAAAGAATAATGGGATGTAATATTCTATTCCTGGAGAAGCTATGCCTTGTGAAATATCTTCATAAAGAGGACATTTTCTTAAATCAATATCAAAAGATTCGCGGAAATTTTGCCTGAAGGTTTCAATGCCTTGCTGGTCTAAAGGATACTCTTTGCCTGGAAGTAGTTTAATGTTCTGTATTTTGTCTTTGGATATTTGCGTCTCAGGATCAAAACTACGCAGACTTTCAATTTCATCATCAAAAAGCTCAATCCGAAAAGGCTCCTTTGAGCCCATTGGGAAAATATCTAAGATTGAGCCTCTAAGAGCGAATTCTCCATGCTCATAAACAGCATCGACACAGTTGTAACCTGAGTTTTCTAATTTAAGGCGCAACTTGTGGATATCTAAATGCTCATTAAGCGAAAAAGAGAGTGAACGGCTTTGAATATAAGAGGCTGGAATTAAGCGATGTAGAATATTGCTGATAGAAGCAATCAGTATGCCTTTCTTCTGGAGGCTAATTTGAGAAAGTATTTCTAAGCGTTGTGAAACAATATCCTGAAGAGGAGAAAAGTTGTCATATGGTAAAGTTTCCCAGTCTGGGAATTCTTCTAAGAAAACAGGCGATTCAGATTGCTCTGATTGATAAAAAAACTCAAGTTCAGACTTAAGTCTTTGAGCTTGCTGATTGTTCTCAGTTAATACTAGAAGCAAACCATCGTATTGCTCAGCGCAATTGGCAATACATAAGGCCGAACTAGAACCAACTAAACCACCCCATGACTGACGACTACCTGGAACTAGATTTTTTTCATCTAGTGGTGGCGAGAAAATATCAAACTGCTTCACATTGATCCTAGCTAGTGTAAAAGGGCGCTATGATGTCATAAATGGAGTCATTTTTCCGCTAATTCTGATTTCGATTGGACTTATGAATTGCATCCTAAGATAATACGCGCCGTTCAAATGAACCCTATTTTCAATAAATTAACAAAACAGGATTTTATCGTGGTTAGACCTAACTTAGATGATTACTTTGGTGACTGGAAAGAAAGGGGAGCACTTGCTCAGCAAATGGTTCCTATGATTGGAATGCTTGAACATAAAAAGGGCGTCCAAACCTTTCTATATGGTCGAGCCCTGAATAATCGCTCAACAGCCGTAATCATGAAGTCGCATCGCCGAGTTAGGGAAGTGGCACGTAACGAACTCTCCGAATTTGAAAGTCATCAAGTGCTTGAGGCTATCTGTAAGTTAGATCTTAGTCCTTGCCAAATTGATTTGGGGAAACTCACTGTCAATTATATGAGCTTTTCTGATAAACAAACTATCAAGCCTGACGTTAATGAGTTCGTTAAAAGAGAACTAGAGCACCTGATCAATGTAGATTACAAGCCTATAGAGAGACCAACTGATGTTGTTCTGTATGGATTCGGTCGAATCGGACGTTTAGTAACACGTTTATTACTCGAGCAAACCGGTAATGGTCAAGTAATGCGCTTACGTGCCATTGTGGTTCGTAGATCGGGTGATGGCGATATGGTGAAAAGGGTGAACTTGCTGCGTCATGATTCAATCCATGGTTCTTTTGAAGGAACTATTCGAGTCGATGAAGAGAACAGTCGAATTATTGCCAATGGAAATATCATTCATATCATTTATTCCGATGGTCCTGATACTTTGGATTATACGCAATATGGAATCAGCGATGCCTTGATAATTGATAACACAGGTAAATGGAGAGACAGAGAAGGCTTGTCTTTGCATTTGCAATCTAAAGGTGTGAGCAAAGTTATGCTGACAGCTCCGGGTAAGGGTGATTTAAAGAATATCGTGTCTGGAATCAACCACGACATGATCACCCCTGAAGATCAAATTATCTCTGCAGCATCTTGTACTACAAATGCAATTGCACCGGTCTTAAAACTGATTAATGAAAAGTATGGTGTTGTGCATGGTCATGTTGAAACTGTTCACGCCTACACTAACGATCAGAACTTAATCGACAATTTCCATAAAGCAGACCGTCGAGGTCGTAGTGCCGCACTTAACATGGTGCTAACTGAAACGGGTGCTGCTACAGCTGTTGCGAAAGCTGTCCCTGAACTTGAGGGCAAGTTGACAGGTAATGCTGTTAGGGTTCCTGTGGCTAACGTATCTATGGCCATCTTAAGTCTGACTTTAGACAAAGACAGCAGTAAAGATGAAATAAACGAATACTTAAGAAATATTGCCTTACATTCACCATTACAAAATCAACTCGGGTATACTGAGTCACCTGATGCTGTATCAAGTGATTTCGTTGGAATGCGCGAAGCAGCAACTCTTGATGCCACTGCCACCAAAGTCCAAGGCAAAAACATGGTTTTATATCTTTGGTACGACAATGAGTTTGGCTACAGCAATCAAGTCGTTCGAATGGTTTCTAAAATGGCTGGTGTAAATTACCTGTCTTACCCTGAAAATGAATCAATGGATAGCTAGGCATTTACTAAGAGATTAGCTAGATTGGCTAGATTAATAGTTGGGGTATTAGAGACTTTCTTATCACAGAATAACTGAGTACAAGAATGGCAACCAAGCAACGTTATGAGATTATTGTGATTGGTAGTGGTCCGGCAGGAGAGTCGGCGGCTATGAATGCTGCTAAATCCAAACGCAAGGTTGCCATGATTTGCGATCAACCTCGTCTTGGCGGTAACTCAGCTTACCACGGTACTATTCCCTCCAAAGCCTTAAGAAATTCTGTTCGACAGTTTTTAGTGCTTAATAGTAATCCGATGTTTCGAGATCTAGCTGACGTTAGAAGAGTTGGCTATGAGAGAATTATGAGGCATGCTCAGCATGCAGTAGACGAACAGCTTAGCGTGCACACCGCCAATTACGAAAGAAACCATATTCCTGTTATTTATGGTTCGGCTCGTTTCCTAGATAAACACAGCATTGAAATCTTCGATGGGAAAAAGAAAAGTAAAGTTGAGGCTGATCATTTTATAATAGCAACGGGTTCGAGACCTTATAGGCCTGAATTTGTCGACTTCAATCACCCGCTTGTTTTTGATAGCGACACAATCTTAAAGCTCAATCATACTCCCAGCAAGGCGACTATTATTGGGGCTGGCGTCATTGGTTGTGAATACGCCTCTATTTTTGCTGGCCTTGGGATAACAGTAGAGCTAATCAATCCAGCTGACTCGCTACTCTCTTTTCTGGATAATGAAATCAGTGATGCCTTAGGTTACCACCTTGGTAACTTGGGGGTTCGTTGCCATCATCAAGAACACTTTGATTCTATGGAGTGTGGAGAAGATGTCGTCATTACTTATTTACAATCGGGCAAGAAGATTAAGAGCGATATTGTGCTCTGGGCTAATGGGCGCACCGGTAATACAGACTCCCTAAATCTCGAAAGTATCGGTTTGAAAGCTAATGGCAGAGGGCAGCTCAACGTCAACGATAAGTATCAAACTGAATTGGAGCATATTTATGCTGCCGGTGATGTCATAGGCTGGCCGTCATTAGCCAGTGCAGCTTTTGATCAAGGTAGAGCGGCTTGCAACGCGATTGTTAATCCTGATGAGTTTCATTTTGTAAAACAAATCCCGAGCGGCATTTATACAATCCCTGAAATAAGCACTCTTGGTGCTAATGAGCAGGAGTTGACTGAGAAGAAAATCCCTTATGAAGTAGGCAAGGCTTATTTTAGGAATTTAGCTAGAGCACAAATTACTGGTGAAGATGTTGGAATGTTGAAAATTATTTTCCATTTTGACACCTTAGAAATTTTAGGCATTCATTGTTTTGGTGCTCAAGCATCTGAAATTGTTCATATTGGTCAAGCAATCATGAGTCAAGAAGGGGATGCAAATAGCTTAAAGTATTTTATGAATACAACTTTTAACTATCCCACTATGGCTGAGGCTTATAAGGTCGCAGCTTATGATGGTTACAATCGAGTTTTTTAAAAAAAAAATTCAAAAGCAAGGCAAGAACTAATGGAATAGAGGGCGTTGTTAGCTTATAATCGTCGCCGAAAATTTGCCCATTTTATGAAGTAACTAAACGAGTAAATAGTTTGAATATCGATCTTTTCCCATTAGTTCTTTTTACAGTAGCCGTTATTGTTATCATCGGAGCAGTAACTGGTATCTCACATTTACTTGGGCAAAAGCGTAAAGATCATACGACCCATGAAGTTTATGAATCAGGTATGCTGTCTGTTGGCTCAGCCCAATTTAAAATCTCAGTCCCTTTCTATCTAACTGCAATACTTTTCATCATCTTTGACCTGGAAGCTGTTTTTCTTTTTGCTTGGGCAATCTCTATTCGTGAGAGTGGTTGGTTAGGTTATGCAGAAGTCCTTATTTTTATTCTTATCCTGATTGCAGGGCTGATTTACTTATGGCGCTCTGGCGCGCTTGAATGGCGCACACAAAGACAACGAGACGATCTGAGCAATAGCTTGGGTGAGGGTGGAGTCGTCAACATTGGCAAACATAAAAAAGCAAAATTGGAAGATCAAACAGATAATCACGCTCATGGGGGGCACCATTAATGAGTTGGGAATTAGTAAAACCTGAAGATACTTATTCTGCTAGCCCTGGTATGAATCAGTTTGATGATCACATTAGAAAGAATGTGATCATGACAAGGCTTGAAGACATGGTTGCTTGGAGTCGTAAGAACTCTATCTGGCCCTTCAACTTTGGATTGTCTTGTTGCTACGTTGAGGCTGCAACAGCTATTTCCAGTCGTCACGATATTGCCCGTTTTGGTGCAGAAGTATTCAGAGCTACTCCCCGTCAAGCTGATATGATCATCATCGCAGGTACTGTTTTTAGAAAAATGGCACCTGTAGTACAGCGTCTTTATGAACAAATGATGGAGCCTCGTTGGGTTATTTGTATGGGGTCCTGCGCTAATTCAGGCGGCATGTACGACATCTATTCAGTTGTTCAAGGTGTGGATAAATTCCTTCCTGTTGATGTTTATGTTTCCGGGTGTCCTCCAAGACCAGAAGCGCTTTTGCAAGGCTTAAACTTATTGCAGGACTCAGTTGGTAATCAGCGTCGTTCTGTGAGTTGGGTTATTAATGATCAGGGCATTTATGAGAAAGGACGGAATGTCGTTCAACGTGAAGCTCGTCTTGCAGACAGGATCGCCGCAAAAGAATTAAGAAGCCCTGATGAAACATAATCTAAGAATCAGTGAAATTTAAGCCTAGAACTAAGCCTAAAAACTAAGCCTAAAAAGAGAAGAACTTGAGTACTAATAACACTAAAAGTATGCAACAAAACACGTCCGAAGTTCCGGCCGTTATTGCAGAGCTTTATCAAAAGTTTGGTGAATCCTCCTTTGTTCGTCAGCATACTTCTGAAGGTATGCCGACTTTATGGCTTAGCCGCGATAAATTGCTGGAAGTTTTAAAGTTTCTGAGAGATGACTTCCGTCCAAGATTTGAAATGCTTTTAGATGTGACAGCAATCGATGAAAGATTGCGTATTCACAGAGAAGGACAGCCAGAGAGTGACTTTACGGTTGTTTATCACTTAATTTCTTATTCAGGCAATTGTGATATCCGTTTGAAAGTAGCCCTTAAAGACGGTGATCTTAACATTCCGACTATTATTTCTTTGTGGCCTGCTGCTAACTGGCATGAGAGAGAGTGCTGGGACATGTTTGGTGTCGTTTTCACCGGTCATCCTAACCTAAGTCGAATTTATACTCCTCCAACATGGGAGGGGCATCCTCTTCGCAAAGAACATCCTGCGCGAGCTACTGAAATGGACCCTTATCGTTTAGATGATGACATCATGGATGCAGAGCAAGAGGCAATGAAATTTAAGCCTGAAGAGTGGGGGCTTACACGAAAGTCAGATACTAGCGAATTTATGTTTTTGAACTTTGGTCCCAATCATCCAGCTGCGCATGGGGTTATCCGTTTTGCGCTGCAATTGGACGGTGAATACGTTCTTGACGTTGTTCCTGATGTTGGTTATCACCATCGTGGTGCTGAGAAGATGGCTGAGCGTCAAACATGGCATACCTATATCCCTTATACAGATCGTATTGACTATCTTGGTGGGGTTATGAATAACCTGCCTTATGTCATGGCTGTTGAAAAGATGGCAGGCATTCAAGTTCCTGAAAGAGTCAAAGTTATTCGTGTGATGTTGGCGGAATTTTTCCGAATTTGTAGTCATTTGTTATTCTTTGGTACCTGGGCAGTTGACCTTGGCCAATTGTCTCCTCTTTTTTATGCCTTCATCGATCGCGAAAAAGCCTTCAATATCATTGAGTCGATTACTGGTGGCCGTATGCATCCAAGCTGGTTCAGAATCGGCGGTGTTGCTCAAGATTTACCTAATGGCTGGGATGTTCGAATTCGAGAATTCGTTGATATGTTTCCTAAAAAGCTGCGTGAATACGACAAAATGGTTATGGGGAATACTATGATCAAGCAACGTACTCGCGGTGTAGGTAAAATGAATACACAAGATGCTTTTGACTGGGGTATGACGGGCCCAGCATTAAGAGCAACAGGTTTGGAATGGGATTACCGTAAAAACCGGCCTTACTCTGGTTACGAGAATTTTGAATTCGAGGTGCCAATCGCTGTAAATGGTGATTGTTATGATAGAGCAGCAGTTCGTGTTGAAGAGATGCGTCAAAGCTGTGAAATTATTCGTCAATGTCTAGAAAATATGCCGGAAGGCCCCTACAAGTCGGACCATCCTTTGACGACTCCTCCGATTAAAGAGAAGAGTAAGCAAGATATTGAAACTCTAATTGATCACTTCCTTAGCGTAAGTTGGGGCCCTGTAATGGATCCGACCGAAGTGACCATGAGTATCGAAGCAACAAAAGGTATTAACTCCTACTATTTAATTAATGATGGTGGCAGTGGTTCTTATAGAACTCGTATACGTACTCCTTCTTTCATTCATATACAGGCCATTCCTTTCTTAAGCCGGGGATTGATGCTGGCAGACTTTACAGCAGTAGTTGCTACTACTGACTTCGTAATGGCCGATGTGGATAAATAGACTAGGTATAAATTAAGCAAGAACTTTTGGTAAGAGAATAGATAGATAATGACTAATATTATTGCCAGTACAGCCCCCAAAGCACGGCAGCTTACTGAGGCGGAAATTCATGAGATTGAACATGAAAAAACGCACTATCCTTATGCTCAGGCTGTTGGGCTTGAGGCTTTGAAGATTGTCCAGAAGTATCAGGGCTGGGTAAGTGATGAAAGTTTAATGGCCGTATCTGAATATTTAGACATTCCACCGGATGACTTGGAAGGTGTGGCAACATTTTTTAACATGATTTTCCGTCGTCCTGTTGGTAAGAACGTGATTCTTTTATGTGATTCTGTTGCTTGCTGGATGCTGGGTTGTGATGATCTTAAAGAACACATCACCAAAACGCTGGGTATCGATTATGGAGAGACAACGGAAGATGATCAGTTCACATTGATTCCAGTTCCATGCTTAGGTGATTGTGATAAAGCTCCTAGCATGATGGTTGGAAGAGAGATATACAGAAACCTGACGACTGAAAAGATCGATCAGATAATTGCAGACTATAAAACTCAGGTCTAGGTAAAACTTAGAGTTGATTTCTATAGCAGCGTAATAACTTTTGGGTAGTAGATAAAAGAATATATTGCAGATGAGCATAACTAATCCATTAACAAAGAATATCGAAGCAGGGCGAGCTCCATTTACATTTGCGGAGTATCAGTCAGCAGGCGGCTATCAAAGCATTGTAAACGCTATCAAAATGGCGCCTCGTGATGTCATGGGTCAAGTTAAAGATTCCGGCTTAGGCGGTCGTGGTGGAGCAGGCTTTAATACTGGCCTAAAGTGGAGTTTCTCTCCTGATCCAGATGGGCTTCCTCGTTATCTGGTTGTTAATGCAGATGAGATGGAGCCAGGCACCTTCAAGGATCGTCTCTTGATGGAGAATGATCCTCATCTTTTAATAGAAGGGATGATTACTGCATCCTATGCAATTCAAGCCACAACGGCTTATATCTTCCTCCGTGGCGAATACACACTTGCTGAAGAAAACCTTCTAAAAGCGATTGAAGAAGCTTATGCGGCCAAAATGCTCGGCAAGAACATACTTGGTTCAGATTTCAGCTTGGATATCTATTTGCATACTAGTGCGGGGCGTTATATATGCGGTGAAGAAACCGCTCTAATTAACGCTCTGGAAGGGAAGCGCGCTAACCCACGCTTTAAACCACCTTTCCCGCAGGTGAGCGGTCTTTGGGGTCGTCCTACCCTAGTTAATAATGTTGAAACAATTTGTAATATTCCGGGTATTTTGACTCATGGTGTTGATTGGTTTAAAGGGCTTGGATTAGGGGAAGAGTCTGGAACTCGAGTCAGTGGTGTAAGTGGTCGAGTTAAGAACCCTGGTTGTTGGGAAATGCCTGTCGGCACAACTTTTCGAACTTTATTAGAAGATTACGCCGGTGGTATGCAAGACGGCTATGAGTTGAAAGCTTTCTTACCAGGTGGAGGTTCTACCGACTTCTTAATGCCTGAACACCTTGATTTACCGATGATCCCTGGCGATGTAGCAAAAGCTGGTAGTAGATTGGGTACTTCTCTAATCATGGTTTTAGACGATAAAACTTGCCCCGTTGGCACAGTTAGAAATTTGATTAAGTTTTTCGCTCATGAATCTTGCGGCTGGTGCACCCCATGTCGCGATGGTTTGCCTTGGGTTGAGCATATCCTCAATAAAATGGAAGAGGGTAATGGTGAAATGAAAGATATTGAGGTTCTAAAAGAAATGTGTGGATACATGGCCCCAGGTAATACCTTCTGCGCCTTGGCTCCAGGTGCAGCAGAACCTCTACAAAGTAGTTTGAAATACTTTATGGATGAATACGAAGAGCATGTTAAGCATGGCTGCAAGTATAAGTCACATTAAGTTTTAGTTTTAAGATATTGATAATTAAAGATATTAAATAATTTAGGTTATAAGATGGCATCCATCACTATTGACGGCAAAGTCTTTGAAGTAGACGAAAAGAATAATCTTCTGCAGGAGTGTTTATCTCATGCTATGGATTTGCCTTATTTCTGTTGGCATCCAAGCATGGGTTCTGTTGGTTCGTGCCGTCAATGCGCGGTAATTGAGTATGCCGATGAAAACGACGAAAAAGGTCGTCTTGTCATGGCTTGTATGACTTCTCCAAGAGAGGGTGCTCGTTACTCTATTGATGCTGCTTCGAAATTCAGAGCGCAGGCAATTGAAAGCATTATGATTAATCATCCGCATGACTGCCCAGTTTGTGAAGAAGGCGGGGAATGTCATTTGCAGGATATGACGGTCATGTCAGGTCATAGTTATCGTCGTTATGATGGCAAGAAGAAAACTCATTACAATCAATACCTTGGTCCATTCATCAATCATGAAATGAACCGCTGTATCACTTGTTATCGTTGTGTTAGATATTACAAAGATTACGCTGGTGGCACGGATTTCGGCCCCCAGGCATCGCATGACAATACCTACTTTGGGCGTTGGCAAGAAGGTTCTTTAGAAAGTGAATTCTCTGGTAACTTGGTTGAAGTTTGTCCCACCGGTGTTTTCACAGACAAGCCTTTCAGTAAGCATTACAGCCGTAAATGGGATTTGCAGTCTTCTCCATCTATCTGTACGGGTTGTAGCGTTGGCTGTAACACGAATCCTGGCGAACGCTATGGAACCTTAAGAAGAATAGTTAACCGCTTTAACGACGAAGTGAACGGTTATTTTTTATGCGATAAAGGTCGTTTTGGTGCTGAGTATGTTAATAGTCAAGAACGCATCAAAGTCAGCATGACTCGAAGTTCTCATAATGCTGACCCTGTACAAATTGAGCCAGAAGCTGCTAAAGAAGCTTTAAAAGCAAGCGCGAAAGATGGCATTGGTATCGGTTCTCCTCGTGCTTCAATGGAAGCGAATTTCGCTCTGCAAGAGCTGGTTGGTAAAGATAACTTTTATGCCGGTGTTTCTGATGAAGAACTGGCCATGCTTCAGCAAATAATTGAGATCTACCAAAGCAAACCTGTCAATGTTGCCAACGTAAAAGATATTGAGGCTTCTGATGCTGTCCTTATTCTGGGTGAAGATTTGACCAATACTGCCGCAAGATTAGCTTTGGCAGTGCGTCAGTCAGTGAAAAACCTTGGCCGTCAAATGGGCGCTGATCTCAACTTTCCAATCTGGCACGACGCTGCAATTAAGCAGCTTGCAATGGACAAGTTAAGCCCGCTTTATATCCTAAGCCCGCATACAACTCGGCTTGATGATATTGCTAAGAAAGTTCACATAAGCTCAGCTGCTAATAGTGCTCGAATTGGCATGGCTATCGCTAATGCCATTGATTCTTCAGCTCCTGCTGTTGCAGACCTAAGCAAGGATGAACAAGCCTTAGTGGCCGAAATTGCAGAAACTCTAAAAGCCGCTAAAACTCCTCTGATTATTAGTGGGACCAGTAGCTTCGAGCCTGCTCTATTAGGTGCTGCAAGTAATATTGCTACTGCGCTTAGCGGTGCAGAAAGTAAAGCTAATCTAGCTCTAGTAGCACCAGAAAGTAATAGCATGGGCCTTGCATTAATGATGCAGGGCAGCGAAGGCAAAGCGCTGAATCAAGCAATGGCAAGCACCAATAAAACGGCGATCATTTTAGAGAATGACCTCTACCGCCGAGCAAATTCAACTGATGTTGATACCTATATTGAAGGTCTAGACAATCTAGTCGTGCTTGATCACCTGCAAAACCGAACTGGAGAGCAAGCTAACCTTGTACTTGCTGCCGGAACATTTGCAGAGACTTCAGGTACTTTTGTTAACTATGAAGGTCGAGCTCAACACTATTATTCAACCTTCAAGCCTGTTGATAGTATTCGCTCTAGCGCTTTATGGCTTTCGGATAAACATTTCAATGAGATTACTGCAGCCTGCTCAGAAGCAATTGAAAATTGTGCAGGTATGGCTCATCTAACACCTGGAGAAAGTTATAACTTTGCAGGTCTCAAAGCGCCTAGACAACATCATCGTTATAGCGGCAGAACAGCTATGCGTGCTGATGTTAACGTCCATGAGCCTAAACAAGAACAAGATGAAGATGGCGTGATGGTTTATTCAATGGAGGGTGTGCCTGCGGTTAAAGATGCTGCAGTGTTTAATTCACCTTGGGCGCCAGGCTGGAATTCAAACCAAAGTGTTTTCAAATTCCAAGAAAGTGCTGGTGGTGCTCTTAAGCAAGGTTCCCCTGGTCAACGCTTGTTGGCAAATACAAGTTCCGAAAAGACTTGGTACGAGTTGACAAGTGATCAGACTGCATCAGCTGGAGAAGGTTTTAATATTTTCCCAATCTACCACCTGTTTGGCTCTGAAGAATTAAGTGCTCGCACCCCAGCTATTCAGGAAAAAGCAACTTCAGCTTATGTTGCGATTAACCCGGAAGATGCACAGAAACTAGGTTTGCAATCCAGTGATGGCGTTCAAGTTGAGCATAACGGCGCTGTGCCTTTTGTTCTTCGTAGCTCGATAGAAGTTGGTACCGTTGGTGTTTCATTCGGATTGAAAGGCTTAAATTTTCAAAACATGGAGTCATCAATCAGTCTTAATAAAGCTGAGGGATGGCAAAGCCCTGAATCTTGGAAAGCCGCTAACATTATTGCTAGTGACAGAACCGAAGCTAATACCGAAGCTAATACCGAAGAGAGGGCAGACTAATGTTTAGTTTTGAAGTCGGCTCAATACTCAATTTAGTCCTTATCTTTGCAGTAGGCATGGGCGTCTCGGTAATGATGATCTGGGTTGAAAGACGTTTCCTAGGCTTCTGGTCTGATCGCTTAGGCCCAAACCGCGTAGGGCCATTTGGAATCTTTCAGGTTATCGCTGATGCCGTCAAGATGTTGATGAAGGAAGACTGGATTCCACCATTCTCAGATAAGTTCACTTTTGTCGCTGCACCAATGATTATTCCAACGGTAATGTTGCTGAGCTTAGCAATGATTCCGTTTGCTCCAGGAATAGGAGTCATTGATTTAAATATTGGCTTATTATGGATTTTTGGTATGGCCGGCCTAGCTTCCTATTCAACTATGTTAGGTGGTTTAGCTTCCAATAATAAATTCTCTTTGCTGGGTGCACTGCGTGGAGCAGGTCAGATGATTTCCTATGAGGTATTCATGGGGATTTCAGTGCTCGGCATCGTTATCCTTTCAGACAGTTTTACTTTGCGAGAAATTGTAGAAGCCCAAGCAGACGGCTGGTTTGTCTTACCTCAGTTCTTTGGGTTTATCGTTTTCATGGTAGCTGCAATCGCAGAATCTCACCGCTGGCCTTTTGACTTGCCAGAGGGTGAGTCAGAAATTATTTCAGGCTATAACACTGAATACTCAGGTATGAAGTTCGGATTATTCATGATTGGTGAGTACATTGGTATGGTCGTTATGGCTGCACTGATCCCTGTATTATTTTTTGGTGGATGGTTGGCTCCTTTTGGACTGGAGTTTGGTAATGAAATTATCTCTGGTTTATTTTGGATGGGACTTAAGACGACCTTCTTCCTGTTGTTTTTTGTATTGGTTCGAGCTGCTTTAGTTAGACCTCGATATGACCAGTTTATGAATTATGGTTGGTTAGTGATGTTGCCACTGGCTTTAATCAATTTATTAATTACCGGAGCCGTCGTTCTTTATCAAGCTGGCTAGGTCTGGTGAAAGAGTGGAAGATAGTTCGATGAGACAAGTGGAGAAATAAAGTAAATGTTCAGCGCAATCGGTAAGCAGATACATGTTATTTGGACACAACTAGTCACTCTGTGGTTAGTGTTTCTGCATCTCTTTAATAAAGCCGATACTGTAGAGTATCCGGATGTTAAGCCATATATGTTTCCTCGCTGGCGTGGGCGCATCATATTGACTCGCGATCCAGATGGCGAAGAGCGCTGTGTTGCTTGTAATTTATGTGCGGTTGCTTGCCCAGTAGATTGTATTGCTTTACAAAAAACGGAAGATGAAGAAGGGCGCTGGTATCCTGAATTTTTCCGAATTAACTTTTCACGCTGCATTATGTGTGGTTTCTGTGAAGAGGCATGTCCTACTCACGCTATTCAGCTTACCCCGGATTTTGAAATGGCAGAGTATGTTCGCCAAGACATGGTTTGGGAAAAAGAACACATGTTGATCAACGGAACTGGTAAGTACCACGATTACAACTTCTATAAAGTAGCTGGTAAATCTATTGGCGGTAAAGGAAAAGGGGAAGCTCAGAATGAACTGCCTCCAACAGATAGAAGGAGCCTACTGCCATGAGCATACTTTTTTACGCTTCAGGCCTCGTCGCCTTGTTGTCGACTTTAATGGTTATCACTCGCGTTAATATTGTCCATGCATTGTTATATTTCATAGTGTCTTTACTATCTGTGGCTGTAATCTTTTATACCTTAGGTGCTCCGATGGCAGCAGCTCTAGAGGTAATCGTTTATGCCGGCGCAATAATGGTCATGTTCTTGTTTGTCATGATGATGCTGAATGTAGGTAAGACTACTATTGATGAAGAGAAGTCTTGGCTAACTCCTAGTATTTGGATAGGCCCTGGGATTTTGGCAGCGATCCTATTGATTGAAATGTTGGTAGGCATAAACATGACTGAAGCCACGATGGCCCATACGATGGTTGAAGCTAAAGAAGTTGGTATTCAGCTCTTCGGACCTTATGTATTGGCGGTTGAACTGGCCTCAATGTTACTGCTAGCTGGTTTAGTTGGCGCTTTCCATTTGGCGAGGAAATAAGTATGACGGTCATGATGCAAGAAATTCCAATGCAGCACGGTCTAATCCTCGCAGCTATCCTCTTTATGCTCGGTCTAGTAGGCGTTCTTACAAGACGAAATCTATTATTTGTCTTAATGTCTCTTGAAATTATGCTCAATGCAGCAGGCCTTGCTTTTATAGTTGGCGCGTCTCGTTGGGGTGAAGCTGACGGGCAGATTATGTTTTTAATGATTTTAAGCCTAGCCGCCGCTGAGGTAGCTATTGGTTTAGGTCTGGTGTTACAGCTTTATAACAAGCATAAAACACTTGATCTGAATACTTTGAATAAAATGAAAGGGTAGGTAAGGGAAAGCATGATTGAATTACTTTGGTTGGTCCCAACTATTCCAGTAATCGGATTTTTAATTCTGACTTTTAGCTGTGGAAAATTACCTGAACTACCAGCTGCCATAGTTGGTGCTGGATCTATAGGTCTTGCTTTCCTAGTAGCAATCTTTGCTGGCCTTGATTTTATGGCCATGTCTGAAGCAGGCGTTAGTTCATATTCTCAAAATTTATGGACTTGGATGTCCGTAGGTTCTTTCGATGTTGGTTTTACACTTTATCTTGATGGTGTGTCTTTAGTAATGATGTTCATCATTACGGGTATAGGCTTTTTGATTCATGTTTATGCCACAGGTTATATGCACGATGACCCAAGCTTTGCGCGTTTCTTTGCCTACATGAACCTCTTTGTTGCTGCGATGTTGATTTTGGTTCTAGCAGACAACTTGTTGCTGTTATTTATGGGCTGGGAAGGAGTAGGTTTGTGTTCGTATCTTCTAATCGGCTTCTGGTTTAAAGATCCTTATAACGGCTATTGTGCTCGCAAAGCTTTCGTTGTGACTCGTGTCGGTGATGCCTCTATGGCTTTAGGCTTGTTCTTACTTTTTGCCAGCTTAGGAACACTGAACATACAGGAATTAATGGTTCTTGCTGAAGAAGAATGGGCCGTTGGTTCTGGTATTGCTATCGCGGTTACTTTATTACTTCTTGGTGGTGCTGTTGGTAAATCTGCTCAATTACCACTGCAAACATGGTTGCCAGATGCGATGGCGGGTCCGACACCAATCTCAGCTTTAATCCATGCTGCTACTATGGTAACTGCTGGTGTTTATTTGATTGCACGTACTCATATTCTCTATGAGTTAGCTCCAAGCGTGCAATATTTGGTTGGCGTGATTGGAATGATCACTTTGATAATGGCTGGCTTTACAGCACTAGTTCAAAACGACATCAAAAAAGTTTTGGCGTTCTCTACCGTAAGCCAGATTGGGTATATGTTCCTTGCTTTAGGCGTAGGAGCATACAGTTCTGCTATCTTCCATTTAATGACACACGCTTTCTTTAAGGCTTTACTGTTCTTAACAGCTGGTTCGATCATTCTTGCAATGCATCACGAGCAGGATATTTTCAAGATGGGAGGTTTACGTAAGGACTTACCATGGAGCCATGCCTTGTTCTTAATTGGCACAATAGCACTTGTCGCTATTTTCCCAACTTCAGGTTTCTGGAGTAAGGAAGAGATTCTTGCTAGCGCTTTAACCAATGAGCATGGCGGTTATCTACTTTGGTTAGGTGGTGTAGCTGGAGCATTCATGACTGGTCTTTATAGCTTCAGACTTTATTTCTTGGTTTTCTATGGCAAGAAAACTCATGATGGACATGAAGTAATAGGCTTACATCTTCAAGGACCTCTTGTTGCACTGGCCATTCTTTCTTTGATTGGAGGTTTTATTCATATACCTGTTGAAGAAGTGTTCCACGCTCATGAAGAGCATCATGTCTCTTTGTTTTATCAGGCCATAATGATCGGAGTGCCATTATTAGGCGTGTTATTGGCTTATCTGATTTTCATTAAACAAAAAGTTGTTGATGTTGAGAAGCTTTCTACCTCAAGTTTTGGAGCCAAATTACATCGCTTCTTCTACACACAATGGGGGATGGACTGGTTGTATGAACGTTTATTCGTATTCCCTTACACAGGATTAGCGAAACTGAATAAGAAAGATATTATCGACAGTATTTATAACGGCATTGCAAGTTTAACCCGCTATTGCCATACAGTGGTTAGTGAGACTCAGACAGGTCAGTTACGCTGGTACGCTATAAGTATGGCCTGCGGTGTGCTTCTCGTAGTAAGCATAGGAGTTTTCGCATGATACTAGTTTGGTTGATGCTGATTCTTTTTGTCGGCGGTATTGGAGCTTGGCTATCAGAATCTAGGGGTTCGGATGTGCCGCGTGTTATTGCTTTGGTTGCGATCCTTTTGGATTTGGCATTGGTGATCATGATGCTGCTAACTCCGGATAGTCTGGGATTAACTCCTATCGATAATGGTCACGGTGAATGGTTAGTGCTGTTTGAAGCAGACTGGATTCCTCGTTTTGGCGTTAGCTTTATCTTTGCTGCTGACGGCTTGTCACTTTTATTAATTGCTCTGACAGTATTCCTTGGTTTGATTGCTCTCGGTTCTGCTTGGCATGAAATTAAAGAAAGATCTGGTTTTTTCTATTTTAATTTATTGTGGACCTTGGCTGGTGTAATAGGGGTCTTTACTGCTCTAGATTTATTCTTGTTCTTTTTCTTCTGGGAAGTCATGTTGATTCCGATGTATTTCATCATCGCTATCTGGGGACATGAAAACAAAGAATATGCCGCAATGAAATTTTTCATATTTACCCAGGTTACGGGTTTGCTGATGTTACTTTCGATTTTGGTATTGGTATTCCTGAATTATCAAAGTACTGAAATCATTAGCTTTAGCTATTTTGATTTACTCGGAGCCGACATACCTGAAGAATTTGTCATGTTGGTGATGCTAGGCTTTTTCATTGCCTTTGCTACTAAGCTGCCAGTATTTCCAGTACATAACTGGTTACCTGATGCGCATTCACAAGCACCGACAGCAGGCTCAGTGATTCTTGCCGGTATTCTTTTGAAGACAGGTGCGTATGGATTGCTGCGCTTTACTATTCCTTTGTTTCCAGATGCATCGCTTACATTTACTCCTTTTGCGATGACACTCGGAGTGGTTAGTATTCTGTATACCGCTAAAGTAGCTTTTGCTCAAAACGACTTGAAACGCTTGATTGCTTATACCTCGGTCAGTCATATGGGCTTTGTATTGCTAGGTGTTTATGCCTGGAACGCTCAAGGCGTTCAAGGTGCTGTAATGACTATGCTTGCTCATGGTTTCAGTGCTGCTGCATTATTTATGCTTGCTGGTGGCTTACAGCATCGCATACATACACGTGACATGGATAAGATGGGTGGTTTTTGGGGCGTAGCTCCTAAGATGTCATTCATGGCTTTATTTTTTACAGTGGCCGCGGTTGGAATGCCAGGCCTAGGTAACTTTATTGGTGAATTCCTTGTGCTTCTGGGCAGTTTTAAAGTCAGTATAACCACGACCGTTTTTGCATCTTTAGGTCTTGTTGTTGCTGCAGTGTATTCACTAATAGTTATCCAGAAAGTTTTCCATGGTGAAAACAAAAATAATTACGAGTTTGCCGATCTTACCTTTATAGAAATGACATGTTTCTCATTAATGATGATTGGTTTGTTGTGGATGGGTTTGTACCCTCAAACCATGTTAGATATGGCTGAACCAACACTGAGAAGTCTTGGTGTAGTTTTCCCTTAAGAAGAAGAGAAGGTAACCGACAAGTTATATGAGTGCTGATATTCTTATAGATTTACTGCAAATTATTATGCTAACGCTAACTACGGTTGGCGTTATGCTCGTTGCCGGATTCAAACGTGAGCATGGTTTAGTGAACGTGCTGACTACAGTTGGTTTAGCTGCGTCTTTACTGGTTTTTGTATTTGTTGATCCAGTGTTGCCACTGCAGGTCACCCCCTTACTTTACATGGACGAATACAGCTTATTTTTCTCCTGCTTGATCATACTTGGTGCACTGGTTGTCAGCATTCTCGCTTACCCATATTTTGAAAAACACCACGACTTAAATGAAGAGTTCTATATTTTGCTCCTTACTGGCACTGTTGGCGCCGTTGTACTGGCCTGCAGTTCGCACTTTGTAAGCTTTTTCATTGGCATGGAAATGCTAGGGGTTAGCTTATACGCCATGGTTGCTTACCCAGTCCATTCAAATGCTACGGCTAAATTCCCTATAGAAGCGGCTCTTAAATACCTAATCATGTCCGGATTAGCCTCTGGATTAATGTTGTTTGGCATCGCTCTAATCTATGCCTTAACCGGAACAATGTTCTTCACTGACATATCTTTAGCAGTAGATGCACAGGACCTTGCGAATAGCCCATTATTAATTACAGGTATGCTTTTAATTGTTTCAGGTGTGGCATTTAAACTTTCTCTTGTTCCTTTCCATATTTGGACTCCAGATGTTTATGAAGGCGCGCCTGTTCCTGTAACAGCTTATTTAGCAACTGTTTCAAAGGCAGCTATGTTGGCAGTTACACTACGCTTATTATTAGTTGCTGATGCCTTCAATTTAGAAGCCTTAATATTAGTTTTAACAGTGATGGCTGCAGCTTCTATGATAATTGGTAACTTACTCGCGCTTATGCAGAATAATGTAAAACGTTTATTTGCTTACTCATCGATTGCGCATCTAGGTTACTTAGTAATCGTTATCATTGCTGGTGCAACTATTCCAGCCATGCTCAGCGTTGAAAGCATGGGCTTCTATGTTGCTGCTTATTTCATTATGTCTCTAGGTGGCTTTGCTGTGATAAGCGCTCTATCGAATAGCGATAAAGAACTAGATATGATTTCAGACTATCAAGGTCTTTTCTGGCGCAACCCTTGGCTATCAGCTGTAATGATTACAGTTCTTTTATCTCTAGCAGGTATTCCTCTAACTGCTGGCTTTATTGGCAAGTTCTATGTGTTTACCAATGGTGTTGAAGGTTCTTTATGGTTCTTATTGACTATGCTAATTGTGGGTAGTGCGATTGGGCTTTATTACTATCTGCGGCTTATTTACATAATGTTGCAGCCTGTAGAAGGAGCAATCAAAGATGATCCAGCTTTAGCGGCGATTCCTTTTGGTACAAACGCTGTTCTAGCTAGTATGACTGCCATTGTTATTTATCTTGGTGTTTATCCAATGCCAATGATTGATATTCTTCAAAGTCTCGCAAGCAGCTTTTAATATATTCCAAGACAGCTCTGGATCACTTAGTGGTAACTAGGGCTGTTTTTTAGCAATCCTTTCAGTCTTATTCTTCCTATTATTACGCTTTGTTTTAGCCATCAACGTAAGCTTTAATCTAATTTTTCCGTATTTTATCTTGTAATTCATGCATTTAGCTTGCAAAGCTCGACTTAGAATGGTAAAAAACACTTTCTTGCTTAAACAGAGACACAACACTACACAGTAATTCCTCGTGTTCTTCTTTCTGCGTAGAGCCATTTAATACTTTTGATAATGAACTTCAGTGCACTAAAAGGCCGCCTGATAAGCAAAATGTACTAAGGAATTTAGCATGTCTGTATACAGCTACACTCGAACTACTACTGTAGAAAGCGAAGACTCCAATGATTTTGAGCATCAACTTGAACAAGAAAATTTGAGGCTCCAAACTTTTGCCTTAGGTCATGGCATGCGCATCAGTAAAAGCTATATGGACAGCAACCTTAAATGGTCTGTTGAGTTTAAGAAACGTCCTAGTGCAAAAGGCTTGTTTGACCAACTGGAAGCTGGAGATATTGTTTTAAGCTGCTCAGTTGAACGCATGTTCAGCAGCTGTGACGATATGCACTCGACTTTAAAGTTGTTCAAAGAGAAACAGGTTAGGTTGTTTATACTTGAGTTAGCTGGAGAGATTACCGACTCTGATTTTAATGCTGACTTTAATCGCTTACTTGAAGTATTTAAAAGCCTCGAGAAAAGGCGATCAACTGAACGCATCAAAACGGTTAAACAAAATCAACGTAACAAAGGGCGATTCTTGGGCGGAAGCAGGCCTTTTGGCTATATGATTCATTCCAATGGTCGCTTGATTGAAAACCCCATGGAACAAAAAGTACTTAAGAAGATTATAAAGATGAAAAAAGCCGGCAAGTCATTGCGTGTAATCTCTTCTGAAGTTTCTACCCCAATGGTTCCAGTTTCGTTTGTAACGGTTCAAAGGCTGCTAAAACGTCACGAAAAAGAATACAATGCGCTTTAGCTGTTTGCGTAAGCAGCTTGGATCGATCAAGTCTGTCACTGAGGGTTTTGCCTGTCTGTAGGTAGGTCTCTGATTACTTTCAAGTATTTTATTATTTCCTGCTTCTTATCTGTTCTAAGCACTTTCTGTTTTTCAGAAAAAAAAGCATTAAGTGCACTTTCTAGATATCCTTCTGGATAACTTTCAAAATCAAGATCAGCGAACAGTTTGTTGTCTGTACAAATCATCTGGAGATATATTCGAAAGCAAATATAGACTTTGTCTGTTGGCTCAAGGTATTTCGAATTCGGTATAAGGTCTACAGTTGAATCAATTAAATTCTGAAATCTTTTATATGTCTCCAGCATTTCACTCTTGATGGATAGAAGCTCTGGTTTTTCCCCGCTGTAATAAATAGCGCCTATGTAGTCTTCTATGCTTAGTTTTTGTATTTTGGAAGACTCAGCTATTGTTTTGTAACCAAAATTCCTGAATTCCTGATGTTGGCGCTGTGGAAACTCGATAAGCGAAGGCATTTTAAAGAGCCAATTAATTATGAGGTTTTTATTCAGTATAGTTGGTTTTATTTTTTTTACTTTATCCCTAGCTATAACATCGATTTACACATTGCTTCCTTGACCTGTCAGCACCATCCCTGCAAAATTGCCCTTGGTTTTGAATAGGTTTTAACTCAGACATGCGGACAACAGCGTCTTTCTTCATAGGCCTGCGTTACATACTTTCTAAAAAAGATAATCGAGTAATTTCTTTTACTTCTCTGGTATCTATGGCGGGCCTTACTCTTGGTGTTTTGGCCTTGATAGTGGTTCTTGCTGTTTTTAATGGCGCGCAAGGAGAGCAACGCGAACGGACTCTAATCACTGTCCCTCATGCTGATATCTATACCAATGGAAATTTTCCAAATTGGCAGCAAGCAAGCGCTATTTTACAAGCTGAACCTGACATCGTCAGCGTATCGCCCTATACCTCTCTTGAAGCAATGTTAAGCAAAAATGGCAACCATCAGGTAACTCAAGTTAAAGGGATAGATCCTTTAGCAGAAAACCAAACCTCAGAAATTGAAAGCAGCATGATTCAAGGCAGTATTCTTAAGCTTAAAAGCGGTGAACGGGGTATTGTGCTTGGGAGGGGGCTAGCAAACAGCTTACGTCTGTTGCCTGGCGACTCCCTTACACTTATTGTGCCTGAGTTAGGAAATACCAATCGCCGCTTACAATTAAACAGATACACTTTTACAGTAACTGGAATATTTGATGTGCAATTTAGTATTGGGTCTAACCTGGCGCTTATACACATCGATGACAGTGTCGAGTTGCTGGGTTTAGAAAGCCCGGAGCAGGCCGTACGCTTACGTTTAAAAGTTGATGACATTTATCAAGCTGGATCGATTGTGGAAACCAGTATCGAAACTCTTGAAACTCAACTTCCGGATGTGTCCTATTACGGTGAGGATTGGAGTGTTACTGAAGCAAGCTTATTTAATGCCTTAAGAATGGAAAAAATCATGACCTGGTTTATATTAATGATGATAGTCGCCATCGGAGCTTTCAATATTATTTCCACTTTGGTTATGGTGGTTTCAGAAAAAAAAGCGGATGTAGCGATCTTGCGAACTATGGGAGCATCTAGCAATACCATAATGACAATCTTTATTATTCAGGGCTTATTGGTGGGTATTGCTGGAACCATCCTTGGCGCTGTTTTAGGTCTTTTTATCGCTGCCAATTTCACTGTTCTTGGTCAATTTATTGAACTGCTTTTAATCCCAGACGGAATGTTCATGTTGAGCGTCATTAGCACAGAGATTCATATTTATGACGTCTTAATTACTTGCCTCTGCGCGTTATTAATTTCTTTTGCAGCCACTCTTTATCCGGCGTGGAAAGCCTCTAAAATTCATCCAGCGGAAGTTCTGCGTTATGAGTAATGTAATTTTACAATGCCAACAATTAACTAAGGTTTTCAAGCAGGGTAGTGATGTTCTTACTGTTTTGAATGATCTCGACTTTGAGATCAGTACTGGTGAAAGTGTGGCTGTAGTCGGTAGTTCCGGTTCGGGCAAGACGACATTATTAAACCTCTTAGGAGGTCTAGACCAACCAAGCTCTGGCTCAGTTTTAATTCAAAATAAAAATATTCATCAACTAAATAACAAGGATCAAGACAAACTGAGGAATGAGACTTTAGGTTTTGTCTATCAGTTTCATCATTTGTTAGGCGAGTTTACAGCACTAGAAAATGTTGCGATGCCTCTCATAATTGCAAAAAAACCATTCCAAGAAAGCATTCAGGCTGCCTCTGAAATACTCGCTCAAGTAGGGCTCAGTCAACGCCTGACTCATAAACCTTCTCAGTTGTCTGGAGGAGAAAGGCAGCGTGTAGCGATAGCTAGAGCTTTGGTACACAAACCCGCCTGCGTGTTTATGGATGAGCCAACTGGGAATTTAGATCGCAATACAGCTAGAAGTGTTCAAGAGTTGATGCTTGAATTGAAATTAACAATGACTACTTGCTTCATTATTGTGACTCATGACCAAGAACTTGCCGATAAAATGGATCGTAAACTTATTTTAAAAGATGGCAAGCTTATTACTCAGGAGCTTGGTTGAGATGAATATAAAGCCGGCATTGTTTATTGGTCAACGTTATGCCGCCATAAGCTCAAATAACTTCCTAGTGGGTTTTATCTCACGCTTGGCAGTCATAGGCTTAAGTCTTAGCGTGGCTGTTTTGATTATTGTGTTTTCTGTTATGAATGGTTTCGACCGTGAACTTCGAGAGCGCATACTTGCTTTAGTCCCACACATAACTATCAACAGTTTACGCAATGAAGCCTTAATGAATTTGCAAGAATGGCAGACTATCAAAAGTGTTATTGAAAATGATGACGAGGTCCTAGGAACAGCGCCCTTGATACAAGTTCAGGGTTTGCTTTTGGCTAATCAACAATCACGAGGCGTTTTGTTAAATGGAGTTGACCCTGCAGCTGAAACCGAAATTTCGATATTGGATGATTTTTTTATTGAAGGAGGACTTTCTACCTTAAACAAAGGGGAGTACTCCATTCTTATTGGGGCAGACATCGCAGAACATTTGAAGTTGGAAATAGGGGATGATCTCACGCTAGTTTCTAGCTATCTAAATATCACTCCTTTAGGGGAGTTTCCTAGACAGAGAAGTTTTACAGTCAGTGGTATTTTTAGAGTAGGTTCTCAACTAGACAGCAATTTAGCTTTGGTTCATATGAATGATGCTCAATTGCTCTACCGACTCGGCGATAATATCCAGGGGCTGCGCATTCAATTAAACGACCTGTTTCAAAGTGATACGGTGATTCGACGCATTCAAAATCGAATTGCTGGTACTTATGGTTTTACTAATTGGACCCGAGAGTATGGCAACATATATAACAATATAAGACTCTCAAAATCCATGGTGGGCTTGTTGCTATTCTTACTCATTATTGTCGCTATTTTTAATGTGGTAGTGAGCTTGTTCATGGTCGTGAGAGACAAGCAGGGAGATATAGCAATTTTAAGGACTATGGGGAGTTCTTTTGCAATCATTCGTAATATCTTTCTCTTTCAGGGTTTTATTATTGGTTTTATTGGAACCTTAAGTGGTTTGTTACTAGGTGTTATAGGTTCTGTGTATATAAGTGATTTTGTTGCTTGGTTAGAGCACGTGTTCGACATTCAGTTTCTTAATGCTGAGGTTTACCCAATTAACTATCTTCCTTCACAAATACTTATTAGCGATCTTGTGTTTATTTGTGTTGTTTCTATGCTGATGGGTCTGCTTGCAACTCTATACCCAGCATACTCGGCTGCGAAAACGGATCCAGTCCAAGCTTTACGTTATGAATAGAAACTTAACAGTAAGCGCCTTGTCTTATAAATAAATAAGAAATAGAGTTAACGAATAATAATAACAAGACATGAGAACTCACCATGCAAAAAACAACTAAGCAAAAAAGCAATTTTCCTTTACTAATCTCCTTCGTCAAATGTGCTTTATTCAGCGTTTTTCTATCAAACCTAACTTATGCTCAGAATTCAGGTGTGCAATCTACCCAAAAACTGAATTCAGCAGGCGTCGAACGCTCCTATGTTCTATATATCCCTTCTCATGCTGATGACTCCAGCCTACCTTTAGTTTTAAATTTTCATGGTTCAGGTAGTACTCCAGAAAGATTAGAGTCGCAAACTGATTTTATTCGATTAGCTGAAGAGAATGGCTTTGTATTGGTTTACCCTGTTGGTGCTTTTACTAATTCAGTTACTTCAGGTAGTTGGAATGCTAATCTCGACCCCGGTGTCGATGATGTTCAATTCGCTCGCGATATGATTGAAGACATTGCTGGGATGATCAGTCTTGATCGTAAGCGTATTTATTCAACGGGTATGTCTGGCGGTGCACGCATAACAAGTAGACTGGCTTGTGAACTTTCTGATGTGCTAGCTGCGGCAGCACCAGTTGCTGGTCTTCAATATCCCGACGGTTGTACTCTTCAAAGAGCAATTCCAATTCTAGCATCCATAGTACCGATGATGCGGTTAACCAATATGAGCTTGCTGGGAATTCCCGCCCATATTGGAGAATGGGAGTCGAGACGGCTTTGGACAAATGGCGTCAAGCGAATGATTGCACGCTGAGGAATTCCGCAGACAGAATCTCCCCACATGTTACTTATTATCATTGGTCAGACTGCGCTGGACCGGCCGAAATTCAGTTTTATCAATTAACAACTGGAAATCATACGTGGCCAGGTGCTCCTGATAGTGCCCCAAACAGAAAAACGAATAAAGAAGTTAAGGCCAGCGAATTAATCTGGGAGTTTTTTACTAATCACGAATTAAACTAGGCATATTGTTATTACCTTTAAATTTTTATTTTGGATGAATTAAGCCAAAATAAAATTGGTACAAAGCAGAGCCAGTTCTAAACTGAAGACAGGGTTGAACTCGGTTTTATTATTTATGCGCTCATGGATGATCGCTTTCAGTTTAGGCATTCTATTGGCTGGCTTCATCCCGCATCTGCCTAAAAGCATTTATATCCCGCTGTTCTTCATTCCTGCTTTACTAAGCCTGCGTTTTAATTTTTTGAGATTGCTTGCTCCTTATTGTCTAGGATTAGTCTGGTTTATTGGCTGGGCGCAATATTCTGTCAATCACATACTGCCGAAAGAACTTGAGAAAAATGACCATTGGGTTAGAGGCTATATAAGTGATCTACCCAGGCAGACTGCTTTAGGGAGCAATTTTACCTTCAATGTTGATAAGGCCTGTTCAAATTATTTATTCGAAAATTGTGAATCGATTGGTAGTGCTTTAGACAATCAAAATATTCAGTTGAGCTTGTATGAACTTATTCAGATAGAGCCTGGACAATACTGGCAATTCAAAGTTCGGCTAAAGCGACCGAATGGTTTTTTAAATCCAGGAGGCTTTGACTACGAAGCAAGTTTATGGGAGCAGGGCATTCGTGCCGTAGGCTATGTTCGAAAAGACAATAACAATCACATATTCGAGGTTATAGCTGATTGGGGTTTTGATTCTTTTCGGTATCAATTTAAACAAAAGCTTATTGGAATTTCAGCTGGCCATTCACTGCAGCAACTCAATTTACTCTTAGCCTTAAGTATTGGTGATAGACAAGGAATAAGCGCTAAAGACTGGGAGCTCATTAGCGCTAAAGGGACAAATCATTTAGTTGTTATTTCAGGAATGCACGTAGGTTTCGTCGCCTTCTTAGCTTTTAATCTCTCTAAATTCTTTTTCAAGCAATTCACATCGCTTACAAAGCTAATACCAGCGCAAAGGTTTGCGGCCTTGATGGCTTTAGTCGGAGCCTATGTCTATGCCGAGATGGCGGGCTTTGGATTACCAGCTCAAAGGGCCTTCATTATGATTGCGGCTTTTATGCTAGGCCATTTTTTTTGCCGTCACAGTATTGCCAGTAGTAGTTATTGCTTTGCTTTAGCCTTGGTTCTGGCTTTCAATCCACTTGCGCCAATCAGTGCAGAATTCTGCCTTTCTTTTGCGGCAGTGGGGATACTTCTATTCTGTATTAGAAAAGACCAGTCCCAAAAGAAGCTCAGTTTTTTGGGTAAAACTCTGCTTTTGTTTAAAACGCAGTGTTATATTTTTTTAGGTTTATTACCTCTGATGCTGATCATATTTCAGCAAACTAGCTTTAGTGCGCCTTTGGTAAATCTCTTTGCTATTCCATACATTACCTTATTGATCGTCCCGCTTTGTTTGTTGGTTCTAGTGTTAAGTTTTTTCCAGCCATTTTCTTCTCATACTATTTTTCAGATAATTGTGGTTCTGACAGACAAGCTCGTAGAGTTTTTCGTAAATAAGCTAATACAAATACATGAGCTTTCAGCAGACGCCTTAATTCAACTTCCCGCCATACCAGCGTGGCAATCTTTAGTGCTGATCACCTGTCTAGTACTTGCTTTGCATGGTTTAGGTTTGAAAAAAGGTCTTCGCATAGGGCTACTTCTGGGGCTATCACCTATGCTATTGGTGCGCTCAGCAGAATTGAGTGATGGTGAATTTGAGCTCCACGTTTTAGATGTGGGGCAAGGCTTAGCAAGCGTAATCAGAACTCATAAGCATGTCTTGCTCTACGACCTTGGTCCTAAATGCAGTGAAGACTTTAATGCCGGTAAGGACATAGTGCTTCCATTTTTACGTTCCGAGAACATCATAGATATAAATTCAGTGATATTAAGTCATGGAGATAATGATCATGCAGGAGGCTTAGCTGCCATTATAAGGGCATTCCCAACGGCTAAGTACATAAGCAGTGATGCTTTAATCTTCAGTTCCGACAAGCAAGACTTAGACATCGAGCTGTGTCGAAAAGGGCAAAAATGGGAATGGGATGATGTCATTTTTGAAGTACTTCATCCAAATGCTGAGACCTACACAGCAATAACTCATCCTGTGTTCTTAAAATTAGCAATAAACAGCACTCAATATTACTAACAGGTGATATCGAGACAGAGGTCGAACCACTTTTGCTCTTTAATCAGGTGAATTTAGATGCGGACGTCTTAATTGCGCCTCATCATGGCTCTAAAACATCTTCTCATCCCGCCTTAATTAAGGCTGTTAGCCCAGATTATGTGGTATTTTCCAGTGGTTATTTAAATCAATTCAATCATCCGCACCCAGATATAGTGAAACTCTATACAAACACTGGCACAATTGACCTAATTAAAGCCGAAAGGGGAAAAATAAGCTGGCTAATCACTGAAAACGAAGTTTTAGCGAAGCCTGAGCTTTATCGGATTAGTAATCAACGCTTTTGGCGTAAGCTCCCTTAAGTTTTTTCGCTGAGAGCTATTAAGGGAATGTGTTAATATTCGCTGCTTGCCTAGATCAATGTTGGTTATTATTAAGAGGGTTTATCTTTGTTTGAAATAGTCCAGGCTGGTGGCCTTTTGATGCTGCCTATCATCCTTTGTTCCATCCTTGCTATCGCGATTATTATCGAACGTTTCTGGACTTTAAGTCCGACCAAGATTGCGCCAAAGAATATGCTGCCTGAAGTATGGACCAAAATTAAGAATAACCAGCTCAATGCCCAAGAACTTAGAGATTTGCGTTACTCATCTCCACTTGGACAAATTTTGGCTGCCGGTTTGGTTAGCGCCAAATCGGGTCGAGACATTATGAGTGAAAGCATTGAGCAAGCGGCCTCTCATGTTATTCATGACATGTCCCGTTATTTAAATTTGCTAGGCACCATCGCTCAAATAACCCCTTTGTTAGGCCTTTTAGGAACTGTGCTTGGCATGATTCGCGTCTTCACGGAAATCATGGCCCAAGGCACTGGGAACGCTAACGTTCTGGCTGGAGGGATTTCTGAGGCGCTCATTACAACAGCCGCCGGACTTGCCGTTGCGATACCAACCTTATTGTTCTATCGCTTCTTTATGCGACGCATTGATAGTCTGGTGGTCGAGCTAGAGAGGGAATCGATTAAGCTAGTTGATGCTTTGCATTCGGCTCGTAATGTTGATTACAAGAATGAAACTGAAAGTTAAGTCATCATGAAATTTGATCGCCCCATAAACAATGAAGAAGTCAGCGTCAATTTAACGCCATTGATAGATGTTGTTTTCTTGTTGCTTATTTTCTTCATGGTAACGACGACTTTTACACGGGACACTAACTTATTAATCAACCTTCCTGAAGCCTCTGGTGAAATCTTGGAAGCGACACCCGAACAAATTGAAATACTGGTTGCTCAAAATGGAGAGTACTCAATCAACGGCCGCGGCCTCGTGAATACCCAGCTATCAACTCTAATGGAAGCTTTAGAAGAAATTTCTGCGGGCGATAACAGCTTGCCAATCATTATTACTGCTGATGCCAATGTTGCTTATCAATCAGTAGTCACAGTAATGGATGCTGTCTCACAACTAGGATTCAGTCGCTTGAATATTGCAACGAGAGAGGACTCTGCAGAGCAATGAATACACCTGAATCACAAAACATAAGCAAGGCAGACAGTGTCGCTTTATACGGGCGCTTGCTGACTTATCTCAAACCATTATGGCCAGTAGCGATCATTACCGTAATTGGTTTTATCATGTTTGCCAGCACGAATGCGTGGTTTGCTTATTTGACAGGACAACTGGTTGATACTATTGAGTTAGCAAAAGAAATGACTGCGACAGAGCGTTTGCGTATCCCGTTTCTTCTGGTACTACTTGCCGCGACCCGTGGTTTTGGAGGTTATCTAGGTGGTTATTCCATGGCCTACATAGCAAATACCATCGTGCATCGAATTCGCTCCCAACTATTAGAGCGTTTCCTCCAACTTCCTATTAGTTTTTATGATCGCAGCGCTATAGGTAAATTAATGTCTACGGTGACTTACAACGTCCAACAAATTACTTCTGCTGTTACAGATTCCTTAAAAATTCTCTTCCAGCAGGGCTTAACGGTAATAGGTTTAGTTGGCTATATGTTTTACCAGAACTGGCAACTCACGCTAATTTTTATGGCAATCACGCCTGTAATAAGTGTTGTAGTGAACTATGCCTCGAAGCTGTTTCGGAAGCACAGTGAAAAAATCCAATTCTCAATGGGGGATGTTACTCATATCCTCTCTGAGACCATCAAAGGAATGCGGGTAATTCGAAGCTTTGGAGCAGAAAAGCAGGCACTTGATAATTTTACTGAAGCCAGTGCTCGTAATCGCAGTCAAAACCTCAAATATGAGTCGGTTTCGAATATCAGCACACCTATTGTTCAGGTTGTTGTCACCATGGCCTTGGCCTTTTTAGTTTGGTTGGCTTTATCACCACAGGTTTTAGGTGGGCTCTCTACAGGCGATTTGGCATCTTTTATTATTGCCGCGGGTATGCTTTCAACACCTATACGTCAACTTACTCAAGTTAATGCCTCAATTCAGCGTGGCCTGGCAGCAGCTAAATCCATCTTTGATTTATTAGATGAAAAAACTGAGCCTGATACTGGCCACTATCAAGTAGAACGTGTTGCCGGCAAAGTGAATTTTAGTAATCTGAGTTTTCGTTATTCTGAGAAAGGTGAAAACATTCTCAAAAATATTGATTTCGAAGTCAGTCCTGGTCAGACCATTGCCATTGTCGGTCAATCAGGTAGCGGAAAATCTACATTGGTTAATTTAATACCTCGCTTTTACGAGATCAAAGAAGGCGCTATTTTAATTGATGATAAGCCTAATACAGAATTCACCCTAAAAAGTTTACGTCGTCAAACAGCCTTAGTGAGTCAACAGGTTACTTTATTTAATAGCTCTATAAGAGATAACGTCGCTTATGGCGAGCTGGCTGGAAAATCAGAAACCGAAATTATTGATGCTTTAAAAAGTGCGCATGCCTTCGATTTTATTCAACAACTTCCTGAAGGCATTAATACCAGAGTAGGGGATGATGCCACCTTACTTTCTGGTGGCCAGCGCCAGCGCTTAGCGATTGCTAGAGCTTTATTAAAAGATGCTCCGATTTTAATTCTTGATGAAGCGACCTCGGCTTTAGATAGCGAGTCCGAACAACATATACAAGCTGCTTTAGAAACATTAATGCAAGGCAGAACAACTTTCGTAATCGCTCATCGCCTATCGACGATTGAAAAGGCGGATCATATTCTTGTAATGCAGGCCGGTGAAATTGTTGAAAGTGGTACTCACTCTGAGCTTTTAGCCTTGCAACAAAATTACGCCAAGCTGCATAAAAAACAGTTTTCAAACTCATGAAAAAAATTGCTGAAAGCTGGTACAGCGACACTCATAAGCCTTGGTTAAAACCCATAAGTGCTGTGTTCTCTCTACTTAGTGGTATTCGACGAACTTATTTCAAAATTAAGAAAAGCAAGGTCTATCGAGCCAGTGTTCCGGTTATCGTAGTTGGAAACATCAGTGTTGGCGGTACTGGTAAAACACCTCTTATTGTTTATCTTGCCAAACAATTATTGGATGCAGGATATCGACCAGGCATAGTCAGTCGCGGCTATGGTTCTAAAGCTCCTGAATATCCTTACCACGTTACAGCCGACTCGCCTTTCACATACAGTGGTGACGAAGCCTTATTGATTGCCCGTAATACAGGCTGCCCAGTTGTCATAGACCCTAAACGTACGGCGGCATTAAAAAGTTTGGAACAAACCTATGATTGCAATGTTATTTTGAGTGACGATGGGATGCAGCATTACGCTATGGCTCGCGATATAGAAATTGCTGTTATTGATGGGCGTCGAGGATTCGGCAATGGCGAATTATTGCCAGCGGGACCTTTAAGAGAAAAGCCTGAACGTTTGGATGATGTTGATTTTGTAATTTACAACGGTGAAAGCTCCTTAAGCTTTAAAAAACCTTCTTACCAGATGACTTTGATTCCTAGCCATTTATGCCATTTACAAACAGGAAAACTTTACCCGATAGAAACGATTATAGACGAGCTAACAAAAAAACAAGACGCCGGAGCCACCCTAAAACAAAAAGTACATGCTGTTGCTGGTATTGGTAATCCTGCAAGATTTTTCAGCTCTCTTTGTGATTGTGGCTTTGATATTATTAGCCATATTTTTGATGACCATCATAACTATAGCTTAGAAGACATTAGTTTTAATGACGAATATGAAGTTGTGATGACGGAAAAAGACGCTGTTAAATGCTCAGATTTTGCACGATCAATTGATTGGTATTTACGAGTCGAGGCTCAAATCAATGACGCTTTTTTTATCAGTTTTCTAGAAAGATTAAAAACTTTTAGCGTTTAACTGTAATTCATTTATAAATATTACTTTTCAAATATCTACTACAAAAATGAAGTGACCTTATGGATAAAAAATTACTGACAATTCTTGCTTGCCCAGTTTGCAAAGGCAAAATACATTATCAGGAAGACAAACAAGAACTCGTTTGCTATGTTGATTCGCTTGCTTTTCCAATCAGGGATGAAATTCCTATCATGTTGGAAAATGAGGCCCGCACCCTCAGTACTGAAGAAAAAGAGCAAAGGCCAAAGTAATGTCGTTTCTTGTTGTTGTTCCTGCGCGTTACCAATCAGCTCGTTTACCTGGGAAACCTTTATTATCTATTGCCGGTAAACCTATGGTTCAACATGTTGTGGAACGGGCTCGCCAAAGTGCTGCAACTGCTGTTTACGTTGCTACCGATAATACTGAGATTGCTTCAGTGTGTGATAGCTTTGGTGCTCAAGTTTGCATGACCAATCCTGAGCACCCATCTGGAAGTGATCGTATAGAAGAGCTCACTCGTATATTAAAGCTCAAAGATGAGGACATCGTGGTAAACGTACAAGGGGATGAGCCTTTGATTCCGGCAGCGGTGATAAACCAAGTGGCAGAAAACTTGCAAAAAAATCCTCAAGCGGGTTTATGTTCTCTGTATGAAAAGATTGATAACTTGGAAGATATAAGTAATCCAAATGTTGTCAAAGTTGTTACAGACAAACAGGGCATGGCCTTGTACTTTTCTCGTACAGGCATTCCTTTTGATCGAGACAGTAGTGCCACAACAACTTACAAAAGACACATTGGTCTTTATGCTTATCGAGTCAAGGCTTTACGAGAGTTTGTTGCCTGGCCACAGGGTGAGCTAGAGATTAGCGAAAAGTTGGAGCAACTTCGTTTTATGGAGCACGGCATAAAAATCCATATGGCTCAGAGCCTTGAATCCATACCTCCTGGTATTGATACCGAAGCGGATTTACTCCATGTAAGAAACTTATTGGAAAGTGAATGAGTACTGAAAGCGTCGAAAAAATCAAAGTTTTGATGATTTGTTTAGGTAATATTTGTCGCTCGCCTACAGCAGAAGTAGTTTTCCGAAATGAAGTCCAGAAACGTCAGCTCGATCATTTATTTGAAATTGACTCAGCAGGCACTGGAGACTGGCATGTAGGGCATTCCCCTGACAGTAGAGCAACCAAGGCAGCCGCTAAACGAAATATAGATCTTAGCGCTTTAAAAGCAAGAACTGTTAAGCCAGAAGACTTTCAGGTTTTCGACTATATCTTTGCTATGGATGGAAACAATTTGGCAGATCTTGAAGCAATGCAGCCTGTCAATTCAAAAGCCAATACAGAGCTATTCCTAACTTGGCCCAACTTTACTGATGGGCATGATAGCTACACAGAAGTTCCAGACCCTTATTATTCAGGTGAAGAAGGTTTTGAATTGGTATTAAATTTGGTTGAAACTGCGAGCAAAAATATTCTTGATCACATTTCTAGTCTTCACAAACTTTCATGATTAAACATAAAAGCAGTATGCAAATTCAAGAGAACTTCAATTTAAAACACTTCAACACTTTTCATGTGTCGGCCCACGCACGTTATTTTGTAGAAATAAATAAAGTTGAAGAATTGCCAGAGGCTTTGGATTTCTGTCAGCAAAAAGACATTGAATTCATGCTAATAGGACAGGGCAGTAATTTACTGTTTAAAGAAGATTACTCTGGTTTAATTATCGAGCTGAATATCAAAGGCATAGACTTACTTCAAGAAGATGATGATTACTACTATGTGCAAGCGCAATGTGGTGAAAGCTGGCATGAATTTGTAAGACATTGCCTTTCTA
>CBFIHS010000003.1:48303-90881 GCA_965662565.1 Pseudohongiellaceae bacterium | reverse complement strand
AACAAACCCAGAATATAGGAGTTATCTGAAATTAATATAAAACCTGTAAATCTATTGCAGCTCCGATACCGCAGGCAAAAAAAAGGGGCCTAAGCCCCTTTTTTTTATAAGTAAAACACTTACATAAATATGCCACCATAATTTACGAAAAATGGCGCAAACACCAAACTTAAAATCGCTGATAATTTAATCAGAATATTTAAGGAAGGGCCTGAAGTATCTTTTAGTGGATCGCCTACAGTATCACCAACAACTGCAGCTTTATGTTCTTCTGATCCTTTACCACCAAGATTTCCGGCTTCGATGAATTTCTTAGCATTATCCCAAGCTCCACCACTATTAGATGAAGAGATAGCCAGCACGCCACCTGTAACTAGAGACCCTGCAAGAAGACCCGCAACTGCTGGCACTCCAAACAAGAAACCAACTGCTAAAGGCGTTCCTATAATCAGAATACCTGGCGCTATCATTTCACGAAGAGCGGCTTTAGTAGAAATGGCTACGCACTGGGCATACTGAGGGCGACCTTGCCCTTCCATGATTCCAGGAATCTCTCGGAACTGTCTGCGCACCTCTTCAATCATATCAAAGGCAGCAGCGCCAACAGACTTCATGGTCATGGCTGCGAATAAGAAAGGCAGTACAGCACCCATAAACAAACTGGTGAAAACCAGAGGGTCTAAAAGCGTGATAGATCCAATCAAATCATAAGTTGGACCATACTCTGGTAGCTCTCGCATCAAGTTCTGGGAATGAGTAAGGAAGGCACTGAAAAGAGCCAGCGAAGTCAGTATCGCCGCACCAATAGCAAAACCTTTACCGATAGCAGCAGTTGTATTTCCAGCTGAATCGAGAATATCCGTTCGGCGTCGAACTTCTTTATCCAAACCAACCATTTCAGCAACACCACCGGCATTATCGGCAACAGGTCCATAAGCATCAATTGTTAAAGCAATTGCTAAAGTACCCAGCATGCCAAGTGAAGCAATAGCAATCCCATACATTCCGGCTAATTCCCAAGAGATGAAAATGGAGATAGCAATTGCAGCGTAAGGCAATACAACACTTTTATAGCCCAGAGCTAAACCGAAAATGATATTAGTAGCAGCACCAGTTTCACAAGATTTCGCAATATCTTGAACAGGCTTATACTGATCGGAAGTGTAATACTCCGTCAACAAACCAACTGCTAATCCGGCAATTAAGCCTGAGAGGAAACACAAGTAAACACCCATATCACTATAAGTCTCACCATTAATAGCGAACTCATCAGGAATCATCCACATAGTGAAGAAGTAAATTAATACCGCCATCAATATTGAAGAAATAATTAATAGTTTCTTCAAAGCTGGAGCAACTTGCTCCTCGGTATGAACTCGAACCAACATTTTAGTTACTAAACTGACGGGAATACCGACTGCAGTAATCATGATTGGATAAAGCATGGCATTCAAATCAGCAGAAAAAGCAATAGCCGAAATCACCAAAGCCGCACAAGTACTTTCTGCGCAAGAACCAAAAAGGTCGGCTCCCATGCCCGCTACATCTCCAACATTATCCCCGACATTATCTGCTATCACTGCAGGGTTACGGGGATCATCTTCAGGGATGCCTTTTTCAACCTTACCTACTAAATCAGCTCCAACGTCTGCTGCCTTAGTGAAGATGCCACCTCCAACTCTTGCAAACAGAGCTATAGACGACCCGCCCAAACCAAAACCGGCAATAACTTCCATAAGAACATTATTTTCCACCTCAGGAAGAAGAGCTTTCATAACAAGATAGATCACAATTAAACCCAGCGAGGCTAAACCGACCAGCGCAAAGCCCATAACAGCACCAGAATTCATAGCTACTAAGAAGGCATCAGCAATACTGTTTTTAGCAGAAACTGTAGTTCGAGCATTACCGGCAGTAGCTACCTTCATGCCTATGTAACCAGATAAAATCGATATCAGTGCCCCAAACAGAAATGCGACTGCAGTATAAATACCTTCATGCACACTTTCTGTATGAGTATCATCAATTAGCACGGCTATAACGAGTGCAAATCCGATCATGAAAATTGCAAGATAACGATACTCTTGCTTTAGAAAAGCCATAGCCCCTTCGGCTATTGCTCCGTGAATGGTTTTTATTCGATCACTTTCTTCTTTGTCTAGCCCCAGATCTATAGGAATTCCCATCACTTGTTTCATGTAGTAAAAGGCAATTGCTAAGCCCAACAAGGACAGGATAATAATTATTGTTATTGTCATCCAGCTTTCTCCATCGTGAGTGAATTATTGAGCAGTCAAAAACTGCTCAAAGGACTGTATCACAACAAAATAGACAAACAAAGCTAGGAAAAATTCGAGATAAATTAGATGAGATAGTGAGTGAGATTAGGGCCTTATTGATGCGGCTTGCTCTCGCAAGCGCTCAAGCTCTTCGCTAAGTTCTAGAATGCGTGATGAGTCAACGTCATCTGCTAAAACTCCCGTTTCTATATCCAGGTTACTGAACTTTTCACGTTCTTCACTTAAAGCCTGAGACAACTCTTCTGCCGCTGTCAAAGCTTCATTCAGAACAGAGTTACTTGCTTCAAGTTTTTCTGTTTCAGCCTCCATAGCTTGGACTTGCCCCCGAAGCTCGTCGACCCGCCTCTGCTGACGAGCTAAGTCCCTAGCTTGTCGCAATTGCTCCTCTCGCTCTGCAGCTTCTTTTTCGGCGGCCATCCGCGCTTCTTCAGCAAGCCTTCTAGCTTCTTGATTTTCTAATTCTCGTTTACGCTCAGCTTCTTGTCTTGCAAATTCTTCAGCACGCTCTGCTTCTTGCTGAGCTCTAAGCTCTTGCAGGCGAATAGCTTCAGCCTCAGCCGCAAGAACTTCTTTTTCGCTTTGAGTATTTCCAGAGTCTAATTGGGTGGTGCTGGTGCAGGCCACCAACAACAACGGAAGAACTAGAAAAAAATTACTTACTTGTTTGATACTTTTCATGGAAACCAATACTTATTTTTAAATTCAAAGGCTGGGAATGATAACTCAAATTAGCTTAAAGAAACTTTCTTTTCTGAGCTGTCCAGAAAGCTCACGCCTAAGTATACTGTTTAACATGAAGTTTTTTAATTACATTCTTACTCTTCTGGTATTTTTTATCTTGAGCTCACCCTTGTTAGGAGTTCTGCTTGTACTTGAAAAAGAAGCGGATCACCCTTTCGAGCAAGAGTTAAATCAAGAGCAGGTAGCCTATATACAAGAGCTATTAATCACTTATGACCCTAGGCGATTCGCTGATGACAGCCCTCAACTCATTGAGTTGAATGATGACGAAAGCAACTCTTTACTTACTTATTTTTCTCAGAATATTAACAACTATGGCATTCAAGGATTAAGAGATAATGTTTTGAAAATTGAATTACTCCCTAACACTGCAACACTCAGAGGAAGCCTTTCTTTAACTTCCAATATACTTACCAGTTCTTTTGGACATTATGTGAATTTTTCTGCTCATCTCGAGAAGGATGATGAGCAGCTCAAAATTACAGAATTTCGTTTAGCCAACTATAAAATTCCAAAGATCTTATACAACTACTTTTTCAAAATTATTAAGCCTAGAGTTCAAAGCGACCCTAATTTTGATTTAGCAAGCTTATTAATCTCTTCAATAACAAGCTTCAGTTTGGATGATAATTATTTAGGACTTTCACTAAACTGGGAGTCCGACAAACTCAGGTCAATTGGTGAACAAGCTAGACGTCTATTAATTGATTCGGCAACGACCAATCTGCTTATTGACAATCAGACTCTATTAGCCAGTACTTTAGCAATGATTCCTGAATCCACTCGATCAATTAGTTTAACTCAGTTAATTGCTCCTTTATTCAAGTCGGCACTGGAAAAACCTGGAAATCCAGAAAAGGAGAATCAAGCAATCTTTCTTACGCTCAGTAGCTATTTACTCACTGCTTTGGATCTTGCTGATTTGCTCAATTCCAGTGACCAGGCATACCCTCCGGTCCGTAAGCTTCGTGTAACTCTAGACTCTCGCGACGACCTTCCTAGGCATCTTATTGCTTCGGCGGCTATTGCCTCTCTCACAGACGACAAGCTTGCTAATTTCCTTTCTATCTTAAAAGAAGTGGAAGATAGTCGCAGTAATTCGGGCTTTAGTTTCACAGATATTACCGCCAACTTGATTGGCACTCGCATGGGGGTGCTAGCCACTAGAGATCAATCTAGCGCTCTAGAGCTGCAAAAACTGTTTTCCGAAGTAACAAGTGAAAGAGATTATTTCCCTGACCTTGGTCCTCCTGACGGAATTAGTGAGTCCGAGTTTCAGGATAAATACGGCAATAGAACTTCGCCCGCTTACATTCAGAAATTATCCGAAATCGAAAGTTCTATCGCCGCTCTAAATTTCTTTCAGGGATTCTAAATGCAAGAGATTACTTCCAAGGAGTTAAAGCAGCTGGAACAGAAACTCTTAGGTCTATTAGAAGACCTTAATCAGCAAATCGAACTGGCACAGCCTGGTGCAAGTACTGTGGTTTTAGATCAAAGCAAAGTCGGGCGACTCTCACGTATGGATGCGATGCAGCAACAGAACATGGCTGACTCTCTCTTAAAAGAAACCCAAAAAAGATTTTCACTTGCCCGAAAAGCTTTAAAAAAAATTGAAAATGGAGACTACTCATATTGCGAGTCTTGTGGTGAAGAAATCGGATTTGCCCGATTGCAAGTTAAACCCGAAGCGCTACTTTGTCTGAGCTGCCAAAGTGCTCAAGAGTGAATATTGTATAAAATTAATTAAGTTTTGGTTTAAATTGACTACTATCAATTCTGACTATCCTAACTATGCTAACTTGAGTACTATCAAGGCTACTGACTTAACTAATTTTAAAACAATAAAATCCATAACAACATAAAAAGGGTGGATCATGTCGGAACAAAATAAGAATAATAAAAGAAGAGACCTGCTAAAGGGTGGCGCTATTATGGGAGGCTTTGCCTTAACCGGCTCGGTCCCATTTTTATCCAGTGCAGCTTTAGCCCAAGGTGAAACTGTTGTCCCATTCAACGACATGCCTCCTGAGTTTGCAGGCCCTCCCAAAGCAGCCGGAGGAATCTTTTTTCAAAACACTCAGAATATCCAAAACTTTTATTCTGATAATGACACACAGTTTTATGTCGTCCAGCACTACAACCAACCAGTTATTGACCAAACTTCCTACAGGCTGCGGGTCACTGGTATGGTCGACAACACCCTTTCTATCAGCCTTGCTGAACTCAAAAATATGCCTAAGGTTGAAATAACCGCAGGATTTGAATGCGGTGGTAATAATCAAGGAATTTACCATGGCCTAGTGGGTAACGCTTTATGGGGAGGAGTCCGATTAAAAGATGTCCTTCGCAACGCGGGCATACAAACAGGAGGTAATGAAATCGTTTTCTATGGCAGCGACCTAGGAACGGAAAATATCCGAGATACTGATGTTGAGCAAAGTTTTGCCCGTTCACTAACTTTCAATGAAGCCATGCAAGATGACCTTATCCTAGCCTATGAAATGAATGGTGAAGCATTATCACTTTTCCATGGTGCTCCTCTTCGCTTAATTGTTCCTGGTTGGTATGGCGTTGCTAACGTCAAGTGGTTAGGCCAAATACATGTTCAAGATCGACGCTTCGCAGGTAAATATATGGCTCGAGACTATGTCACCCTGAGTCGTCGGGATATCGGCGGGGAAATGCGCTGGGAAGAAAGGCTGGTCACAAAAATCCAGTTAAAATCTGCAATAACAAGAGTCACTAAACAAGGTAATACTCATAAAATCATGGGGTTTGCTTTAAATGATGGCACTCCACTTCGTGCCGTTGAAGTAAAGATAGACAACGGCCCATGGCGTCAAGCAGAAATCCTTCCTGGAGCCACTCGTTATTCATGGAAGCTGTTTAATTACACTTGGGAAGGAGCAAGTTCAGGAGAACATACCATCGTATCAAGAGTAATAGATGTTAATGGGCAAATTCAGGCTACACCTGAAGAGCTTCCAGAGAAACTTTCTCGTTGGGAGAATTATGGCCAGTTCACTAGAACTGTGACTATTTCATAGTTGTGCCTGAACAACACAGTAAGAGATGGCTTCTTAAGATATTTGAAGCCCAGCTCTGACTTCCATAAACATCTAGCAAGAAGAGCGATGCCTTAACGTAGGACTCTTACAAAAAATAAAAATGAAAACAGCTACTCTTATAATCTTTAGTATCAGTCTGATGCTTGGCCTAAGCGCTTGCAGCAAAGCCCCCCTATCAGCACTCAGTGTTGAGCAACCTTAAGGCTGGGATGATGATCTTGCTCTAACCATCCCTGAAGACTTGAACCCTGATCCTAATATTCTGGAAATCAACCTTGAAGCACAGATTGTTGACATGGAAATTGTTGATGGCCTCTCTACACCTGTTTGGACCTATGGAGGCTCACTACCTGGCCCACTGGTCAAAGCAAAACTTGGTGACAAAGTGATTATCCATTTTAAAAACTCATTACCAGAAGCAACGACTATTCATTGGCATGGCTTGCGTGTATCAAACCAAATGGATGGAGTCCCCGGAGTTACTCAACCGCCAATAGAACCCGGAGCGGAGTTTAAATATGAATTCACCTTAGATGATGCTGGCACTTACTGGTATCACCCACACGTCAACTCTGCAGCTCAAGTCGGCTGGGGTATGTATGGTCCTATAGTGGTAGAAGATCCAAATGATCCTAAAGAGTTTGGGGATGATTTGGTTTTAGTAATGTCTGATATGAGTTTAAACACCAGGGATGGCAGTTTTTTTCCCGAAAATGCTGGAGGTGATTTCACTGACTTGTTTGGTAAAGAGGGCACAGTCGTTTTGGTCAATGGCAAAGTAAGGCCGACTCTGAGAGTCCGAAAAGGAAAGCAGCAACGTTGGCGAGTGATTAACGCCTCTCGCTCTAGGTATATCCCCATTCGGCTTCGGGATCATACCTTTACAATACTAGGTGGAGATAATGGGCTTGCCGCTCGTTCTCAAGAGGCCGGACGTGTCGTAGTCACCCCCTCTGAAAGAGCAGACATCGTTTTTATGCCAATGCACGAACCCGGCACAACTCATACCTTTAGATGGATCCCTTTCAATCGAGGCTTTGGGACTGTTTATGGACGCGCTTCCGTGCCTATGATGGATATCGAAACAGTTATGCAAGACGCAGTTATCCCTGAGCCAATACCAGAACAACTGCGAAACATAGATGCCCTTGATCTTAGTAAAGCAATAGAAAAAAATCTCGAAATGACAATAAGCGATGCCAATGATCAAATAGTAATGGGCTTTAACGGCATTCCCTATTGGAGCATGATGCCTATAGAAGCAAAAGTTGGGGAAACCCATATATGGAACTTAATCAATAACTCTGACTTCAATCACCCCTTTCACTTGCATGGATACTTCTTTCAGGTTTTAGATGAAGATCGTATTCCGCAATGGAAAGATACTGTTGATGTTCCTGTTGGTGAAACTGTACGTATTGCAGTTAATTTCGAAGGTAGACCAGGAATGTGGATGTACCATTGCCATATTCTTGATCATGCTGAAGCAGGCATGATGGGGCAATTGTGGGTGGCACCAGCTGACTCTGATATCGCCCCTCCTGATCTAGGCGTTCCAGTCAGCCTAATGAAAATAGAATGAAGTTGAACAAAATCAATACCAAAGCTAAAGTGATCTGAGCAAGATCACTTCAATACAGCACTAAATAGGAGTATCATCCGCCCTCTTTTTTAGATCAATGCCGTAAAAGATGAAAAAGAAACAATTCACAAGCGCAATTTTACATTCCGACCGGGAAGGCAAACCCGAGCATGGAGTATTGCATAAGCCTATCCATACTTCTGTAGCTTATGCTTATGAAGATGCCAAAGAACTAGCAGAAGTTTTCCAGAATAAGCGAAGCGGCTATGCCTATGGCCGACAAAACAACCCCACTGTTGAAGCCCTCGCAAGTAAAATAACCCTAATGGAACAAGGCCTTGCAAGTATCCTTTTTGCCACGGGAATGGCTGCTATCAGCTCTACTTTCTTATCATTACTGCGAGCTGGTGATCACATCGTTTCTAGTGCTTTCTTGTTTGGTAACACAAATAGTTTGCTTAACACGCTTACCACACTTGGTATCGAAGTCACATTCGTTGATGCCACGGAAGCGGCTAATGTAGAAGCTGCCATAAAAGCAAACACCAAAATTGTCTTTGTCGAAACTATTGCTAACCCTGTGACTCAAGTTTCTGACTTAGCTGAAATAGGTAAATTATGCTCTCAAAACAACTTACTTTATTTTGTTGATAACACAATGAGCTCACCTTTTTTATTTTTACCTAAGAGCGTTGGGGCAAGTCTGGTAATTAATTCATTGACTAAATATATCGGTGGCCACGGCAATGCCTTAGGCGGTAGCGTAACCGACACTGGTCTTTATGATTGGAAAAAGTTTGATAACATTTATGACAATTATAAAAACAAAGAACCTGCATTTTGGGGGATAACCCAAATCCGTAAAAAAGGGTTGCGCGATTTTGGAGCCGCTCTAGGCCCCGAAGCGGCTCACCATCTATCGGTAGGCTCCGATACCCTCGGGATTAGAATAAGCCACGCATGCGACAACGCTTTGGCAATAGCAGAGTTTTGTGAAAATCACCCTAGGGTAAAAAAAGTATTTTATCCTGGGCTTAAAAAGCACCCGCAGCATGAAAGAGCGCTTGAATTATTCAAGCATTTTGGAGCAATTCTTAGTATTGAGTTAGATGACAGCATTGATTGTTTTGATTTTTTAAATTCTTTAGAGCTAGTTGTAAGCTCAAGTAATCTTGGCGATAACCGCACTTTAGCGATTCCAGTAGCCCATACTATTTATTTCGAAATGGGCGCTGAACGAAGAGCATCTATGGCTGTTGCTGACTCTATGGTGAGGATATCTGTAGGCATTGAAGATCAAGAAGACCTTATTGCTGATTTTGAACAGGCCCTTAAAAGCTAATGGAGTTCGAAGTTTGCACTGTCGACTCTATTGCTGAAGGCCATTGTAAAGACTTCTCCACCAACAATAGCATGGCGTTTTTTGGCGTAAAAAAACGAGGAAAGATTTATTTATACTTAAACCGCTGTCCTCATTACGGAACAACCCCCTTGAACTGGGGGCCTGATGATTTCCTAAATAAATCCACTGATCTAATTCAATGTTCTGGCCATGGAGCTCTGTTTAACATTGAAGATGGAGAATGTATTCAAGGTCCATGCTTGGGCTCCAGCCTTATAGCCCTGGAATATGAAATTAGAAATAACAAAGTCTTTATCGAAAAGTCTAAAGCATCAGTTTAAGGGTAAGATAGTAAAAAGCCTTACAAAGAGTTTCCTGACTTAGAATAAACCAGTAGAATGCACCACTTTCGATTTTTTTGTCTTTATCTGATTTCATAAACTTGAAAATTGATAAGGTCGCCACAACTCATAGTAGCACTCAGTAGTTGGTATTGAGTGAGCAGAGAGATAAAGTAATGGTAACTAAAAAGAAAACCGCTGCACCTAAAGCTAAAAAGAAAGCGGCTGCGCCTAAAGCAAAAGCTGCACCTAAAGCAAAAGCTGCGCCTAAAGCAAAAGCTGCGCCTAAGGCTAAAGTCACTACTAAAAAAGCTGCACCTAAAGCTAAAGCCAGTTCAAAAAAAGCTCCTGCAAAAAAGGTTTCTGCTCCTAAACCTGCTCCACGCAAAAATAAGGCAAATCTAGAAGTTGGTGATTTCGTCCCCTACACAATGAAACGGGGCGAAGAATATATGAATGAAGCGCAACGTGAGCATTTTAAAGCAATCTTGCGTAACTGGCGCAATGAACTCATGGAAGAAGTTGATCGAACTGTACATCACATGCAAGATGAAGCTTCTAATCCACCAGACCCTGCCGATCGTGCGACTCTTGAGGAAGAATTCAGTATTGAGCTACGAACTCGTGATCGTGAGCGTCGCCTAATCAAAAAAATCGACTCAACGATCGAGTTAATTGCCAAAGATGAATATGGTTTCTGTGATTCTTGCGGGATTGAAATCGGTATTCGTCGCCTTGAAGCACGGCCTACAGCAAATAAATGCATCGACTGTAAAACTTTAGACGAAATTAAGGAAAAACAACTGGGAGCCTAACATTTCGGCACCAAGGCAGAACATTTATAAAGGCCGTTTCGCCCCCTCCCCTAGCGGCCCTCTGCATACTGGCTCCCTAATTGCAGCCCTCGCCAGCTATCTTGATGCCAAAGCCAATAATGGACTGTGGCTATTGCGGATAGAAGATCTAGACCCTCCTCGTGAAAGCCCTGAAGCCACTTATCAGATCTTATCAGCCCTTGAAACTTTAAATTTATTCTGGGATGAAACACCCTTGTATCAAAGCAATCGCCTTCAGGACTATGAGTTGGCATTACATGCTTTACGAGAACAAAACACTATCTTCCCCTGCACTTGTACCCGCCAACAAATAACAGATAACCAGGGTATTTACCCGGGAACTTGTGCAAGGAAAAACATTCATGAAAGGGATCTTGAACTTGGAAAGTTCTCCTTACGCTGCAAAATTCATGATACCGATATAGATTTTCAAGACTTGTTACAAGGTAGGCAAACTCAGAATCTCAAAAGCTCAGTTGGCGACTTTATTCTAAAACGCAAAGATGGTTTATTTGCTTACCAATTAGCCGTAGTAGTTGACGACAACTATCAAGAGATCACACATGTTGTCAGGGGTATAGACCTGCTTGATTCCACTGCTCGACAAATACACCTGCAACAACTCTTAGCTTACCCTCAATTAGTTTACGCCCACATCCCTGTAATCATTAATGAATTTGGCCAGAAACTGAGCAAACAACACCATGCCACTCCTATTAACCTTGATGCTCCGTCTCTCGTTTTATATGAAGCTTTGGGTTATTTACAACAAAACCCAGATCCAGTTCTAAAAGAAAGCTCTCCTTCAGACATCCTAGACTGGGCTATAAACAATTGGCAGATAGGAAAATTGCAGAACTTACATCAGCTCTCAGAGCGATAAAATCATATCTCATTGTTTTATAAGTAAATCTTATAAAAAAACCAGAAAAATTGAAAAATCAGGTTGACCCGAAGCGTTTGATCCTTATGATGTCAGGCTAAGTAGGATTTGTGTAGAAAAGAAACAGTTTTACTGTTTTACTTTACTTGAAGTACCAAAATCTACTTTTTTGACTACTATTTCATGTTCATGCAGTGCTACACAGTACTTATATATGGCTAATATTTTAATTATCGAAAGTAATCAAGACACAAGCTCACAGCTAGAAGAAATTTTGGTTGGCGCTAGTTTCAATACCCAAAGCTGTGTATCCCTAGAAGCAGCTCTGGAAATCGGACCTGAGAACTTTGCTGCCATCATAAGCAATCTTCGTCTACCTGGAAAACCAGGAACTGAGTTAATGAAGCACACTCAAAAGCCTGTATTGATAACAACAAGTTTTGCCAGTCTTCGTTCAGTTATAAGCACTGAAAAAAATGAGGCTTTAGAGTACCTTTCAATCCCTTTTGAGGCTGAAGAAGTAGTAAGCGCTGTCAGTGCCGCCATTGAAGCGGCCAGGCCAAAAAATAACAAAGCACCTCTTTCTAACGATGATCCTGTTCATGGAATGGTTGGCAGCTGCGCCGCCATGAAAGAACTCTTTCGGCGCATCAGAAAGGTTGCCCAAACTAATTCTTCTGTTCTCATTCAAGGCGAATCAGGAACCGGGAAAGAATTAGTCGCTAAAGCTTTGCATGAAGCCAGCTCGAGAAAAGACTCCAACTTAATCTCAATTAACTGTGCTGCTATACCAGAGAATCTAATCGAATCCGAATTATTTGGTCATGAGAAAGGAGCGTTTACTGGAGCAACTACCACCAGAACTGGACTGGTTGAAGCTGCCAATAATGGCACTTTATTCCTTGATGAAATTGGTGAGTTACCACTCGAAGCTCAGGCTCGCCTATTACGAGTATTACAAGAACACGAAATAAGAAAAGTGGGTTCTGTTCAATCCACCAAAGTAGATGTTCGTCTTATTGCCGCTACTCATAGGGACTTACAACAATTTGTTAACGAAGGTCGTTTCCGTGAAGATCTGTTTTATCGTATAAACGTGATGCCTTTGCATATTCCACCTCTTAGAGAACGCAGCAAAGACATACTAGAGCTAGCTGATAAAAAACTGAAAATGATTTGTAACAGGCTTGGAGTCGACCCAATGCATTATTCTGCTGATTCCATTCAAGCTATCACTATGTATCACTGGCCTGGAAATGTAAGAGAGCTTGAAAATGCCATAGAACGAGCTGTTATCCTCTCTGAAACATCAGAAATCCCAATGGACCTTCTTGGTATTGATGTAGAACTTGTAAAAATAGACTCACTTAACCGAGACCAACTTCTAAAAAATAAAAACCAAAACTCTTTAATAATAGAAGCTGAAGAAGATGAGGCGGAAGATATTGAAGACGATCCTATGGAAGATTTATCGCTTGAAGATTACTTCCAACGTTTTGTCTTAGAACACCAGGATCAAATGAATGAAACACAATTAGCCAAGAAACTTGGAATCAGTAGGAAGTGTTTATGGGAAAGACGACAACGTTTTGATATCCCGAGACAAAAAAAATCCACCTAAAATAACGTTTACACTTAATTCATTAAATTCAATTAAACTCACATTTAGTTACCTATCTTCTCACCAAGGGTTACAATTCTTAACAGTGTATAAGAAAACCTTTATCAAAAATACTTCTGATATTCTTATAATAATTGTAACCATATGATTTTATTCTATTTTTTAAAAAATACAGATGTTGGCACGGTATCTGCTTTATATACTAGCGTTGCTTGACCACAATAAGAAAAAAACAATAATAATTATAAAATTTGGCAAGACAACGACGTGACTCAACAAACAGTTTTATACTGTACCCAAGCTGGAAAGAACTGAAAAATCAGCACTAGTAAGGGGGGAAGCATAGAGTCAGTTTATTCAGGGATAAGCTACCCTAACAAATGGCAAGTGATTGTTGCCTATTATATCAACAAGGAAGTAATAGAATAATAAGAGAAGTTTAGAAAGCCGATATGACCTTATGTCATATCGGCTTTTTTATTTGTTCTTTTGTTGTGTAGAATAAACACTTTAATGTTGTAGCTTTCCTAATTTGTCTAAAGATAATTTCATACAGTCTGACCTGCCTAGATTAAAACCTAGGATCATCCCTCGTGCTGAACACAACATATCCCGTAAAGACATTAGTAATAATGCACTTAAGGTTTTGTATAAGTTAAACGAGGCCGGTTTCGATGCCTATCTCGTCGGTGGCGGGGTTCGGGACTTACTTTTAGATCTACATCCAAAAGATTTCGATATTGCTACTGATGCAAGTCCTGAACAAGTTCGCCAAGTGTTTAGAAATTCACGAATTATTGGCAGACGGTTTCGTATAGTTCATGTCCATTTTGGACGTGAAATTATTGAAGTTTCAACTTTTCGCGCTAAAGCTAAGGAAAGTACCGAAATAAATGTAAGCAAGCTTGCACGTAAAGTTAAGCATCTTGATTCTGCCCATAATCAAAGCGGCATGTTACTTCGAGATAATGTCTACGGAACTATAGAAGAGGATGCTCTTCGCAGAGACTTCACGGTTAACTCTCTTTATTACACAGTACAGGGTTTCAGCATCTATGAATTCGCGAATGGAATGGAGGATATAAAAAATAGGACGTTGCGTATGATTGGAGACCCTGAACAGCGCTATAGAGAGGATCCCGTTAGAATACTAAGAGCGATTAGACTGGCGGCAAAATTAGACTTTACGATTGATACCAATACTAAAGCAGCAATTAGTCCTTGTGCGCCATTATTGGCTTCAATCTCACCAGCACGGCTTTTCGATGAATTTTTAAAACTTTCTTTAAATGGAAGCAGCCTAAAAAGCTTCCATCAACTCCTGGACTTTAAAGTCTTAGAAATCTTATTCCCTCCTATTGCTAAATTAATTACTGCGGAAGATTCAAAGGACAAAAGAATGCTAGAAGGCGCATTTAGCAGTACCGATAAACGCATTTCACAAGGCAAAAGTATTACCCCTGCTTTTCTATTGGCAGCAATATTGTGGCCTGCCGTAAGGCGTCATTACGAACAAAAAATCAGTACGGGACTTGCGCCTATGCTAGCAATGCAAGAAGCAGGACATGCCATTACCGAAATGCAATTAACCCAAATTGCCATCCCTAAACGCTTCACAATCCCTATGCGGGAAATTTGGGAATATCAACTCCGTCTTGACCGTCGAACAGGAAAAAGACCCCAGCTACTGCTATCGCATAAACGGTTCCGAGCTGCATACGATTTTCTTATCATTCGAGAAACCAGTGGGGAAAACTTAAATGGGCTTGGAGACTGGTGGACCAGATATCAGGAAACTGATATCAATGGTAAGCAAGCATTACAACAAGAGATACAAAGACAGGTTTCAAAAACTGGTAAGCTCAAGGTAAAATCCCGACGAAACCATAAGAGAGTTAAGCTTTGAGCATTCCTCGTTATATAGCTGTTGAAGGCCCCATTGGTGTTGGAAAAACTAGCCTCACTAAACGTTTAGCTGCAAGTTTTAACTACGAAACCTTACTAGAGAAGAGTGAAGACAACCCTTTTCTAGATCGTTTCTATAAAAACCCAAAACAAAATGCTTTAGCTACGCAGCTGTTTTTTCTTTTCCAGCGTGCCCAACAAATCCAAGATCTACGTCAGGACGATATGTTCGAGCCCATTCATGTAGCTGACTTTTTAATAGAAAAAGATAGAATCTTTGCGCGCCAGAATCTTGATGCAAACGAATATGAACTCTACGAGAACGTCTATGAGCATTTAACTATAGACGCCCCCAAACCCGATTTAGTGATTTACCTTCAAGCACCTGTTGATGTTCTCTTCGACCGTATTCAAACTCGTGGCGTTCCATCTGAGCAACTAATAGAACGATCCTATCTCTTAAATTTAATTGATGCGTATACGAATTTTTTTCACTACTATGATGAAAGCTCGCTCTTGGTTGTTAACAGTGCTGAAATAGATTTAGTTAATAATGATGACGATTATCAACAACTCGTCGATCACGTACTGAGCACTCGCAAAGGCACACGTCATTATTACAACCCAAAACCTACTCTATTATAGGATCACTCTTTTGGCTGCTATCACTTTACATAGTTTGCAAGAGCTAAAAAAACAAGGCGAAAAGTTTGCCTGCATTACGGCTTATGATGCTCTTTTTACAAAATTATTTTGTAAAGCCGGTGTTGAGGTAATTTTAACTGGCGATTCCCTAGGCATGGTTCTTCAAGGTCACGACTCAACTATACCCGTGACAATGGATGACATGGTCTACCATATGGAATGTGTAAAGCGTGGTAATCAAGGTGCTTTATTAATTGCAGACTTGCCTTTCATGTCTTATGCCTCGGAAGACCAAACTCTTGAAAACGCAGCGCGTTTGATGCGTGCTGGGGCACATGTGATCAAATTAGAAGGCGGCGCCTGGATAGCCGAAAGTACACGTCAATTAACTGAACGCGGCATTCCTGTCTGTGCACATATGGGCTTAACCCCCCAATCTGTGAATCGCCTTGGTGGTTTCCGAGTACAAGGGCGTGATCCGCAAGCAGCTAATAAAATCATCGAAGAAGCTTTAATGCTCGAAGAATATGGTGCAAATATCTTGTTACTCGAATGCATACCTGCCCAATTGGCGAAAACTATCAGCTCTAAATTAGCCATTCCTGTAATCGGGATTGGCGCAGGTGTCGATGTCGATGGTCAAATAATGGTCATGCATGATGTCCTTGGGATTTCATCAGTCACTCCAAAGTTTGTAAAAAACTTCCTACCAGAGTCTCAATCAGGAATACTTGGAGCAATAGAGGCTTATGTTTCTGCAGTAAAAGATAGAACTTTCCCTGGAGTAGAGCATTCTTACGAATAGCTACCATCACCATGCAAATCTTTAAAACCATTGCTGAATTAAGGCAAGGTCTAAAAATAATTAGAGATAGAAATTTAGTGATAGGGCTAGTCCCTACAATGGGCAATTTACACCCTGGACACTTATCACTGGTGGCAAAGGCCCGATTAGAGTGTGATTTTGTATTAACAACTGTTTTTATCAATCCCACTCAATTTGCCCCGAATGAGGATTTAGACAGCTATCCAAGAACCCTTACAAAAGATAAAGAGCTATTAATTGATACGGGCTGTGATGCCATTTTTGTCCCATCTGTTGAAGAAATTTACCCTAAAGGACCAAGATTAGAAGCTAGCGTTGCTGTCCCTGCTTTGAGTAAACTGCATTGTGGGGCTAGTCGGCCTGGGCATTTTGATGGTGTATGTACGGTGGTCACCAAGCTTTTCAATATATGCCGGCCCAACAAAGCTTACTTTGGGGAAAAGGACTATCAGCAACTCACCATCATCAAAAAGATGGTTGAAAGTTTAAATAACCCTATAGAAATAATCAGTGTAGAGACTGAACGTGAAGCTTCTGGTTTGGCCATGAGCTCAAGAAACAATTTTTTAAGTGATACCCAAAAAGCTCAGGCAACCGTCCTGTATAAAACCCTTAAATCTAGTGCTGAGTTATTAAGCAAAAAGACAGATCAAACTTTTAATGAACTTGAGAGCCTTGCTTTAAAGAAAATATCCTCAGCTGGTCTTAAACCAGACTACTTCAATATTTGCAGTGCCCAAACACTGCTTCCAGCAGAAGCGACAGACTCAAAAATTGTCATTTTAACTGCCGCCTATCTGGGCAAAACCCGCTTGATCGACAACATACAGCTAACTCTATGAGATTTGCGCAGCCATCAGATTTCAGTGATAATTGCGCCCCCATTCGGTAAATACACTTTTGTGAGGACTTAGCTTGAATACAACCATGCTAAAAACAAAATTGCATCGAGCTTGTGTTACGCATTCAGAACTTGATTATGAGGGCTCCTGCGCGATTGATGGTGATTTCCTTGATTTCTCTGGAATTCGAGAATATGAGCAAATCCAAATTTATAATGTAACTAATGGCGAGCGTTTCACTACCTACGCTATTCGTGCCGAAGCTGGCTCGAAAATCATTTCTGTCAATGGTGCCGCTGCTCATAAGGCCGCAGTCGGAGATAGAGTAATTATTTGTGCTTATTGTGATTACAGTGAGCAAGAATTAATTAACTTCAAGCCACGCTTGGTATATCTGGATGAACATAATAATATAACTCATTCCAGTAACGCTATTCCGGTTCAGGCTGCCTAAATTTATCTCTTCTTTGGCACTGAGCCCTTCCTAAGGAGGAAAGTCAGTGTCAGAGAATGTTTACCCTGTTTCCAGTTCTGCTGCAGCCAATTCCCACCTAACAAAAGAAAATTATCAAGAGTTCTATAAAGAGTCCATCGACTCTCCAGATACTTTTTGGGCTTCACAAGCACGTAAATTTTTAGATTGGCAACAAGCTTTCAGCCAGGTTTATCAAGGCGACATGACACAGGGCAAGGTGGAGTGGTTTGCGGATGGTAAGCTTAATGTCAGCGCCAATTGTATCGACCGACACCTACCAGAACGAGCTGATCAAATCGCAATTATATGGGAAGGCGACGAACCCGGAACTGATAGAAACATTACTTACCAAGAGCTGCATGATGAAGTCTGTCAATTTGCAAATGTTCTAAAACAGCGAGGGGTGAAGAAAGGCGACAGAGTTTGCATTTACATGCCAATGATCCCTGAAGCCGCTTTTGCCATGTTAGCCTGCTCTCGTATTGGCGCTGTTCATTCTGTAGTTTTTGGTGGCTTTTCACCTGAAGCTTTAAAAGACCGAATACTAGATTCCGATTGCGAAACGGTTATTACTGCCGATCAAGGCTTGCGAGGTGGTCGATTCGTTCCTCTGAAAGAAAATACCGATAAAGCACTCAGCAGCTGCCCAAATGTCCATACGGTTTTGGTTATTCAAAGAACCGCTAATGAAGTTGATTGGCAGGAAGGGCGTGATATTTGGTATCACGAAGCTATCAAAGATGTGGCTTCAACTTGCGAACCAGAGCCAATGGCCAGCGAAGATACATTGTTCATATTGTACACCTCTGGTTCTACAGGCAAACCAAAAGGCGTGCTACACACCACTGCTGGCTACCTTCTTCAAGCCACGATGACCCATAAATATGTATTCGATTACCGCGATGGCGATATCTACTGGTGTACCGCTGATGTCGGCTGGGTAACAGGTCATTCCTATATTGTTTATGGGCCTTTAGCCAATGGCGCGACAACTCTTATGTTTGAGGGTGTACCAACCTACCCTGATGCCAGCCGTTTTTGGCAAATAATCGACAAGTACAAAGTAAACTCTTTCTACACCGCACCAACCGCTCTAAGAGCTTTGATGGCGCAAGGTGATGAATTACTAGAATCTAGCTCACGTTCGTCTCTGCGCATCCTTGGAACAGTGGGAGAGCCAATTAATCCTGAAGCATGGGAATGGTATTACCACCAAGTTGGTAAAGGTAAATCTCCTATTATGGATACCTGGTGGCAAACCGAGACTGGCGCGCTGATGATTACTCCGATACCAGGTGTAACTGATCTCAAACCAGGCTCTGCGACACTGCCTTTCTTTGGCGTGAAGCCAGCCTTGGTAGACCCAGAAGGCAATATTTTAGAAGGTGCTGTTTCTGGCAATCTTGTAATTACTCAAAGCTGGCCCAGTCAAATTCGATCCGTTTATGGCGATCATCAAAGATGTATTGATACCTACTACACAACCTACCCTGGTTACTATTTTACTGGTGACGGCGCACGTCGTGACGAAGATGGTTTTTACTGGATCACAGGGCGAGTCGATGATGTGCTCAATGTCAGTGGGCATCGTTTAGGCACAGCTGAAATAGAAAGCGCGCTAGTGCTGCATCCAAAAGTGGCTGAAGCAGCAGTTGTTGGTTTTCCTCATGACATTAAAGGCCAAGGCATATATGCCTATGTCACCCTGATGATAGGCATAGAAGAAAGTGATGAACTCAAGAAAGAATTAATCGTAATGGTCACCAAGGAAATAGGACCGATCGCTAAACCGGATGTGATTCAATGGGCGCCGGGTTTACCTAAAACACGATCTGGCAAAATTATGCGCCGAATCTTGCGTAAGATCGCCGCAAATGAATTAGACAGCCTTGGAGATACATCAACTCTAGCAGAGCCTGCAGTGGTGGATAATCTCATTCAGAATCGCTAAGCCCATTAACTCAGCCCCAAGCTAGTAGGAGCTAATTCTCTTATTGAATTTAAAAGAGTTAAGGCGTTACTGTCACAGTCCAAGAGAACTGACTTACGGCTGCTCCCGGAGGGGTGATAGTCAGTAACAATGTTGACGGAGCAGGTACAGTTGCCGGTGCCACAACAGCAGCAGCTTTCAGGGTCACACCATAAAAGCCTGTAGGCCCAGTAGTTGAACCGACTGTGAAAGAATTAGTCCCTACTAGGGAGACACCTGAACCCACAACACTAAAAGCTATTGTGGTTCCTACTGGCATTGGGTTACTGCCAAGTGCATCAGCAAAGGTATTTGAATCAGCGACAACAATTCCTGATTGAATACTATCTGTTCCCTGTGCAACGTTTATGTTAGAGCCCGGCGCACCAAAGGTGCCAGTAGCCAATAACCGCGCCGTGTTGGTTGACATCACTATAGTGCTAGTAGAAGCTATAGTAACACGGCTTTCACCTGAACAAAGCGCTGAGACATCTACTGTAGACAGGCAAGGCCCATCCCAAAAGCCATTCGCTATGTCTCTAACTGTATTGACTGTTGGATTCGAATTTACAAAGAATTCACCTAAATCATAGGTGCCATTTTCATTTTTATCAGCAAAAAGCTCAGGTAAGTCAAATGGCAAGTAAATATCCGCAGCATCAAAAACCGCATTACCATTAGTATCAGTGAATGCTTCAGCGCCCTCAGTATAAGCAATTATTTCTACTCGCATATCCGCTGGCCGAGTCGCAGAACTTCTCTTCGCGCCTTTACCTTATAACCTTGCTCATAATCAGCAATAGCTTCTTCACACTTTACTTGAAGAACACTGACCTTGGGTATATTTAAACTACCAACAATCGTCCTTCCTGCAGAAGTTGAATTAGCATTAACATGAATTGTTGTATGAATGTTTTTAGGCTTCATAATAAAGGCTTAGAGATTACCCGCAATGACTACTTATAGAGTAAGTTAAAGAGAGCTTCTATTTAGGATTTCTAACTATTGGCGCTGTCACTTTCAATACTAATCCAGTACTAAAAGTAAGGCTCAAATCCACAGAGTCTCCAGCACGTAATGATCGTTTCAATTCTGAAAGCATAATATGTAACCCTCCCGGCTCGAAGCTGATAGTTTCTCCAGCTGGAATTTCAAGCCCCATAACATGTTCCATCGTCATCATACCGTCCTTCATGACACTTCGATGCAACATAGAAGAATTAGCAGCATCACTTGAGACACTGATAAGCCTAACGAGATGACTGCCTTCGTTTTTTAATTGCATATAAACCGCACTCGTTTGTGCGGTTGGTGGTAGCTCTCTGATATAAGCATTCTCAATATAAAGATTCGTTTGAGCCAAAGCCAAAGTTGAGCCCAAACATATGAGCACAACAAATATTCTAAAAATTTTCATAAAAATATTTCCAAACCATTCAAGAATTGGGAACGTCCACCTGAATTACTGGTTTTGCTCCTAGTGTAATATTACCCCTCAATCGATAGCCTCCCACCGCTTCTCGCATAATCCGATAGATCCATCGACCCTCTGCGTCCGTGCGTGCGGTAATTAAAAAAGTTGCATCTTGGTTTTTTACATACTCTCCGATTGAGCCAATTTGTGAAAGAGTGTCAAGGCTTTGAGTTTCTATTCCCTCAGGATCAAGCTCAAAATATTCCCTTTTGACTGCACTTTCATTCTGTAAATAGCTTCTGGCTTGCGCAATATTTTCTTTAGTAGGGTCAATACTAGCTGCTCTATCAATGAAGTCTTTTGCATTATCAAATTGACCTATTCTTATAGCCTGATTGGCCATTTGAACATATCGGTCAACAATGTCATTAATCCCTTGAAGAGCCACTTGATTGTTCGGCTCAATACTCAAAACTTCTATATATCTATCATAAGCATTATCTCCGGCAGGAAGCAGTAGACGATTATCTTCATAAGCGAGAGCGGCTTCGTACAACATGTCAGCCAAAATTCTTGCACGTATATAGGGTTCAGAATAAACCCTCTCGTCACTTGCCTCATTCACCGCATTGTTTTCAACATACTCTGATTGAGATCTAGAAGAGTTGCTCACATTACTGCTCGCACAAGCTTGTAAAAAAAAGCAGATGTAAGAGAGTAAAAGAATTGACGCTCTAAATGTTCGCATAAAAAATATGAATTGATAAAGTTACAGTAAGCCGTTGAAAGGAAGGTATTGTATCAGGTCACCCTCTCTAACTATTGTACCAATTGGGATAATTGCCAAACCATCGGCCCATGAAGTAGAGCTCATCACACTCGAGCCCTGACTACTATAGGGTAACAACCTCTGTTCGCCTTTACTGGGACCCAGACGAACACGAAGATATTCCTGCCTAAAGCCAGGTTCAGGGATCTGAAAACCAGCAGGTAAGTTATAGACTGGCGTGCTCAAGTCTCTGGCTCCTTGCATCTTCATTAAGCAAGGTTTGACCAAAACTAAGAAAGTCACAAAGACAGCAACCGGATTTCCAGGCAAACCAAAAAAAGACTTTCCTTTAATATGACCAAAAGAGAATGGCTTGCCCGGTTTTATTGCTAATTTCCACAAAGACAACTCACCAAGATTTTCAACAGCAGCTTTTACGAAATCTGCATCCCCAACAGAAACCCCTCCACTTGTAATAATACAGTCAGCTTGTTCAGCAGCCTTTTTGAAGGCTTCTTTGGTAGCCTCTAGATCATCCTTAACAATCCCAAGCTTAATAGTTTCGATGCCGACTGTTCTTAATAGGGCATCTAAAGTAAAACTGTTACTTTCATATATCTGACCAGGTTTTAAATATTGCCCAGGCTCAATGAGTTCATCACCGGTATTTACAATTGCTACGGTTAAACGCTTAGAGACAGCAACACTAGAAACACCTATAGATGCCAACAGACCAATATCTTGGACTTGCAACTTGCGGCCAGCCGGTAAAACTAAAGCACCCTGCTTGATATCATGACCAAGCAAACGGATATTCTCACCTGACTTGGGCAATTCTAAAATAGAGACTGTTTCTTGATCGAACAGAGTGTTTTCTTGAAGTACTACTGCATCCGCACCTTTAGGTATCGGTGCACCTGTAAAAATTCTTGCCGCAGTCCCATACTTAAGAGGCGTAGCAGTTTTACCCGCTGTGATCGTTTGTGAAATAGGAAATTTGTTGCCCATCTCTTTTAAAGCACTGGTATTGATAGCGAAACCATCCATTGCGCTGTTGTCATAACCAGGAACATCAATCTCAGCTTTTACTTCGTTGAAAAGTATTCTGCCAAGGGCTGATCCCAATCCCACACTTTCTGATGCTGAAATTGGCTGAATTTCCTGCAGCAAGTATTCTAGGGCCTCGTCTATTGGCGTTAAGTTTTTCGTATTCACTGATTCGCTTATCCGAGAAGAGAAGTTTGATTTTAGTTAATCGTATATTGCTTCAATGAGCTCTTTTACAGCAAGCCCTCTGGAGCGCTGTTTTATACCGAAGCTTGCCATGATTTTCTGGCAATCAACAACTGAATTTTCAAGCTGAACTTTCGTGCTTTCCTGAGTGTTAATTTCCAGCTTCGGCATGAGCGCCTTGAGATCGGAATCATAATTTGAGGCCTCAGTTAAGAAATCTTCCACAAAAGTATGCCTATGGGTAGCCTGTAAAGAACAATAATGGAACACCCCCCATGGGATAGCATTACAATCAAGCTGTCGATTGATAGCCAGCAAGACTCTTGCTACATCTATGATCGGGGTTGGACTGCAACGCTGGTCCAATAAGATTAACTTACCTTCCTGTTCTTTAAAGGTTTTGATGCAATCTTTAAAAAATGTTGTCGCGAATTCAAAAATGCCCTCAGTTCTTAAAATAATATGTCTTTGATACTTTGAGACTTTCTTTTCAAGCGAAAGTGCCAGTTTACCCAGCGGATTTTTAGGCTTGCAGGCATCAGTTTCCAAATAGGGTATAGCGTTTGAACCATCGAACACAGCAACCGAAGAATGATGGATAAGAGGGGTTTTTAGCAGCCCAGCCACTTTGATTAGAGTAGCGCAAGCTTCTGTAAGCCTATCTTCTCTTTGCTTGCTAATAATCGCTTCTGATTGAAAAAGACCAGGATCCAAACTTAGGTTTAACAATTGATCTGCTTGAGAATTTTTAATCAGATTAAACAAGACAGAACCTTCATAAATATCTGGCTCATCATCACGAATGGCAACGAAAGGTATAGATTCCCGCTCCAGTAGTTGGGTGAAACTCTGACCCAGAGGACTGTTTGAACCAAAAACTAAAAGTTTCACAAAGGCTACTGCTAATCTAATGCTGTCTGATCAAGTTTCTATTAAAAAGGAATGTCATCATCAAAGCTATCCATATCAGCTGGCGCTTGTTGAGTAGGGGTTTCATTTCTAGGACTTGGAGGTGCAGAAGCCTGACCTTGATTGGAAGCGTAATTGTTTCCAGCTCCAGCACCATTACCAGCACCTCGACTGTCTAACATTTGCATTTCATTAGCGATGACTTCTGTAGCGTAGCGTTTTACACCGTCTTGCTCCCAGGATCGAGTTTGTAAGCGGCCTTCGACATAAAGTTTCGAGCCCTTGTGTACATACTCAGCAACAATTTCAGCCAATCTTTGGTAAAAGGTTACTCGATGCCACTCTGTTCGTTCTTGTTGCTCACCAGTATTTTTGTCCTTCCAAGTCTCACTGGTTGCAATAGAAAGGTTAGTCACCGCGCTACCGTTGGGCATATAGCGGGTCTCCGGCTCTTGCCCAACATTTCCAACTAAAATTACTTTGTTTATACCTCGACTTGCCACTATTAATCTCCTCAAATTTTAATGCCTTAAGTCTAGCATGACTGAGAAAAATTTCGATTAGATTCTTCTTTCCTTTGGCCTTCTCCGTATAATGGTAGGTTTATTGAATCTAGAGAAGAAATCACCAAATGGATGAAATTATTGTTAGGGGCGCACGAACCCATAACCTAAAGAATATTGATCTGACTATTCCTCGGGACAAACTTGTTGTTATTACAGGGCTTTCTGGGTCTGGTAAGTCATCTCTAGCATTTGATACCTTATATGCCGAAGGTCAACGTCGCTATGTTGAATCGCTTTCGACTTATGCGAGACAATTTTTATCGATGATGGATAAACCGGATATGGATCAGATTTCCGGCCTATCCCCCGCCATTTCAATTGAGCAGAAATCAACCTCGCACAACCCTAGGTCAACTGTTGGAACAATCACTGAAATATACGACTACTTACGCTTACTTTTTGCGCGAGCTGGTGAGCCTCATTGCCCTGAGCATCAGCTCAAACTTGAAGCCCAGACTGTCAGCCAGATGGTAGATCAGGTCTTAGCTTTACCTGAAGGGACACCAATGATGCTATTGGCTCCAGTTGTACGTGACCGCAAAGGTGAACATGTTCATATTTTCCACGAACTTAAAGCCGGCGGGTTTATCCGCGCCAGAGTCGATGGCATCGTTACAGAGCTGGACTATCCGCCTGAACTTGAGAAAAATAAAAAACACACCATTGAAGTAGTGATTGATCGCTTCAAAGTGCGCCCAGATTTAACTCAACGTTTGGCGGAATCCTTTGAAACAGCTCTGCAGATTGCCGGTGGAATCGCCATCGCTTCCTTTATGGATGATGATGCTGGAAAAGATATGGTGTTTTCATCCTTGTTTGCCTGTCCCGAATGTGGCCATAGTATTTCTGAACTCGAACCAAGACTGTTTTCATTTAACAATCCCGCTGGGGCTTGCGACGCATGCGATGGCTTGGGAATGAAACAATATTTTGATCAGAAAAAAATCATTATAGATGATGGTCTCTCTTTAGCTGAAGGCGCCGTTAGAGGTTGGGACAGACGTAATATTTATTACTTTCAGCTACTCCAATCTTTGGCTGATCATTATGGCTTTGCGGTTGACATTCCATACAGTGAACTCGGCAAGAAACACAAAGACCTGATCTTATTTGGCAGCGGCAACACTGAAATTGAGTTTTCTTTTGTCAACGAAAAAGGCAAAACCTATATTAACCGTAAGCCTTTTGAAGGCATTGTGCCGAATATGGATCGTCGCTATCGCGAAACTGAATCACAAATGGTTCGGGAAGAACTTTCAAAGTATCTAAATTCTCAGTCTTGCCCAGAATGCGAAGGAACCCGCTTGCGCAAAGACGCTCGACACGTTCTTATTAATAAGAAAAATTTACCCGCGATAACCAATATGACTATTGGTCATGCAAGTGACTACTTCGAGAAACTCAATTTAAAAGGCAAGCAAGCAAAAATAGCCGAAAAAATTCTTAAAGAAATTCAAGATCGTCTGCAATTCCTAGTAGATGTTGGCCTAAACTATCTTACTTTAAGCCGTAGTGCTGAGACCCTTTCTGGCGGTGAAGCACAACGCATTCGTCTTGCCAGTCAAATTGGCGCCGGACTTGTCGGAGTTATGTATATCCTCGATGAACCCTCTATCGGCTTGCATCAACGTGACAATGATCGCCTATTAAATACTCTTCGACATCTTCGAGACATAGGAAATACCGTTATTGTTGTTGAGCACGATGAAGAAGCTATTATTACAGCTGATCATATTATTGATATTGGGCCTGGAGCCGGAGTCCATGGCGGTGAAGTTATTGCCCAAGGCGTCTACAAAGATATCATCAATGAAAAGCGTTCACTAACGGGCCAATATCTCTCAGGTAAATTGAAGATTGATATTCCCGAACATCGAGTTGCTCGTGATCCGGCCAAACAATTAGTGCTTAAAAAAGCCTCCGGTAATAATTTAAAGTCTGTCAACTTGGAAATTCCTCTTGGCTTAATGACCTGTGTTACAGGTGTTTCAGGTTCTGGAAAATCTACCCTGATTAACAATACTCTCTACCCTATCACTGCCACCGCCTTAAATGGTGCGACAACACTCAACCCCTCAGAATACAAAGAGCTGATTGGACTTGAGCAACTGGATAAGGTTGTGGATATCAACCAAAGCCCTATCGGCAGAACTCCGCGTTCTAATCCCGCCACCTACACTGGAATTTTTACTCCTGTCCGTGAGCTTTTTGCAGCCACACAAGAGGCGCGAGCTAGAGGTTATAAACCTGGGCGCTTCTCTTTTAATGTTAAAGGCGGTAGATGTGAAGCTTGTCAGGGAGACGGTGTCGTAAAAGTTGAAATGCACTTTTTACCCGATGTGTATGTGGCTTGCGATGTATGCAAAAGCAAACGTTATAACCGAGAAACCTTAGAAGTAAAATACAAGGGTAAAAACATATACGAAGTCTTGGAAATGACGATTGAAGACGCACGTGATTTTTTCGATCCTGTGCCTATGATCGCTCGTAAGCTTCAAACCTTAATAGAGGTTGGCCTTTCCTATGTGAAGCTTGGACAAGCCGCCACTACTCTTTCAGGCGGAGAAGCGCAACGAGTTAAATTAGCCAAAGAGTTATCCAAACGCGACACAGGGCAAACACTCTATATTCTTGACGAGCCTACTACAGGCTTGCACTTTCATGACATCAAACAATTACTGAACGTCTTGCACAGACTGCGCGATGCTGGAAACACTATTGTCGTCATTGAACATAATTTAGATGTGATTAAAACTGCAGATTGGGTTGTTGATCTAGGCCCTGAGGGTGGCGACGGCGGCGGCAAAATTATCGCGACAGGTACGCCAGAGCAAGTTGCGTTAATTAAAGGATCTTACACAGGACACTATTTGAAGAAGACTCTTGGTATTTAGCAATACTTTTGAACAGTAAAGCCCAGACTTTAGTCTAGGCTTTACTTAAACTCTTATAAAATACTGAAAATATCGTAAGCAACCGCCCCATCAACGAAGCTTCCCGTTCCTACTGTGACAAGATGATTCAGCCAGTTGTATTTTTCTGAAGCTGTTTGAAAGCTAGGTGTCACTCGCCAATACGCGCCCGACTCACCTTCATAGATCATTCCTGTGTAGTGCATGTAAATGTAAGCACCATCGTCAGTCAAAAGCGAGATACGAACATCTAACGCACTGTGGCCGGAAACTTGCGTCATCCAATCGGCACCCCCCGCAAGCACGGTTCCCTTCAATTTAGGGCCAGAAAAACTGCCACTGCCAATTGAAGCAATTGTAGTATGCCCAGCGCTAACTGGCTCCCCTGCCAACTCCAGGGTCAATTGCAGTAAAAACTCTGATTCAAGAGAACTATCCTGATTTTGAGCAAAAACCAACTGCCCACATCCCACGGCTAATAATACGAGCAAGACTCCTCGTAAATTCCCAAGAATCCTTAAAATCTTATTTTTATTCTCACCAATCATTTTTCTTCCTCTTTAGGGTAAATATAAGTTAAACGCTAATCTGAACAAAAGCTTATATGTAGCTTACGGGTAATACTGCACCCGTACTACCTGATCTGTTAAAATGGTCAAAATAGCTCCAATGATTAACTTTATACCTCATTCAAGACCCAGCAGGAAGACGATGAACAACACTTTACATTTAATAACCGACCCTCTGTGCGGCTGGTGTTTCGGCGCCATACCAATGATTAATGCTTGCCAAAAAATTCCGAATTTGAATCTCAAACTCCATTTTGGCGGCCTTTTTTCAACGCCTAATGACCAGACTGTTGAACAAAACATGCGAGATTTCATCTTCAACCACCACGTACATATTACAAAGCTCAGCGGTCAAACCCCTAGCATGGCTTTTACTGAGCTTCTGGATTCCAACACTGCTGTGTTGGATTCAACACCCCCAATCCAGGCGATTCTTGCTGTCGAGTTGGCTGAAGAAGATAAGCTCAGATACTACAAAGCGATAATTAACGCCCATTTTATGGAAGGACGTCGTGTCGTTGAAAAAGAAATCTTAAGAGAAATTGCTACAGAATGCGGAATACCTGCAGTGGCTTTTGATGAAGCTTTCGACAAGCTATCTGGATTTGATGTTGCTCAGCACATCAATGCAAGCCGAATCTTCATGCAAGAAGTTAACGGCAACGGATTTCCAACTTTTGCTCTGGAGCAAGACGGAGAGATTCAAAAATTAAACCATCAGAGCCTTTATAAGGACCCTGAAGGTTGGCAACAACTTATCGAAGAACTTATGTCAGCTCAAGTAACTCATTAATCCCAATTTTTGGAATTTATTTCTTTCTTACCAAGAGAACTAATGCGTAGCCGTAGTGCACATCTAAAGAGCCAGAACTCTGCATAGTGACTCTTTCAGGATCAAAATACGCATCACCTAATTTCTTTTTCTGAATAGATTTTTTCCATCTCGCAAAGGGCAATAAAAAATTAAAAGAAGACCAGAAGGGCGACCCACTAAAACCTAATGGTTCTTGATTAAGCTCTTTACATAATTTTATAAACTCTTTGCGACTAAAAGGTTCCTCTAAACCAAATTCCCACTTACCAAATACTTCTCTGCGCCATTTCCAAAAACGGTAAGGCCAACAGTTGGCGTTAGGAACTGAAATTACACAAAGCCCGCCTGGTTTCAAAAGGTCAAAATGCGACTTCAAGATTTTTACTCTATTGCCTCCATAAAAATGCTCAGCAAGTCCGAATGACATAACAACATTAAATTGGCCAGTTAGATTTTCAGGTAGAGCCAAGGCATCCGCTTCAATTGTCTCAACTTCAAGCTTTAGGCTATCAAACAGCGCAGCACTGGTTTCCAATGCTTTAGGGGAATAATCCAGAACAGTAACAGGAGCGCCCTGCTTAGCAAATATGGCACTGTAAGTTCCTGCACCAGCCCCGATTTCAATCACTTTGGTATCAGGCCCCAAAGCAATATCCGAATCTTTGAGTGCAGTTGAAACAGACTGCCAGACCGCACTGTTTTCCTCTACTGCAACCGCATAAATCAACTCTCGTAAGCGATCAGTTGCATTTTCCCACAAGGCTTCCCATTGTTTCGAAGTATTTGTTTTCATTAAAAGTCCTATTTCATTTCGAGAGCCAAAGCATGAATACTACTCTTAGAAAGTACTCTACTTAACTGCAAAAGCCATCAATGTTTTCCTAAACGAAGGAACTGCATCTTTGATACTGGTTCCAATTGATTTGATTTGTTCGATCCCAGTTCTGTAACGACGTGATTTAATAAACTTCACTTCCACTTCAGAAAAACCAGTCTCCCTCAACAACAATTCTAATTCTTTTTTAGTAAACTCTCGATTGTGACGCATCGGATAATACTCCCTACCTTTATAAACTTCTGGATCCTGATAAAGGTAATTTGTTTTGTAATCATAGGTAATGTGCTTACCTCTTAACATTCTGCTTCGATTTCGAAAACTCACGGCGTTTGGCACATCAATTTCGAGTATTCCTCCAGGCCTTAAAATTCGCTTCAATTCATAAGTTGGCGCTAAATGTGTGTGGGTAAAATGCTCATAGACCTGACAGCAACAAACAGCATCGAAAAAATCAGATTCAAAAGGAATTGTGTCCGCTTCTATATTGCATACTTGAAACGGGATTTCATGCCTTTTGATCGTGTCGTCTTCTGAGAAATCCGTAAAATCAACAGCGTATACTTCGTGTCCAAGCATCTTTAAAAGAGCAACCAATAAGCCTTGCGCTGAACCAGCATCTAATACTCGTGGAGACTCTCTTAAAGCGAAGAGAATATCGCAGTATCTATCCAATGAACCGAAAAATGCTTCATTAAGATTTTGCCTGCTTATGTCATAAAACTTATTTTGATTTCGCTGCTCAATTGCAAACGCCTTTATTTGGGATTTTGAAAGTTTATGTACTTGGGTTCTACTCATAATCTCTTATGTGGCCTCAAACTGTTTAATCTAAAATCAATATTACCTGCTTTCTTAAGCATTCAATTATCTTAGGCTAGATAACTTCATAGCCTACATAGCAGAAATATAAAGGACAATTCATTTTCCAATACTTGACTAATATCCACTATATCAGCTGAAGAGAAATAACTGCCTAACCAGCTTATTAAGGCTGGAAGCAGCTTGATTTAGCGAGTAATTTGACTTTGATATCTACCCATCCAGAGGCTATCATCTACACACTAATTACATACTATTTGCACATGAATTGTGTAATATAAAAATTGAAAAAATATTTTAAAGGGGCGTGACATGCAGAACCGCAATTTTAGAAAAAAACATTTGCTAACAAATACACTACAAAGCCATCTCAAATCTCTAATTGGAGCAGTCATACTAGCCCCAACTTTATTCCAATTTGCATCTGCTGCAGATGCACCGGCGGAGATACTAGACGCTATGGGTGGAGCCGGTGTAGCACCTGCTAGCGAGCTTAGCATTACTGATTTCACTGCAGTGACTGATGAAATGCTTCAAAACCCTGATCCTGCCGATTGGTTAATGTGGCGTCGAACTCTAAATTCTTGGGGCCATAGCCCACTTGATCAGATTAACACTGATAATGTTGATGAGTTACGCATGGTCTGGACCCGCAACTTAAAAGCGGGAATTCAAGAGGGTACGGCCCTTGTGCATGATGGGATCATGTTTTTTCCTAACCCGATGGATGTTATTCAGGCCATCGATATTCGTAGTGGAGACATGATCTGGGAGTACACTCGTCGCATGCCAGATGATCTTCGCGACTATTTTCCTGTACCCGACATTAATCGTAACTTAGCAATTTATGAAGACCTAATTATTGACACCAGTGCTGATGATTTCATCTATGCAGTTAATGCCCGGACTGGAGAGTTGGTCTGGGAAACTCAGATTCTCGATTACCATCAAGGGGCACAACAAACCTCTGGTCCAATTATAGCTAATGGTATGGCTATTTCTGGTCGAGGTTGCGAACCTGAAGGTAGTCCGAATGCTTGTATCATGACAGCTCATGATGCCAAAACAGGCCGTGAAATCTGGCGCACCAGTACTATCGCTAGAATGGGTGAAGCTGGTGGTGATAGTTGGGGCGATATGGCCGACGAGGAACGCTGGCATGTTGGCACCTGGTTGGTGCCTTCCTACGATCCAGAACTTAACCTGGTTTATTTCGGAACTTCGGTTACCTCCCCTGCGCCAAAATACATGATGGCAGGAAACGAGTATGATTACTTGTACCACAACTCTACTTTGGCTATAGATGCCGACACTGGTGAAATTGTTTGGTATTACCAGCATTTAGTAGATCACTGGGACTACGATTTCCCATTTGAAAGACTCCTAGTTGATACAGCAGTGACTCCAGATGCTGACTCTGTTGAGTGGATCAACCCTGATATCGAGCCTGGCGAAGTACGTAAGGTACTTACAGGTATCCCTGGAAAGCCTGGATTAGTTTACACACTTGATAGAGAAACCGGCGAGTTCCTTTGGGCTACATCCGTGGTTTATCAAAACCTTGTATCCGATATTGATGTTAATACTGGAGCTGTTTCAATCAATCCAGAAGTCCTCTTCACTGAAGTTGGTCAGTCAGTTTACACATGTGGTGGCCTGAGTCGCGGCTGGCCTTCTGGCTCCTATAATCCTGACAACAACGTCATGTATTTTCCCTTGGCACGTCAATGCCAAACTGTAACAGCTACAATGACTGAACCTAGCTTAGATAATCTCTATGGCATTTTCGGCAGCGCGGCAGCTTTACCAGAAGGGCAAGAAACTTTACCGGCTAGCGTGACAGCTATCTCAGCTGAAACTGGTGAAACTCTCTGGGAACACGAACAAAGCGCCATGATGATGACTTTAATCTCTACTAGTGGCGGCATCATATTTGGTGGTGATAATAGAGGCCGGATGAAAGCATTTGATCAACGTAATGGTGAAATCCTTTGGGAAATAAACTTAGGTACCACAATAAGCGGCTACCCAACCACCTTCATGGTTGATGGTAAACAATACTTGTCTGTCAGCACTGGCGGATCAATTTACGGTGGTTTTGGTGGTGGCAATAATCTTTATGTATTCGCTTTGCCAGACTAAACAAAAGCTTCACTGAAAGGCCGCTAAATGCGGCCTTTTTTTTGCTTTACTTTCATTAACAATGATCGGCATTGGATTGGTCGTGTAAGTGTTTCTTCACAAGCTTTAATCAATTAGTATTCTATAAAAAACTTAACTTAATAACTTAAACCTAAAACTCCGAACTCGATATGAGCCAAGCAAGTATTCCAGCCATTGATCGCCAAACGCCGAAGTATAAATTCTTTCTGATGGCCATCCCTCTGTATTTAATTTTAGTTCCTATCACTTGGCTCTTAAAAGTAATCGGTAAACCAGGAGCTTTATTTAGCTTTGCTGGTAGACAAGCGAATAAACCTCAAAAACTTTCCAAAGCTTTTGAGAATTATGAGCCAGACGAACATGATATTTTTGTCAGCACTTTTTCTAAAAGTGGCACTAATTGGATGATGCAAATTGCCTACCAAATTGCTTGGCGAGGAGAAGGTGAATTCGAAAATATTCATGACGTTATACCTTGGCCGGATCCTCAGGGCCGAAGGGCTCAAAAACAAATGATCCCCTTAAATAATGATGTCACTAAGCAACTGAGCCCAACAGGAATGCGAGTCATCAAAACGCATTTCTCGACAGAATATGTTCCATATAATGATAAAGCAAAATACCTCGTTGTTATTCGTGATCCCAAAGAAGTATTTGTATCGAGTTATCCTTTTATTGCTGCTATAGCTGGCCCAATAATGCCAAGTGTAGAAGTTTGGTTGGACATGTTTTTATCAAAACAGTGGGTAATGAACTTTGGTAACAGTTGGGCAGAACACAGCGCAAGTTACTGGGCCCTGAAAGATAAGCCAAATGTTTTGCTCCTTTCTTACAGCAATTTAAAAAATGATCCTGAAGCTGGAATTCGTAAAGTAGCACAAACTCTAGGCATTAATTTGAACAAAGAGGAAATGACCAAAGTTCTGGAAAAAAGCTCTTTCCAATACATGAAGACTATTGATTATAAATTTAGCCCATTTGCTGGAAACAAAATACCGTGGAGTGAAGGCTTTGTAATGATTAGAGAAGGTAAAACAGGCAATGCTTCTGAGCTTATTTCTCGGGAACAACAAATTCGAATTGATAATTATTTTAAACAAGAACTCAAAGATATTGACTCGGATTTTCCTTATGAAGAGTTTTGCCACATCACGGAATAGAATAATTATAATAGACTTAAAATCTCTTCAGTCTTTTCTTCCATCAAAACCGCATCCCCTCTGGACTCAACATTTAGGCGAATAACAGGCTCAGTATTTGACATCCGCAAATTGAAGCGCCATTCCCCCATATCCATACTCAAACCATCAGTAAAATCTATTATTTGTGATTTTTCTTTATAAGTATTCTGAACTTTTTCGATTGCTGACTTGGCGTCTTCAACTTCTCTATTGATTTCTCCACTTGCAGGGAAAGCGGCCATCCTTTGCTCTACCAGACTGGATAAACTCTTACCACTTTCAGCCAGCAACTCGATGACCAGCAACCAAGGAATCATACCGCTATCACAATAAAAGAAATCTCTAAAATAATGATGCGCACTCATTTCACCGCCATAAATTGCGTTTACTTCTCGCATTTTTTCTTTTATAAACGCATGACCACTTTTACATAACACGGCTTCTCCCCCGAACTGCTCAACCACTTCAACCGTATTCCAACTGAGACGAGGGTCATGAATAATTTTTTCATTTGGGTATTTCTTTAAAAAGGTTTCAGCTAAAAGCCCAACAATATAATAACCCTCAATAAAAGTTCCTTTCTCATCAAAGAAAAAACATCGATCAAAATCACCATCCCACGCGATCCCTAAGTCAGCTTCATGCTCCAAAACGGCATCAATAGTAGGCTGTCTATTTTCTTCAAGTAAAGGGTTTGGAACACCATTAGGAAACTCACCATCAGCTTGATGATGAACTTTAATAAACTCAATTGATAAATGTTTTTCTAAAAGGTCTACTATCAAACCTGCCCCACCGTTGCCAGCATTACAAACAACTTTAAGTGGTTTTAATTTGTTTAAATCAATGTACGAAAGCAAATGTTTTATATACGCTTCTTTAACATCAACCTTAGTTTCTCCACCCCTTTCTTTAGCTTCTGTAAACTCATTTATTTCAGCAAGAGCTTTTATTTCTTTTAAACCAGTATCGCTGCTAATAGGTTTTGAATTTTCTCGTACGAATTTCATTCCGTTGTAATCTTTTGGGTTATGACTAGCCGTGACAACAATGCCACCATCCATAGCTAGATGGCTTGTTGCAAAATAGATTTCCTCAGTACCGCATTGACCAATATTGCTAACGTTCACGCCAGAATCAAGCAGGCCTCTTGTTAAAGCCTGACATATCTTCTGACTGCTTAATCGAATATCAAAACCCACTACAACTTTTTGGGGTTTCAAGAAAGCGGCATAGGCTCTTCCAATCCTGTAAGCAATCTCTTCGTTTAGTTGATCTGGAATTCGCCCTCTTACGTCATATGCTTTAAAACAAGTTATTTCTTGAATTTGAGTCATGCGTTTTATTTATCCTTTAATCTTTTTTATTGACTTAGAGAGTATCTATTTAATGTTGGTCTCAGTCTTCAATATCCCGATAAACATTTTCGTAATAAAAAGCATTAGCTTCCATAAACCCAGCAACAGAACCACAGTCAAAACGGCGCCCTTTAAATTTATAACCAATTACACCACCTTGCTTGGCCTGAGTAAGTAAAGCATCGGTAATTTGGACTTCATTATTTCGGCCAGGAGGCGTTTCGCTAATAATGCTAAAAATATCTGGAGTTAGTATATAGCGGCCAATAATAGCCAGATTACTTGGCGCATCTTCGGGGGCTGGCTTTTCGACCATATCATTTATTTTGATAACACCTAGCTCAATTTCTTCACCAGCAATCACTCCGTATTTATGAGTTTCATCCGCTGGCACTTCTTCAATCGCGACGATACTGCATTGGTACTTCTCGTATAGCTTTACCATCTGAGAAAGCACACCTTCATCAGGCGAATAACACAAATCATCCGCTAGGACGACTGCGAAAGGCTCATTACCAATCAAGGTTTCGCCTGTAAGAATAGCGTGACCCAAGCCCTTCATTTCAAGCTGACGAGTGTAAGAAAAAACAGTGTTATTAATAATATCCCGAATTTCTGTTAGATACTTTTCCTTTCCTGTTCCCGATATTTGATGCTCGAGTTCATAGTTCATATCAAAATGATCCGGTATCGCTCTTTTTCCTCTTCCCGTAATAACCGCCATCTTATCCATACCAGCAGCTATAGCTTCTTCAACACCGTATTGAATCAAAGGTTTATTAACAACTGGAAGCATTTCCTTGGGCATTGACTTAGTGGTCGGCAAAAAACGCGTGCCGTAACCTGCAGCAGGAAATAAACATTTCTTTATTAAACCTTGAGTCATATTCTGGCTTCTCTTTTAATTATTTAATTCATCAATCGATAATTGTATTCTTAATCACTTCTTCCATAAACATCTTCAAAACGCACAATGTCATCTTCACCTAAATAGTTACCACACTGCACTTCTATTAAGATAACAGGTTCATCGCCAGGGTTTTCCAAGCGGTGCTTTACTTCTATTGGAATATAAGTTGATTGTCCTGGGCCTAATAGAAGTTCTTGCTCTCCATTAGTTACTTTGGCCTTACCACCAACCACCGCCCAATACTCTGCTCTATGATGATGCAATTGCAAAGACAAAGAACCTCCAGGATTTACAATAATACGTTTTACCTGAAAATTTTCTCCTTGCGCTAAGCTCTCATAGCTACCCCAGGGCCTTCTCACTATCTTATGTTGATTGACCTCATTGCGCTCCTGCTTTTTGAGTTGTTTGACAATTGTCTTCACGTCCTGAGAGCTATTTTTGTTGGCGACCAACACGCTATCGGCTGTTTCGATTACAACCGCATCATCCAAACCAAGAACTGAAACCAGCCTCGAACCAGAGTAAACATAAGAATTATTCACATCCTTGAGGAGAACATCTCCAATACTAGCATTGCCTTCGGCATCTTTATCAGCCTGCCCCCAAATCGCGTCCCAAGCTCCAAGATCACTCCAGCCTGCATCCAAAGGGACTACGACAGCTTTATTAGTATGCTCCATAACGGCGTAATCAATTGAATCAGATGGGCTGCTTGCAAAAGCCTCAGGGTTCAAGCGCATAAAACCAAACTTTTTATCCTGTGTAGCTGTCTCATAGGACTTCAAACAACTGGCATAGATATCTGGAGCAAAAGCTTTTAGCTCTTCGAGATAAGTAGCAGCGCTAAACATAAACATGCCGCTGTTCCAGTAGAACTCTCCACTTTCTAGATATTCTTGAGCCTTTGGCAGTTCTGGTTTCTCGACAAACTCTTCAACCTCATAAACTGCACCTAAGCTTTTGGCGCGTTTTATATAGCCATAACCTGTTTCGGGCTTATCAGGAACAATGCCAAAGGTCGCCAATTTGCCATTACTAACCTCCTCAATAGCGGAATTTATCGCTGCATGAAAAGTGCTAATATCTTCAATCAGGTGATCAGCTGCAAGCACTAGTAATACGGCATCTGGTGAGGTTTCTAAGGCGCTTAATGCACCCAAAGCTACTGCAGGAGCGGTATTTTTTACAACGGGCTCCAGAATAATATTCGCATCCTCAATTCCGATCTCAAGCAGCTGCTCAACAATCAAAAAGCGGTGAACGTCATTACACAATATTATTGGAGCTTGAATATCTTCAAGGCCATCCAGCCTTTGCAGCGTTTGCTGAAATAAAGTGGATTTCCCTTCTTGAAAACTGACAAATTGTTTTGGGTAACTCTCTCTGGAAACCGGCCATAATCTTGAGCCAGTGCCTCCAGTCATAACAACAGGTATAATCATATTTCCCTATCTAAGACTTTATCCGAAAAAATAAAGTTCGCATTATAACCAGATAAAACTCAAATAATTATCGTTTCTTCTTACTTCTCTCTATAATAGCGATCTTTTTGCTAGACCTAATAATTAAACTTAAACGAATCACCTTGGTTCAAAGGTAATTATGACAACAGTATTTTCCCCAAAAAATAGTTACACCAAAAGTGAACTCTTGGATTGCGGCCATGGTGAATTATTCGGCCCTGGCAATCCTAAATTACCAATCGACAATATGCTTATGATGGACAGAATTGTCGAAATTTCTAATGATGGTGGTACTGAAGGTAAAGGGTATATTCTTGCTGAGTTAGATATTTCGCCAGACCTTTGGTTTTTTGATTGCCATTTTGATGGCGACCCAGTAATGCCGGGGTGCCTTGGTCTTGATGCCATGTGGCAATTGGTTGGTTTTTATCTTGGCTGGCGTGGAAATACTGGCAAGGGCAGAGCACTTGGCTGTGGCGAGGTTAAATTTACCGGGGAAATTCTTCCACACCATAAAAAGGTTTCCTACGAACTGAATATTAAACGCTTAATAGAGCGCAAACTTGTTATGGGTATTGCTGATGGAACAGTTTCAGTAGATGGGCAGGTCATTTATACTGCGAAAGGATTAAAAGTAGGTTTATTTAAACCTGATGAGTCACTTTCTTGAATACAGTCTTGATTAGGGAGTCTTGATTTATGCGTCGTGTCGTTGTTACTGGTATGGGTATTGTCTCCTGCCTTGGGCTTGATAAAGAATCTGTTACTGAATCGCTAGTTAATGGCAAAAGTGGTATCAGCTATCGCCCAAAATACAAAGAAATGGGTATGCGCAGCCATGTTGCCGGAGCTGTTGACCTTGATTTTTCCGATTACATAGACCGCAAAACTCTACGCTTTATGGGTTCAGCAGCAGCATATGGCTATATATCGATGGAAAAAGCCATTGCCGATGCTGGCTTGAGTGAAAGCGAAGTATCTAATTTTCGAACCGGGATCATTATGGGTGCTGGTGGCACCTCGACCGAAGATGTAATTGAAAGCGCCGACATCCTCAGAGAAAAAGGCCTCAAAAGAATTGGGCCCTATCGAGTCACCAGAACCATGGGCAGCACAGTATCTGCTTGCCTGGCAACTCCTTTTAAGATTAAGGGTGTTAACTACTCAATCTCTTCTGCTTGTTCTACCAGCGCACACTGCATTGGAAATGCTATGGAGCTCATACAGCTTGGTAAACAGGATGTTGTCTTTGCTGGTGGAGCTGAATCTGAAGATTGGTCCTTAAGCTGCATGTTTGATGCTATGGGTGCATTATCTACTCAATACAACGACACTCCCGAACAAGCTTCTCGAGCCTATGATGAAAATCGTGATGGTTTTGTAATTGCCGGCGGTGGCGGAACTTTGGTAATTGAAGAGCTTGAACACGCCCTCGCTCGTGGCGCCAAAATTTATGCAGAACTCACAGGCTACGGTGCTACTTCCGATGGATATGACATGGTAGCTCCTTCTGGTGAGGGTGCAGTCCGCTGTATGCAAATGGCCATGGCCACGAGTAAAAACCCAATTGATTACATCAATGCACATGGCACTAGTACTCCAGTTGGAGACCTTCAGGAAGTTAAAGCCGTGAAAGAAGTGTTTGCCGATAAAATTCCGGCTATCAATTCGACTAAATCACTTTCAGGGCATTCTTTAGGAGCAGCGGGTGTTCAGGAAGCCATCTATAGCTTACTTATGATGGAGAATAACTTTATCGCAGCCTCTGCAAATATTGAAAATTTGGACCCTGAGGTTGGTGATATCCCCATAGTCAGGGAACGCATGGACAATACTGAGCTCAATACTATTATGTCGAATAGCTTCGGCTTTGGTGGCACTAATGCAACATTGGTTTTCGAACGTTATCAGGATTAAAGTTTTTAACAAAAATCCAGTGCTAAGCCTATGTTCGTTGCACTAAGGTTTAGCTCTTGCCTAATCGCATTAGGATTGAGTCTTCTATCTCAAGCTTCTTGGGCTCAATTACTAAATGAAGCACCCAGCTCAACGAATATATTTACTAGCAGCGCCCGACTCGATACCGATCTTATGCAGGATGTTCTTCCTGCAGATTCCGCTTTTAATTTAAGAAGCTACATCGAAACCCCCAACTCGATTGTTTTACTCTGGGATATTGAAGACGGATACTATATTTATCGAAAAAGCTTTAGTTTAAAGGCTAAAAATAATATTAAGCTTGAGGCTCCTATTATTCCCACTGGCTTAAAAATTGAGGATGAATTTTTTGGTGAAGTCGAAGTATTCTATAATCAACTTCTGATAAGAGTACCCTTTGATTCTCCAGCGCCCAATAAGCTACTCGAGCTAGAGCTTAATTATCAAGGCTGTTCAGAAGGCCGCTATTGTTACCCCATGCAAACTGTAGTTATTTCCTTAGAAATTCTTTAAAAACCTAAGCCAAGCATTCCTTCAGAAGCACTGTATTCACAATAAGTCACTATAATCCTAAAAAAATATAATTAATTTCGTGAAAAAAGCTACTATTTGCTGTTAAAATCTAAAAATTCCTAATTATAAAATTAGCAACTACTTAAGCAGTGACACATGGCATCAATTCTTGTATTAAATGGCCCTAATTTAAATTTACTCGGAGAGCGCGAGCCCGAGATCTATGGCTCACAAACCCTTGATGATATTAATGCTATTTTGTCTCGGCAAGCAGAATCCGCGAGTCATGAAATCAACTTTTTGCAAAGTAATGCGGAACACGATCTAGTAAACCGTATCCATCAAGCTAAAAAAGAATCTACAGACTTCATCATTCTTAATCCTGGCGCATTTACTCATACCAGTGTAGCTCTACGAGACGCTTTGCTTGGGGTCAAAATTCCATTTATAGAGGTCCACCTTTCTAATGTGCATGCGCGAGAGGAATTTCGCCGTCACTCCTTCTTAACGGATATTGCTGAAGGCTGCATTTTAGGATTGGGTTCACATGGCTACGAGCTAGCCTTAGAAGCTGCAATAAGAAAACTCACGTAACTATTGAACTACAAAACTGACTAACACTATTTCGTAACAACAGACAGAGAGAAGGTAATGGATATAAGAAAAGTTAAAAAACTGATTGAATTGCTTGAAGCCTCAGATATCAATGAAATTGAAATCAAGGAAGGTGAAGAAGCCGTTAGAATTAGTCGAGGTAGCAGCGTTGTTAGTCAGCCTGCGCCTGTAAGCTACGCGCCACCTCCTGCCTCGGCACCTGTAAGTGCTGCGGAAGAGCCTGCCGCTAGCGCAAGCACAAATAAAGGCAAAACGGTTAAATCACCAATGGTGGGTACTTTCTATAAATCCCCTTCTCCAAGCTCCCCTGCTTTTGTTGAGGTTGGCAAACAAGTAAATGTTGGCGATGTCATTGGCATTGTAGAAGCCATGAAAATGATGAACCAAATTGAAGCAACTACAGCTGGCGTTATTGAAGCAATACTTGTTGAAGATGGTGAACCTGTTGAGTTCGATCAACCTCTTGTTTCGATTGTCTAATAGCTTTTTCCCGAAACAACAATTATTTTGCGAACCAAGGTTAAACAAAACTTATGTTAAAAAAAGTACTAATAGCCAATCGCGGTGAAATTGCTCTTCGAGTTTTACGTGCTTGCAAAGAGTTAGGCATTAAAACTGTTGCCGCGCATTCCACCGCAGATCGAGACCTTATGCATGTAAGAATGGCTGATGAATCAGTCTGTATAGGTCCACCCAAATCAGTAGACAGCTACTTAAATATACCCGCAATTATTAGCGCAATGGAATTGACTGATGCCGATGCTGTTCATCCGGGTTATGGATTTTTATCAGAAAATGCAGAATTTGCTGATCAAGTTGAAAAATGCGGCTTTATTTTTATTGGCCCTAGCGCTGATACTATTCGCGCAATGGGAGATAAAGTCTCTGCCATCGATGTCATGTTAAAAGCTGGTGTACCAACTGTACCTGGCTCTAATGGCCCCATCACTGACGACAATGAGAGAACTCTAAAAATTGCACGTGAAATTGGTTTTCCCATTATGATCAAGGCCGCAGCAGGCGGTGGTGGAAGGGGAATGCGTGTTGTTCAATCTGAAAAGGACTTACTCAGCTCCGTAGCCTTAACTCAAAATGAAGCCGGTTCCTTTTTTGGAAACAGCATGGTTTATTTGGAGAAATTCCTTGGCAATCCTCGCCATGTTGAAATTCAGGTAATAGGTGACGGCCAAGGCAATGCCATCTGTCTCGGAGATAGAGATTGCTCGATGCAACGTAGACATCAAAAAGTAGTTGAGGAGGCACCAGCTCCTGGTATTTCTGACGAAGCCCGTAAATCAATTTATCAAGCTTGTATTCAAGCTTGCCAAAACATGAAATATCGAGGCGCGGGAACTCTAGAGTTCTTATATGAAGATGGTAATTTCTATTTTATTGAAATGAACACTAGGGTTCAGGTTGAGCACCCAGTTACTGAGCAAATTACTGGGATTGATATTGTGAAAGAGCAACTAAGAATTGCCTCAGGCTTACCTCTTTCTGTGACACAGGACCAAATCGAAATAAAAGGACATTCCATTGAGTGTCGAATTAATGCTGAAGACCCAAGCACTTTCTTGCCCAGTCCAGGTAAAGTAGATATTTTTCACGTCCCTGGAGGCAATGGCATCCGAGTAGATTCGCACATCTATAGCGGATATACGGTCCCTCCGTTTTATGATTCACTAATTGCAAAATTGATTACTTTTGCTGGTACTCGTGAAGAAGCGATAATAAGAATGGAGAATGCACTCGAAGAAATGCATATCGATGGTATAAAAACCAACATTCCTTTGCATCAAGATATTATGAGTGACCCAGGTTTTATAGCTGGTTGTGCCAACATCCATTACCTTGAAAAGAAACTTAAACTCTAAATCTATTAGGAGCCTATCATCTTATGGGGTGGATTCAATTGCAGTTGAGCATCACCCCTGAGCAGGCAGATGAACTTGAGGTTTTGCTCGAAGATTCAGGCTCTTTAGCTATCACATTGCTTGATGCTGGCGACCAAGCTGTATTTGAACCAGCCAGAGGGGAAACCCCTCTCTGGGACAGCATCCACCTTACTGCTCTTTTTTCTGACGAGCTAAACCCTCAAGAACTAATAGAAAAAATCACGAATAGCTACCTACCCACTAAGCTTCCTGCGGTTGATATAAAGCTACTTGAAGATGAAAAATGGGAACGTGCTTGGATGCAGTCTTTTAAACCA
>CBFIHS010000003.1:47008-48204 GCA_965662565.1 Pseudohongiellaceae bacterium | reverse complement strand
ACTAAGCTTCCTGCGGTTGATATAAAGCTACTTGAAGATGAAAAATGGGAACGTGCTTGGATGCAGTCTTTTAAACCTATTTGTTTTGGCGAAAAGCTTTGGATTTGCCCAAGCTGGGCAAAGCCACCCCAGCCTGATGCTGTAAATATAATGTTGGACCCAGGCTTAGCGTTTGGAACTGGCACCCACCCTACTACAGCGCTTTGTCTAAGCTGGCTTGATCAGCAAAATTTAAATAATAAAACACTAGTTGATTATGGCTGTGGTTCTGGAATTCTTGGGATTGCAGCCCTACTGTTAGGAGCACAAAAGGTTTATGGCGTAGATAACGACCCCCAAGCTTTAAAAGCAACCGGTGATAATTGTTCAAAGAATGAAATCCCAACAGAAAATTTTCCGGTTTTATTGCCTAAAGCTTTTGTCGAGCAAATCAATGGCGGACTGATTGGAAAAGCTGACTGCGTTCTTGCTAACATTCTTGCTGGCCCACTCATTACTCTATCAGACTATCTTTCGGCTTTAGTTAAACCCGGCGGTCAAATTCTTCTCTCAGGAATTTTAGAAACCCAAGCAGAAGCAGTGTGGCAAGCTTACGAGAAGAGTTTCACTTTTGAACCTATCCTAGCTCAAGACGGCTGGGTTAGATTATGTGGCCATCGTAAAACCTAGGCTAGGCTAAGACTTATGTCTTCATTTGTTACCAGTTGCCCATATTGTAATACCTCATTCAACATTACTGAGGAACAATTAAAAATTTCCCAAGGGACTGTACGTTGTGGGTTCTGCCTCAATACTTTTTCTGCTCTTGAGCACCAACTGTTTGATGACTCCTTAAATGACTCTTTAGATGAAGAAATAAATTCCACAAAAGAATCCGATCAGTATGAGAAAGCAGAACTAGATAGCTTACCAGCTGAGGCACACAATGAAGTAGAAACTGAAATACAAGAAGACAGAAATCCAGACGATTACAAACAAGAAGACGCCCATTCTTCAGATCAGACAGCTGAAGACGAAATTCCAAACGAAAGCTCAACCGACCCAGTAGAAAAAATTCTCGAGACTAATGTGACTGGGGAAGCTTCTTATCATGGCACGGATGAGTTCGGGAAAGAATTCGCCGATGATGCCGATGATGCCGATGATGCCGATGATGCCGATGATGCCGATGATGCCGATGATGCCGATGATGCCGA
>CBFIHS010000003.1:0-46909 GCA_965662565.1 Pseudohongiellaceae bacterium | reverse complement strand
TGCCGATGATGCCGATGATGCCGATGATGCCGATGATGCCGATGATGCCGATGATGCCGATGATGCCGATGATGCCGATGCTAGCATCACGCAAAGTATTTCCAACCCTTTTTTTAGTTTAATTTCCAATCATACAAAAAGACTGCAGACTTTTTCTTTAGACAGTAAATCTAAAACAGAGATAAGCCCAGATGCTGAGATTCCTCTCGAAAATCAAACTCTCGATCACAACAGTCCTACTCATAGCCCAAGCCCTCCTTTAGAAACCTATACGCATGATGCGAAGGAGGATATTTTAGAGGAAGCTGAAGCATCATCACAAGCTAATGAAGCAATAGAAGTTTTAGAAGATATAGAAGATATAGAAGATGATATTACCCAAGAAAAGAAAGACGAAGCTAACTATCTAGATCAAAAAGCGTCTAAAAAGGAAGAGCTGGAAAAGCTTGAAACCCTGGTTGATACTGAAGCCCTGGATGGATTAGACGAAGACAACTTTAATGCCATCACTGAAGAGCCTATTGCCATCCATCTACAAAGAAAAAGATCTAAACTCATTGGTTTCAGTTTAGTGGCTTGCAACCTTATTTTAATACTCGGTCTTATTGTTCAATACAGCTGGCAAAATATCGAAAGTCTGTTACTGGATGATAAATTCAACTCAGTCACATCAATAGTGTGTCGGGCTGTATCCTGCCCAGAAATTGAACGTTTTGATTTAAGCCTTTTTGTTACAGATGAGCTTGTTGTGAATTCTCATCCCAATATCGCGGATGCTCTTCAAATAGATTTCATTTTTCGAAACACAGCCAATTATGAGCAGTTATTCCCTTTAGTTGAATTAAATTTCTCTGACCTAAATCGCCCCTTGTTCGCTAATAGGTTGTTTACTCCGGAAGAATATCTGGAAGCCGAACTGCGACAATTTACAGTCATGCCGGCAAACTCTTCTTTACAGGTTCGATTAGAAATCGCTGACCCAGGGCTTGAAGCAGTTAACTACACTCTTGCTTTAAGGGCTCCATAATTCCAGTTTAAGTTTAAGCTCTAGTGCTAAGCTTGGTTGTTTAGTAGAATGCGCGGTCCGCTCTCTAATTCGATAGGCAACTCTTAAAGTGATCCATATTGGACCCTATAAGCTGGAATCTCGGGTAGTACTCGCGCCAATGGCTGGAGTGACTGACCGTCCTTTTAGAACGCTCTGTCGCAGTCATGGCGCAGGTTTGACCGCTTCAGAAATGATCACCAGCAACATCAAGTTATGGAATAGCGAAAAAAACCGCCTACGTCGTCAACACAATGCTGAATCCGAGCCTCGTGTAGTTCAAATTGCTGGTTCAAACCCGCAGCTAATGGCTCAAGCCGCTCGCCTTAATGTTCAAGAAGGCGCTCAAATCATCGACATTAATATGGGCTGCCCAGCAAAAAAAGTCCTAAAGAAGGCCGCAGGTTCAGCGCTGTTAAAAGACGAAACTCTGGTACAAGAAATACTGTCCGCTGTTGTTTCGGCTGTCGATGTCCCAGTCACTTTAAAAATAAGAACTGGCTGGAATCCAGCCAATCGCAACGGAGTCACAATTGCCAAAATTGCAGAAGAAGCTGGCATACAATCATTAGCGGTGCATGGCCGAACCAGAGAATGCATGTTTAAAGGGGCCGTAGAGTACGACACAATTGCCGCTATTAAAGAAGCAATACAAATACCCGTATTCGCTAATGGTGATATTGATTCGCCTGAAAAAGCAAAGGCTGTACTTGCGCATACCCAAGCTGATGGACTCATGATTGGCAGGGCAGCCCAAGGCCGTCCATGGATTTTTCAAGAAATTTCACACTACCTTGATCATCAAGAGTTTTTAACAGAACCTCCCTTAGCTGAGCAGTTGCGTTTGATGACCTTACATTTACAAAATTTATACGATTTTTATGGTGAATTTAAAGGCGTTCTAATAGCACGGAAACATGTGGCATGGTACTGCCAAGGTTTTTATGATCATCTGGAATTTAGAGCTCAATTCAACAAATTGTTAGACCCCAATCAACAACTGAAAATGCTTCAAAACTTTTTCTCCAAAATCGAAAGTAGTTTAGCTCCTAATAATCATAGGAAAACAGCCGCATGATTAAGGAGAAGCAAACTCTCAAACAATGTGTATCTGAAGCTCTAGACGAATATCTGAGCCAAGTAGACCACGAACATATCAGTGATATATATAATATGGTCCTTGGAGAAGTAGAAGCACCTATGCTCGAAGCGGTAATGAAACATGCGCGCAGCAATCAAAGTAAAGCGGCAGCAATGCTGGGCTTAAATCGCGGCACCCTTCGAAAAAAGTTAAGGCAATACGATTTATTAGACTAAATCATTCATGAACAAACTTCATTTAGCGATAACTATTACAGGAACTTAAAACTCTATGTCAGCAAAAATATCTACTCCAGTTCGACGCGCACTTTTGAGCGTATCTGATAAATCAGGTATCAAAGAGTTTGCCTCTGCTCTAGCCTCACAAGGCATCGAACTCCTGTCTACCGGAGGCACATACAAGCTGCTTACAGAAGCAGGTATCGCTGTTAAAGAAATTGCTGACTATACGGGCTTTCCTGAAATGATGGATGGCCGGGTTAAGACACTGCATCCAAAAGTTCATGGCGGCATACTTGCCCGCCGTGGAATAGATGATGAGGTGATGCAAGCACACGATATTCCGCCGATTGATATGGTCGTTGTGAATCTCTACCCTTTCCAGGAGACCATTGCCAAACCAGATTGTGACCTAGCGACGGCAATAGAAAATATTGATATTGGTGGCCCCACCATGCTCAGAGCCGCCGCAAAAAATCATGCCCACGTCGGAGTAATTGTTGACCCTTCTGATTACAACAAAATTTCTGAAGAGCTTCTTAAGAACCAACAACAGATAAGCTATGAAACGCGCTTTGATTTAGCGGTAAAAACCTTCGAACACACAGCACAATATGATGGAGCTATAGCGAATTATCTCGGTGCCATTGAAACTGAAAGTGAATTCCCACGCACCTTCAATACTCAGTTTACAAAAAAACAAGACATGCGTTACGGTGAAAATCCTCACCAAAACGCTGCCTTTTATGTTGAAGAAAAAAACTCTGAATCAAGCATCTCTACTTCCACGCAAATTCAAGGCAAAGCGCTTTCATTTAACAATATTGCCGATACAGATTCAGCTTTAGAATGCGTGAAAAGCTTTTCTGAGCCAGCCTGTGTCATTGTTAAGCATGCTAACCCTTGCGGCGTTGGAACTGGCGAAAACATACTAGAAGCTTATGAGAAAGCTTATCAAACCGACCCAACTTCTGCCTTTGGTGGGATCATTGCTTTCAATCGTGAACTGGATGAACAAACAGCTCTTAGCATCACTGAGCGTCAGTTTACTGAAGTCATCATTGCGCCATCAGTTTCTAAAGCAGCAACTGAAGTTGTCAGTAAGAAACCTAACTTGAGGTTATTAAGCTGTGGAGATTGGTCTAACAGCCAAAGCATTACTTTAGACTACAAAAAAGTCAAAGGAGGCTTGCTGGTTCAGAATCTTGATGCCGGAGTAATAACTGAGTCTGATCTAAAAGTTGTCACAAAACGACAGCCAACTCCAAGCGAAATAGCCGACATGCTTTTTGCGTGGAAGGTGGTGAAATTTGTTAAATCCAATGCCATTGTTTATATCAAAAACCAACAGACAATCGGGATTGGTGCTGGGCAAATGAGTCGAGTTTACAGTGCTAAGATCGCCAGTATTAAGGCTGCTGATGAAGGCCTTGAAGTTGCTGGCTCAGTAATGGCCTCAGATGCGTTCTTTCCTTTCAGTGATGGGGTAGAAACGGCTGCTGAAGCTGGTATTACTGCAGTCATCCAACCGGGAGGATCAATGAACGACCAACAAGTAATTGATGCTGCCGACGCTGCTGGTATGGCCATGGTCTTCACTAGCATGCGACATTTCCGCCATTAAACTTTTTTATCGAGTCGAACTATGCCCACAAAGATGAAAGTCATGATTATCGGCAATGGCGGTAGAGAACACGCCTTAGCTTGGAAAACAGCACAAGTATCTGAAGTAGATAAAGTTTATGTCGTTCCTGGTAATGCAGGGACTGCTTTAGAAGCTAAAATTGAAAATGTCACTCTAGATCCAACTGATTTTTCGACATTAACAACTTTTGCCAAAGACAATGAAGTTGCGCTTACTATTATCGGTCCTGAAGCCCCTCTTGTATCCGGCATTGTCGATTATTTTCAAGACCAGGGGCTGGCCTGTTTTGGACCTAGCAAAGGAGCCGCCCGACTAGAAGGCTCAAAAGCTTTCAGTAAAGACTTCCTTAAACGCCATAATATACCAACAGCGGCCTACCAAAACTTTACTGAAGTTGAACCCGCGATTGAGTATTTAAAAACTCAAGACTTACCGATTGTAATCAAAGCTGATGGTTTAGCTGCTGGTAAAGGCGTAATTATTGCTCAAACTCTTGAAGAGGCCATTTCAACTGTTGAAGACATGCTCTCGGGAAACAGTTTTGGTGAAGCAGGTTATCGTGTTGTGATCGAGGAGTTCATGCGTGGTGAAGAAGCCAGCTTTATTGCTATTGTTGATGGCAAAACCGCTCTTCCCTTCGCTTCTTCCCAAGATCATAAAGCCAGAGATAATGGAGACAAAGGGCCTAATACAGGTGGTATGGGCGCATACTCACCTGCCCCAGTCGTGACTCCTGAAATTCATGAGCGCATTATGCAGCAAGTCATTATTCCTACTGTCGAAGGTATGGCTAGCGAAGGTAATACTTATGTCGGTTTCCTTTATGCTGGTTTAATGATTGACCCGCAAGGCCAACCCAAAGTAGTTGAATTTAATTGCCGTTTCGGGGACCCAGAAGCACAACCCGTCATGATGCGCTTGCAAACCAATCTGGTAGAACTTTGCCAAGCGGCATTAGCAGGAACTTTAGATCAAACCACTATAGAGTTTGACTCTAGGCCAGCTGTAGGGGTTGTCTTAGCTGCAGGTGGTTATCCTTACGACTACGCTAAGGGCAAAGTAGTTACTGGTTTAGATACTTCTCAAAGTTCAGATCAGAAAGTCTTTCATGCTGGCACCACTTTGAAAAATAACTCGATTGTTACTAATGGCGGCCGAGTTCTTTGTGCTACAGCAATGGGCGCTTCTGTGACGGCGGCACAAAAAGCAGCCTATGATCTAGTCGCAAAAATTTCTTGGGACGAGGTATACTACAGAACAGATATCGCGTATCGCGCGGTAAACAGAGAACGAGCACATAACAAATGAACAGAGAGCTTATAAATGCTTAGACCCCAAAACAATCTCGTTGATTCCTTAATCTGCCAATTCGATCAGGCACTGCGTACACTGGCTCCCGGAGCTGTTTCAGCTGCTCGACCAAACCCTGCAGAAAACATAGCAGCGACTGAATTAGATCAAGACAGTGAAAGAACCCACAGCGCTGGTTTGATGCGCATTAATCATACTGGCGAAGTTTGCGCTCAGGCACTTTATCAAGGCCAAGCGTTAACGGCTAAACTGCCTGATGTGCGAGAAAAAATGGAGGCGGCAGCGGCAGAGGAAGTTGATCATTTGAGTTGGTGTGAAGATCGCTTAACTGAACTTAATAGTCACCCAAGTTTACTAAACCCGCTCTGGTATGGAATGTCTTTTGGAATTGGGGCTGTCGCTGGGCTGGCAGGAGACAAATGGAGCCTCGGCTTTGTTGCGGAAACTGAAAATCAGGTTTGTGAGCATCTAAGCGATCATCTAGCAAAACTGCCTGAGTCAGATCTTAAAAGCAAAGCCATTCTTGAAAAAATGCTTAGCGATGAAGCCCAGCATGCTGAGATGGCTGAATCAGCTGGAGCCGCTGAACTGCCCAAGCCCATCAAACAGTCTATGTCTCTACTGTCTCAAGCCATGAAGAAAACAGCTTATCGCATCTAGTTACTTAAACTTTCCAAAAATTAGTTAAGCTCTTCATCTTCCCAAAAACGAGTTCCCTTAATGGTTGCTTGTAAGGCCAAACCCGCTCGTGTCATCTGATAAATCGAAATATTATCGATCGTAACTTCTCCCCCAAAAGCCCCACCTTGATCATCTGCTACTGCAGCAGCATCTGCTTGAGCTCCAAAGGCAAGACCATTATCCAAGAAACGATCCAAGGCTTCAGGAGTATGGAACACCATTACAATACGAAAATCTTTAACCCCGGCGCCAATATCTAAACCCACTTCTCCCATCTTCATGTAAACATCTTGGCCGGATCGATTATCACGCAAGACACCGTAGCCTCCACCAAAGCTTGCCAAGATTAAATTCACATTAGCATTACTGAAAACTCCATAACCAGACGCACTAGCCAGTTGAGCGTTAACATCAGGTTTAATCTCGTAAAGCTCATTGAGGACTTCTGTTTTCATTTCTAGAACAGCCTGCTGCCTTTCTTGAACTGTACCCTTAGTATTTGCACACGCTGCTAAGCCAAAAACTATGCCTAGTAACAAGATTATTCTTGAGATTTTCTTATAGGTCATCATGATTTCAAATCCTAGGATTTGAACGGATCAAACAGAAATAAGCTCATATGTATGGGTTATTTCAACACCGGCTTTTTGAAGCATGATAGAAGCCGAACAATATTTTTCGGTGGATAACTCTATAGCACGTTTGACTTTATTTTCATCTAAATCGCTGCCACTGACTTTAAAATGACAATGTATTTTCTCAAACACAGCTGGTACCGCATCGACTCGTTGGCCATCTAATTCGACTTCACAATCTGTGACTGCTTGACGTGCTTTTTGTAAGATACTAATGACATCGACAGTAGAGCAAGCACCAACACTCATCAGCATTAATTCCATTGGCCTCATACCTTGGTTCTTTCCACCCATAGCTTCAGGGCCATCAAGCATAAGGCTATGACCACTGCCTGATTCAGCTTCCATCCTGCTTGCTTCAAGCCAAGTAATTTTTGCTTTCATATCAAACTAACCTGTCGAGTTGTAATTAACGTATTATTGCATACTGGAATTATAGAATCTTGAATCAAATAAACTCTATGGTCTTAATCTATCGTTAGCATTAAGGGCATGCTAACGATAGAACCATAGATTTTTTTATGGTATGCATGAACATTAATAATATTAGTAAAATTACTAAAACAACATCGATAACTAACGAGGAGTTTATTCATGGCATTGATGGCAATTACACCTCATATCAATGATCTTGAAAACTTTTTAAGCCATCCTCACCGGCGCAAACACCCTAATAAAAGCACTGTCATTCATGAAGGGGACAAGTCTGAAACCTTATATTATATTATATTATAAGCGGTTCAGTCTCTGTGATTCTTGAAGATGAGGAAGGTAAAGAGGCGATCATCACCTACCTCAAACCGGGTGACTTCTTTGGAGAAATGGGCCTTTTTGAAACGGGTGAATCACGAAGCGCTTGTGTAAAAACCCGTACAGAATCAGAAATTGCCGAAATATCTTATTCCAACTTCAGTGCTTATACCCGAGCTCACCCAGAAATCCTTTATACCATTGGTGAGCAAATGGCTCATCGCTTGCGTAACACTACACAACGCGTCGCAGATCTCTCTTTTCTGGATGTGACAGGCCGCATAGCCAGCCAGTTGCTTACTTTGATTAAAGAACCTGATGCAATGACACACCCTGATGGTATGCAGATAAAAATAACCAGGCAAGAGCTTGGCAGAATAGTAAATTGTTCAAGAGAAATGGCTGGAAGAGTGTTAAAGGACCTAGAAGCTCAAGGTTTAATTGAAGTTCATGGAAAAACGATTATCGTTTTTGGCACGCGCTAAAAGCCTCTAAAGCCTCCTGCCAGCTTACCGATAATTAGCCATAAAAAAACAACTCTTTTAATTTATGCCCCGGATCAGGCGCACGCATAAAAGTCTCACCAACCAAGAAACCATAGACATCATGTTTAATCATTTCGTCTACATCCTCTCTTACCAATATACCGCTTTCAGTAACTACTGAAGTTTCTGCAGGTATATCTTGTAACAATTCAAAAGTGGTTTCCAACCTAGTACTAAAGGTATGCAAATCTCTATTATTAATACCTATCAATGCCGGATTTAATTTAAGTGCCAGTTCTAATTCTTTCTTATCATGCACTTCTACTAGATAATCTAAGCCATACTCTAAAGCACAATCAGCTAAGTCTTGCATTTGACTTTCTTCAAGCGCAGCTACTATTAAAAGAATACAATCAGCACCTAAAGCCCTTGATTCAGCAACCTGATAAGCATCAACCATAAAATCTTTACGTATGACGGGCAAAGAACAAGCAGCCCTTGCTTCTAACAAATAATTGTCATGACCCTGAAAGAAATCAACATCGGTAAGAACCGATAAACAAGTAGCTCCATTTTCCGCGTAACTTTGGGCAATTTTTTCAGGAATAAAATCTTTTCGTAACAGCCCTTTACTGGGTGATGCTTTTTTAACTTCAGCAATAACTGCCGGACATTTGCGTTTAATCTGGTTAGAAAGAGCCTGAGTAAAACCTCTAGGTTTATCTTGCTGTGAGATTCTCTCTTCCAAATCAGACAGAGAAGAATGAGTTAATCGTTCTTTGATTTCTTCATGCTTACGATCAAGAATCTTTTGTAAAATTGTCGGTGTTGCCAACTGTTACCTTCCTAGAGATTGTGGAAATTTGCAGAATGAGAGGGTTACTTTTTTTTCTGATTAAATGCGTTACCAGCATCTAGGAAATTCTTCAGCATGGTATGCCCATGCTCACTCAGTATTGATTCAGGATGAAATTGAACACCTTCAACTGGGTATTCTTTATGCCTGACTCCCATAATTTCATCATGCCCACCTTCGGCACCCTGAGTCCAAGCTGTCACTTCTAAGCATTCAGGTAAACCTTGCTTTTCAACAACTAAAGAATGGTAGCGCGTAGCCTCAAAAGGTGAAGCTAAATTTGTAAAAACCCCTTCACCGCTATGATGAATCTTTGAGATTTTACCATGCATTACTTGCTTAGCTCTGACCGTTTTACCACCGAAAGCTTCCCCGATACTTTGATGCCCCAAACAAACACCCAAAAGGGGAACTTGCCCAGCAAAATGCTTAATTGTCTCAACTGAAATTCCAGCTTCAAGCGGGGTACAAGGTCCTGGTGAAATCACAATATGACTTGGTTGCATGGCCTCCAACTCAGACACAGTAATTTCATCATTGCGGTGAACGACGATTTCCATACCCAACTCACCAAAATACTGAACTAGGTTATAGGTAAAGGAATCATAGTTATCAATCATAACTAGCATTACATGTTTCCCTCTTCAGAGAGCTTAACGGCAGAAAACAGCGCTCTGGCTTTGTTCATAGTTTCCTTCCACTCCAACTCTGGGACTGAATCCGCCACTACTCCAGCACCGGCTTCAACATAAAGCATTTCATCTTTTATTACTGCAGTTCGAATAGCAATGGCCATATCCATATTGCCGTTCCAAGAAAGATAACCCATCGCTCCACCATAAACTCCACGTTTAACAGGTTCAAATTCGTCAATTATTTCCATAGCCCGAACTTTAGGTGCACCACTTAAGGTACCGACCGGTAAAGTAGCTTTTAATACATCCAGGGCAGTTTTCCCTTCAGCAATTTCACTCTCTACGTTTGAAGCAATGTGCATAACATGCGAATAACGCTCGATAAACATTTGCTTAGTAACTTTCACTGATCCTGTTTTTGAGACCCGTCCAGCATCATTTCTACTAAGATCTATCAACATCAAATGTTCAGCAATTTCCTTTTCATCTGCCAAGAGTTCTTTTTCTAAAGCCAAGTCTTCCTCTTCGGTATGACCGCGACGACGTGTACCAGCAAGTGGTCTGACAGTGACGTGCTTATCTTCCACTCTAGCCAAAATCTCTGGCGAAGCACTGACAATGTGAAAATCCGCAAGGTCCATATAAACCATATAAGGAGATGGGTTGGTTTGGCGTAATGCGCGATAAAGATTGATAGGCTCTCCTACAAAAGGAATACTCATGCGTTGCGCCAAAACAACCTGCATGACATCTCCAGCAACAATGTAATCTTTTATCTTTTCAACTGCTTCTTGATAGGCTTCTTTTCCGAAGCTGGATACAAAATTTTCTTCCTCTACTTCTCGCACCTGAGGGGCAGGTTTAAATAAACTCGGATCCAATGGTTTATGTAACTCTTTCGTAAGAATATCAAGGCGAGCCTGTGCATTTTCGAAGGCACTCTCTTCAGCTGGATCAGCATAAACCAAGACAGAAATCGTGCCACGTAAGTTATCAAAAACGACCACTTCCTCAGAAACCATTAAGACAATATCGGGAGTTTCCACATTGTCTGGAGGGGCGGAGTTTGAAACCCTACGTTCAACATAACGGACAGTATCGTAGGCAAAATAACCCACCAGACCACCATTGAATCTAGGTAAGCCCTCTAACTCTGGAATCTCAAAAGTTTGCTGGAAAGCTTCGATATCGGCAAAAGGGTCAACACTATGATGCTGTTCCAATACTTCTCCATTAGTTTCAAGAGAGTAATCATTACCCGTCACCTTGAGTACAGTTTCACAAGGTAGCCCAATTATTGAATATCGACCCCATTTTTCTCCGCCCTGCACAGACTCAAGAAAATAGCTGAAGGGGCCATTGGCAAGCTTCAAATAAACACTTAAAGGAGTTTCAAGGTCCGCCAAAACTTCTCGAACCAGCGGGATACGATTATATCCTTGGCTAGCAAGGTCCTTGAACTGCTCGATGTTCATGAGTTTTCAAGTTCCAAGCGCATCTTGTCGATAGTATTTTTATAACTGTCGCTACCAAAAATAGCTGAGCCAGCTACAAACATGTCTGCTCCTGCTTTGGCAATTTCAGCAATGTTATCAACGCCTACTCCACCATCAACCTCAAGACGAATATCTCGCCCGCTACTATCAATTAACTCTCTAACCTGCTCAAGCTTAGTCAAAGTCGATGGGATGAACTTTTGACCTCCAAAGCCAGGGTTTACCGACATTAATAAAATCAGGTCCAGCTTATCAATGACATGTTCAAGGTAAGTAATAGGAGTTGCAGGATTAAGCACTAAACCAGCCTTACAACCGAGCGACTGGATTAACTGTAAAGAGCGGTCGATATGATTACTGGCCTCAGGATGGAAACTGATGTAACTCGCACCAGCTTTTGCGAAGTCATTAATCAGATTGTCTACTGGGCTCACCATCAGATGAACATCGATTGGCGCTTGTATGCCGTAATCAACCAAAGCCTTGCAGACCATCGGCCCAATAGTAAGATTTGGCACGTAATGATTATCCATAACATCAAAATGCACTACATCGGCGCCTGCAGCCAATACAGCATCAACCTCTTCGCCTAAACGAGCAAAGTCTGCGGAAAGTATTGATGGTGCAATTAAAAAATCACGCTTACTCATAACATTAGATCAAGTCATTAAAAATCTGACCAGCATTGTACAAGGTTTAGTGAGGAGTGTCCTCTTAAGACTACCCACTATATGGCTTAAAGCAGCCAGCTCGTTATTTCTCCTTAAGCTTAAATACTAGACAAGTCAGTAAGCGAGATATATCTTTTGTGAGACCATTAAGACAGGCTAAATAACATTAATTCCAATAAAAACCTGCTAATCAAATTTTTGCCAACACGGGGAATCAAAATGATAAGAAAAATCCTATTTACTCTGAGACTTGTTGCCACCCTGGTGATTTTTGTCCAGCCACTAAAACTCAGCGCTCAAGAGCTCGAATCCGCCGTACCATTTAAGGTTGGTACCTTCGCTATAAATAATATTCCTACTGTTGGTTTGGTGGTGCAAAACGATGAGTTAATTGTTGAGCTTGCAGAGGCCAATCAAGCTTTAGAACTCATGCCTCAGCACCCTAAATTGAACATGCCCGAGGATATGTTGGGGCTAATAGAGCAATACGAGTATGGCCTTAAATACCGTATCTATGAAATCGTAAACTGGTTAGTTGAAGAGGATCTGCTAAGTGATGCTTCAAGCAGGAGTTTTATTCATTCAACACACTCTGTCGATATTATGGCTCCGATTCAATATCCCAGTAAGCTCATGAATGCCGCTGTAAATTTTTACACCCATGCTTGTGAAGGTTGTAACGATGACGAACAAGCCGCTATGAATCGAGAGCGACAAGAAAACCGTGGTGTTCCTTACTTGTTCCTTAAGCCTACCCGCGGCGCAATAATCGGCGATGGTAAAGACATCATAATGCCTTACGGCCGTGATCGTATTGAGTGGGAGGTTGAAATGGCCATTGTCTTCGGTCGCTCAGGTAAGTATATCTCTGCCAGCCGAGCCTACGATCATGTGTTTGGCTATATGGTGGCAATGGACATCTCTGATCGCGGAGGACGCCCACCCGGCGGCTTCGAAGGTTTAGATTGGTTTGTTGGCAAGGGCCATGACACCTTCGCTCCTCATGGCCCCTGGATTGTCCCAAAAGAATTCTATGGAGACCCAATGGAACGCCTACATCAAACTTTGGTCATCGATGGTGTGACCGTTCAAGAAGCCAAAGCAGGCGATATGATTCACAACATCCCTGAACTAATCGAATACGCTTCCTCTTTAATCACGATTTTTCCTGGCGATGTTCTGCAAAGTGGAACCTCGGGTGGAACTGGCGCTGGCCGAGTCGAACGCTCCTCGGGTTCTGGATATTTAGTTGATGGAGAAGTCATTAACGCAAGCATCGAGGGAATCGGAACACTTCATCACACAGTGAAAGTTGAACAGAGCATTCCGAACGACTTATCTGGTTCTCAGTTGACTCCCGTTAGTCAGTATCGAGATGATTAAGGAAGCAGCAAAGCCATAACAGTTATTCAATAAAAAAGCGGCTTTCATTCCTAAAATGAAGCCGCTTTTTTTAATCATTTATCAGGCAACGAGCAAACTGAATAGACTGAACCCTGAACTCTAAAAAGTTCTGGCTAGGCAACATCCACCATTGAATTCTTGATGACCTCCCATGCTTCATCAACACTATCAACAAAAGCAAAATATTCCATGTCTTCCCTTGAGATCATGCCTTCTTCAATAAACACCTCGAAATTAATTAGCCGTTGCCAATACTCTCTACCAAACAATAGAATCGGCAAGGGCTCAATTTTACCTGTCTGCACCAAAGTAAGGGTTTCAAATAATTCATCCATCGTTCCGAAACCACCCGGAAAAGCTACGATTGCACGAGCGCGTAACAAGAAATGCATTTTTCGCATGGCAAAATAGTGAAACCGAAAACAAAGCTCAGGAGTAACATATGGATTTGGGTATTGTTCATGGGGCAGCACGATATTAAGTCCTATCGAATCAAATCCAGCTTCATCAGCACCTCTGTTAGCGGCCTCCATCACTCCGGGGCCGCCACCCGTGACAACATATAAATCGGGGCAATCATTACAACCGGAACGGACACTGATTAACTCGGCTAAAGCTTTGGCTTGAGCGTAATACTCACTCTCTTGCTGGATTCGCGCGCTGCCGAAAATCACAACAGTATGTTCAATACCGTGTTGTTTGAGTTTTTCTTCCGGCTTACCAAGTTCCAGTAGTAAACGCACGGGGCGTTGCTCATCCGCTAACAAATAATCAATATCATCAAAGGCTAAGCGATACGCTGGAGAACTTGTTTGTGCTTCGGCATAAATAGGAGGTTTTTGATGCTGAGCATAAAGCCTATCTTCCGCAGCGCCCTTGAAGAGATGCCCAGGGCGACGACGCTTTTCACGATCGACTTCAAGAAATTTCTTTTTCAAAATTCACCTCTATTATTGCACTGATAATATTCCTAGTTATAACGACTATTAATATCTTCCAAACGCTCTATTGTGCCAATATCAGACCACTCCCCATCAAAATACTCTGCACTTAGCTGAGCATTTTTTACAGCAGATCTAAATACAGGGGCTAAGGCCATCTTTGCAGGCCCTAAACCTAAAAATAATTTGGGATGCAAAACGCCAATACCGCTATAAGTGCAACTAAGACTCTCTCTGATTGATGACTCACTTTCTAGGATTGATTCTTTTAGAGAAAGCATGCCATCTTCTTGAAGCAGAAAGTCACCCTCTAAATGATGAGAAGGATTTTTAACCATGACTAAATGTGCTAATTCAGACATATTTGAAAACCGCCTCAAATTATTGAACGAATAATCAGTCCAGATATCTCCACTTATAAGAAGGAAAGGCTCCTCACCTATCAGAGGTAAAGCCTTGATAATTCCACCTGCTGTTTCCAAAGGTTCTTTTTCAGATGAATAAGCAATTGAAACGCCAAAATCACTTCCATCACCTAAAAAATTTTCTATCTGCCCACCTAACCACGAATGATTTATTACTAAGTCTTTGAACCCAGAGCTAGAAAGCTTTTCAATATGATGTTGAATTAAAGGTTTGCCACCCACTTTAAGCAGAGGCTTCGGAGTATGATTTGTTAAAGGCCGCATTCTTTCACCTTTACCAGCAGCCAATATCATTGCTTTCATAAACTTTCAGCTTTGCCTTCAGTTAGGCTGTCTCTATTGTTGTGATCGCCATTTATTCTCAATAAAGTATTTTCAAATAAAGCTTCAACATTTTTTCCTTTTAGCCATGCTGCAAACTTTTTCAAATCTTCATACTTATCAAGCACAGCAATAAGGTAAGAAAAAGTCCTAGGGATATCATATAAATAGTTTTGCTTCTGGTCTCGCAGATACAGACGAGCAAAAATTCCAATGGCTTTTAGGTGTCTTTGCACTCCCATTAACTCAAAGTCTTGGGAAAATTTTTGACTCGTTACGGAGAGTATTTTTTCGTCACTTGCCAACTTGAAATATTCTAAAGCCAAAGCCTGAACTGCCTCTTCTGGCCAAGCAATATAACAATCTTTTAATAAAGAAACTAAATCGTAGGTAAGCGGACCGATGACTGCATCTTGAAAATCAATCACTCCTATCGAATCGTTATTACAATAAATCAAATTACGAGAATGGTAATCTCGGTGCACGCAACAAGTTGTTTGTGATCTTATTTGTGTTTGTAAAAATGCAAAGCTAGATTGCAGTAAAGCATAATCTTTTGGTTTCAATTCCAAGCCAAGCAAGTCTTTACAAAACCAGTCTTGAAATAATTTCATTTCATCCATTAGTAACTCAGCTGTATATTCAGGAATCTTATTTTCAGCTGAAACTTTTTGGATTTTCAAAAGCTCCTGAAAAGCTTGGCGATATAACTCACTTGCCAGCTCGACATCATTAGTGTTTTGAGCGTCATTAAGTTTTTCCCAAAGAATCACATCACCAAAATCCGATAAACACATAAAACCCTGAGCATAATCGACATTATAAACATGCGGTACTTGAACCCCTTTTGTTGCAAAAGCCTCTGCAACCCTTACAAATGCAAGGTTATCTTCTTTGTCGGGAGGAGAATCCACTAGGATATAAGATAGATTTGCATTTTCAGCCCTGAAATAACGTCGAAAACTAGCATCACCCTGTATGAGTTTAATGCTAAAATTATCGGCTTGAGTATCGACTGGAAGTGATGGGGAAATTTCTCGAAACCATAACTGCAAAGCCTCAGCACGGAAGGAATTACTTTCTTTATTGGAACCCTCTATATTGGAACCCTCTATATTGGAACCCTCTATCATGCTTGCCCTTAGCTTTCCTTGTTTCGCTTAGTAAGAGTAATTAGAATCAATTATGCCTATACAACCTGGATTTTAGAAGTGACCTGCATACATAAGAGGCCTCCTCATCAATTAAAAACAATACTTAATGTTTTCCCTATCACAGCTTGCGCTCTTGCAATGCTTAGCCATGCTACTGTTAGTGCACAAGAAATCCAGTCTAGTACTGAAGAAGCCGCAAATAATGTCGCTGTTGAAAACTGGGTGAGTTATGAAAACCTTAGCCCTGAACAGCGCGCCTTAGTTCCAGAAGCATGCTGCGGCTTATATATCGACTCTGATCTTCCCTCACCTATCACCGACAACAGTTACGTAGTTAGCGCTGGCTCAAGTGATTTTAATGCTAACACCCAACTTGTAGACATTGAAAATGGAATAGATGTACGTTTTGATGATTTCTGGTTGCAGGCCGAATCAGGCCTTCTGAATCAATTAGACTCTGTTATAGATCTTGAAGGTAATATTCGTTTACGCCAGCCCGGTCTAACAATAGGAGCAAGTTCCGCCAAGCTTAAACAAAACGAAAACACTGCTGAACTTCATGATTCTTCATATATTTTGAATGAAACAGCTGCTCGCGGTTCAGCTGAAAGTATCATATTCAAAAACGCCGATGGCACATTAAGTATTCAAAATGGCAGTTATACGGTCTGTGAACCCGGCGATAACAGCTGGTTACTCAGTGGCTCAAGTATTGAACTTGACCAAGCAAGTGGCCGTGGCATTGGCAGGGATATCACGCTGAGAATCAAAGATATTCCTATTTTCTATACCCCTTATATTAGCTTTCCTTTGACTACTGAACGCAGCTCTGGCTTCCTCTTCCCTAGCATTGGATCCACCCGTGAGGGAGGTTTTGACCTTGCTGTTCCTTATTACTTCAACCTTGCACCTAATTACGATGCCACTTTCACACCCCGCCTCATGACTGAAAGAGGCCTCATGCTGAATCTTGAAGCTCGCCAAATCGGCAAAGACTCCAGCAACACCCTAGCATTCGGATATTTACCCAAAGATTCTCAATATGACGCGACAAGCATTGGACAAGCAGGCTCTGAGAGTCCCCCCAGAGAAAAACGCTGGCAAGTAAACTATCAAGGCAATAAAGTTTTTAGTCCCAACTGGAGTGCAAGCGCAAATTTCTCTGCTATTAGTGATTTTGATTATTTACAAGACTTTGGCAGTAACGGTGTAATCGATAGCAGTCAAAGCTTTCTCAGCCGGCATGGAGAAATAAGCTATCGCAAAAATGCCTTAGATTTTCAAGCAGCACTGGAAAGTTACCAATTAATAGACCCTAGCCAAAACATATTGCAAAAACCTTTTTCCAGCCTTCCACGCCTAAGTCTGGGTTATCAAAAGAGAACTGACTCCTCATGGGTTCTTGGCTTGGAAAGTGAATATGTCTACTTTGATCGAAACCTTGATCGAAATTCCTTAAGCCAGTCTCAAATTGACAACGGCATTCTTGTAACTGGCCAACGCCTTAATATAGAGCCCAGTCTTGCTTGGCATTGGGATAGCTCTGGCCTGTTTGTAAAACCAGAACTCAGCTATAACTATACGAACTATCAATTGGAAGATCAGGCTTTGGGCTCAGCAGACAATCCAGAGCGTGGACTCTTTATTGGTGAACTTGATGCCGGCCTTTTATTTGATAGGGAAGTGAAGGTAAAAAACTCAAACTACCTGCAGACGCTAGAACCAAGACTTTTTTATCTCTACAGTGAATATGATGACCAGAGTAATTTACCGCTGTTTGATACGACGAACCTCAGCGGAAGTTTTGATCAATTATTTCGTGAAAACAGATTTAGTGGCAAAGATAGAATTACCGATGCGAATCAACTCACTCTTGCACTCAGCTCACGTATCTTAGATAACTCGGGAAGAGAAAAAGCCAAAGCAAGTATAGGCCAAATATTTTACTTTGAAGATCGAAGGGTAAGCTTACTCAACCCAAGCGCCCTGAGTATTGCCCAGCAACAGCAATCCAGTTCTGCTCTAGCAACGGAACTGAGCTATAACTTTAATAAATACTGGCGAGCCAGCACATTCCAAGAATGGGATCATGATTCCAATGCATTAAGAACAGGTAATTTTCAATTCCGCTATCAATCTGATATAAATCACATCCTAAATTTCAGCTATCGTTATCGCAAAAGCGATAATCTGCCAGGCATAATCAAGCAAACGGATATTTCTGCCTCGTGGCCTATAAACGATAGCCTAAATTTCATTGGTCGCTGGAACTATGACCATGAGAATGATCGTAGTGTAGAAAGCATAGCGGGGATTCAATACAGCAACTGCTGTTGGAGCATAAGCTTGGTCGCTCGCCAATGGGTCGTAAATAATGCTTTATTTGGTAGTTTCATTGAAAATAACAACGGAATATTCCTGCAGTTTGAACTAAAAGGACTTGGAAACGTCTTAGGCAGTAGTATTGATTCATTAATTGGGGAAAGTATCACTGGTTTTAACTCATATGTTGAAAATTATTAAACAGTTATTTTGTATTAGCATCACTTGCTTAAGCCTTGCTTTAAGTACGACTTCTTTCGCTCAACTTTCAGACAAAGTTATCGCCATTGTTGACGATGACGTCATTCTACAGAGTGAACTCGATGAGCGTATGGCTCAGATACAGCAACGCATAGATTCTGGAGAAATTCCAAGAAACATTCCTCCTGCACAACTGCAAGAACAAATGTTAGATCAACTGATCCTGGAAAATTTACAAATGCAGCTTGCTGTTCGTTCAGGCATAAGAATCGATGACAATCGCTTAAACCAAACCCTGACCCAAATTGCTCAGCAAAATAATATGACCTTTGATGAATTTAGAGCCGCCCTCAATGCTGATGGCCAATATTTAAATTTTCGCGAGCAAATTCGTAAAGATATGATGATAAACAACTTGCAGAGCGGCACCATAAATCAACGCTTAAATATCTCTCGACAAGAAATTGAAAACTACTTGAACTCTGAAGCTTCAAAAGCTGAAATTGCGCCAGAATATCGCGTTCAACACATTCTGGTTCCAGTTGAAAATGCACTTCGAAACGATCAACAGAAGGAACTTGCTGAGCTTCTTTACAATCAATTAACAGAAGGCGCTGATATCATGGAACTGGCTTCTTCAAGACAAATCTTAGGCTTACCAGTTAGTGGAGGTGACTTAAGTGGATGGCGTAAGACTGAGTCTCTCCCTACCCCCTTTCGGGCCGTCGTTCCTGAATTAGAAACAGGTGAAATTAGCGAACCCTTCACTAGTGCTAGTGGGTTTCATATTGTGAAATTAATAGACAAACGTGGTGGCAGTGACCTAAAGCTCAAGCAAACTAAAATTCGCCATATCATGATAGCCCCAAATGAAATTCGAACACTTGAGCAATCTGAGGAATTTATTAAAGAACTTTACCAGCGCATCGAAGATGGGGAAGATTTTGCCGACCTGGCGCGAGTTTATACAAGCGACCCTACATCAATGGTTTCAGGAGGAGACATTGGCTGGATCAATGAAGGCCAGCTGCCTGTTGTTTATGAAGAAACCGTAAAGCAACTGGAAATTGGCGAACGCACACGCCCATTCCAAGTCGGGGATGCTTGGCACATTGCCGAAGTTATCGATAGAAGAATAGAAGATGTTACTGAAGACAATAGAAGGTTCCAAGCGCAACAAATTATTAGAGAGCGCAAGTATGAGAACGAATTAGAAAATTGGCTTTCAGAGATTCATGATACTGCCTATATCGATATAAAAATTGGAGAAAGCGATTAGCAAGGCAAACCTCATTGCCATCACTACTGGTGAGCCTGCAGGTATCGGCCCAGATATATGCCTGCAACTGGCACAACAATACTTAGCATTTGATGAAAAAAGCAAAGTCTCCGAAACTTCTTTTTTTAAGACGGCAATTCCCGTTTTTATAGCAGACCCAAGCTTACTTGCTCAACGCGCTCAAGAGCTTGGCTTGAATTTTCCAATCAAAATATTCAATCCACTTACGCTAAATGAGAAAGCTATGTGGGTTATTCCCATCGAGTTAAAAGCGCCTGTTGAAAGTGGTTTGCTTAACTCTAAAAACTCCCCTTATGTGTTGGCAACATTAGATCGCGCCATCGATGGCTGTCTCCAACATGAGTTTCAAGCTATGGTCACGGCCCCAGTTCAAAAAAGCATTATTAATGAGGCTGGAATTAGTTTTAGCGGCCATACCGAGTATTTAGCAGAAAAATGTCAGCAAGCTGAGGTGGTCATGATGCTTGCTACTAGCAAACTTAGGGTCGCCCTTGCTACCACGCACCTTCCATTAAGTGCCGTGCCTAAAGCCATTACCAAACCTTATCTTCAAACTATAGTAGAAATCCTACATGAAGATTTACTGACTAAATTTGGTATCAGGAATCCCGAAATACTAGTCTGTGGACTAAATCCCCATGCTGGGGAAAACGGCCATTTAGGCCGAGAAGAGATTGAAGTTATTGAGCCTGTAATAGAGTCTTTACGTGAAGCAGGAATGAATCTAATCGGACCACTTCCAGCAGATACATTATTTACCGAAAAGTATTTGAAAACAGCTGATGCAGTACTAGCCATGTATCATGATCAAGGTCTCCCTGTGCTCAAATCACAAGGTTTCGGTGAAGCCGTCAATGTTACTTTAGGTTTACCTATCATTCGAACCTCAGTTGACCATGGTACCGCCTTAGACCTAGCAGGAACTGGCAAGGCCAGTATGAGCAGCTTAATGGCCGCTTTTACAATGGCAGCCAAGATGAGTAACTCTCAGACATGAGTAAAGAATATTCCCATCGCGCCAGAAAGCGTTTTGGCCAAAACTTCCTGACTGACCAAAGTGTACTTGAAAGAATTGTTCGAGCTTTTGCTCCCGCCAGCAAAGACCGCCTAATCGAAATCGGACCAGGCCAAGGCGCCCTGACTAAGCTATTGCTGGAAAGCGTTGATGAACTCCATGCGATTGAAATCGACCGTGATCTTGCCGCGTATCTTCGAGAACTTTTCTCAGAAAATAGCAACTTCAACCTACATGAGAATGATGTCTTAAAAATTGATTTCAACGATCTGCTTTCTTCAAGTAAACCCGCTCGTATCATAGGTAATTTACCCTACAATATTTCCACTCCTTTAATTTTTCATTTACTAAATTATTTAGCTGGCATACAAGACATGCTATTTATGCTGCAGCTTGAAGTTGTTGAACGCATGGCCGCAGAACCGAGCACTAAAAACTATGGTCGACTCAGCATAATGGCGCAGTATTACTGCAAGGTCGAAAAATTATTCAAAGTCCCATCTTCGGCTTTTTCGCCACCTCCAAAAGTTGAGTCAGCAATTGTGAAACTTGCTCCATATCCCGAACCGCCTTTTGCTGTAAAAGATCCAAAACACTTAGAAGGCCTGGTCAAGCAAGCTTTTTCTCAGAGAAGAAAAACCCTACGCAATAACCTAAAAACTTTACTTTCTGATTCTGATCTAGAACTTCTTGGCATCAACCCAGGCTTGCGTCCAGAAAATATTTCTCTGGAAGACTATGCTAGAATTTGCCGCTTTCTAGAAGACAATAAAGCGACCTCAGCAAACCAATAGGTAAAATGCCATGACTCAAGAATCAACAGCAGATTGCGGCATTGAAATTAGTGCTGAAACACTTTATCTCGATCGCCAATCTGACCTCCGTAATAACTCGCATGCTTTTTCTTACACCATCACTATCCGTAATAACAGAAAAGATACTGTCCAACTTCTCGACAGACACTGGATAATAACTGATCAAAATAACAAAATTGAAGAAGTTAAAGGTAAAGGAGTCGTCGGCAAGCAACCTTATATTAAACCCGGTGAAAGCTTTCAATATTCCAGTGGAACTCTTATCAGTAGCAGCATTGGAGACATGAAGGGCAGTTACACAATGCGGTCTGAAGATGGTGAAACTTTTCTAGCCGAAATTCCTTTGTTTATCCTCGCAACACCTAATATGCTGCACTAATAGATCTCAGTGATATCGAAAATGATCTGGAGTACAGTTTAAGATGGCAGTTTACGCAGTTGGAGATATACAAGGCTGTTATGAACCTTTACAGCGCTTGTTGGATAAAATTAATTTTGACCCAAGCTCTGATCGACTCTGGGCTGTTGGAGACTTGGTCAATCGTGGGCCTGACTCCTTAAAAACACTTCGCTTATTAAAACAATTAGGCTCTGCTTTCACTTCCGTGCTCGGTAATCATGACCTGCATTTCATGGCTCTGGCCACAGGCGCTTTTGATGGCGGCAAGAAAAAAACTCTTAAAGAATTACTCGAAGCTCCTGATTGTAATGAACTATGTGAATGGGTTCGAACCTTACCAATCTTACATCATGAAAAACTAGAAACTGATGTTGGTTTAGAAGAATTTCTAATGGTTCATGCTGGTCTAGCGCCAGGCTGGTCTTTGAATCAAGCCTTAGCCTACGCAAAAGAGATTGAAACTGTTCTCTTGAGTGATCGATACACAACTTTTCTAAAAAAAATGTATGGTGATGAGCCTGATATATGGCATGACGGCCTTACGGGTATGAAACGCTTGAGAGTATTAACAAACTACTTCACTCGCATCCGTTTTTGCAACAAAGAAACGCAATTGAATTTAGCTATCAAAACCGGGTCAGGTACAGGCCCAAAGGGTTTTAAACCTTGGTATAAATATCAGAAATTAAGTCCTGAAATCACTATTCTCTTTGGCCATTGGGCCACTCTCAATGGAGTAACCGATACCGAGAATGTTTTCGCTCTCGATACTGGTTGTGTTTGGGGGCGTTGTTTGACGGCTTTACGTCTCGAGGATAAACAAATATTCTGTGCGGATTGTAAGTGAGTCTAATTAAAGCAAAAACATTATTTTGAAAACTTATCTAGTTGGTGGAGCTGTACGCGATAATCTTCTTGGTCTTCCAGTCAAAGACAAAGATTGGGTAGTCGTGGGCGCAACGCCCAAAGAGATGCTTGATCTCCGATACCAACAAGTTGGAAAAGATTTTCCAGTCTTTTTACATCCAGAAACCAAAGAAGAATATGCTCTAGCACGAACTGAAAAAAAGACCGGCCTTGGTCATTCAGCTTTTAGCGTTGATGCTGCGCCTACCATAACAATTGAAGAAGATTTACTGCGTCGCGACTTAACAATTAATGCCATGGCAATAGATGAGGACGGAACCCTTATTGACCCTTATGGTGGTCAAGAAGATTTAAGCAATAAAATTTTACGGCATGTTTCGCCAGCATTCTCAGAAGACCCGCTGCGAGTATTAAGGGTCGCGCGTTTTTCAGCAAGATTTGCCCATTTAGGCTTCGAAGTCGCTCAAGAAACCTTAGAGCTGATGCAACACTTGGTTAACAACAGTGAATTAACTGCATTGACAGCTGAAAGGGTTTGGAATGAAGTACAACGTGCCCTTTCGGAAAAAACACCAGCATTTTTCTTTTTAACCCTAAGAGAATGTTATGGCTTAGGCATAGTTATGCCTGAAATCGAAAGCTTATGGGGGGTCTCTCAAGAAAAAGCTCAGTTAAGTTTGATGGCTTTAACTAAAGCGGCAGAACTGACTCCAGATACAGCGATTCGTTTTTCAGCTCTTTGTTATGAACTGCCAATAGTTCACGAATTCACCTTTAGTAAAAATTTACAAAAGTTAGAAAACTTATGCAGAAGACTAAAAACCCCAAATGATCATAAAGATCTTGCTAGCATCACTTGCCTGTATTGTGATACCTTCTATGATTTGAGTCTAGATGATACAGAAGGAATACTAAACTTATTAGAAAAAACCGATTCGTTTCGACGATCCGAACGTTTCCAGTTTTTTTTAATAGCCTGTAAAGCAATTAGCAAAGCTAAAGGCTTGAGTGAAGATAGTATTGAAAGTAGAAATAATTTTTTGCTTGAGGCTTTAACACTCTGTCAGGATGTCGATGCCAGCTCATTAAATCAACAAGGCTTCAAAGGAAAAGAAATTGGCGAACAACTCCGCTTATTACGTCTTCAAACCTTAAAAATACTTACTCAAGATGACAGCTAATTCTTCCAACAGCATTTCTGAAAAAGCCTCCAGTAATAAGGTTGCATTAATTACTGGCGGTTCAGCTCGGATTGGAGCTGTCGTAGCAAGACAGCTCCATGCCATTAACTACAATATTATTGTCCACTATAATCATTCGGAAAAAGCCGCCAAGCTTTTATGCGAAGAACTTGAAAGCTTAAGAGCTGATTCTTCATGTTGTTTTCAAGCCGACTTACTTGATCTCAAAGCTGTTGAAAAATTTAGTACTGAAGCTTTATCACGCTGGGGAAGAGTTGATTTACTGATTAACAATGCTTCAAGTTTTTACCCAACTCCCCTACAGACTATAAGCGAAGAAAACTGGACTGATTTAATGGGAACAAATGCAAAAGCTCCAGCTTTTCTTGCTAAGGCATTTGCTCCAAGTCTCAAAAAAAATCGTGGCAATATAATCAACCTAAGCGATATAGCTGCTAAATCTGGTCGTGCTGATTTCTCTATTTACACTATGGCGAAAGCAGCATTAAGCATCCTAACAAAATCATTAGCACGGGAACTGGCGCCTGAAGTTCGTGTGAATTCAATAGCCCCAGGAATAATATTACCGCCCAATTTCTCTTCTTCAGCACAGGAAGAAAAGCCTAAAGAGAGTGACCCTCTTGAAGAAACTTGCCTGAACTATTCTGGCAAGCCTGAAGATATTGCGAATACAGTTGTTTTTTTGTGTACTGGAGGAACTTATATAACTGGCCAAACGATTAATGTTGATGGTGGCAAAAACCTAAAGACTTAAAACAAAAGGTACTTATTTTTCTCAGCTCTATATCTTGCCTTAACGACTTACTCAACGACTGACTCCACTACTTACTCCACTACTTACTTTGACACTTCAGTAGTGACAAAGCTTAGATATATGACTCCATCTTTTTCGCAAGGTCAAAATCTTTTTCTGTAATCCCGCCGTACTCATGTGTAGTTAATTGCACGACAACTTTTTTATAAACATTTGACCATTCTGGATGATGATCAACTTTTTCAGCATAAAGAGCTACTTGAGTCATAAAGCCAAAAGCTTCTATGAAGTTTTTGAACACAAAGGTTTTTGTTAGCTTATCCGATTCAAGACTCCACTTGCCCTCTAAATCAGCATTCAAGGTTAATAAGCCAGTATTAACTTCTTGGGTATTTAATGCTTTTATAGCCATAAACTATCTCCTCGGTTTTGAGTCTAGAATATTAATTGGCATTTTTTTGCGAAATTTTACGCCCGTGCCACTCAAAATCAGCAGGCCATAAATTTTGAACTTTCTTATCGTAGGATTCCCAAAGCGCTTTATAGCTTTGTCCGAGTACAGGGTGTTTCTTTTGACTGCCTACTTGAGATAAAGGCCAAAGCACGTAAGCGTTTTCAGTGATCTCTGCTCGCGGAATTTCCACTCCGGAAATGACTCCAGTGCTCTCCCCATAAACCAGAATATCAATATCAATAGTTCGCCCGCTAAAACGCGGCTGAGTACGATCACGGCCAAAACTGTCTTCAATTTTTTTTAAGCTTGAGACAACTAAATCAAATTTCATGTCAGTCTCAAAAGCAACTACCATATTTAAAAAATTGTCGCCTTTAAAGCCAATTGACTCGCTTTCAAAAACAGATGACAAACTCAGATCATTAAATTTTAATAACAATGCGTCCAAGCAAGATTTCAAATTCTCTACAGGTTTAATATTACTACCTAAGCTCAAAGCTACCCAATTCACTCTGGCTTGACTCCTCTTTCAATAATAACACCCACATCTCTGGAACCAGTTACTGCTCCAGGTTTACCAAGCCAAAGTTTAACCCAGGGAATACCAAACTCATTTAATAAAATATTAGCTATTTTTTCGGCTAATGTTTCAAGTAATTGAAACTGACTTTCTTCTACAAAGTTGATCAACCTTTTTGACACCGCTTTATAATCAAGGGCATCTTCTATTTCATCAGTCGCGGCACCTTTCGTGATATCGCTCGCCATATCAAGATCTATTGTTATGGTTTGTTTTATTTCTTTTTCCCAATCGTAAATTCCAATAACAGTTTTTACTTCTAAAGCTCGAATGTAAACTATATCCATTCTTCTCCCCTTTTTTTAGAGTGTAGCCAACTCATCTAATGGCCAACGCGGTTTTGCAATAATTGTTAAGTCATCATACTGACCTGCTAATATACGTTGGCAACCCGCATAAGCGATCATAGCTCCGTTATCTGTACAATACTCTAATCGTGGATAATATATCTCTCCGCCTTCTTTAAGGGCCATTTCTCCTAATACTTCTCGTAAGCGTTTATTAGCGCTTACACCACCTGCGATTACCAATGTCTTCAAACCAGTTTCCTGAAAAGCTCGCTGACATTTGATACGCATCGTATCGACAACGGCTTCTTGAAATGCGTGCGCAATATCCGCTTTATCCTGCTCACTAATCTCAGCAGCAGGTTCGAGCTGATTTTGTAAATCTACGATAGTGTTCAAAGTATGAGTTTTTAAACCACTAAAAGAAAAATCCAACCCGGGCCTATTAGTCATAGGACGCGGTAAAACAAAACGTTTCGGAACCCCCTGCTCAGCCAACTTAGCGACTTCAGGGCCTCCTGGATAAGCTAAACCAAGCATCTTGGCGACTTTATCAAAGGCTTCTCCGGCGGCATCATCCAATGATTCTCCTATCAGCCTGTAATCCCCAATACTTTCCACTTCTATTAGTTGGGTATGGCCGCCAGAAACTAAGAGTGCGACAAAGGGAAATTCAGGACCTTTTTCTTCTAATAAAGGCGCTAATAGATGTCCTTCCATATGATGAACTCCTAAGGTAGGGATGTCCCAAACCATGCCTAGCGCTCTTGCGATTGAGGCTCCGACTAATAAGGCTCCAGAAAGACCAGGCCCTGCTGTATAGGCAAGCCCCTCAATATCTGCCCCAGTACAACCAGCTTTATCTAAGACCTCTTGTATTAGAGGTAAGGTTTTACGGATATGATCTCGAGAAGCTAATTCAGGGACCACACCACCGTATTTGCTATGAATTTCAATTTGACTATAAAGGCCGTCCGCTAATAAACCGGAGTCACTATCATAGATAGCGATGCCAGTTTCATCACAGGATGTTTCAATACCGAGTACTTTCATTCAACTTTGAGTGTTACTTCAACTTTTAAGGTTTTGCATTATACATTTCCTGAAGAATATGGATAATTAGCGCTTTACCTTAGTGACGAATAACTTGTCGCTAACAAGACCTCAATTTTGGACTTTAATGCCTCTTAAACTTTCCTCAATAATTGTTTTTATCTCAGTGCTCTTGGCAAGCTGTTCTTCACTTAGCCCACTTGAAAAAGAAACTACCCTAGCAATTCCAACTCAAGATACTGGCAGCACTGCAGTCAATGGCAATGACCTAGTTGTAGAAGCGCTTATAGATTCTGCTAGTGATGCGGGTCAGCGTGATATCGACAAACTACCTAATTTAGTTGAAATAGTAGCGCCTGAAGAAATCGAGCCCGTTAGGCCCGCTGTTACTATGACAGCAAACCGTGTTGTTGAAAGAACAATTAATGATTATCTGCAGAACCGTAGGACCTTATTAAAACTTTGGATTGAACGTGGGCAAATTTGGTTTCCTATGGTCGAAACTATTTTTGCCGAAGAAGGTATTCCTGACGAATTAAAATATATTGCTTTAGGCGAAAGCGGACTTAATCCATTAGCTAGAAGTTCAGCTGGTGCTGTAGGCATGTGGCAATTTATGAGTGCTACCGCAAGGGGCGAAGGCCTCAGGGCCGATTCCTGGGTCGATGAAAGAATGGATCCAGAGCTTTCAACCCGAGCAGCTGCTAAGCATTTAAAAGTCTTATATGAATCATATAGTGGCAACTGGCACCTTGTGTTGGCTGGTTATAACTGTAGTTATCGTTGTATTAAAAGAGCGGTTGAGCGTGCTGGAGGATCTATTGAAAATCCACCGTCTTTTTGGGAGATATATCCTTATTTGCCACGCCAAACAAGAGATTTTATCCCCAAGTTCATTGCTGCCGCTTTAATCGTTTCTGATCCCGACCTTTATGGAATTGAGTATGAAAGTCTAGGCCAAGAATACAGTTATGACATCGTGCTTATTAACGGAATGCTTAAGCTAGAAAGTGCAGCTGAATTAGCTGGCGTAGATTTAGCCACAATAAAGAAACTAAACCCTTCAATACGTAAAGTAACCCTACCTGATGCTACTGAACCCTACCCCCTAAAAATTCCCCAAGGGACTTATCAACGTTTTGTTAGTGCCTTCAGCAATCTACCTGCAGATCAGAAAATTGCACCCAGCGAATACAAGGTCCAAACTGGCGACACACTCGCTGGAATTGCTCGAAAATTTGAAACCACTGTCGAAGAGTTGCAGACTGCCAATAGTATTCGCAGTCATCTTATCTACCCTAATCAAAACTTAATGATTCCTGGAACTGGCGCAAATACCAATATTTCATTAGCAAACCTTGATCCATTATCAATTTATTATGGCGAATCGCTTTATAGACCAATCTTGCTAGATGACGATTTTCAATTAGTGGAACAGGCAGGATCAACACCTGAAAAACCTTTAATGGCTGTCAGCTTAAGTGATGATTATATTGATGACTTAATGGTTCCAACTATTTATAAAGTTAGACTAGGAGATACTTTAGGGCAAATTGCAGATCGTTTTGATGTCTCAGTAAGAGACATACAAACCTGGAACAATGTCCGAGGCACTACAATTTTTCCGAATCAAGAATTAACCCTGCACACTGGCGCTACTGTTCCTACTGAAAAGTTGTATCGAGTTCAGCGTGGAGACAACCTTGCCTCCATTGCTCGGCGCTTTGGTGTTTCTGTAGATAATTTGAAACGCCTGAATGGTCTCAACAGTGACCTAATCTTTCCGGGTCAGGATCTACAGCTAAATTAAGTCACTCCTCCAGAAGCAAAGCCTTCTCTAAAGGTTATTTTTCCATATTTCCTACACCTTTTTTAAGCACAGAACTGTTCTAATAAACTCAAAAGTTGTTTTAGTTACCCCTCCCTAGTAGCTACAACAACCAGAAAGCCAAGAGATTTATACATAAATTTATAAAAATAATATTAAGGAGTTTGCATAGATAGATTATTCAATTCTCTCTTCCTTCCTCACTAACACTCAACAACAGTAAGCCACTAAGGGGGTATTGGGGGAAACTGGGAATTGCTTTAATAAACTTTAAAACGTTTAAGTAGACGACTAGTAATAAGATATATATTCTTTTACAGAAATAAAATAACAATAATAGTAAAACTGTTCTAAGCAGCTTTAACCTTACTTACATGCGCCCCAAGGAGTTCTCGGTAGCTAAACCAGCCGAGCATATTGCTTGAGAAACGCGGAAACTTTGGATCGTTTATGCCGAAACTACTTTTAGTTCTAACAATACTATCCCTATCTTTATCTGCATTCGCACAAGAATCAGATATACAAGGACATTGGTCTCAACCTGCCCCAGGAACCTCTCTCGGAGGCATCGCTGCTTTGTTTGGCTTCACTGAAGACGCTATTGAACGTGCCGACGGCCCTCCAGTAGCAGATTTTTCAGGACTTCCAATCAATGAGGAAGCTCTATCTCGGGCTTTAAGTTATGACAGCGCAATCTTGGGAGTGCCTGAGCATGTTTGCATGCGGCACCCTTCAACTTACTCTTATTGGGGGCCTGCTGATCTGAGCATAGCCGCGCAACTGGATGAAAATTTAGATGTTGTTTCGTACACCATTGGCGGAACCTTTAGGAGAGCCGACCGAACCATATGGATGGATGGCCGTCAGCACCCTTCAGAATACGCTCCGCACACTTGGGCTGGCTTTACGACAGGGCGTTGGGAAAAGGGGACATTGATTACAAAAACCACCCATCTTAAGTGGGGCTGGATTCGACGAAATGGTGCTGTAACCAGCGACCAAGCAACTGTCACAACCTACTACCAAAGAAATGATAATGTTTTGACTATAACCTGGTTCGTAGAAGACCCACACTACCTAACTGATAGTTACGTCAAGTCTGCTGATTTTGTCTTAGCTCCAAGAGAAGTGACAACTGCTACTTTTGGTATTGAGGCTACTGACAAAACCACTGAGAATTTCGAGCAATGCTTGCCAAGAGCAGAAATAGCAAGACCAGAAAAGCATTACGTCCCTCATTATCTACCCGGTGAGAACCCCTTCATTGGAGAATGGGCTGAAACAATTGGCGTGCCTACTGAAGCCACTTTAGGTGGTGCAGAAACAGCTTATCCTGAATACAGGGAGCGCTTAAGAAAATGAAATCTTCATTCCAATTCGACAAGCTTTTCAGTATCGCAATATTGAGTATTTTTTTAATTTTGTTCTCTGCGATGACTTTTGCTCAATCACAAATCAATGAGCCAAAGTCATCTGGCGAACTGGAAATTTTACATGTACAAGGAAATGTTTGGCTAATTGCTGGCATTGCTGGAAACATTGCTGTTCAGGCTGGAGAACAGGGAGTCATCGTAGTCGACACCGGCACCGAAGCTTTTGGAGCTGAACTCATTGCCGCCATTAGAACTATATCTGAGCGCCCAATTCGCTATCTAATTAATACTTCCAACAGCATTGAACATGTGGGAGGAAATTCCGCTTTGCTAGCCTTGCCTGGTGGGTCAACTCAAGGAGCAACAGTTGGTGCATCAATTAGCGCTATCGCCCATGAAAATGTTTTATTCAGGATGAGTGTTGCGCGTGACGAAAATGCTAACCCTTTATACCTTCAAGACTCATGGCCAAATGATGGTTATTACGAACAACAACGGGGCCTGATTTTTAATGGTGAAGCCATCGACATTATTCATATGCCCAAGGCTCATACAGACGGTGACAGCTTAGTTTACTTCAGAGGCTCTAACGTTCTGGTCAGTGGAGATATTTTCAGCACCTCTAGTTTGCCGATGATTGATAGCAGCCGAGGCGGCAGTTTTATGGGTAGTATTGATGCCCTCGATCGTATGCTTGATATCACAATACCTGATGATCTTATGGAGGGCGGAACTTATATTATTCCAGGACATGGCTATATATCTGATGAAGCTGATTTAGTTGAATACCGCGATATGTCCTACATCATTCGTGACCGTCTGCAAAAACTGATTGTGGAAGATAAGCTCAAGCTTGATGAAGTTATCGCAGCCAGACCTTTGCTGGGCTGGGAAAGCCGTTACAATCGCCCCGAGTGGTCCATAGAAATGTTTCTTAGAGAAATCTACAACGAATTTAAGTCAGACAGGGCCAGTAAATGATCATGAAATCACCCTTCAGCAAAAAATGCTTTTCTCTCTTACTTGCTGTCTATGCTTTGATAGCACTTGCTTCATACACTGTATTTGCCCAAGAAGAGCAGTCGGTTTATCAACGCTTTGCCCCTATCGACTTAACCGGAAATTGGGTTTCTGTTATTACTGAGGATTGGCACTTACGAATGATTTCACCTGAAAAAGGCAATTTCGACGGACTGCCTCTTACCTTAAGAGCTCAGGAAATAGGTAATTCAGTGGATCTTGAAGAAATTGAAAACAATGGACAGGCTTGTCTTGCCTTTGGCGCAGGCCGAGTGATGAGAGAACCAGGCCGGATAAAAATCTCATGGTTAGACTCCAATATTCTTCACATAGAAACCGACGCTGGAGAGCAAACGCGTTTGTTGCATTTCGACCACACTGCTAGAGTCGGAGAAGCCAGTCTTCAGGGTCATTCACTAGCCCAATGGCAATATGCGAATGGATTCGACCCAGACCAAGCGCTCTTAAACCCCGGGGAAGGGCGTGGTCGCAGTTTAATCGGCTTTATTGAACCAGCTCTAGAACCCAGTGGAGGCAAACTCTATGTGGAAACCAATAACCTGAGCGGCGGGATGTTGAGAAAAAATGGAGTCCCATATAGCTCAGATGCTGAAATAAAAGAGTATTTTAATACTCTAAAGGAACCCGACGGAACCGAGTGGCTTATCGTCACGACCATAGTCAATGACCCTTTAAATCTGGTTGTAGATCATATCACCAGCACCAATTTTGTGCGTGAAGCGGATGCTTCAAAATGGGATCCTAGACCCTGCTCCTTATTTTAGTAAACTAAATTAGCAATCGTTAAATCCGGTTTGAAGGCAGATTCCCGCTCTTTCTACAGCCAAATTTATTTCTTCCGAATTTAATAATTCTGCTATGGTTTGCAGCCTAGAAGCCGCTTGGGCATCTCCTTGGTCTGCTGCTATCTTAGCCCACATATAGGCTGTCGTTAGAGAGGCTTCGGTACCTAAGCCATTCGCATACATAACGGCGAGATTCGATTGGGCCGCTAGTAAACCTTGCTCAGCAGCCAAAAGATAAAACTTCAGTGCTTGATTAAAGTCTTGTTCCGTACCTTGAGCATTGGCATACATATTTCCAAGACTCAGCATTGCTTGGGTATTATTTAAGTCTGCGCTCTTCTGATAATAAAGTAATGCTTCTGCTAGGTCCTGTTCGACCCCAATGGCATTCGTATACATCCACCCGAGCCCCACCATTGCCGGTGAATAATTTTGTTCCACTGCTAAGTGATAGTAATTAAGAGCTTTCTCAAAGTCTTGACTGACACTTTGACCATTCATGTACATAACCGCTAGATTCGACTGCGCTTCTGGATCTTGTTGATCTGCCGCTTGGCTATATAACTCAAAAGCTTGATCAAAGTTTTGTATAACCCCTTGCCCAACATAATACTTGTTCCCTAAAGCGACTTGCGCTGGACTGTAACTTTGTTGAGCGGACAACTCATATAGACTTGCCGCAATACTAGGGTTTTGCGAATAGCCATCTCCGCTATCGTATTTGAGCCCAAGAGTGTATTGCGCTTGCGCGCTGCCGAAATCCGCCGATCTTTCATATAATCTGAGCGCCTGCTCCCTATCCGCTCGGACTCCAAAACCATTTTCGTAAATCAAACCCAACATAAAAATAGCTTCTGCATCACTCTGGTCAGCTGCTGCAGTGAAGAATGAAATAGACTTCTGATAATCCTGAGGAACAAAAGCCCCGTTCAGATAAATATTTCCCAATATGACTTGTGCTGGGGCATAGCCTTGTTCAGCTGCCGAGCTATAGAGCTCAATTGCCCGTATGCGATCCTGACCAACGCCACTGCCGGTATAATAAAGATTTCCTAGATTGACCTGGGCTGGGGCAAAACCTTGTTCTGCAGCTTGGCGATAGAGTTGCACCGCCATTTCCTGATCAAGTTCAAGCCCCAAGCCGCTGTTATAAAGATTACCTAAGCTCACTAAGGCATCTGCGCTTTTTTGCTCTGCGGCTAAAGCAAAAAAATCAGCCGCTTTAGAGTAATCCTGCGTGACCCCTTGCCCATTCAAAAACATGTTCCCTAAACTCACCTGAGCCTCAGCATAAGCTTGTTCAGCTGCAAGACTGAAAAGACGAAAGGCCACATCAAGATCAGGAAGCACTCCCTGGCCAAGAAAATATCTATTGGCCATATAGACCTGAGCCTCAGGGTGACCAGCCTCAGCTGCCTGGGAATAAAGCTCTATTGCTTTGGGGACATTAAGTTGGTTTGCAGTGCTGTCAGAATAAATAGCGGCCAGCCTAACCTGAGCTTCTAGGTTACCGTCATCAGCTAACTGGGTGTATTCATCAATAGCCTCTTGAATCTGACCTGCTTGATAAAACATTAAGGCTGACTCTAATTCTGCCCCCACAGTAAGGCTTGGGATACATAAGAGTAAGAAATGAAAACTTAGCCAGACGGGAAAAAAAGAAAAATTTTCTTGCGCAGTAGACTTAATTATTAACACCTTATTTTGCATGCTGCTTATTTTAATCGATTTGTTGGTCGATTTAGTTATGGCAATACATCAACGGTAATCTTTTTTGAAAAAGCACGCAATGCATACCTTCTTTAAGACTAAATGGAAGTCAATCCAGAACTGTCCATTTCATAGGCAAAAAAAAGCCAGCGCTTTTTAAAGGCTGGCTTTTGTAGTAGAAGAAAAAGTTTAGAACTTATTCATCTGCTGGGATAACAGCAAAACCATTCATTGGGTTCAATGGTTTGCCATCAACCACTGCATCAACCCATGCTGCAGCAGGTCTGCCGTCTTTGATAGGATTTCCACGAATAGTAATTGGAGTTCCAGCTGGTAGATCGCCTCGACGAATACCGGCACGCATTAATGAGCTAGGGCCTTCAGCTTCAAAACCCCAAGTTGTAGTTGTGCCATCTTCATTGGTTACATCGATGATCAACCAAGAATGTGGGTTAGTGTATTGAAACTGCTTAACGACACCAGACACTTCAACGATCTGAGTGAAATCAAACATCGCAGCTGAATGATGGCCACTAGCAGAAAGACTGCCTATGCTTAACAAAAAAGCGATACTGAATATAATTTTTTTCATGCTTACTCTCCTATTTACCTTTTTTACCTTCTAAGGTTCGGTTTACTAAGGCAGAAACAACTATTTCATTTCTACCTTAGTGTTAACTATTAATTAATTGTCATCAAGAAAATCAAAACTTGGGAACTGACTTGAGCCATCTTCCTCAATACTGATCTCATTATTAGCGTTTTCACCACACCACCAGTATTTGATTCTCAGTACTTGATCATCATTAGCAAGCTCGGTATAGCTTTGACGGGTATACCAAGGCTCCTCAAGATTCACTGGATCATATACCCAGAAGTCAGCTTCTAAGATGATACCGTTAACTTTGTGCCAGCGCTCAACCACTTCTACTTGATTCGAGTAATTAGGTTGTGCCCCTCTTTGGTATTGACCTTCATTGAGGTACATAGTGTGAGTAGTTAATACGCCATCATTCCAAAAACCAATAGTATCGCCATTCCATGTTGCATAAGAATCTTCTGGAGACGTATGGTCTCTGCCATCGGTATAAACTCGACGAACGTCATTTACCATTTCATTAATTAACCAGGTTTGATTTGGAGTAACAATATACTCTTTCAGGAAAGGCTCAGTTGCCCAACGTGGGTGCCCTGGTGGGCGACAATCTGAAATTGGGTCGTATTCACCACCACCTGTTGCGGTTAATTGATCGATTTTTGCCTGACGGGCTGCTGCCCCAACAGCTGTAAGTTGAGCAGTTGTATCCTGGATTCCAAATGGAGCAATATCAGGATCAAACTGAAGCCCCCCACCCGTTCTAGTGTAGATACCAGACCAATCATATTCAGGCTCAGCCATGTCTTCCCATGTTAACTGTTCACCACCATTGGCCTCATCTCTAAGAAATTCATAAAGCTCCCAAGAGGTATCAAACTCTTCTCCTAGGGCTTGTAGACTAGCCTTTTTTTCTGGCCAATCATCACCACCAGACTCTAGCCACCCCAAATATTCTTGAGCTACTGTAACTGCAGGCAAAGACAATGCTAAACATAGCACGGTCGATTGCATTTTAAATTTGTTTCCCATTTCTATACTCCACACTATTATTTATCTTTCTTTTTAAAATTAGTTTAAAACTAACTTAGTGTTCTTTTATCATTATCAAGCGACTGGCGAATATAGCCCAAATCAGTAATGATATAAACTAAAAATGTGTTTTAAAGCCACAATATCATTGGATTAAGTAAATAATATGGTTATTAGCATTAATTCAAAATATACCTTATAACATTAGTAACTAAGTTGATTATTATCCCCTGGAGCTGAATCAATGCTGAACCGATTGATCTTCCTATGTAAGCAAGCCTTTTCTCTCTCGACTATAATTTTAGCAAGTTCCTATTCTGGCGCATTGCTTGGCCAAGACATTCATTTCGAGAATCTCTTCTTTACTCCGATCTTGTTATCCCAAGCTGACTCAATAAGTCTTCACGAAAACACGCTGTCTGAGCAGGATAGAAGATCAGCTGTCGAAGCCATTCCTAGACTTCAAGAAGACATAGAAAAGGGCAAAGCAGACGAATTAGAAAGTGCGGAGTTGATTCAATTACTCAACACTTTAGGTTTAGCCCAACAAGCTCTAGGGGAGTATCAGCAAGCGCTTACTACCTTTATGGAATCAGCGGCGTTGGCATCCGAAGAGTTTGGAGAGCAAAGCCTAGAAATCATACCAATGCTTGAGCAAGCAACATTGAGTCACTTGTCGTTAAACCAAATAGACGAGATCACTGAGTTAGAAGAACAAATTTACGACATCAAAGCCAGTCACTATGATGCTGCTTCTCCAGAAATGTTTACAGCTACACAAAACCTAGCGGATTGGTATACCTCGGTATATTTTAAAGAGAATTTTATCTCCCAAAATAGAAAGCGAAGACGATCAACTTTTTCGCAAGCCAATATCGCTGAAACTCTTCCTGGGAGAAACCGTGAGCCTAGCTTTGACCCTAGCGATATTCGCGAACCCAACCTTGCCAAAATCTCACGGCTCTATGAAAACTATCAAAGGAGCTATAATGACAGCACCACGCTAACAACCATTGCTGAGATTACTAGACGCTTTACTCGCTTGGCCTACCATACCGAACAAGAAGCCGATTTTAAAAAAGTAAGAGATAATATCAATACCGACACCTCAACCTACCGAAGGCAGAGAAACCAAAGTTTTGACAAAGGCAAAGATGCACTGGAATACATCGTCAAAATCATGAAATCTTTAGATGGCGTTCCTGCACAACAAATCACTTTGGCTTCACTTGATCTGGCTGACTGGCATCTTGCCTATGGGCAAATTGCCGCCGCAAAAAGAGAGTATCAAGCGACTTATCAAGTATTGTTGGATGAAGGTTTTAGTAACGAAACAATTGATATGGCTCTTTTTTCAGCTATCCCAGCAGCCATCCCAAGAATTGCCGCTTTTCCTGTAAGCCAACAAACAGCAGGAGGGATCGGGCTAAAAGAGGCAAATTATCTTGGCTTTATTGATGTTAGTTTTGGCATTGATGATCTTGGAAATGCTATTGATATTAACTTAATCCGCATTAGCGATGAAAGCATTCCGAGAATTTGGGACATCCTAGAAACTCAGCTAAAAATCACAAAATTTCGTCCCCTCCTAGAAAGTGGGGATCTATTTAGCATAGAGCCTACTGAGCTTCGTTACTATTACTCTTACTAAGATCCTAACAAGCTAACTAAACTAACTACAGCTACTAAGTTTTAAAGACTTGCTTTACACTAGATGACTTTCAAATCTGTCTACTTTGGCAGCTTGAACAACAAAAACCATAAAATAGATTAGGGAAATGTATGTATAAAATTCTACTTGGCTTATTTTTAGCTTTGACTCTTTCAGCTTGCTCTCAAGAAGCAGTCAATCAACCAGCAATGGATTCTGCCCCCAATGAAACTAACTCGGACCTGACTCAAGAAACCATTCCTGAAGCTGGTTTTGTCATCAATAATGCCAAAATAATTGATGGCAAAGGCGGCACAATAGAGCACGGTTCTATTGTGGTAAAAGACGATCGTATTGTTTCTGTGAATAACGGAGACTCTGAAGTCGAAGGTGCACTTGTTATTGATGCTCATGGCCAAACGCTTATGCCAGGCTTCATTGACGCACATCGTCATATCATAGACGGCAACCCAGAAACTTGGCTTACTGATCAAGCTGAAGCAAAAATGCAGGCCTTTCTTGAAGCAGGCTTTACCACCTTGTTCTCAGCTGGAGACGCCCCGCAAATACTTGAGCTACGCCGTATGACAGCTGAGCAAGAGATTGCAGGCCCGCGCATTCTAGCCGCTCAATTCACTGGCTTATCTGCTGCGCCTGGACCTGACATGAGTCTAGGAGACCCCGCTCGTTTTGATAATGCTCGGCCTCCATCAAGACCAACTGAAGCTGCTCATGCACTCCCCGATGCTGCAATCGTTGGCCAAGTCCAAGGCTTATATGATGCTGGTTTTGATGCCGCTAAAAATGTGCTAATCGTTACACCAAACGGCCCTGAAGAAGCTGCCCTTAGTTTAATGGTTCAGGAAACCCATAATCGAGGCATACGTACAGTCACTCATGCAGTGACTGTTACCGACACTATGGCGGCTGTTAGAGCGGGTGTTGATTTGCTCGTACACACTCCGCATATCGGCATGTTAACTGGAGAAGAGATTCAACAAATTGCCGATTCAGGCATCCCTATGAGCTCCACCTTGGGGATTTTTGTTCCATTTTTTGATGAGGACAATCAACCAATATTCAGAGATGCTCTACCCTTCCCTTGGGATACCATTTCAAGTGCTGGTCAAGGGCCTGTTAATGCCCGCTTACTCTGGGAAGCTGGCGTCCCTATAGGTTTTGGGACAGATACTACTTTCGCTCCATCTTTAACCTTAAAACAAGAACTGAAAACACTCTTTGTTGTCTTTTCAGAGCAAGACATTTTGAAAATCATGGGTATCAATGCTGCAATCAATCTTGGTATGGAAGATGAAATTGGCTCTCTTGAGCCAGGTAAACTAGCAGACCTGGTATTAGTGAATGGCGACCCTGAAAATGACATTTTCGATTTATTGAATGTTAATGTCGTCGTCAAACACGGCCAATTCCTTGTCGACAAGCGTTAAAACCACTGACTAGCCATTATTTTAAAACAGGCTGAAAGCTGAAACTTTGGCCTGTTTTAAAGCATCAATTAGCCAAAGTACTCCCGATAATTTCTAGAACGGCAAATTTCGTCATTCTCTTGGTCATAAACTTTGCAATTCAAAGCATTAGGCATTAGAATTTGCCGCCCTAAAAGCAGGATCAATTAATTTATAACATTACACAACACTGGAGCATCAATGCCTGTTGTCAGATTAAAAGAAAATGAACCATTTGACGTCGCTCTGCGTCGTTTCAAACGTTCTTGTGAAAAAGCCGGTGTTCTGGCTGAAGTTCGTCGTCGTGAATTCTATGAAAAGCCTACTTCTATTCGTAAGCGTAAAGCTGCGGCGGCTGTAAAGCGTCATGCGAAAAAAGTCTCTCGCGAAACTCGTAGAACTAAACGCCTCTACTAAGAATTCTCCCAAGTCTAAGATAGTAAACCTGACATGACTGAGCAGATATTAAAAGAAAGAATCAGCGAAGCCATGAAGCTTGCGATGCGCGCCAAAAATAAGCCTCGCTTGTCTGCTATTCGTCTAATGCTTGCCGAAATAAAAAGAATCGAAGTAGATGAACGCATCGAGATTGATGATGATCGGGTCATTACTATTCTCGATAAAATGATCAAACAACGCCGGGAATCCATAAAGCAGTACGAAGCAGCAGACCGTAAAGAGCTTGCCGAAGTTGAACAGATCGAAATAGATGTGATTCAAGAATTCCTTCCAAGTCAATTAACCGAAGAAGAAATATCAAGCATCATTGATCAGGCCATTAATGAAACTAGCGCTAGCTCTATGAAAGATATGGGCGCAGTCATGAACTTGGTCAGACCTCAAGTAATGGGTCGCTCTGATATGGGGCAAGTCAGCAGCATCGTAAAAGCAAAGCTCGCATAAATTTCCAAATCTTTAAAACACTTTTTTTAGCATTTCCTGTATTCTTCGCAGTTCTAGTTGCGAATTATTAGCTTTAGTTTATGGCCGGTTTAATCCCACAATCCTTCATTGATGACTTACTCTCTCGTGCCGATATCGTTGATATTGTTGGGTCTCGTATAACTCTAAGAAAAACCGGTAAAAATTACTCGGGCCTATGCCCCTTCCATCAAGAAAAAAGCCCATCATTCTCCGTGGAACCCGACAAACAGTTTTACTATTGTTTTGGTTGCGGCAAGGGAGGCAATGCTATCGGTTTTGTGATGGATTATGAAAACATCGAATACCCACAAGCTATTGAGTCTCTAGCTAACAGTATGGGACTAGAAGTTCCTAGAACAGAATCTGCACAAGAACACCAAGCACGTGAGAAAAACCAAACTCTCTTTGAAATTTTAGAAAAGGCCTGTAGTTATTTTCAGCAACAACTGCGGCAGCACCCAGACCGAAATGGCGCCATCTCTTATCTTAAAGAACGTGGATTAAGCGGCGAGATTGCACGCGACTTCAAACTAGGTTTTGCCCCGGACGGTTGGCAAAATCTACTCGAACACTTAGGAACCAGCTCTGACTCTAAACAAGCTTTGTTAGATGCAGGCCTATCAATCGAAAACCCCGAGAACAAACGCAACCCTATTTACGATCGTTTCCGTAGGCGCATAATGTTTCCCATTCGAGACCAGCGCGGCAGGGTAATCGCCTTTGGTGGCCGAGTCATCGGTGATGACAAACCAAAATACTTAAACTCACCTGAAACACCCGTATTTCATAAGGGTGAAGAGCTTTATGGGCTTTATGAAGCAAAGCAAAAAGTTAGAAAACTAGAGCGTTTTTTAATTGTCGAAGGGTATATGGATGTCATCGCCCTTGCCCAGAATGATATCCATTATTCTGTTGCCACTCTTGGAACTGCGACTTCTTCTTCACACCTGAAAAGGCTATTTAAATTAGTGCCTGAAGTGGTATTTTGTTTCGATGGCGACAATGCTGGCAAGGAAGCTGCGTGGCGCGCACTGCAACAAGCAATACCACTGATGGAAGATGGCCGCAGTGCCCGTTTTTTATTTTTACCTGACGGTGAAGACCCTGACAGCCAGATTCGTAAAATAGGCACTAAAGCCTTTACACAGAGCATTAATAAGTCCACTCAATTAGCCGAATTCTTTTTTGAAAATTTATCTTCTCAGGTTGAAATGGACTCACTAGAGGGCCGGGCAAAATTAGCAACTTTAGCCTTACCTTTAATCCAAAAATTCCCTCCAGGGGTCCTGCACAAACTAATTATTGATCAATTAGCCAATATTACCGGTGTAGATCTAGAAACCCTTAATAACTTGGATAACAGCGATGCTCAAAGCAATCAACATCACCCCCATGCCCCGACGGTGGTGAAACCAAGCCCAACAGGCAAGCCTAAACCTCAAATTCAAAAAAAGAACCAAATGCACACAGCCTTCATAAAAGCCGTCAACTTGATTTTGCTTAAACCCGGCATTGTAAATAAAGTGGAAATCAGTGATGAACTTAGAGAATTGCAAAGCATGGATCTAAACTTATTACTTGAAGTTATCGAGCTTGCAAAGCGTTCATCAGCAATGACGACACATGAGCTACTAGGGATGGCTTATGCAAAACCACTGGGTTCCCAGCTAATCAAAATAATGGATAAAGAACAAATTACTCCTCCTGGCGGGATAGAAAAAGAATTTCAGGAGATCATTCAACATTTGACTGCTTTAGCCAGGCGCCACCATGCTCAAAACTCTTTGCTTGAAAAAGCAAAAAAGAACTTAGAAGCAAAAAAACTTTAATTTTCATAAACACTTGAACTTTCACCATTAAACCCAATCTAAGTAGCAGTAATCGCTAGTATCAATTTAGCAGCTTAGTTATAATAGTCGGTTAGTTTTCTTTTAAAAAATTGTTTAAGACCCATTAAAATTAAAACCCCTTTCCAAAGGCCCCCTATTCATGAGCGATATCGGAACTCAACAATCTAGCCTTAAGGCATTGATTGCAAAAGGTAAGGAACAATCTTACCTAACTTATGCGCAGGTTAATGACCACCTGCCAGAGTCAATCTCAGACCCTGATCAGGTTGAAGACATCATTCAAATGATTGATGACATGGGCATCAAGGTATATGAAACCGCACCTGATGCTGATGAGTTACTCATGATTGAGAATGAATCTACTGACGAGCTAGCTGCTGCAGAAGCCGCAGCTGCACTTGCCGCTGTAGAAAATGAAGCAGGCCGGACCACTGATCCTGTACGTATGTATATGCGTGAAATGGGAACAGTTGAGCTCCTAACGCGTGAAGGCGAAATCGTTATTGCCAAGCGTATTGAGGAAGGGATTCGTGAGTTAATGTCTGCTATGGCATTCTTTCCAGGTACCGTTGAATACATTCTTGAAGAATACGCTCAATACGAAAAAGAAGAGCGCAAGCTTAGCGACATCCTTACTGGTTATCTTGATACATCTGATGACGACATCCCTCCTCCGCTAACAGAGGAAGAAAGAGCAGAAGCTGCAGAAGCAAAAAATGCTATTTCTGAAGATGATGATGCTGATGATGATGAGGAAGCCAATACCGGGCCAGATCCTGAAGAAGCCAAAATACGTTTTACTGAGTTAAAGAAAGCCAATGCTTCTGCGCAAAGAGCATTGAAAAAATATGGCCGCCAGCATGAAAAAGGCATTGCCGGGCTTGAAGCTTTGGGTGAAGCCTTCAAGTATTTTAAGTTAGTACCCAGACAGTTCGACCCTTTACTGGAGCACATTCGAGCTATTCTCGATCGCATTAGAAGGCACGAGAGAAACATCCAGAATTTAGCTGTTCGTATTGGCAAAATGCCACGATCTACTTTTATCAAAGAGTTCCCTGGCAATGAAATAAATCAAAAATGGATTGAACCTTATCTAAAAGGAAAGCCTTACTCTGAAACTTTGGCTTCAGTGAAAATAGAGCTTGTGCGTGCCCAACGTAAAATGTCTATGATCGAAGAAGAAACCGGCCTCACTATCGCTGAAATTAAAGACATCAATCGCCAAATGTCTATAGGTGAGGCAAAGTCACGTCGCGCCAAAAAAGACATGGTTGAAGCCAACTTACGTCTTGTAATATCGATTGCCAAAAAGTACACAAATCGTGGCCTTCAATTTCTTGACCTCATACAAGAAGGCAACATCGGCCTAATGAAAGCCGTTGATAAATTTGAATATCGCCGTGGATATAAATTCTCCACTTACGCGACTTGGTGGATTCGTCAAGCTATCACGCGTTCAATTGCGGATCAGGCAAGAACTATTCGTATCCCGGTACACATGATTGAGACAATCAATAAACTCAACCGTATTTCTCGACAAATGCTGCATGAGAAAGGTCGTGAACCAACCCCAGAAGAACTTGGCGAGCGCATGGACTTATCCGAAGATAAGATTCGCAAAGTCCTTAAAATTGCCAAAGAACCTATCTCTATGGAGACGCCAATTGGCGATGATGAAGATTCACATCTTGGTGATTTTATTGAAGACGCTAACATTGATTCTCCTGTTGATTCTTCACTGGATGAAGGCTTACGAGAAGCAACCAAAGATGTACTTGGTAGCTTAACTGCCAGAGAAGCCAAAGTATTGCGTATGCGTTTTGGTATCGATATGAATACCGACCATACTCTAGAAGAAGTAGGCAAACAGTTTGACGTAACACGTGAGCGTATTCGTCAAATTGAAGCAAAAGCCTTGAGGAAGTTGAGACACCCAACCCGGTCTGATCATCTCAAAAGCTTTCTAGACGAAAACTAAGCAAGACTGGCATGAACACATGGGGCGCATTATAATGCGCCCCTTCTTTTTGGAATTTCAAATTGGATTTTAACTAAAGCGCACTCGCTTAATTTGAAAGCTAGCTGAAAACTACAAGAAGAATTAACAGTAAAACTATTTCGACAAAGACTAAAGGGCCCATAGCTCAGCTGGTTAGAGCAGTCGACTCATAATCGATTGGTCGTAGGTTCAAGTCCTACTGGGCCCACCATTTTCAAAAAGCTAAACCTTCCTACTAAGAATGCTAAGAATTAGTAATAGCTAGAACCCACTCTAGACAGCCAAGACAGCCTGCAGAATTAGATCACGACCTTTTTTCGGATAAGCGGTTGCGTCCAAACTCTGACAAAATAATTCCACCCAGCACCAATGCAAGCGAAATAGCATGGTACAGTTCAAAGCTCTCCTGCAGAAAAATAACAGCCATTATTGCAGCAAATATCGGTATTAGGTTGATAAACGCTCCTGCTCGGTTCGCTCCGATCAGCGCAACGCTCTGAATGAAAAACACTTGCGCAAGCAGGGACGGTAGAACTGCCACGACCAAAGCAATCAGCCACCCTTTGGAAGTTGGGGCCTGCCATCCCTGTTGTAGAACCTCAAAGGCAAGCAGAGGTAAGGAGACTATCCAGGCTGAGACAGCCATAACTGTAAACAAACTTATTGCCGACACCTTCGGTCGGCGAGTGAGGGCAACTGCGTAGACCGCGTAAAAAAAACAAGCAATTATAATATACAGATCACCGCGATTGATCGAAAAGGCTTGTAGCTCACGCCAACTGCCTCCTGATGTAACAATTACAACGCCAAGCAAGGTGACTAAAATACCAATAGCCTGTATTGGGCTTACTCTTTTCCTAAAAGCCAGAAAACTAAAAAGCAGAACAAATATAGGAATCGAGCCTTGTAAAATACCAATATTAATCGCGCCTGTATGATGGCCTCCAAGATAGAAAAAATAGTTAAAGATGGTAAACCCCGCGCTTCCAATAACTCCCAAAAATAATAAATGCGTTTTCAAAATTGGCCAATCTTGAGCTAAATGTTTTCGAGTGAAAACCCATAAAATTATAATGACACCAAGCCAACGAAACATAACAAGCTGCATCGGTGAAATTTCACCTACTGCGAGCCGGCTAAAAATACTGTTAAGACCCCAACACCAAGTTGTAAAAATCATCAGGCCGTAAGCACGCCAGTTTGACCGATCGACCATTCTAGATTCCTTATTTTTTATAATTAGGATGAATATACTTATTTTTGAGCTATAAGTGCATTTACTTTTTGCATAGAGTATCCCAACCCCCTCTTTTTATGTTTTACCTTGTATGAATCCATTCAGGCTAAGTGTAGGATTAAACTATTGCCCATAGAGATGAAGCTCTTATGAGCAACTTTGAGTAAGACCTGTATCATTGAATGATTCAAACCTGTAATTAATCAGCATATAAGCTTGCCAGCAACAATTTGGAAAAGAAGTACGATATTTAGTATAGAGTTAAAGCACTCTTTTTTACTAGTTTTAGATACTGAAGCTAACTTCACGCCTCAAATAGAGACTATAAAAGAAGAGCTTATTAGAAACAAAGTAAAAGTGCCTAGAGCTAGAAAATAGCATTAGATGATGCAAGGAAAAAGAATCAGCTGAAGTTACTGCCTTTTACCTACATTTGCTTGTTACGAGATACTGATACCTTTTGGTAGCTTGGATAAACCGCAGGACCGAACTGATTGTAGACCGCCACGTCAGCTGCGTCTCGACCATAGCCAATTGAAACATACGCTTTTTTATTTTTATCTAGCATAGCGGCATCAAATGTATACCATCGGTCACCGACATAAACTTCAAACCAAGCGTGCATATCCATAGGCTCAAGGTCCAAGCAGTAACCCACAACTAGACGTGATGGAATCGCTAAACTGCGACACATGGCGATGGCTAAGTGAGCCAAATCTCTACACACTCCTGAGCCCTTCTGATTCACCTCAACAGCAGTAATCGGGATATCACTACTGACAGGGACATAATGAATGTTTTGTCGAATCCAATTCTCAATTGCCACAACTTGGTCATAACCTGGTTCATACTCGGCTGTAATATCTATTGCCATTAACGAGAAACGTTCAGACTCACAGTATCGACTCGGTAAAAGATAATGTAGAACATTTTCAGGTAAGTTTTGAATTTCGATGAAAGGTGCACCAGGTGCTCGATCGATAGAATCTGGAACCTTGATTTCAGCATTAGTTTGAATTCTGAAGTTACCCACAGGAGCCAAAAGCCGCTGGCACAAATTGCCATAACCATCAGTAAATTCTGAAACCGGCACATGAGGATCAATTCGAAATTCTTCACGGACTATCCATTGAACATCACTGCTGCGAGGCCTCAGCATTGTAATGAATGGCGTTGGTTCGTAAATCTCAAACTCTAATTCAAAAGCACTATATAGAAGCATAAAACTTTCACTCAAAATGGGAAGTGAACCCATTGCATAATTTTTACTATAAGCCACCAAGCTGGTTAAAACTATAATAAATACAGTTCATTGTAAGCTAGCTTTTTACTGCTAGAATATATTATCTAGAACGCTGTTGATTACCTTGAAATGATTTACCGCTATTCTTTCTTTGTGCATTTAATGCACCGCCCCTGCCATGAAAGGTATTTCCAGAATTATTGCCTTCTTTAGACTTAGTGTTCCTTGACTTGTTTCTTCCAGCTCCTCTATTGGAAGGCCTACCAGAGCGTTGTGAACCTCCACTGCTTTGAGCTTTAACAGGTATCATTGCCACTCTCAGTTCCTCTTCATTTAGCATGTCGTAAATATCAAGATCGATTTCCGTCTTGGGTATTTTTTCTTTCATGACACGTTCGATAGATTGCAGCTGCTTGATTTCATCTGGCCCAACTAAAGAGACGGCAAGTCCACTAGCACCGGCTCTACCAGTTCGACCAATACGATGGATGTAGTCTTCAGGCACATGTGGGAGATCATAGTTAACGACTAATGCTAATTGGTCGATGTCTATTCCTCTAGCGGCAATATCTGTCGCTACCAGAATTTGCACTCTATTTTGCTTGAAGTCTTCCAATGCCTTAATACGTTGATTTTGGCTTTTGTTGCCATGGAAAGCAGCGGCATGAATGTTAACTTTATTGAGCTTTTTAGCGAGATTATTCGCTCCGCTTTTAGTGCGGGTAAAAATTAAAGATTGATGCGAATTCTCCGAAAGGAAACGTGCAAGAAATTCTGCTTTTTTTGTTTTAGGTAATTGATACATAGTTTGGCTAATTGCTTTTATGGTTGTATTTCGGGGAGCCACATCTATTTCAACAGAGTGATTACAAATAGTTTTAGCCAAGGCTCTAATCGGATCCGAAAAAGTCGCTGAAAACATTAAGTTTTGACGATTTTTAGGCACCAGCTTTTGTATTTGTTTAATATCATGAATAAAGCCCATGTCTAACATTCGATCCGCTTCATCCAAAATTAAAATTTCAACTTCATCTAGTCTAAGAGCTTTTTGCTGATGCAAATCCAACAAGCGTCCAGGCGTTGCTACAAGAATATCTACGCCTGGGCCCAACGCTTTTCTTTGAGGGTTGATACTAACACCACCAAAAAT
>CBFIHS010000002.1:90096-91646 GCA_965662565.1 Pseudohongiellaceae bacterium | reverse complement strand
AAAAACTGCACGAAAAAAAATAATTTCCAGTACAGGGATTGTAGGAAGCAACTTTACGAATACTGCCATCAAGGCGAACAAAGAAGTCGCCAAGAGCATATAGTAAACGCCACGCAAAGAATCTGTCATAGCATGAGCTATTCAGCCCTTGAATAATATTACTCGGAACTAGCCTCTGACGGTGATGCTCCTGACAACAAGTCTTGAAGCTCTCCACTTTGATGAAGCTCAGTGACAATATCGCAGCCCCCTACTAATTCACCATTCACAAACAACTGTGGGAAAGTTGGCCAATCAGAAACTTTAGGTAAATTTGCACGAATTTCAGGGTTCGAGAGGATATCCACATAGGCGAAGCGTTCCCCGCAGGCCATTAGAATTTGAGTCACTTGTGCTGAAAAACCACACTGAGGCTGATTAGGATCACCTTTCATATAAAGGATGATTGGGTTGCTATCAATCTGATCTTTAATAGTGGCTTCTATATTTTGGGTATCTTGATTTTCGCTCATGATTTCGCTCGTATTAATTACTGGTTTGAAAATAAACAGCTGGCTATTTTAGCCGATTTCAGGCTCGGAAGATATTGAATTTCCCCAGCCACCACCTCCAGGAGTCAGAATACTTAAGTATTGCCCTGGGCTAGCAGTAAAAGAGCATTTAGCTGCTAAAGGCTGATCATCGAGTAAATTAACCCCAATTTCAGCTTGCGCACCACCAGCCAAGCCCCAAGGAGCACTGACTCGACGCTCCGTCAATAAACTCACATGTGTCGGTAGCAAAAACTCATAAACACGACTTAAGCCATTGCCCCCAGGATGCATACCAAGACCTCCACTCCCTTCTCTGATCGAGTAGGAATGAATTCTAATTGGATAATGCAATTCAAGGCTTTCTACTGGAGTATTGAGAGTATTGGTCATATGACTGTGGACAGCACTCAAACCATTATGGCGAGGACCACCGCCAGTACCACCGGCAAGAGTTTCATAATAATCCCAACTAAAACCATCGTTTTCTTCGCTACGATATCCCATTGCTATATTGTTCATAGTGCCTTGGCTGGCGGCCGGGATTTTTTCTGGCAAAGCCTTCTGCAAGGCTCCCAAGGTAACATCTACAAGCCTACTGGAAGTTTCAACATTACCCGCTACTACAGCAGCAGGATATTCAGCATTAACCAAACTACCGGCATCGGCTTTGATCTTAATTAATCGAAATATCCCAGCACAAGCCGGAGTTTGATCGGGCATCAAACAACGGAAAACATAAAAAACTGCAGCGGCCGTAACTGAGAGTGGGCAGTTTATATTGCCATCAACTTGAGCAGAAGTGCCTGAAAAATCAGCAACAATGTCTGTGTCAGTAATCGTTAAGCTTAGATTGATGGCTATTGCATTTTCATCCTTACCATCATCATCCATATGGTCACTAAAGCTATAAACACCATTTGGAATTTGTTGTAGAGCTGTCTTTGCGAGCTTTTCCCCATAATGGTTTAGAGCTTCCAAAGCTAAAATAAATTCATCCTTACCAAGAGCGGAGATTAA
>CBFIHS010000002.1:8256-90086 GCA_965662565.1 Pseudohongiellaceae bacterium | reverse complement strand
TAATTCCTCTAAGCGAGCCTTGCCTGTTCTTAAGGAACTGACTTGAGCGGCGATGTCTCCTTCCACGGACACTATTGCTTCAAATGCTCGGGACCTCTCTGAAACGACTGTCGGCTCAAGCTTTTGTAAAACCTTAGCCAAAGTCTGATTCAACTGACCTGATTGATACAAGTATTGAGGCGAGATGACTAAGCCCTCCTCTTCTAGAGAGCTTGAGTTTGGCATAGAACCCGGCGAGTCAGAGCCGATATTAGCGTGGTGAGCCCGATTCACCACAAAAGCCGCTAGCTTTTCCTGCGAAAAAACTGGCGCTATGACCGTGACATCGGGCAGATGGGTTCCTCCTAGGAAAGGATCGTTTAGAATTAAAATATCGCCTTCTTGCCAGTCGAAACGATTGACTATATCTGACATAGCAAAAGCCATGCTGCCGAGATGGACTGGGATATGAGCGGCTTGTGCACAAAGCTCGCCTTTGGCGCTAAACAAGGCGCAAGAAAAATCTAACCTTTCTTTTATATTAGGGGAAAACGCGGTCCTACGCAGTACGATACCCATCTCATCGCATACAGCTTCCATGCGACTGACAAACAAGCTTAATTCAATAGCATCCAAGAGATATAAACCTTGTGGAAAATTTTATTGTGTAAGTTGATCAACAACCTTTATAGCTGCCTGAACATTCATCCTAGCAGTAGCCAATGCAGACTATCGAAAACTTATTTTGAATAAAGCATACAAGAGGAGATAAGCGCAGTACACCCTAGTGCACACAAGGAGAAATTACCGCGCATTTCATAGAGAAAAGAACTATCAACTTTTACAAGTGTTGAGACCAACCACTTTATACAGAGGACAAAATGTAATAGAGCCTGTTAGAACTGCTACAACAGCAAGTGCAAAAATCACCCAACCCCAAAGCTCACTAATGCTCGTCACATTTAAGCCTACGAAGATAAAGAAAATACCAAGTGTCAATCTTATTAGTCTGTCTTGCATTCCTACGTTCATAATCATAATGGCTCCCCAAAAGTTGTTAATAGAACAGCTCTTATTGAACTGCTGCTTCGCTTAGAACACAACGGTTAATTGATTGTGATTAGATTTAGATCAAAAACATGATAGTTATGGAACATCGCTTATTTTCTGGTAGAATCTGCTTTTAAATAGGGTAGCTCGCGCTGCCCTTTCGCGTTTCACAAGCCTGCAATATTTTAACTAAGCTTTTTATTATCTTGAGGCTTTATCTTTGGAAAAGACAATGAACGAAGGCGCTAACGTCATGCCAACCTATAAACGCTACCCAATTGCATTTGAGCATGGGGAAGGAGTGTGGTTGTTTGACGCCGAAGGCAACAAATACCTTGATGCTATCAGTGGAATTGCTGTGTGCCCACTTGGTCATGCCCATCCCGCTCTCAGCAAAGCATTATCTGATCAAGCCAAAAAACTAATACACACTTCCAACTTATATGACATTCCTCTGCAAGATGAATTGGCCAGTGTACTTTGTGAAGAATCTGGCATGCAGCAAGTCTTTTTTGCAAATTCAGGCACTGAGGCAAATGAGGCGGCTATTAAAATCGCACGCATGTATGGGCATAAAAAAGGCGTAGAGTTGCCAAAAATTATCGTAATGGAAGGCGCCTTTCATGGCCGTTCAATGGGGTCTTTAAGTGCAACTTATAACACTAAACATCAGCAAGGCTTTGCTCCTCTGCTTGATGGCTTTATTAGGGTACCTTTAAATTCAACGGAATCTGTACAAAAGGCACTCGTTGAAAATAGCGGCATCGTGGCTTTAATGCTTGAACCCATTCAAGGTGAGAGCGGAATTAACCCTTGTTCTTCAGAATATCTTGAATCATTACAGGCCCTTTGTGATGAACATGAGTTGTTATTTATTCTTGATGAAGTTCAAACAGGAAATGGCAGAACGGGCAAATATTTTTGCTTTCAACACAGCGCCATACAGCCCGATGTATTAACGACTGCTAAAGGCATGGGCAATGGTTTCCCAATGGGTGCATGTCTAGTTGGAGGCAGAGCATTTGGTGTATTAGAAGCAGGACATCATGGCAGTACTTTTGGCGGCAGCCCTCTGGCAAGCGCTGTAGGCTTAGCGGTCAACCAAGCTATTCACGATGAAGAACTAATGACCAACGCTCAAACCCAAGGCAATAAAATTCTAGAAGGTTTGAAAATACAGCTTAAAGACCTCCCACAACTTAAAGAAATTAGAGGTCTCGGACTGATGATAGGAGTCGAGCTCAATATCCCATGCAGTGAGCTTGTTAACCTAGCCCGAGAAAAAGGCTTATTAATCACTGTGCAAATGGATAAAGTGATTCGTTTATTGCCTGCTCTAATCATTAAAGATACTGAATCTGAACTAATCGTTGATACGCTAGCCACGCTTATCAAGGAGTTTTGTCATGGCAGTTAGACACTTTAGAAGTCTACAAGATTTGAATACTCAGGAATTTCTTCAAATAATTTCTAGAGCCTCTGCTTTGAAGCAAATGGTAAGGGAAGGCGTCGAACACGAGTATCTCAAAAACAAAACTCTGGCTATGATTTTTGAAAAATCCTCTACCAGGACACGTGTTTCATTTGAAACCGGGATGACACAATTTGGCGGCTCTGCGATTTTTCTTTCCCCGACCGACTCCCAACTTGGAAGAGGCGAACCCTTACCTGACACTGCACGAGTATTATCGCGTATGGTTGACGTTATTATGGTTAGGACCTTTGCTCAAGAAACTGTGGATAAGCTCGCAGCGCACTCATCTGTACCCGTTATCAATGGTTTAACGGATAGCTATCACCCCTGCCAGCTACTGGCTGACATGCAAACTTATTTCGAGCACCGCGGCAGCATACAAGGGAAAACGGTCAGCTGGATAGGTGATGGCAATAACATGTGCAACTCTTTCATCAATGCCGCTAAGTTACTCGACTTTGAGTTGCTTGTAGCCTGCCCACAAGGCTATGAACCTATGCAATCCCTGCTAGATGAGAATAAGGATCGTGTGCGCATTGTACGTTCTCCTGAAGAAGCCGCAGCTGGCTCTTCTCTCATTGCTACTGACGTATGGGCATCAATGGGACAAGAACAAGAAAAGCAAAAAAGAGAAATCGCTTTTGCTGATTTCGAAGTGACCTCTGATGTAATGAGCAAGGCCAATAGTGATGCCTTATTCTTACATTGCTTGCCAGCACATCGCGGCGAGGAAGTCAGCGCGGAAGTCATTGACGCACCTGACTCGGTTGTATGGGATGAAGCTGAAAACCGCTTACATGCTCAAAAAGCATTGCTGGAATTTCTGCTATGCTCCTAGCTTCTATTATAGATAAATAGAGTATTGTTTGATTGTGAGCGAACTCCTCAAAGTTAAAAATATCTGTTGCCGTTATGATGACAAGATCATCATTCCCGACCTCAGCTTTAGCGTTAAGCAAGGCCAGGTCGTCTGCCTGCTTGGCCCAAGTGGTTGCGGCAAAACTACAGCTCTGCGTGCTATTGCCGGCTTCGAACCTGTATACAAAGGTGAAATAGAACTGGATGGAAGAATTCTCAGTACCCCAGGAAATACCTTGGTGCCAGAAAAAAGAAATGTCGGCATGGTTTTTCAAGACTATGCCCTTTTTCCTCACCTTAATATTGAAAACAATATTGCTTTTGGCATCCAAAACCTAAAAAAAGAAGAACGCCAAACTATCATTAAGGATTTATTAAAAATGGTAGAACTCGAAAACTATGCTTCTTATTATCCGCATCAACTTTCTGGCGGACAGCAGCAGCGAGTCGCCTTGGCAAGGGCAATGGCACCTAAACCTGGCATTCTCTTAATGGATGAACCTTTCTCAAACCTTGATACAGAATTACGCCGCTCTCTCAGTAGCGAAGTCAGGGATATTCTTAAACAAAACAATACCACCTGTATCTTGGTAACCCATGACCGTAATGAGGCTTTTACTGTAGCTGATGAAGTTGGAGTGTTAAAAGATGGTCTTTTACAACAATGGGGCGAACCTCAAGCTTTAAAACAAAACCCGGTAAATGACTTTGTCGCCAACTTCATAGGGGCAGATCGAGACTAGCTATAGTAAAAGCCCAAATGGGCTTGTGTATGTTTGACTGAATCTCTTTGTTTGCCCCCCTTGTTTTATCCTTCTAGCGTCCTATCTATCCTGCTCTCCCTTGCTCTCCCGAGCTCTCTCCCGCGCTTTTATTCAAGATTTACTAGAATACTATATGTAGTAATTAAGCTATCGGGGCCGAATTTATTCGATTGCTTGCTTTGATCACAGATATAACTAAAATTGCCAAACTAAATACATCATATAAAAACACCAGTGCTTTCACCTTCAGCTATTACTCAACCATAGATTTTTCAAGGACTTAAGCAGGGCCTGACTTATACTAAACTGCTAACAAGTTATTCACATCAAATACACAACATTTTTACTTGCCAAGTAGAAAAAATCCCTGATATAGTGACACTCATCTGTAGAACACCACTATATGTTGTGATTCAGCTTCTTTCACCTCGAAAAAGCCCAGAACACTCCGTAATCCGTGTTGAAAACAGATTATTTGTAAGCTTTAAATATTTTTTAAGCTTACTTAGACCACAACATGTAGTGTCATTTCATTTTGTGAGTATTTTACATTTTGTGAGTATCTTACATATTGGGAACGCCGCTTTACTGCTACATAAAACGCTGTATGTGCTGTATGTGAAGTTATATGAGTTATATGAGTTATATACAAGAAATGTAGAGAAACATAGAAGCAATTTTTTTAAAGACTGAACAAACCGACAAACACTGAAAAATTATAAAAATAACACCCAAATTAAGGAGTTTTAAGCAATGCAAACTGAACCAGAATCTACTACTTCCTCATCCCAATCTGCCTCAGTGCAAGTGAACAATGAACAAGATGCCAATCTAGACGTTACCGCCCCTGGTCAATTAAGAGTAATTAAACGCAATGGATCTGTAGTCAGCTATGACAACAGCAAGATTAGTATTGCCATTACAAAAGCCTACTTGGCAGTCGAAGGCGGCAATGCTGCCGCCTCATCACGAATTCATGAGAAAGTAGGAGCCTTGTCTGAAGAAATCAGCCAAACCTTCAAGCGCCGCATGCCTTCTGGCGGCAGTGTTCATATCGAAGAAATTCAAGATCAAGTTGAACTCATGCTGATGCGTTCTGGCGAGCATAAAGTTGCCAGAAGTTATGTAATCTATCGTTCTGAACAAGCTAAAAAACGTGCGCAGCAAGGTGAAGTTCCTGCAGCAGCCCGCTCTGACATTATGGTGACCATGGATGATGGTAGCACTCAGTCTTTAGATACTGGGCGCCTTCAAACTATCCTTAGTGAGGCCTGTGACGGTCTTGAAGATGTTGCCCCAGATGCGATCTACGAAGAGACTCTGAAAAATTTATATTCAGGCGTTAAGATTAGTGACGTTCGCATCTCTTTAGTTATGACTGCACGAACCTTAGTAGAAAATGAGCCTAACTACAGCTTCGTAGCCGCTCGCCTACTACTCGATAGTCTTCGCAGCGAAGCACTGACCTTCTTGGACATTACCGACAACGCCACACAGTCTGAAATGCATTATCGTTATGCTGCGACGCTTAAACCTTATTTAGAAAAAGGCATTGAACTAGAACTCCTCTCTCCAGAGTTACTGAACTTCGATCTCGGTCGCTTAGGCGAAGCTCTAAATGCTGATCGTGATGCTCAGTTTACTTACTTAGGTTTGCAAACTCTTTATGACCGTTACTTTATTCAAAGTGAAGGCACTCGCTTTGAACTGCCACAAATTTTCTTCATGCGGGTAGCAATGGGTCTTGCTGTTAATGAGGAGGATCGCGAAGGGAAGGCGATTGAATTCTACAACCTTATTTCTAGCTTTGACTATATGACTTCCACCCCGCAGTTATTTAATGCTGGAACCCTAAGACCACAACTTTCTTCTTGCTTCTTGACTACTGTTCCTGACGACCTAAGCGGAATTTACGGGGCCATTCATGACAATGCCATGCTTTCAAAATGGGCTGGTGGCTTGGGTAATGACTGGACTCCAGTGCGAGCGCTAGGAGCCTATATTAAAGGCACTAATGGCAAATCACAGGGTGTTGTTCCTTTCTTGAAAGTTGTTAACGACACCGCAGTAGCTGTGAACCAAGGCGGCAAACGCAAAGGAGCTGTGTGTTCTTATTTAGAAACCTGGCATCTTGATATTGAAGAGTTCCTGGAGTTACGTAAAAACACAGGTGATGATCGCCGCCGCGCCCATGACATGAACTCAGCAAACTGGATTCCTGATTTATTCATGAAGCGTGTATTTGATGATGGAGAATGGACTTTGTTCTCTCCCAATGAAGTACCAGATCTTCACGATCTTTATGGCAAGCAATTTCAAGAGCGTTACGAGCATTACGAGCAGTTAGCCCGTGACGGAAAAATCTATGTACATAAAACCTTAAAGGCCAAAGACCTGTGGCGTAAAATGCTCTCAATGTTATTTGAAACTGGGCATCCATGGATAACCTTCAAAGACCCATGCAACATTCGCTCGCCTCAGCAGCATGTTGGTACCGTTCACTCCTCTAACTTGTGTACGGAAATCACCCTAAACACTAGCGAAGAAGAAATTGCAGTTTGTAACCTCGGTTCTATTAACTTAGTCAATCACGTCACTGAAAGTGGCTTAGACCGAGAAAAACTCAAGAAAACTATCCATACAGCTGTGCGCATGCTCGATAATGTTATCGACATTAATTACTACTCCGTGCCACAAGCTAAAACGTCTAATCTAAGACATCGCCCAGTAGGGATGGGCATTATGGGTTTCCAAGATGCGCTGTATATGCAGAAGATTCCTTACAGCTCAGAAAATGCTGTTAACTTTGCTGATAACGCTATGGAAGTCATTAGCTATCATGCTATTGAAGCTTCAAACCTACTCGCTGAGGAACGCGGTACTTATGAAACTTATGAAGGTTCTCTCTGGAGCCAAGGCATATTACCGATAGACTCCCTTAAGAAATTACAAGAAGAGCGTGGCGAGCAGTATATTGAAGTAGACATGAGCACAACTCTTGACTGGGACTCCCTACGCCAGAAAGTTCTTGCATCGGGTATGCGCAACTCCAACGTTATGGCCATTGCCCCAACTGCAACGATCGCCAACATCACAGGTGTTTCTCAATCCATTGAACCGACTTATCAAAACCTTTATGTGAAATCGAATCTTTCTGGCGAATTCACTGTGGTCAATCCTTTCCTCATTAAAGACTTGAAAGCAGCAGGCTTATGGGACAGCGTCATGATCAATGATCTGAAATACTACGAAGGTAGTGTACAGAAAATCGATCGCATCCCAACCGCACTGAAAACGCTTTATGCAACCGCTTTTGAAATCAATCCACGCTGGCTAGTAGACGCAGCCAGTCGTCGCCAGAAGTGGATCGACCAAGCACAGTCTCTAAACCTTTATATTGCTGAAGCAAATGGTAAGAAGCTTGATGTAACTTATCGTATGGCTTGGTATAGAGGCTTAAAGACTACTTATTATTTGCGTGCTATGGCCGCTACCAGCACAGAGAAATCAACCGTTAATACGGGTAATTTAAATGCAGTTTCATCCCAAGCGGAACCAACTATTGCTGCAGGACCTGCAGAGGTTCCACAAGCTTGTTCAATTGATGATCCTGACTGTGAAGCTTGTCAGTAACAAGGGATAACGATTAGTCATTTTCATAATACTTATAGATGAAGACCAACAACAAAAATTTACGAGGTAATTAAGTATGTTTTCTTGGGATGAATTTAATGCTGAAGAGAATGAAGCAGCTCCAAGCGCTGCCAGTAATTCAGTATCAGAGCAGGCTTTAAAAGCAGAAACTAAACGCGAGCAGGCCGAAGTTGAGCAGTTTAATTCTGCGACGAAATCAATTGAAACGGTCGAAGCTGAAGAAGCTGAAACAGTGGCAAAAGCTGAAGCGAACTCTCCGACCGATCAACAAACTCAACCAAGCCCAGATCAAATCTCGGCTATTGAGAAGGCTAAAGCGGCAATTGAAGAACTTGATCTAAGCGCTGCTGAAGAAGAGTTAGCTGGTGCTTCTGAACGTGTGGCAGTAGACGATAAAGCCATGATCAATTGCCGTGCTGATTTAAATCAACTGGTGCCTTTCAAATATGACTGGGCCTGGCAAAAATACCTTGATGGCTGCGCCAATCACTGGATGCCTCAAGAAATAAATATGAATGCTGATGTCGCTCTATGGAAAAGAGCTGATGGGCTGACCGAGGATGAGCGCTTAATCATTAAACGCAACCTTGGCTTTTTCTCAACCGCAGACTCTCTCGTTGCCAATAATCTGGTCTTAGCTATCTATCGTCTTATCACCAACCCTGAGTGCCGACAATATATTCTGCGTCAAGCCTTTGAAGAAGCTATCCATACCCACGCTTATCAGTATTGCATCGAGTCTCTAGGCATGGACGAAGGCGAAATTTTCAACATGTATCATGAAATACCTTCTGTCGCTAAGAAAGCCTCTTGGGGACTTAAATACACTAAGGAAATTTCTGATCCAACATTCAATACTGGCACACCGGAAACAGATAAGGCTTTGCTTAAAAACCTTATCGCTTTCTACTGCTGTCTTGAAGGGACTTTCTTTTATTGTGGTTTCACTCAAATCTTATCAATGGGCCGACGCAATAAGATGACTGGTACATCAGAGCAATTCCAATACATTCTTCGAGATGAATCGATGCATCTGAATTTCGGTATCGACATGATCAATCAAATCAAGCTTGAAAACCCACACCTTTGGGATGAAGATATGAAGGAACAAGCGACTCAAATGATACTTGAGGCTACACAGTTGGAAATTGAATACGCACGCGACACTATGCCACGTGGTGTACTTGGTATGAATGCATCAATGATGGAAGATTATTTAAAATTCATTGCCAATCGTCGCTTGAATCAACTAGGCCTCAAAGAACACTTTGTTGGCGCTCAAAATCCTTTCCCGTGGATGTCTGAGATTATGGATCTACGTAAAGAAAAGAACTTTTTTGAAACTCGAGTAATTGAGTATCAAACTGGTGGAGCCCTTAATTGGGACTAAATCTTCTTAGCAACACCTAAGCAAGAGGAGTATGACTATGAGCGAAAAATCGGATGTAGAACTTAACTCTGAACAAACGCTAATAACATTAGAGCAATTAAGTCAGACATTGGAAGTCATGACACATGTCGTCGACAGGCTCAAACAGCACTTAAATAGACAGATGTCATTGAATGCTGAATTGTTCCATGACGAAGAAAAGCTCCAAAAAGCTGAAGCTAAAGAACGTGCTGAAGCCAGTAAAAAGTTAGAGCAAAAAAGTTTTGTCGTTGAGATTACTCAACAAGAACTTGAAGATGGTAGTGATACTAAAATAGTTCATTAACTTTGCTTGATATACAGAGCACTATTAGAAACTGAGTTATCAACTAAATTGATAACTGAAATAATAGTGTTCTGATTCAAAGGAAACTTATCAAGCCTCGGCTCTTGAATACAGGCCTACGTCTAGCGTATGTTTACCTCTTTGGAATACGCACTTGTAATAAAAACGTAGGAATAGCCCATGCATTTCTTTTTAAAATCCGCAATATTTTCTCTTTTACTCGCTTGGCACTTAGCTTCAGCGCAAGTAAACCCTCTACCAGAGCAAGACATCACCAGCTTAAGAGAAGAGGCAGACAACCCTCTTGTTGAAATCGAGACCACCCTCGGCACAATGATCTTAGAGTTATTTCCTAAGGAAGCACCAGAAACTGTTGCAAATTTCATAGGCCTCGCCACAGGAGAAAAACCTTTTCTTGAACCTGAAACTGGAGAAATGGTCACTAGAGAATTTTATGATGGTTTGATCTTTCATAGAGTGATCAAAGATTTCATGATTCAAGGCGGAAGCATTACAGGTTTGGGTAACGGATCACCAGGTTACACTTTCAAAGACGAAATAAATGCAAGAAGTTTGGGCTTGGATAGAATGCTCGCTGTAGATGATGACGGTGCCCCTCATCCTTTTTTACGTATCAGCTCACAAACACAATTTGAGTCAATGATTGTGGCGCCTCTATTTCCGAAGTTGAATATAAATTCTCAAGCAGAATTAGAAGAAAATATCGAAGCACTTGAGCAAGAAATTCGTAGCATGACCGTAAAAGATGTCTATGAAAATCAGGGTTATGAATACAGCGAAAGATTCATTTCTAGGACTCCAGTACGTGGCGTAATCGCGATGGCGAACAGTGGACCAAACTCTAATGGTTCACAATTTTTCATTAATCTAATTGATACCGAGTGGTTAACGGGAAAACATACTGTGTTTGGTAAAATACGCCAAGGATTGGAAGTTTTGGATGCAATAGGAAACAGTCCTGTAGATACTCAAAACAAACCTATTGAAGACATTAGAATTATTGATGTTCGCGTTATCCCATAGGTCCATCGTTAACATTAGTATCTCACCTTCGAAAAAACATGACTGTAATTTTTTTGACAAAAACAATTGATACACTAAAGATAATTGGCGATAAAGGGCCAGAATTAGATAATTAAAGGGCAACAAAGGTAAGTCAATGTGGCTAAAAGTTCAGTACCCAAAAGTAAGAATATAGTCTGGCATGAAGGCAGAGTTAGTCGAGATTTTCGAACGGAAGTATTCGGTCAAGAAGGTGCAACACTATGGTTCACTGGACTCAGTGGATCAGGCAAAAGCACCTTAGCTTTCACTTTGGAGCACTTACTAATAAAACAGCAGCTCAAGTCTTATGTTCTTGATGGCGACAATATTCGTCATGGCCTTAATAACAACCTTGGTTTTACTGACCAAGACCGAGAAGAAAATATTCGACGCGTCGGAGAAGTTTCCAAGTTGTTTGCTGATGCAGGAATGATAGTACTTTCCAGCTTTATTTCACCTTTCAAAGACGATCGTCAATTAGTTCGAAAAATCCATAAGGACGCCAACTTAAATTTTATTGAAATTTTTGTCGACACCTCTTTGGAAATTTGCGAACAACGCGATCCGAAAAAGCTTTATGAAAAAGCCCGAAGAGGAGAAATCAAGAACTTTACCGGCATTAGCTCGCCTTATGAAATTCCAGAGAGTGCCGAAATAGTAATTCCATCTTCAAATTCACCAGAACAAAGTGCCCTAGCAATTATTGAATATTTAAAAAAGGAAAAAATTATCCAAATTTAGAATAATTCTCGTTTATATGGAGGCATCGAATCCAATAAATCTGCTCCATACCTTCGGCTCGTTAAACGCTCATCCAAGATAGTGATTTTACCTTTATCGCTTTCATTCCTAAGTAAACGCCCACTGGCCTGTATCAATTTTACCGCCGTTTCTGGAACCGTTATTTCACTGAATGGATTTTTCCCCTGATCTTTTATCCACTGGCCAAGCGTTACATCTACAGGATCATCTGGTACCGAGAAGGGCAACTTAGCAATCACAACATGGGAACAATATGAGCCCGGCAAATCTATGCCTTCAGCCATACTGGCCAGACCAAAAATAATACTTTTAGCGCCAGCATCTATATTCTTCTTATGAATAAGAATCAATTGCTGTTTTGGGTAATCATCTTGGGAAAGGATTTTTTGCTTGAAGTCTTCTGGGAGAGCACTTTGAACATCTTGCATTTGTTTTCTTGAGCTGAACAGCACCAATGCTCCAGAATCTTCTTCTAAAAGTTCGGGCAAAGTACTTATGATAGCCTCTGTGTGCGCACCACTATCGCCTGCATCAAATCCATTTTTGGGGATACGAAGAGTTCCAGCTTCGGCAAAATCAAATGGACTGCCTATTCGACAAAAATTACTATCGGCATGAATGCCACTTCGCATTCTAAGGAAATCAAAACTGTTCAGTGCACTAAGAGTTGCAGAAGTTAAAATCGCACCAAAACATTCATTCCATAACTTATCAGACAATTCCTGCGCTGCGAGAATCGGGCTACAAGAAAGTGTAATTTCTAGCTCATCTTGGACATTGCTAAATGTCAGCCATCTAGCTTGAGGAATTGCGCCCGCTTTATCAACATTAGCAAAATGAAACCATAACAGAAGACAAGCTTCGCAGCGGACCAGCATGGATCCAAGAAGAGGATACCAGGCTTCTGCTAGTTGCGACTCGATTTCTCCCCCTTCATTCTCCATACACTTTCTCACGCGTTCAAGAATCTTGCTAAGCTCTTGATCTAGTTGCGAGAAGCAAAGATAAAGTATTCCACATTGCTCTCTGATACTGGCGTCAACTACTCCTCTATCAAAAGTGTATTGTGTTTGTTTTAAGCCTGGTTGTTTATCAAGGTCTGAGAACTGTTCAAATAAAAGATACGCTTGGTTCATTTGCTGCCTGGCTTCTAGAGCTGCAGCATCAGCTTTTTCAAACGCGCTCTTAAAATCTGAGTTTGATTGTGTTTGAAGTCGTGAAAAAAGTTTTTTACTTTGATCTAACCAACTTAAAGATGAACGTAATTGGATATAATGTGAAAAGTGAGATACGCCTTTAATCGAGAGATGATGTGCTTCATCGAATATATAAATACTCTCTGATGGATGTGGCAAGATAGCACCTCCACCAAGGCTCAAATCTGCTAAAACCAAATCCTGGTTAGCTATAATACAATCGGACTTCTGTAGCATCTGACGACTGCGAAAAAAGTAGCACTTATTAAAATTTGAGCATCTACTGCCTGAACATTGACCATTTTCAACAGAGACTGCTCGCCATTGTTGGTTATCTAAACTTTCAGGCCAATCATCTCTATCCCCTTCCCAAGTTTTCGCTATTAAAGATTCTGACATTCGTGTGTAGAGCTTTTGATCTAACTGGCCAGCATCTTCTTCAATATCTAAACCATATAAATCTTGCAAGGCATCTTGGCTGCTATTATTTCTCAGCACATTATCAAGCTTAGAAAGACACAAATAACGCCCTCTCCCTTTTGCTAACAAAAATGAAAAATCCATATCAGTATTGGACTGTAATTCTGGGATATCCTTAAACATGATCTGTTCTTGGAGAGCGACTGTAGCAGTAGCGATTACAACTTGTTTACCAAGCGCTTTGGCGATCGGCAAAGTCGCAACAAGGTAAGCAATTGTTTTTCCTGTTCCTGTCCCCGCTTCAACCACACAAATTGGAGCATGGTCAGAAACTCTTTTGCCCTCCTCATCTTGTTCAACTTCAGAAAAAGCCTTTGCAATTTCTGCAATCATCAACTTTTGCCCAAAACGAGGTTTAAGTTGGCGGTTCTGGAGGAATTGAGAATAATAGGATTGAATATCCTGTTTTACTTGGTCTGAAAGCATTAGGTCACCATTCAGACTAAAAGCAAGCTATGCGGTTTTAGCAATAACTGGGTTAGCATACATAGCCAAAACATAGGGTCTGAGTTTGCTCGGCATTGCGTCCAATCTAGCTTTGAATTGATGTTTTTTCTGCTCAATACTTTCTTCACTTTCTTGAAATATTTCCGCTAGGTCGACCGACTTTTGTTGCCCTGGTTTTAACTCAAAAAATGCAAAATAATTACTAAGGTGGAGTCTGTAGTTTTTTATCACTTCAGCATCAATAATGGCGCTCACTTCTTCCTCAGTTACTTCACTTTTTAACTGTATAGGTTTACCAAAGGCAACGTGTATGTCTCCTTTGTCACCTACCATTCCTGACAGTATACTTTGTATATCGGAGTTTTCATTTTTTTCAAATTTCCCAGTAGCATCAATAGCTGAGAGTTCTTCAGCCTTATAACGATCGCAAGGATCAAGCCCATAAGAAATAGACACCGGGACTATGTTTAGAGAATTTAGTGTTTCTGCCAAACCTCTCTTATTCTCACCTTTATCTCGTTCAGCTAAGTGCAACATTTTGATAATTGCTGATTCGGTTCGATCAAGACCATTTTTTGCACGGCCTTCTCTTTGTGCAATCCACACATTTTCACCTTCTTCTAAAGAATAGTGAATGTAGGCGGAAAGCTGCTTACTGGCCTTAAGTTTTTCACGGCCTTGAACACCTCGTTTAACAAGAAAACTTTTGTTTAAACGCATTAGATCGGATAAGAACGGCCGTTTGAGAAGGTTATCCCCAATAGCAATCTGAAGTGTAGAAAACCCCTGGTGATAAAGCATGTAATTGACTAATGCCGGGTCCATTGTGATGTCCCGGTGATTACTAATAAATAAATATGACTGTTTTGGATCTAGGTTCTGTAAACCATCATGAGTAAGACCTGTTGTGGTTTCTTCGATTAACTTATCAAGGTACTTCTCAATAATGATTTGGACATCGTGAATATTGCCCACATTTGCGGTCTCTTTCTTAAGACTCCGTTGTACTAGCTTTCGAATTAAACCAGGGAAGAAGCTTGCAAGCTTAGGATAACGAAACTTAGCAATTGCAGTGCTAAATTCAGGGTCTGTTAATAAGGAGTTAAGAACCGGCCTAACCTCATCATCATGGTAGGGCCTGATGTCTTCAAAGTCTTGCATCTAATGTACATACCAATTGGAAATTCATGCGCATTCTAAAGCACTCAGCAATGAAATGGAAAACTTAAGCTAAATTGATGGCTTCAGACTGAACCTAAAAACAATTGTTCGAAACTGAATCAATAAGTAATAGTTTTCTTAAAATGAACTCTTTAACTGAAAAAACGTACCTGAACTTCTATAACTAATAAATAGCTAAACAGTATCATCGCCATTACTAATAAAGCTTTTGTAAACCAACCATTTACATATAAACCTAACCAGCGTTTTGCACCGTTCATAAATAACAAGAGTGCCGCCAACATCGGCATAAAAAAGGCACCTGTTACTGCATACATAATAATAACCCAAAATGGCCGACCAAATAGCAATAGCAACATTGGAACGAAACACAAATATAATAAATAGCCCCTATAGGCCTGAGTTTTTGTGATGCTCTCAGGAGTATCTAAAAGCGATTTTTTATCTCTTAAATGATAGAAGAAATTAGCAAATAAATAAGGTACTCCATGCCATACTCCAATCATAGAGCTTAAAGCCGCCCCCCAGAAACCGATAAGAAATATCCATTTCCCGGGCTCACCAATGGCAGGTACTAACTGCTCTGCTACGACAAGCGCCATCCCTGTGCCGGACATGGCATCAATATCAATGCCTGCCGCAATAATCATGATCGCACAACCAAAAAGTCCAGTGAGAATGTAGGCTATCGCAACATCTGTCCTCATACTTCCTAAATCCTCAGTGCTGGTTAAACCGGCTTCACGCATCCAATAAGAATAACCCAACAAAGTCACACTGCCTCCGACACCACCAATTACTCCGAAAACAAACACCATACTCCCGCCTGGTAATGATGGGGTGAAGATGCCCGCGAGTATCTCCTTAATTGGAGGCATAACCATTACTGCACATAACAATACGCATACGAACATTATGCCGATAAAGAACTTCATGATATTTTCCAGCAAAAAATACCCACCCTTCCAAACTAGAATAAGGGCAATAATTGCCTGAATGACACTCCATACTTCCACAGAAAGAACAGGAAATATTGAATACGCTACAAGACCTGCAGCAGACATCATCGCGGCAGCTACCATTACAGTCCAAAACAACAAGTAAGCAGTAAAATACCAAGTCAGAATCCTTGGTAATTCATCCAACCAGCCTTCTAACAAAGTTCTACCGGTAACTAACTGCCAGCGCCCAATACCTTCATTAAGCACAAACTTGAAAGCACTGCCTACTATGACCGCCCACAGCAAGGCAACTCCGTAGTTAGCTCCAGCCGCAGCTGAAGCAACAATATCACCGCCTCCCAAACCAGTAGCGGCAACAATCAGACCAGGCCCTGTCTTATGATAAATTTCTTTTAAATTAAGCAATAGTTATCCCCAAATTCTTATATAGGTCACTAATATAGTTACGTATTTTTTCCAACAAAACTGTTTGCTCTACGCTAGCAGTTTGTAATTTTTGTTTAATAGAATAATCCACTTTATCAAGCTTAGTAACACCATCTACATCCATTCTCAAAAAAACTTCCTGGCAGTAAGACTTCCAACGTAATTCTTCAGTATGACTTAAGGTGTCAGGATAATTTCTGCCCCTATATCTAAATAACATTTCAGACAATCTGGGATCGTGAAAATCAAAATGCTCTTGACTTAATGCTTCGGGTTCCATGCCTCTAATTCTTGCCATTTGGTGGCGGTCATGCTGATCAAAAAAGCCTCCACTGTATAACATCAAGTCAGGGTCTTGAACCTTTTCAAAGTCTGGTTTAAAAACAGAATTAAGTTTTGCTATTAAGCCAGTTTGACTTCGAATACGGTCACGATTTTTTTCACAGTAAGCAAGATTTATTTCAAATTTTTTAATCAACTCATCGGTAAGTACTGAGAGCGGTGCCAGAGCAGGACATTTATTTACATGTATTGTCTTTAGGGCTATTCTCTCGATCCCTTCCGGTAAATCAGCTTTAGCTGTAAACACTCTTGCTTTGATAGTTTCTGAATCTAGCTCTATCCAGCTGGAAGGGTCCTTACTGAGATCATAAACAATAATGCCATTACTGTTACTTGGGTCTTGTATAAGCGGCAGGACTATCGCCATACACCCTTTAGCAGCTGGATACATGGAAGAAATATGTATTAGTGGTTTAGGATCAATAACCTTAAGCATGGGCAGCAAGGATTTTTTTCCGCGTTTTGAGTAATAATAATCGTACAGTTTTGCTTGCTTAGTTTTGAAGAGTTTAGCCAAATTGATTGTAGCGTAAACATCTGACAAAGCATCATGTGCACCTTCATGCTCAATATTATTAGCCTTAGTCAGATCCTCGAGTCGAAAGCTAGGGGATCCATCTTCTTTCAAAGGCCATTGTATTCCTTCTGGCCTGAGAGCATAGCTCATTCTAACTAAATCAATAATATCCCATCGAGAATTACCATTTTTCCACTCTCGCTCATAAGGGTCATAAAAACAACGGTATAAGAGGTGACGAGTGACTTCATCATCAAAACGCAAGCTGTTATAGCCTGCAACGCAGGTCATAGCTTGAGAAAACTCAGCAAGGATTTTGCCGGCAAATTCAGCTTCAATGCAGCCTTTATCGAGAGCTTCTTGGGGAGTGATACCAGTAACAAGACAAGCCTCCGGGTCTGGCAAAAAATCTTGCGCAGGAGAACAGTAAATAACCAAAGGGTCATCAACTATATTTAAGTCTTCATCGGTACGTATACCTGCAAACTGGCAAGGTCTATCTCGTTTTGGGTCACTTCCAAAAGTTTCATAATCATGCCAATAGATAGTTTTACCGCTACTCACTACATCCTCCTTAACTCTGCCTACCAAGATATCATGGCCGTGACCCGGTTAACACTTTGTTACATCCGGAAATAACAGCCCTATAGCAAAAACTAAAGAACATACAGTACACTTGCAGGAAATTAGTTTGTATGGAATAAATCTCCATGGAATCCAACCTAGGATAAAGAAAGCTCAAAAATTTCTTTTAGGTTGCTTGGAATCAATTATGGCTCGTAGATCTGATCACAGTCCGGAAGAACTCAAAGAACTGGCTATAGAAAAAGCCTTTGAGCTTGTAAGCAAGCATGGCTCTGATGGTTTTAAAGCCAGAGATGTTGCCAAGGAGATGGGCTATACCGTAGGAACGATTTATTACCTGTTTGATAATATGAACCACCTTCGTTTTTCCGTTTGCGATAAAATCATAGATCTTTTTGGAGAAATCACATTTAAGAATCTAGCAAGGAAGAAAAATAAACTGAACCACTTTGTAACTAGTTATATTCAAATTTCCCAAGATCACCCTAAGCTTTTTTCCTTCTTATGGAGTACTGATCTAGAAACCAGGGTTTCAGCGCCAGATTGGTACCAAGAGAAGCTAAATAGATTTTTTATAGATTTTTCTGAAGCATTCCAAGATTATGGACTTAAAAAGAAACAATCCATGAAAGCAGCTAAAACCATGTGGGTTTGCATGCATGGAGTCTGCCTTCTATCACTCTCTGGAGAACTAAGCTTAAGTGGAGCAGGGTCACCCGATAGTCTCGCGAAGCATATCTTAAAAAACTACTTAGCTGGCTTAATAAAATAATACCGATTCTTACCCGTTTATCGCTAATAATTCCCATCTAAACCATTCTGGCTTATCGAACCCACATTTCGATAATAAAATTTAGTGAGCCCTGTTCATGGATAGATATACTCTTATCGCTTTCTATTTGATTTTAAGACCTAGGCTTGATGATCGACAATTTCATTTGAGCTCTGTTAGTAGTAATATCAGCCCTCAATATAAGCGGATTTTCGAACTAGGCCTCACTATAAATAGATGAACTTTTTAGGCACTCACATTCTTTCAATTGATCAATTTGATAAGTCAGACGTAGAAACTATTTTCTCTGTCGCTGATCAAATGGAACCTTTTGCTCACCGGACTCAAAAAACTCGGGTTCTGGAAGGAGCAATACTTGGCTCACTTTTTTTCGAACCGAGCACGAGAACCCGCATCAGCTTCGGTTGCGCCTTCAATTTATTAGGTGGCCAAGTAAGAGAAACCAGCGATATAAAAACTTCAGCACTTGCCAAAGGTGAGTCCCTTTATGACACAGCTAGAGTCATTAGTGGCTACAGTGACATTATTGCGATGCGGCACCCGATGGATGGTTCTGTTGAAGAATTCTCAAAAGCCAGCCGTGTACCAGTTATCAATGCTGGAGATGGATCGGCCGAGCACCCCTCTCAAGCCTTGCTCGACCTTTATACGATCAAGAAGGAGCTAAAAATCCAAGGGCCTATCACTAATCTCAATATAGCAATGGTTGGAGATTTGAAATATGGCCGAACGGTGCATTCTCTTTGCAAGTTGCTAAAATTATATGAAAACATTTCTTTCACTTTAATCTCACCGCAAGAATTAAAAATGCCAGATGAGATCGTAGAAGAACTCCGTAGCGCAGGTCATAAGGTAAATGAAACAGAAAACATGGAAATAGGTTTACAGGACAAGCACATGGTCTATCTCACACGGATTCAGGAAGAGCGTTTTAGCTCGCAGGAAGAAGCTAATATTTACCGTGGACAATTTCGGCTTAACCAATCAATTTATACAGCACACTGTGAGCCAAATACAGTAATCATGCACCCACTACCAAGAGATTCAAGAGCCGAAGCCAATGAGCTTGATAATGATTTAAATCAACATCCAAACCTTGCGATTTTCAGGCAGGCTGATAATGGAGTACTAATTAGAATGGCCCTATTTGCTTTAAGCCTAGGGGTTGAGAAAAATATCCAGAAAACCAGTACTCCGGTTAACTGGTACACTGATAGAAGATTTTAGCAGGAGTTCAAAATGGAACTAAAAAGCTTACTCAAATACATGGTTGATAAAGAAGGCTCAGATCTCTTTCTCACCACTGGAGCTCCACCAAGTATGAAAGCTCATGGCAAGCTTACGCCTATGACAGATAAAGTATTGCCTGATGGGTATACTCGCAAAATCGCTAATCAAATTATGAGTGAAGATCAGCGTAAAGAGTTCGAAGAAAAACTTGAGATGAACTTAGCCTTGTTTGAAGAAGGAGTTGGACGTTTCCGGGTTAATATTTTTGTTCAACGCAATGAAGTAGGCTTAGTATGCCGGCATATTGTGTGTGAAATCCCTGACTACAAAAAATTAGGTTTACCAGACATATTGCCTGAATTAATGAATGATGCAGAAAAATGGCCTAATTTTATTTGTAGGTGACACTGGGTCTGGTAAATCAACCTCTCTTGCATCCTTAACTGACTACCGTAATCAACATTCAGACGGACACATCATTACAATTGAAGATCCGGTAGAGTTTGTCCATCCCCATAAAAAATCCATTGTGAATCAACGCGAAGTCGGTGTGGATACACTCTCTTATGAAGAAGCTCTTAAGAACACTCTGCGTCAGGCACCTGACGTTATTCTGATTGGAGAAATACGAACTGCAGAAACAATGGAGCATGCTTTAGCTTTTGCTGAAACAGGCCATTTGTGTATTTCGACTCTACATGCGAACAATGCCAACCAAGCACTAGATAGAATCATTAACTTTTTCCCAGAAGAGCGGCACAAGCAACTTTACTTAGATTTAGCACTAAACTTAAGAGGCTTTGTATCACAACGTCTCGTTAAAACCCCAGATGGTAAGCGTGCAGCGGCAATTGAAATCCTGCTGGGCACTCCCCGTGTAGCTGACCTCATCAAAAATAGAAATGTTGAAGAAATCAAAGAAGTCATGGAGAAATCTGAACAGGCTGGAATGAAAACATTCGACTCAGCTCTATTCGACCTCTATCGCGCAGGTCGAATAAGCTTCGAGGAAGCATTAAAAAATGCTGACTCTGAAAACAATTTACGCTTGAAAATATCCTTAGCCGAAAGTGAACAAGGTGAAGGTGTCAGCGATCAAGAAGCCTCAGGCGGTTTATCACTTGCTCCGAAACTGGATGAGTAAAAGCAAAAGCTAGTCACCTAAAGTGTCTTGAGAAGCTTAATGTTCCCTGGTCGCTCTAAACTCTACCTCAGGCCAGCGCTCTTGCATCAGCTGCAAATTTACACGCGTAGGCGCGAGATAAGTCAAATGACCACCGCCATCTAGGGATAAATTATCAGCCGCTTTCTTTTTAAATTCCTCAAACTTTTTATCGTCGTCACAAGAAATCCACCGAGCGGTATATACATTAACGGGCTCGTAAATAGCATCGACCTTATATTCATCTTTTAAGCGATAAGCAACAACTTCATACTGTAACTGGCCAACGGCTCCTACCACTAAATTAGAATTGCTTAAGGGCATAAATACTTGAGTTGAACCTTCTTCAGACAGCTGCTGTAATCCTTTCCTTAAAGCTTTTGCTTTGAGTGGGTCTTTGAGTCGAATCAGACGAAACATTTCCGGAGCAAAATGTGGAATACCGGTAAACTTTAACGATTCACCTTCTGTAAAGGTGTCACCAATTTGAATCGTACCGTGGTTATGTAAACCTATAATATCGCCCGAAACCGCTGTATCCACAGCTTCTCGTTCTCCCGCTTTAAAAGTAACCGCATCAGCTATTTTGACATCTTTATTAATCCGCACATGATTGATCTTCATGCCTTTGGAGTAAGTACCGGAACATATGCGCATAAAAGCTATCCGGTCGCGATGCTTAGGATCCATATTGGCCTGAATCTTAAAGATAAAACCACTGAAGCTGTTTTCTTTCGGATCAACTTCACGGTCAGTTGTTTCACGAGGAAGTGGTGAAGGTGCCCACTCGACGAAACCATCGAGCATTTCCTTAACACCAAAGTTAGATAGTGCTGTACCAAAAAAGACAGGCGTTAATGTACCATCTAAATAAGCATCCAAATCAAACTCGTGGCTGGCACCTTTTACTAATTCAACTTCTTCTACAAAGTCATCGTAGTAAACACCCAATAACTCACGAGCTCCGTCGCTATCCAAACCCTTAATTTGAATATCATCAGAAATGACATAGCTTTGGCCCTGTTTAAAAACATGAATGATATCGGTATACATGTTGTAAACGCCCTTAAACTCTTTACCCATACCTATTGGCCAATTGATAGGCGCACCTTTGATAGATAACACTTCTTCAATCTCATCAAGCAAATCGATAGGATCACGGATGTCGCGGTCCATTTTGTTAACAAAGCTTAGAATCGGTGTATCACGTAGACGACATACATCCATTAATTTAATCGTGCGCTCTTCGACACCTTTTGCACCGTCAACTACCATCAAGGCCGAATCAACTGCAGTCAGGGTTCGATAGGTATCTTCAGAGAAATCCTCATGCCCTGGGGTATCAAGTAAATTGACCATACGATCTTTATATGGAAATTGCATCACAGAGGACGTTACAGAAATCCCACGCTCTTGCTCCATACTCATCCAGTCAGAGGTGGCATGGCGATCGGCTTTTTTACCCTTAACACTACCTGCCACCTGAATTAACTGTCCTAGCAACAGGAGCTTTTCAGTGATGGTAGTTTTACCAGCATCAGGGTGAGAGATAATAGCGAAAGTACGCCGCTTACTGACTGCAGCAGTAAAATCAGTCATGAACTATCCAGAATTTTTGTAACTAATTAAAGGTAGACATAAATGCTTTGAATTACTGCTAGTGCAGCACATCCTGCCCGCTGGGAGACTCACTTGAATAAATAGGGTGTAATATTTGATGACGTTTGACCATTAGCAGGTCATGAGGGCAAATCTCAATAAACTCCCCATCAACTCTTATCGTAATTTCATCAAGTATTACGCATACAACATCATCGTCTTCGGCATCAACAATAATGCCACGCTTATAACCGTTAACTGTTTTCAAACTTACATCAGTACCTAACTCAAGGTTTGGAAAGACCTGCTCATTAGTGTTTTCTTCAGCTAAAATTTGTTCTGAAGATTGCACCATACCAAAACCTGCCGCTGCGACTATGTGAACAATCTCAATGGTTTCCGGGTCATTTAAGTCTACTCGTACAGTTTGAGTGGAAGGCAATTCGCCATCACTTTTATGCTTAGAGATGAGTTTGAGAAAAAGGTTGATATCCTCTTCATTCCACTCGAGCGTTTCTTCAGATTTTGCTGCCAAAGTGTCACTCGCAAAACTGAGAACATCCGTCTCAATAATATGCTCTAAACGTTCCTCACCTTGATCAAAAGGTACGACCATAGTGACTAGACAAAAACCATCTCCATTGTCGGAACTTAGACGCCAGAGGAAAGGTATATTTTGGTTTACATCAATCATTAGAGTTATTAAAACAAGAGATCTAAAGTTGCCGAATTGAAATCAAGTATAGCATTGGAAATTCTCCAAGCTCTACGGTTCATATCAGATATTTAGCTAGAAAAAAGCAGAAACGCGAATAAGCCTCTATCAAAACTTTGTTTGGTCTTTATAAATGCTTTTTTTCTCCACAGGTTCTGTGGATAACTTTGTGAGTAAAACCGACTTTTGTGCTTAGATCACACTAAAAACCTTAAAGCAGCTTAAAGTGGTTAATTTTTAACCAACTATTTATTCATAAAAATCAATAGCTTAAGCTTACATATCTAAAAAATACAAAAAAACCTTATTTTATAGACTTAAAAATCACTCAGACAGATTTGTACATAAAATATAGTGATAATTTATTGTACTAGAACACAAACATGCAAAAACACCTTTATTTAAAGCATATTTCTTTACAAATATTACAACTTATTCAGCAATAATTCGAAGTAGCTGCTCGTAATCTGTTAGCCCCATAAATATCTTTTCTATGCCATCCTGCTTCAAGGTCCGCATTCCATCTTTAATGGCTTGATCGCGAAGGTCCTCTAGACTGGCTTTTTGATAAATCATACTTTGTAGTTCGTGAGTACCAAGCAGTAACTCATGGACGCCGGTACGTCCTCTATATCCAGTATCACCAGATTTTTCACAGCCGACCGCTCTCATTAGCTCGACTTCATCTAGGTTAATATTCAGCTCCTTAAAATGCTCTTCACCATATTGTTGAACCAGATGATCCAAGTCCTTTTGATCGGGTTTATAGGGTTCTTTACAAGAACTACAGAGGGTCCGCATAAGACGCTGTGCCAAAACACCTAATAAAGCATCAGAGAAATTAACCGGATCCGAACCAAGGTCGAGGAGACGAGTAATCGTTTCTGGTGCAGAGTTAGTATGCAATGTTGATAAGACAAGGTGACCTGTAAGTGAAGCCTCAATACCAATAGCGGCAGTCTCATGATCACGCATCTCACCAATTAGAATCACGTCTGGGTCAGCACGCAAGAAAGCTCGCATTGCTGCAGCAAAGGTGAAACTGATCTTCGGCTGCATCTGAACTTGCTGTAAACCGGGCTGAGTAATCTCTACAGGATCTTCAGCCGTCCATATTTTAGTTTCTGGCTGATTGATATAGCCTAATACTGCGTGCAAGGTCGTGGTTTTACCAGAGCCTGTCGGCCCTACTACGAGTATGAGACCATGGGGATGTTTAGACATTTCAATAACATTATCGTAATTCCGTGTGCTTAAATTTAGTTTTTCTAGGGGCAATGCACTACCAGCTGCAAGCAAACGTAAAACTGCACTTTCACCATTAACAGTAGGTACTGTCGCGACACGTAACTCGAGAGTTTTACCACGAATTTTTAACTTACATTTACCATCTTGCGGTAAGCGGCGCTCTGATATATCTAGGCGGGAAATAACTTTTATTCGAGCAATAAGAGAAGCTGTATGCTCACCGGGAACTTTTAATATCTTACGGCAAATACCATCCACTCTTACTCTGACGATACCAGGGCTTTTATCTTTACCAGGTTCAATATGGATATCTGAACCACCCAACTTATCACTTTCTATAATGATACGGTTAACAAGTTGAATGATGCCTGAGGTTTCTGCAGCCGCGCCATCATCCGGCTCTTCCTCTTCCTCAATCTCGACACCGCTTTCCCCTTCAAGGCTTTTAAATACATCATCAAAGCCTTCATCGTCATCATGTTCCTCAACATTGCCGCCAAGATATTGCCTAATATGCTCTGGCAAACCTACTCTGAAAATGTAATTCCTAGCATTTAGAATACCCTGAATTTCCATGATTTTTTGATAATCACTAGGGTTTGATAAAAGGATAACAACCTCTTCTTTACTACCCGAAATTGGCAGCCAAAGGTTATTGCGAAGATAGGAAGTTCCAATATTCTCCATCAGATCAGTAGGCAAGGTGAGGCTTGAATCAAACTTCATGTAAGGAACTCTATAGTAGAGCTCTAAGGACTTTCCTATTTCATCTGCTTCAATTTTATAATCTTCCATTAAGACTTTTGATATTGTGCCGCCGTAAAGTGAAGCTGCTTTTTCAACATCATCCAGATCTTTACTACTAATCTTGCCTTGTTGAACGAGATAGTCGAAGGGTCATTGTGTACTTTGAAATTCCGACCTGAATTGCTTTGCCAACAAATTAGCAAACATAGTCGCGTGCTTAAGATCGTCTTTGGTAAAGGGTTCGTCTTCTTTTGGATTAATTAACTGAATAACTCCCAGCAAAATATCATCTTTAATAGGAACCACTAACATTGATTTGAAAAATAACCCTTGTGATTCACTGAAACTTTTGTCTCACTTTAGACGTGGGTGAATATCTACTAATGAACCGCTATCATAAACATCGCTTACCAATATCGGACGTTGGCTTAGAGCAACATAACCAGCTAAAGAAGTTGGACTGAATGGCATCGAATTTCAATATCGCCGCCCTCATCAGAGCCAATACCACCTTTAAAGCTAGCGACAATTTCCTTGCCGTTATCGACACTCTGATAAATAGTGAATAATTTCGCGTTAAACAGATCGAGGATGGCTCCTTCAATCTGTTTCATAGCCTTCTTAAGGTTTTTCGAGTTTTTTAGGCTTCTTTGGATGGTAGCTAGATTGCGAACGAAAGCTTCCTTCGTTCCTGTAGAAGCCTGATTTGCCGATTTCGTTTCAGCTTGTTTGTCTAAAACATTACTTTCCATAATCAGTCCGATTCTCAGGTGTTTCAGCACTCTTATGCTAGAATTAGCTCCCTATTGTAAGCATAAGTTTATCGCTACGCCATGCCTTTGAAAAAACCAGCATTTATACTCACGAAACTAGGTATAGCATACTATCTGCTGTTTTTTTGCCTAAGTATACAGGCAGATACCCCACAAGCTAAGGCTTACCCTGACTTAACTACAGAACAAAACCAATGGATAGGGCAGCAAATCTTTAATAACGAATGCGCGATGCAGACAAGTTGCTTAACCTCATGGAATCTGGGAGAAAACTTTCCTTCCTTAGGGATAGGGCATTTTATTTGGTATAAAGCAGGCCAGAACGAGGTGTTTACTGAGAGCTTTCCAGATCTTATCCTCTACTTTGAAGAAAAAAATCTGCCCGTTCCAAACTGGATAGCAAGTTCGAACTATGATTCTCCCTGGCAAGATCGTGAAAGCTTCATCTCAGATTATGATAAGGAACGCTTAAATGAATTAAGACGCTTTCTAGCGGAGAATATTGATATTCAAACAGAGTTCATTATCAATCGCTTCGAAAATGCCTTAAATGAAATACTTGAAACTACCCCTAGAGAAGAAGCTAAGGCTATAGAAGATAAATTTTATGCTGTTGCAAACAGTAAACCACCTTATGGAATGTATGCCCTTATTGACTACATTAACTTTAAGGGTGAAGGCATATCGAAAAATGAGCAATACAACAATCAAGGTTGGGGCTTACTCCAGGTATTAAAAGGAATGTTACCCGGCAATGAAAATGCCTTGGAAAATTATGTTGCCTCTGCCAAGGAAGTACTACAGGATAGAGTTAGTAATTCCCCAGCAGAAAGAAATGAGTCAAGATGGCTTAAGGGCTGGATAAAACGATTAGAAAGCTACTTACCTTCTGAAGACGCTTTAATGAAAGACGTTTTAATGAAAGAAGAATAATATTTATTGCAAACTAAGGTAGTTTGAATGACTTACGAACGAAAAAATATTCAGCTTATGGAAGGCTACGTTCCTGGCGAACAACCTGAAAAAGCCGACATCATAAAACTTAATACTAATGAAAATCCCTTTCCTCCGGGGCCTTTAGTAAAACAGGCACTTGCAGGAATCAATACCGATAGCCTAAGACGTTACCCTCCTCCGACAGCCCTTGAGTTGAGGCAAAGTATTGCTAAACTTCACAAGTTGAATGATGAGAACATAGTAGTCACTAATGGCGGCGATGAACTCCTACGTCTGGTCATCAGCACATTTGTCGATGACAATGAAGCAATTGCCGTTGCTGAACCTACTTACACCTTATACGAAGTACTGGCTCAAGCTCATGGCTGTGAGTTAATTCGTTTCAAATTGAACAAAGATTATTCATTACCAGACAATTTTTGCGAGAGACTCAATCAAACAAATGCCAAAGTGTGTATTTTACCTAATCCGAATGCCCCCTCTGGGACCTTAACAAGTGAAAAGACACTGTCTGATTTAGCCGCTGGTTTTAAGGGTATTCTTTTAATTGATGAAGCCTATGTGGATTTTGTGGATCCTGAACTCGCTCATGATTGCCTCTCTTTAATAAATCAGCTAAATAATGTCCTGATCTTGAGAACCTTCAGTAAAGGCTACTCTCTGGCTGGCTTACGAATGGCCTATGGCATTGGCCCTGAAGCTTTAATCAAACCAATGCAAAGTAAAACCAAAGACAGTTACAACACAGACTTTATCGCCCAAAGGCTTGCCCAGGCTGCGATTGAAGATCAAGCTTATGCCCAAGCTTCATGGAACTTCGTGCGCAGGCAAAGAGATGTGTTAAAAGCGGCTTTAGATGAGTTAGGTTTTTCAAGTCTACCCAGCCAAAGTAATTTTTTATTAACCACAGTACCAAGCAATAAAAGCGCAGAAGCTTTGTATCTAGCCTTAAAGGAACAAGGAGTATTAGTAAGATATTTTAATCAAAGTGAACTGCAAAACTGCTTAAGAATTAGTGTGGGCACTGAAACAGAAAACCAACGCTTACTGAACACCTTAACTCAACTAATCTCCTAGCGAAAAAATAAATTTTGGCGAAGAAAAAATTCAGACTCGGCAAAAAGAATAGAAATACTGTTTCAGGCTTTCTAGTGGGGCTAGCTTGCCTGTATGGAATTAGTGCTTTTTTTGATATTTCACGATCTCAGCTACTGGAAATACTCATTCCTACACTCTTATTTTTTGTGTCTGTAATTCTATTTGCAGGATTAACAATTATCTTATTCAAGCTTGCTTCCTACAGTAAAAAAAAATTCACTAAACAAAGTGAAGATAAACTTCAAGATACCGACAATGAATAGAGCAGAGCATCTTCTCTATCAATAAGCGAACCTGCTGCTGGATAGTATTCTTTCCTAAGTCCCACCTGCTGAAAACCAATTTTTTCATACAAACGAATAGCAGACGAATTCGAAACTCTCACTTCCAAGTGAATGATGCGTTGACCTTGATGTTTCAAAATTTCCAGCAAATGTCGAAGAAAAAAGGTTCCAAAACCCTGCGCTTGTGAGGCTTTACGAATGACAATATTCAAGACTTCACTTTCATCCAGAACCGAATGAATAACGGCGTAACCGATAACTGAGTCTCCATCTTGCAGTAAGTATGAAGTGTCAAAATCTGATGATAAAGAATCTAGAACCTGTTGCGGGGTCCAAGCACTCAAAGCAGCATCAGCTAAAAGCGCAAGAACCGTATCGATATCAGTTGCTTGCATTGGCCTGACAGAGTGACTCGAGCTCCCCATTGTTGAGACTAGTTAGGACGACAGCGTTGACTGCTTTAAGGCAAGCCAAACTTCTCGTTTCAACTTAGGCATCTTCAGCATTTCGTCAAGGCTTCGGCAAACTATAAGCTGACAATCTGAATCCACATGCACCAGAGAGGCTATATTTTCACTCATGAGCAGTAAGGTTCTATACTGAAACTCAACAGCAAGTTGCGACAAATAAGCTTTCAATGATGATTTTGCAGCATCTTTACTCTTATCCATGTGCGCTGCTTCGATTAAGGGCCAACGAAATGCCTTTATCTCATAGTTGATAGCATCTGTTTCAAAACCAAAAGCTCGACAGAGGTTTTTTAACAATTGCTTTTGCTGAGGCTTGAATGCCCCACCCGATTGAAAGTGTGGCAGCACTGCCGCTACTAGCAAGTCTTGATTAATCTGTGCAAAAACTAATTGAAATCTAACTTCGCTAGCAGCTTCTGTCGTTTCTTCGGGCTTAGCTTCACTCTCTGAAGCCCTTGGGGCTTCATCAATGTTAGAGCGTAAAGCTTTATCATTAAGCGGCTTATTATTTGTTTGTTTAAGCGGAAAGTCTGCCGAAATTTTAGCCTGCTCAACTTTGTCAGACGAGAGAGTTGATTGATCTAGACTTTGCTGATTTCCCTCAAAGGATGCAGCCAACTCCTCATCTTGCCATTCATACTGCTCAGAGGCCTTTGCGCCTGGTAAGACGACTTTTGGGAAATACGAGTCTATCCCGATATTGCTTAAATATTCCTGTCTTAGTATTTCTTGCATTGCTTGTTTTAGTCCCCCAGAGAACGCCATAATGCCCTAAGAGTTTCAAATCAACAAGCTGCGTATTGTTAACATAGAAGATATGAGTAGAAAGATTATTCACTGCGATTGCGATTGCTTTTTTGCAGCAATCGAAATCCGAGACGACCCCGCTTTAGAGGGGCTGCCTGTCGCTGTGGGCGGCGATGCTTCTAGGCGGGGTGTAATCGCAACTTGTAACTACGAAGCAAGAAAATATGGTGTTCATTCAGCTATGCCTTCTTCGACTGCCCGGAGGCTTTGTCCGGATCTCATTATCATTCCTCCTAGCAAAGACAAGTACACTGAAACCTCCAAAAGAATGCATAAGATTTTCCAAGATTACACCCCTGACATAGAGCCCCTCTCTTTAGATGAAGCCTTCCTCGATGTTAGTAACACCGAAGCTTGTCAAGGCAGTGCAACTTTAATCGCTAGGGAGATCCGAGAGCGAATGCACAATGAAATAGGGATTACCCTCTCGGCCGGAATTGCTCCAAACAAGTTTCTCGCTAAAGTAGCCAGTGATTGGAACAAGCCCAATGGGCAGTATGTAATCACCCCAAGTCAAGTAGATGATTTTGTAAAAACCTTGGCTGTCCATAAAATTCATGGCGTAGGAAAAGTCACAACTGAAAAAATGCACCGCTTAGGTATCGAAAGCTGCAAAGATTTACAAACCTTTAGTCAAAGTGAGTTAGTCGAACATTTTGGAAGTTTCGGTGACAGGCTCTTCAATCTTTGCCGTGGCATCGATGATCGTCCCGTAGTCAGTCGACAAGCTAGAAAATCAATCAGTGTTGAAAATACTTATGAAGCTGACCTGCCCAGCTTGGAGCATTGTTTGACTGAATTACCCCTATTAATCGAAAAACTTGAAAAAAGAATATACCGCTCCAGCCAAGAAGTTAGTATTGGCAAGCTTTTTGTTAAACTTAAGTTCAATGATTTTATTTCGACGACTGTAGAACAGGCTGCTCAAGAGGTGGATATTAAGGTACTACAAGAACTTTGCAAAACAGGCTTTGAACGCGGCAATAGGCCTGTTCGTTTACTAGGTGTCGGAATACGTCTTCGAGAGGCCTTAAACTTTTACCAGCTACCTTTAGACTTCGAAAAGACAAATTCGGCAGTTCAACTATGAGCCGTTATCGCCCTCCTGCCAAACCCGTATCCAACTATATTACGCCTGAAGGAGAGCAATCTTTAAGTAAAGAACTGGAATTCCTTTGGCGTGTAGAACGACCAGAAGTCACTCAACAGGTCTCGGCAGCAGCGGCTTTGGGTGATCGTTCAGAGAATGCCGAATACATCTACGGCAAAAAGAGACTGCGTGAAATTGATAGTCGTGTTCGGCATTTACGCAAACGACTCGAAGCTGTAACAGTTGTTGACCACCTTCCAAGCAATCTTAATAAAGTTTATTTTGGAGCTTGGGTTGAATTAATCGATGATGAAAACCAAAGCCTCGCACTGAGATTAGTTGGACCTGACGAAATTGATCCAAAACGCAACTTCATCAGTATTGATTCTCCTTTGGGGAAAGCCATACTGGGAAAAGAACTAGACAGCGAATTTACCTTCAATAGCCCTTCGGGGCTTAAACATTACTGCATAGAAAAAATTGATTACCGAAAACCTTAATAAGGCTGAGACCGTGAGCGATTTAATTTACGTCACCATTGTCGGCTACAAAAAAGTGCTTGGTACTAGCATTACTATTCCAATGGAAATGCTCAATGCAGCGGATTTAATTGCTCGAATACAGCACCCAAAAAAACGCAAATTAATCTTACAAATTGTCAGCCTAGACAATGGCAACATCCAAATGAATGCAGGTCTAGAAATTCGCTGCAGAAACAGGCTACAAGATATCAGTAAAAGCGACATCATTATTATTCCTGCCATGTGGGGAAACCCTCTTGGAGTTGTTAAAAAATATCCTGAGTTTCTTGACTGGATAAAACAACGAGCCAGTGACAACTCTCTAATTTGTGGAATCAGCACCGGCTCTTATTTCTTAGCAGAAGCGGGCTTATTAGATGATATAGCTGCCACCACGCATTGGTATTACTTTGACCAGTTTCAGCAACATTACCCAAAAGTTTCCCTTAAACGAGAACGCTTTATTACTAAATCTGACAATATTTATTGTACGGGTAGCGTTAACTCGGTGCGCGATATCATGCTACATTTAATTGAGAAACATTATGGTGAAAGTGTTGCCAGCCAAGTCTCAAGCCATTTCACCCATGAACTTAAACTTTCTTACACTTCAAGCTTTTTAAATATTCCTGGGCAAAATTTCCACGATGATGAGAGCATCATTGATATTCAAGAGTGGATGCATCAACACTTTAATAGGAATATTGATATGCAAGTTGTCAGTGAAAAATTCGAACTCGGGCAACGCTCTTTAAACAGACGTTTCAAGAAAGCTACGGGGCTTACACCTTCTAAATATTTACAGGAGATTAGACTTGAGAAAGCTAAAGAATTATTGAAAACCAGTAATCTTTCGATAGCAGAAGTTGCCTATAGCGTTGGTTATCCCGATAGCGCTTATTTTTCAGCACTGTTTAGACGTGAAGTATCTTTCTCACCTAGCGAATATCGCCGCTTGGTGAGAAAGAAAATTTTTAAATTAGACAGTTAAATTAAAGCTCGTAAACAACAAAAATTTAAATTTGAGAAGTAGAAACTTCATCAGCTGAGTCAATTGCTTCAGGTACAACTAAGGTTTCCAAAGGTTTTGGTGTAACACGGTCCAAATGTCTTTTCTTGGCGTAGATACTTTTTATTCTGCGCTCAAGTGCATTAAAAGCATCTCTTATCGCTATATAAATATCTTCGTGTGAATGATTATCATGTTGATCATGATTAACTTGAACGTCGTGATTTGGAATAACGGCCTCAACACCTACGTGAAAAACCTTACCTTTGTGATGATGATTGTGGGGAGACTCGAGGGTTACTCGTAAACTTTGGATTTCATCACTGTATCTCTCTAATTTATCTACTCTCTTTTGGACCGCATCCGCTACGGCTTGAGAATGATCTATACCGCGGAAAAGAACTTGAGTATCACTAACCATATATTAAGACTCCTTTTTTTATTATAAGGGTTTAAATTTAGTGGGAAATGTTAGAAATGTTATTTTCAGCTACTCCTTTAGTAACTTCGGAACTCACCTAAAGATACTACTCTTTTGGAAAACCCTGTCAAAGAAATTCGGAAGTTTTTATCTGATTTGAATCAATTTTTAACTTATATTATTGAATTTGTTGATTTTATTGTTCAGAAAAAAACCAATGCCAAGGTTCATACAGGAACCCTTGCTGATTCCCCCTTGGAAAGGACATCAGGAAACCAAAGCCACCTGCATTAGTGCTGAGCCATTGAAATGCCTCTGTGGTTTCGAAAGATTCTTCGAGACAATCAGATCCAGGACAGGTCAAATCCAAGGCCCGCCCAGTGTGATGCTCGCTATATCCAGGTGCAGCATTTACCTGGAGAATTTCATCGATACTCAAACCAGCAGCTAACTTCCTTAAAAACAAGTTTTTTTGATAATCAACATCGCGAAAAGCTGATACTAGTTGAAGCTCAATTCCATCCTTTAGCGCGGCTGTGCACATATTCTCCCAAGCAGTATGGGTTTGTTCTTCCATAAATGTTTCGCGCTCAAAAACATCCAAGCCAGCAGCTACTAAGTTCTCACATTCCAATTGTAGGCTAAGACCTTTCTTCACTCCATAAGATTGCTCAATACCAAGCTCGCGCAAAACAGAAAAAACTTTATGTTGGTAATCCGTAGACACTTATGAATTCCTTACTTTTTGCTAGCATTTTAATGGCAGGCTTAGCACTAGAAAATGCTTTTTCAAACTCTTAAACCACCATACAACAAACTCCATTAAATACTACTCTAAAGTCTTAACCTAGTGATACCAAATATAAACTCATCAATCTAAGGCCGAACTATTCAAAAGCATGCCGATAATTCTGCTCAACTGTTCTGAATTCTTATAGGCCTGTAAAAAAGCAAAATCACTTAGATTATATGTCTATTTTGCAATATTATATGTCTATTCAGAAAAAGTAATTTAGCTTCAATACTATTAATATCAGCCCTAAGTCATTGATTTGAAGCTACAAAGCATACTAAAACACTAACTATAAGGATTTAATGTGTCGCATCTACCTGTTATTGTAGGTTTTGGTGGTATCAATTCTGCAGGACGCTCGTCCGGACATTACGCCTATAGACGAATGGTGATTGATAATTTAAATCAAGAAGCCGCAGATCAAACCTTAGTTAACCTAGCTGTCTTAATGGGGCTCATTAAACAAGAAGGTGGCAAATGGTTAGATCAAAATTCAGAAACCATTGTTTTAGCCGAATTTCTAACCTTTCATAAAGAATTAATTTTAAACAGCACCTTAGTCAGAAAACTTGAAAACAACCTTTTTGACAACACAGAACTTTACCAGCACAGCAGCGCTACAGTTTCTCCTCTAGAAGGTGAAACTCTCAGTTTCACCCTGCCAACTCGAAAACTACCTAATCAGATTCCTAGCAACTGGTCCGTTAGCACTCTTAGTGATCGCACCAGCAAGGTTGAAATACAGGGCAATCTAGAAACCATGATTCCAGATAGCTACAAAGGTGCCGTAAATACTGCAGGGCAGCTCCCTTCAGGCTTTGACCCTGCAGCACTCTATCCCTCTAGAAATCATCCTCGCAGCCTGCAGATGACAATTTATGGTGTTTCAGATGCTCTACTCTCAATGGGTATCGATTGGGAAACAGTGAAAGCGCATGTTAATCCAGACCAAATTGCTGTCTATGCCGGCTCAGGTATGAGTCAGTTAGATTACAATGGCAATGGTGGCATGTTGCAGTCACGCTTACTAGGGAAACGCGTGACATCTAAACAACTCCCACTAGGCTTTGCTGAAATGCCTGCCGACTTTATTAATGCTTATATATTGGGAAATATTGGTAAAACCGGATGCAACCTTGGCGCATGCGCTTCATTCCACTACAACCTCAGCGAGGCTATCCGCGACATTCAAAATGGCACTCATCGAGTTGTTATCGTTGGCAGCAGCGAAGCCCCTTTAGTTCCAGAAATCTTTGAGGGCTATAGCTCTATGGGCGCACTGGCCGATGATCACAAATTAAAAGCACTTGATGGCTTGGCGACTCCAGATCATCGCCGTGCTTGTAGACCCTTTGGTGAAAATGTAGGTTTTACTCTAGCTGAATCTTCACAGTTCGTAGTGCTTTTTGATGACGAGCTTGCACTTGAACTTGGCGCAAATATTCATGGAGCTGTTAACGAAGTGTTTGTGAATGCTGATGGCCACAAAAAATCTATTGCTAGCCCTGGTATTGGCAATTATCTGACCGTAGCTAAAGCTGTAGCCGCTACCAAAGCAGTTATCGGTGAGAATAGATTAAGGAGCAACACTTTTGTACAGGCTCATGGCACCGGCACACCGCAAAATCGAGTTACTGAATCCGCTATCTTTGATGAAGTAGCGGCACACTTCGGCATTGAAAATTGGCCCATTGCTGCCGTGAAATCTTACCTTGGACACTCAATAGCCAGTTCTGGTGCCGATCAGCTCAATACTACTTTAGGCATCTGGAAATATGGCATTATTCCAGGTATTTTAACTAGTGAAGCTATCGCTAGTGATGTTCACCACAAGCATTTAGATATTCTGCTTCAACATAAGGAAGTCAATCCAAAAGATTTCGATGCGGCGATTCTTAACGCCAAAGGTTTTGGCGGAAATAATGCAACAGCTTCAATACTGTCTCCTTTTGTCACCGAACATATGCTCTCTCATAAGCACGGTAAAGAGGCGATGGCAGCTTATCGTTCAAAAAACGAGTCAGTTTCTGAAGCTAGCGCGAGCTATGAGAGTCTTTCTAATCAGCAACAGATCAAACCAATTTATAAATTTGATCACAATGTTAGAGAAGGCAGTGATTTGAGTTTCACCCAGAACGGCATGATAATTAACGGTGAAAGAATGGAGATTGACTTAGAGATTTCCAATCCATATTCCGATATGTGCGATTAATGTAACTAACGAAAGAAGGTAAAAAATGATAAAGAAAGAAATTGATAGCAGTGCAAGTATTCACGACATTATTGCAACTCGTTGGAGTGGCGTATCTTATGATCCCGAACGCACTGTAAGCAAAGAACAGCTTCTCTCAGTAATGGAAGCCGCTCGGTGGGCACCCTCTTGCTTTGGTGACCAACCCTGGCGTTTTGTAGTTTGCAATAAAGCTGATAATCCAGAAGCTTGGCAAAAACTTTATGACTGCTTGGCTGAAGGCAATCAAGCTTGGTGCATCAACGTTCCAGTATTAATTGCCGCTTGTCATGACACTCAATTCGCTGATGGCCCAAGCCCATTTGCTGGCAAACCAAATTCCTTTGCCGCCTATGATACCGGTGCCGCATCAATGTCATTATGCTTACAAGCCAATCATCTTGGTCTGCTAACACACCAGATGGCTGGTTTTTCAGCAGATCTGTTTAGAGAAAAATTTGAAATTCCTGAGCGTTATACTCCTGCGGCAGTGATTGCGCTTGGTTATCAAACCAGCGAAGAAAATGTTCCTGAGAATTTTAAGGGACGCGAATTAAGCCCACGAAAAAGAAACGCTTTAAGTGATAACTTCTTTAATGGCAGCTGGGAAACGGGCATTTAAACAGCATGCCAAATAAAAAAAGCTCTATCCTTTTTGATAGAGCTTTTTTTAGTTCTTAATAAATCTTTATTTTACTTCTATTGGTTTCGCTTCATGGATCTTTGCAGCCCACTCTGCAGGACCTGTTTTATGAACAGATGTTCCATTTGAGTCTACTGCAACCGTTACTGGCATATCTTCAACCTCAAATTCATGAATAGCTTCCATTCCTAAATCTTCAAAAGCAACCACTTTTGATTTACGTATCGCTTTAGAAACCAAATAAGCAGCACCACCAACAGCCATCAAATAAACCGATTTATGCTTTTTGATCGCATCAATACCTGCAGGCCCGCGCTCAGCTTTACCAATCATTCCCATTAAACCGGAATTTTCGAGTAAGGCATCAGTGAACTTGTCCATTCTGGTTGCTGTCGTTGGACCAGCAGGGCCAACCACTTCGTCACGCACAGCATCTACTGGACCAACGTAATAGATAAACTTATCTTTAAGATCAACGCTCTCGGGCAGAGGCTCTCCATTTTTATACATATCAACTAATCTTTTATGGGCAGCATCTCGTCCAGTCAGCATTTTGCCGGAGAGCAAAATAGTGTCACCAGGTTTCCAGCTTGCAATGTCTTCTCGAGTAACAGTTGCTAGATCAACTCGTCGCGCATTAGCAGATGCTTTCCAAGTAACTTGAGGCCAATCTTCAAGTTTTGGTGGCGTAAGCTCAGCCGGCCCTGAGCCATCCAGGGTGAAATGCACATGCCTAGTAGCGGCACAATTAGGAATCATTGCCACAGGCTTAGAGGCTGCATGAGTCGGAAACTCTTTTATCTTCACATCGACTACAGTGGTTAAACCACCAATACCTTGAGCACCAATACCAAGATCATTCACTTTTTCCATCAACTCTAGACGCAACTCTTCAACCGCATTACTGGGACCACGAGCACGTAACTCATCAATATCAATGTGGTCCATCAAGGATTCCTTCGCCATAACCATGGCTTTTTCTGCGGTTCCGCCTATACCAATTCCTAGCATGCCAGGTGGACACCAGCCTCCCCCCATCGTTGGTACAGTTTTTAAAACCCAATCAACAATGCTATCACTTGGATTAAGCATGACTAATTTCGATTTATTCTCAGAGCCTCCACCTTTAGCAGCCAATTTAAATTCAACTTTATCACCAGGGACTAGGCGATAGTGAATGGTTGCTGGGGTATTGTCTTTGGTATTTTTGCGAGCCCCTGCCGGATCACTGACGATAGACGCACGGAGCATATTATCAGGATTCATATAAGCCTGACGCACCCCTTCATTGATCATTTCTTCCACACCCATGTCGGCTTCCCATTGCACGTTCATACCAACCTCAACAAAGATCGCCACAATACCGGTATCCTGACAAAGAGGACGCTTCCCTTCGGCACACATACGAGAATTGGTTAGAATTTGTGCCATAGCATCTTTCGCTGCTGGCGACTCTTCTCGCTCATAAGCTCTGTGTACAGCCTGGATATAATCCAGTGGATGGTAATAAGAAATGTATTGTAAAGCGTCAGCTACGCTCTGGATGACATCCTGTTGACGAATCAGGCTCATGTTAAAACGCTCCTTAGAATATTTTAAAATGACAGCTTATTTGTTTTTAATCAGTATCTTGACGCACTTTTAGTGCCAAAATTTGGTAAATATCCTGTCACTGATTTTATAAGTTATAAAGATATAAAAGCGGAGCATTCTAACATGCTTGGGATTGGCTTTTCCTGCTAAAAAGTACTCTTTCAAATATGGCAGGAATAGCCAGATAGATTTTAAGAACCTGCGGCCTGCAAAGTAGTTTGAACTGTCTTACCTCGGGTTTTCTTAGGAGTCTTTGCTGATCTAAACAGTTTTTCTCCCAGAAGCAACATACAAGGGGTAAAAATCAAGGTAAGCAATGTTGCAAAAAATAAGCCTCCAGCTATTGCACTAGACAACTGCATCCACATTTGAGTTGAAGGCCCACCAACTGTAACATCCTGCCCAATAACATCAATAGTCATACCAAACACCATCGGCAGTAAGCCTAGAATTGTAGTTATCGAGGTTAATAAAACCGGCCGAATCCGTTGGGCAGCAGTTTCTAAAATCGCTTCAATTACCGAGAGAGAAGTACTTTTTCTAATTTCATTGTAGGTATCTATCAGTACAATATTATTATTAACCACGATCCCAGCCAAGGCGATAATCCCAACAAAGGACATTACAATACCGAATGGCTGACCAGAGATGAGCACCAGCAAAAGTACACCCGCTGTGGAAAAGATAACCGCAGTGATAATCAAGAAAGACTGATAAAAACTATTAAATTGAATTAATAAGATCGTCATCATGATCACAAGAGCAACAGCAAAAGCCTTGCTTAAGAAACTAACCACTTCTTGCTGATCTTCATCCTGACCTCCAAAAGCGACGTTCACAGCGGGGTCAATCTCTTCATTCAAAAGGGAACTTCTAAGTAAGTTAATTTGAGTTGCCGCTAAAAGACCTTCTTCAACATCAGCCTCAATGGTTAAGGTCCGAGCTCCATCAAGGCGATTAATCGTGCCAGTTTTTTGTGAAGTCTCAAAACTCAGAAAGTTACCAATTGGAATCAAACCGTTTTGAGTCGGTATATTTAATTGGTTTAATTGCTCCATATTACGGTTTTCATCATCAAAGCGTAGACGTATATCAAGCTCTTCATCCGCATCATCAGGCTGATACTCCGAGAGTTTAAGCCCTCCTGTTAATAGTTGAACGGCACTTCCAAGACTGGAAATATCGGCTCCATACCTGGCTGCCTCTTCTCGATCAACCAATAAACCCCACTCAATTCCGGGCAAAGTACGAGTATCTTCTATATTAATAAAGCCACCCATCTCTGCCATAGCACTGCGAATCACTGCTACCGTTTGCTGAAGCTTCTCACTGTCATTTGAACTCACTTCAAGCACTAAAGGCTTACCTGTGGGTGGTCCATTTTCCTGTGAAGCAATCTCAATCATGATCCCGGGGACGTCAGCCAACAAACCACGTACAACTTTCTCAATTTCTACCGCAGGTGGTCTCAGTTGCCAATCGATAAAATCAAGCTGAACAAAACCAATTGTGTCTTCTGTTCCAGAGTTTTGCCCCTGCCCACCACCACTAGTGGTGCGGGTATAAACGGCATCTAAATAATCCATTCCAAGCAAAAGTTCTTCCACATCTCGCATAATGTTATCTTTCTCATATATCGATAAATCACCTCTTGCATGGATTTGAACCTGGATATACTCAGGTTCTGAGGCGGGGAAAAACTCAATACCATTACCAAAAAACCCATAAGAAATGTAAGAAGCAAACAAAGCAAAAATTGCTGCTAGTAAAACTTTCCCTGGATGTTTAAGTAAAAACCTCAAAACATTCACATATTTCAAAGTTAGACCTTTTGCCTTGGTTGCACTCTCATGCTCTGACCCGAGCCCAATTTCATCAGCTCCTGAAAGCGCAGCTGCACTAACTTTCCTGCCAAAATAACTTCCAACAACTGGAACAAAACATAAGGCCATAAACAAAGAAGCAGTAAGAGTAATGATTACCGTAATAGGCAAGAACTTCATAAACTCTCCGATCATACCCGGCCAAAATAACAAAGGTAGAAATACTGATAAGGTTGTGGCCGTTGAAGCAATAATAGGCCAAGACATTCGTTTAGCTGCCTTCTGGAAAGCTTCCTTATTAGAAGCTCCTCCGGACATTAGACGCTCTGCTAATTCAATCGTAATAATTGCTCCGTCTACTAACATACCCACTACAAGTATCAAGCTAAACAACACCATCATATTCATGGTGAATCCCATTGTGTAAAGCAGCAATATTCCGGCAAGGAAAGACCCTGGAATAGCCAAACCAACAAGCAGTCCCGGTCTTAAACCTAAGGCGGCAATTACTACCAACATCACCAAAAGTATGGCGGTGATAACATTATTTTCCAGATCACCCAACATGCTCTTGATCATGTCTGATTCATCCAGTAAATAATTTACTTCGATGGAAGATGGCCAAGTAGTCTGAGCTAGGCTAACTAGATTTCTAACCCCCTCAATTGTTTCAATAATATTGGCGCCAGTACGCTTAGAGACTTCTAGCACTACCGCATTTTCGCCACCTACTCTGGCAAAGCTTTCAGGATCTTTGTATGTGCGCCTTACAGTTGCTAAGTCCTGGAAAGTCACGACTCGATCATCTAAAACTTTGACCGGCATTGTCATGATGTCATCAAGCTCTGAAACCACACCTGGAACCTTAAGAACCATCTTACCGGCACCAGTGTCTATAGCCCCAGCAGCAATTAACTGATTATTAGAAGTAAGAATGTTGGAAATATCTTGAAATGAGAGCTGATAGCTGTCGAGTACTGAAGGGTCGATGATGACCTCCATCATTTCTTCACGATCCCCTCCAATTGTTACTTCAAGAACATTAGGCTGAGCTTCAATACGATCTTGTAATTCCCTAGCAATTGTTATTAAGGTCCTTTCAGAAACTCGGCCTGACAAGGATACTGAAAGTACTGGAAACTCAGATAAATTGACCTCATTCACTGTTGGCTCCAGCGTCTCTGGAGGTAATTCAGGCTTTGCTCGGTTAACTTGTTCACGAACGTCATCTATTGCTTCGTCAATGTCATAACCCGCATCGAACTCAAGAGTTACAGAGGCATGCCCCTCAGATGCAATAGCAGTCATCTCCTTAAGGCCTTCTATCGACTGCAACTCTCTTTCCATTGGAAGGACCAGCAAACGTTCTGCATCTTCCGGTGAGATCCCATCATGCACCATTGAAACGTAGACAATTGGAATCGCGATATCAGGACTAGACTCCTTCGGAATGACCACATAAGCATAAACACCTGCAACTAAAATTGCTAGCAACAACAGAACCACGACCTTTGGCCGTGAAAAAGCAGCACTAATCAAGGTATTCATTATTATTTCGTCCTTAGCTAAAACTAATAAAGAGGATTTATTTCAACTGTGAATACTTCATAGTTGTCGTCGAAAGAGACACCGGGGTGACTGCTGGTTGCACTAATGTTTCCTGCTCTACTCTTACAAACCTTACAGACTCTCCTACGGGCGCAAACCCATGACCTGCAGTGATGATCAGAACCCGGCTAGGCAATCCGCTTACCCACATACCATCGGCATCTGAGCTAACAATTGTTATAGGATAAAAATCAACCAAACCTTCTTGCGTAAGTGTCTTAACTCCAACATCCCCTTCATCATTTAACGTTAGCAAACCAGCTGAAAAGTAGTGAGCAAAAACCTTTTGCTTAGGGATTTTGGCAGTGACACTACTACCAGTTCTAATGCCTTCCGAGTTGGGGATCGCAATTTCCACTCTGAAAGTTCGTGTTGCTTCATTAGCTCTTGGTGAAATGAAGCGAATTTGACCAGAACGCTCTCGCCCATTCACTAGCTGCACACTAACTTCCGAGCCTATTTCAAGAAACTCAACATCATTTTGAGAAATATAGGTATTGACGACTAATGGATCATTATCAACTAATCTCAAGAGCTCATTACCAATACCAACATACTCACCTAGCTCAGTGATATGTTCTTCAATGTATCCACCAAAAGGAGCACGTATAAATGTTTTCTCTATCTCCAAATTGATACGCTCAAGGTCAACTTCAGCTAGTTTTAGCTGAGTTAAGGCGCTGTCAACTTCGGTTGTCGACGCGAAATCTTTTTCGTTCAGGTTCACCATAGCTTCATAAAGTCGCTGTCTTTCCTGCAAAGTAATGCTGGCTTGCTCTTTACGAATCAAGCGATCATCCATTTTAAGTTGCATGATGACAATACCTTCCTCAACGTATTCGCCCTCATTAGCCAAGATCTGGTAAATTTGACCAGTTGTTTCAGCTCTCAGAACGACTTCTCGATTAGGTGCAGCACTGCCATTAGAGACAATATAGCTAGTCACTTCTCTAGCCTGCATTTCAGTTACTTCTACTAAAATACGATCGTCTTGATTTTCCGAAGCCATATTTTCACCAGCAAGAGATTCAGCCTCAACATCTTGCTTCATCATTCCTACAGCCATCCATAGCACCAGCGCGCAGCTGATTCCAAGAGCTATAACACTAGATTTATTCATTTACGCTCTCCATTTCCTTCCGTTTAGAATTCGTTTTGTCTAACAAAGCTTCTAAATTATTTTCTATAAAAGCCTTTTCATTGTTAGCATGGTCTGCCAGATACTCCACTAAAAACTCCTGCCCTGGCTTGCCTTTACTAAGTTTTCGTATATGAGGCAGTTGCTGCAAGAAGTGTTCCAACTCAGAAAGATGCTCTCTGATCACTTCTTCTAAGCGCTCCACTGATAACATTTCAGATAAAAATAAGAGCAACATATATTTAGAGCGGACCTTATGGGTTGGCGCCAAGGCCTCTAACTCTTCATGTAATATCTCTTTGCCTTTTGGGGTCAATTCAAAGAGCTTCTTATTAGGTAGAGAGGATTGCTCAATATCTTCATATTGAACCAGCCCTTCTTCATGCAGACTCTTTAAAGCCGGGTAAACACCACTTTTAGCCGTGTCCACAAAGTACCCTAATGGATCATCAAGCCTCTTTCCTATGTCGTATCCTGAGGCTTTACCTAGACTCAAAGCAGCCAAACATAACATTTTAGTATTCATATAGTACAAACAAGACTAACTTAGTTTATGATAGCCTCAATTATATCAATACAATTTATACTATTACAAACTATAATATCTATTTTATTGAACTTTACTTATTTTTTACTCAATTCTTAAAAAACGATCTATTGATGGTTTGCTGTTAGATACGTATTCTGGATTACTTAATCTTGATGGTACGTTCATTAGGACTAAAGAGATGACACTAAAACACAATAATGTGAACAGGAGATGACAATGCAACATCGCAATCTGACAGTATTCGCAAGAAAACTCTTCCTAACCAGCCTACTCCTGAGCTCTTTACCGGCACTTGCACAGCAAGACATGAGCAATGTTGAGATCATCCCTCATCAACTAAGTGACTCTTTCTATTACCTTGAGGGACAAGGCGGAAACATTGGCGTCTCTATTGGTGAAGATGGCGTACTTTTAGTAGATGACCAATACGCACCTCTTTCAAAAAAGATTCTTGATGCAATAGCAGAACTTACGGATCAACCCCTTCGCTTTGTTATTAACACCCACATACACGGGGATCATGTCGGCGGAAACACCAATATGGCTAAAGCAGGAGCAACAATTTTTGCTCATGAAAATGTACGCGATCGCCTGGCAGCCAGCTACACTAACGCAGAATCAAACCAGCTTAGTGGCGATCAGAGGCTTAGCCTTCCCCTCGTTACTTTCCCTGAAACGATAGATTTTCATTTAAATGGCCAGGACATTCACGTTTTCCATCTTGGCCCAGGGCATACTGACGGAGATTCATTTGTTTACTTTAAGCAAGCCAATATCATTCATACTGGTGATGTATTCCGAACGACTGCGTACCCTCGTATTGATGCCAACACCTCAGGTAGCTTCCACGGGATAGTTAAAGCTTACGAAATGCTATTAGATATCTCTAATAGCGAAACTAAATTCTTACCGGGGCATGGAGTGGTCAGTTCACAGCAAGAGCTTAGAGACCAGTTAGGCATGTTTAATACTATAAGAACTCGAGTAAGAACATCGATTGCAAAGGGCATGAGTTTATCCCAAATCCAAGCCAGTGAGCTCACTGCAGAATACGATGAGCGCTGGGGGGATGGCGATGCCCTTGTCGCGGTTATCTATGGTGAACTATTAAGAATGCACTAAGGCAGCTCTTAAAGTTTTCATGAAATTCTCGAGACCAAAAGTATGGGCTTTGATATTGTTTGCACGTTTGCAGCGTATAAAAACAAACACATTACTATAGAATAAAATTATGCTTTATCTAAAATTTTTCAGTGCCTGTGTCTTCCTAGCATTAAGCCTTCAGCTAAGTGGCCAGGAAAATTTCACGGTTTTATTTTTGGGTGACTCTTTAACTGAAGGCTTAGGTTTAGAACAAGACCAAGCATTCCCAAATCTGATAGCCGCTCGACTCAAGGATGAGGGCCACACGAATGTAAACATAATCAATGCTGGTATTAGCGGATCAACATCGGCTAGCGCTATGGATAGAATGAGATGGTATGTCCGTTCGAAACCTGATTTGGTTATTATTTCATTAGGAGCTAATGATGGTTTACGTGGCTTAAGTATCGAAAATATGAAAACAAATCTTGAAGAAACTATTGAGTATGCGCAAAGTAATGGAATTGACGTAGCCTTAACTGGCATGTTGACCCCACCAAACATGGGAGCAGAATATACTTCGGCTTTCGCTGCAGTTTTCCCTAGTCTTGCAGAAAAATATAGTCTACCCTTCATGCCTTTCTTACTGATGGATGTAGCCGCTATCAGCGAGTTAAATCAAGCTGATGGCATACATCCAAATTTTGAAGGCAGTAAGATCGTCGCTGAAAATGTATATCAGTTCCTACTCCCTCTACTACCCTAAGACAATTTATGATTCTTGAAGTAAAAAACCTGTGTAAAAACTTTCAAACCGCTGCTGGCCAAACTCCTATAGAAGTTCTTAAGAATTTAAATATGGGAATGGAAGCAGGCGAAACAGTCGCAATCTTAGGGCAATCGGGCAGTGGTAAATCCACGCTTCTAACTCTATTAGCTGGATTAGATAGCCCGAGTACTGGCGAAATTATTTTGAATGAAAAGAATATGCAAGAACTAAGTGAAGAGGAGCTAGCGAAATTTCGTGCCCTCAACATTGGCATAATTTTTCAACAATTTCATTTAATGTCTCATCTTACAGCCGTCGAAAACGTTTCTTTGCCACTGGATTTATTTAAAGATAAAGATGCAACAACAAAAGCCAAAGAAGCTTTAGAACAGGTTGGATTAGCTCATCGTATGGATCACTTCCCACACCAACTAAGTGGAGGGGAATGCCAACGGGTCGCTATCGCTCGCGCCATGGTTGTCAGGCCCAGCATACTCCTTGCTGATGAGCCTACCGGGAATTTAGATAATGCTACAGGCGAACACATCAGTGACATGATTTTTGATCTTGTAAAACAACACAACATGACTCTATTGTTCGTCACCCATAATGAGGAGTTAGCTCTACGTTGTAGCCGTCAACTTCGCCTGCAAGGAGGCAAGTTCATCTAATGTTGTGGCTAAAGCTCGCTTACAAGGAAATTACAAATAATTTCCGTTTTAGTTTATTTTTTATTTTAAACCTGTCGATCGGTCTGATTGGTTTTATTGCTTTAGATTCGTTTAAAAATTCGATCGATGATCACCTCAATAATAATTCCAGAGCTATCCTAACAGCTGATGCACAGATCTCATCGAACCAGCCGCTAACGGATACTGAATTTTCTCTCGCTGACAATATTTTCAATACTGAATACGAATATTCGGATCAAATTTCATTTCTCTCCATGGTAGCTGGACCTGGTGCTTCTCGCATGAGCCAACTCATAGGCATTGATGAGAATTATCCTCAATATGGCGAGTTCATATTGCAAGAGAATGGTCTGCTAAATAGTGAAAGCAGACAAAAGCTTTTAAACAATGATTCAATATGGGTAGTTCAAGATCTAATACTAAGCCTGAATATAAATATCGGCGATTCTCTGAAAATAGGTGATAAAACTTTCACCATCTCAGACATTATTACCACAGATCCGAGCAGCTCAATTTCAGTTATGTCTAACTTCCCTGCTATTTATATGGGCTTAGAACAAATTGAAAGCACTGGCTTAATTCAGCTTGGCAGTCGCATTAACTATTCCCGCTTCTACAAATTCAATGAAGACGTCGATATGAGTACCTGGGAAGAGGAATTCAATGACGCTGAAATGGAGCTCTTTGGTGACACTCGACGCATGAGCATGACAACCCATCAAGAACAAAGCGAAGACCTTGGACGTATCCTCGGCTACATGAATGACTACCTTGGTTTAATTGCCTTAATCGCTCTATTTTTAGCAGGAGTTGGCGCCGCTTATTTATTCCGCTCTTTCTTTACTAGTCGTTTTAAAGATATGGCTATCTTAATGTCTCTCGGTGGCACACCAAAACAGGCCTATCTAATGACCTTAATTCAAATTGTGGCACTCGGAGCTTTCAGCGCAATTATTGCCAGCATTATTGGTTACATAGCCTTGCCAGTTTTGCCACAGTTATTTGAAAGTTTTCTCCCGCGAGGCTTTCAAAATGAAATGGAAATTTCTTCGGTTATTCTGGCTTTATTCTTAGGTACTTTAGGCAGTGTCATTTGCTGCTTGCCCATCTTGTCAAAAATTTATGACTTGCATCCGATTGCCCTCTTTCATGAAAAAGTACAGCCTAACAAAACTATTTCACACTGGCAGCGACACATAATGAGTTATGCACCAATTTTAATTGTGTTCTGGTTCTTGGCAATCTGGCAGTCCAGCTCACTTATGATTGGCAGTATTTTTATTGGATCTTTTCTTACGGCTATTTTTATTCTAGGCGCCATTGCTTGGGTCATTCTTAAGCATTGCGGAAATTTTTCGAATAACTCTTCCGTGACTCGTAAGTTGGCACTACGCAATTTGAGCCGTAATCGACTTGGCGCAATCTCCTGTTTTCTCGCGATAGGCCTCGGTTCATTATTAATCAATCTGATCCCACAAATCGAGAAAGGCTTACAAGAAGAAATCTCACAACCAGATGATTTATCTGTGCCTGATTTCTTTATGTTCGACATACAACCGGATCAGTTAACACCTCTTGAAGACATTCTTGCAAATTATGGACACAGCCTTTCCTTTGTATCACCACAAGTAAGAGCTCGGATTGAATCTATAAATACTGGCTCGGTAGAAAGTTTCGAAGAGACCCCTGATGAACAAATGCAGATGCGACGTATGGTTAACTTGTCTTACCAAGATGAGTTAAAAACCTCTGAAGAACTTGTTGCTGGCGAAATGTGGAATGGGCCTTGGGATTTTAATTCCGATGAGCTTCCCGCAATTTCTTTGGAAGAAGAGTATGCCGACCGTATGGGAATTAGAATTGGCGACACTATTACTTTTGATGTCCAAAGCGTTCCTATTACTGGCAAGGTCATTAATTTGCGTTCAATAGACTGGAACAGTTTCCAGCCTAACTTCTTTATCTCTTTTCAGCCTGGAGTTCTGGATCCGGCTCCCAAAACCTTTATTGCTGCAGTCAGCAGTGTTCCAGACGAAGAGCAGTTAGGCATTCAAAATGCTGTGGTTAATGCTCTACCCAATATTTCGATAATAAACGTTGGCCAGATTGTCGCTCGCATTCTAGATATAACCGATCAAATTAGCTGGGCTATTAAGGTTATGGCTTATTTGTCTATCTTTGCTGGATTAGTGGTCTTGTTTTCAATTGCTCGTTATGAGGTCAAATCCAGATTCTGGGAAATAAATCTATTAAAAATCCTGGGGGCTAATTTTGCCGATGTTCGCAGTATCATCCAGATTGAGTTCGGCATTTTGGGTTTTTTCGCTGCTTTCACCGGTGTAGCCATGAGTTTATTGATGTCTTTTGGTATTTCCTACTTCGTTTTTGACAGCATTTGGCGCCTATCTTGGGGCCTTAGTGCCTTCAGTATTGTTGCAATTTCGGCTTTAAGTGTCGTTACAGCACTGGTTGCAACAATTTCTGTGCTAAAACAGAAGCCTTTACAATTGCTACGAGCGGATTAACAGGTATAATACGCGGCCTGTGCGGACGTGGCGGAATTGGTAGACGCGCTAGATTTAGGTTCTAGTATCGAAAGGTGTGAGAGTTCAAGTCTCTCCGTCCGCACCATTACTTTTTGTCTTATCTTAGATTCTTTATTCCCCCAAAATAAGTTTCTGAACCCTCCAATTATTCATATCAGCAACTATGAGCTCATCCTCTGTTGGACATGCCATGCCATGCACCCAGTTGAATTGGCCTAATTGTCGTCCTGCACTTCCAAACCAACCTACGATAGTGCCATCAGTTGTCATCTTATAAATACGGCCAGGCTCGGGATCAGCAACAAAGATATACTGAGGAAAAGTTTCAGTAATACACATCGCCCAAGGTTGAAGACTTAAAGAGGATTTAACATTGGCATCAATTGCTGTCCACAACGGCTGATAATCAGCTGGGTAAGGAACATCCAGAGTAATGATGTTTTTAAGATTACCATCAGTATCAAAAACCTGAATTCGAGCATTATCACGGTCAGCTACGAAAATATTATCTTCATTATCTATAAGCAATGCATGCGGCAAATTGAACTGTCCTGGCTCAGAGCCAAAAGAGCCCCAGTCTTTAAGGAAATTGCCATGCTGATCGAACTTGGCTACACGTGAATTCACATAACCATCACTAACATAGATATTACCCTCTTTATCCCAGTCAACAGCGGTTGGTCCACCAAAGCGCCCACCGAGAGTGACTACTGCTTCTGAAGGTTCGGGTAACACGACATCACCATGATAGCCTTCCTCCCTTCTCCCAAGATTCATCACGACAAAACCTTCTGGATCAAATTTAATTACAGTATTAGCTGCTTTGTCGACCACCCATAAATTATCGTCTTCGTCGAACACAACCTGATGCGCATAAGCTAGGCCATAGACCCCCTTGCCAATCTCACGCAAGAAGTTACCGCTAGCATCATACTCAAGTAACTCTGTAGAAGTGTTAGACCAAATTGGCCCAAAGTTGGCACTACCGGGGTGGTTCAAAACCACAATATGTCCACGTGAATTAATTGCTACGCCTAAAATCTCACCAAAATTTCTGTCTGGAGTTGTTCTTAAAAAATTAGGTATTGACTCAAACGGTATTTCTGGGATGTTAGTTTGAGCATTGCTTATTGCACATATCAATAAAAAAACTAGAGCTATAGATGATTTCATTTCTCCCCCTTAGAGAATAATTCTGAAAATATTATTATTTATCAGTAGTCTATCTGAAGTATGACGAATATCCCAAAGACCAATAAAAAGCTAAAAACTCGGTAATAATTTCCATATGAATGAAGCCAAAATGAGTAATCAGTGTTCTGATTTAACTCTCGGTTTCAGCCAATGAGACAGAACTCTGTTCCACCACATTGTAGCCCCGGTCAAAAACATCGCTGCAGGCGCTAAGCCAAAAACGGCCCAAACAGCCTTAACAGATTGATCACAGATACCGGGGCCACTACAAAGAATACCTATTCCGTTGATGCGACCAAAATGTAAAAAGGCAAGCCAATAAAGAGCCTTATCAACAAATCGTTCACCAATATTCGTGTCAGTAATAGGCTGTATACGATCAGCAAAATCATGGAAAGTATTTGGAAAGCAAAGGTAGGCACCACTAAGCGCAAAGACCAGTATGGCCAAGGCACTCCAAATCCCAACCATACTATGGATATCCCAAATCTGGCGCTTCCAGCCGATACCCCGACGAAATCTGAGGCTAAGTCGCCAACGTTTTATTCCTGGCCACCAAATTACGAGTCCGGTAAAAACAATTAAAAGAACAAATAAGGCACCGAAGCCATTAACGATTCTGCCCTTTTCCCCCAATAAAAAACTTTCATGCAATTCAATTAATTTTAGGACCATTGTTTGTGCCTTTCTTTCTGCACTGCCAATATCTTGACCTGTACGAGGATCAAAAAAGCGACGCAGGGTTTTATCTTCATTTTGTAACCAAACTTCAACAGCTCTATCATCATTTCTAGCTCGGCTTGTGCGAGTGAGCTCATAGCCCGGATGCACAAGCAATACAGCTTCAAGCAAAGCTTCTTCACTTAAAGCAAGAGCTGAATCAATTGGCGCAATGATTGGATTTGGTGTAGTCGCAACATAGAGTTCATTGCGATAAACCAAAACACTTCCGGTCAAACTAATAAAAAAAATATAAAGCCCCAAACTTATACCCGACCATAAGTGAACATGGAAAAGAAACTTTCGAAACCGAAGGCGCTGAGGATGCTTAAGCCAGTGCTCTTTTAGAGTTAAGGAATGATCTTGGTTCATATTTTTATTATTTAATTTAGCCAGCTTTTTATTATTAAAAAAATACGCGGACGTTTTGCTTACAAAAGCACCTAAAAACTCATTTACAAGCTTCTAAGTGTTCGAACTATTTAGCCAGTTCGGTTTTTTTTGCCATTACTTGTGTAAAAAGTAGTGACGAGATTAAGGTATTTAACCAGCCCCTCAAATAGCTATATTGACTCTGATCAAACCAAGCTTTATCGACCATGGAAAACTGTCTAACGAATGGAAAAATGGCGATGTCAGCGAAGCTAAGGTTTTTACCAAGTAAGTATTCGCTGGCTTCGAGCCGAGTGTTTAATTGCTTTAAAAAAGAATCACATTGCTGTCGATAATATTCAGCAGAATATTCTGGAAAACGGTCAGCGTATTTGTATTTATCCAAGCAAGGTTTAAACCCATTATCATTCAAATCTATTAAAGCGAATCCCCGATTTTTTTCAGCTTCAGAGTAAGAAGAATACCATGCATCTGGATCGTTAATAGTAAGCGCCCACAGCATGATATCCAAACTTTCATCAATGACTTTGTCTTCAAGACAAAGCACCGGAACTGTTCCCTTGCTAGAGGCTTCTAGCATTGCTTGAGGTTTATTTTTTAAAGAAACTTCATGTATATCAACTTTTATAACAGCAGAAAAAATCGCCATTCTTGCACGAATAGCGTAAGGACAGCGTCTAAAACTAAAAAGTAACGGTAAAGTTTGAGTACTCATGAAGTTTGTCTAAAACCCTAATCCCAAAAGAATGCCTCTTGATAACAGGACTACCAAGCTAATTTAATCGTTAGCTAGCCCGAAATTATTCATCACTTAAGCTGCCCTCAACCACATAAGGATTGAACACCACAACATCTGGGCAGCTTACTTCGTTGCTTTCAAAATTTTCATTTTCCCAAGCTTCGCCTTCCTCTTCAATTGCATCAGCACAGCGATACAGAAATGACGCTAAGTCACGTAAAGCTGAGGGGTCAGCAACAAAGCTTGCTTCAACAAGATTATTTAACTCTTCTTCATTATTCTGAGCTCGACCATATATTTTCATAGTTAGAGAAGACCCTAAGTTAGTTTAAATACTTTGTATAAAAAATTTAGCAACATTTCTCTTGAGCATGAGAACGGTTTTCAAACATGCTGCATGTCTCATTAACAGATAACACTATATAACAAAAAGGCTTTTTAGTTTACACATACTTAAGCTCATAAGCTCCACAAGCAAAGCTAAAGCTTTGATATTGTAGTCCTCTGTTTAGTCAGGGATAATTGCGCGCTTTATTACTTTAGTACTTCAAAAAACATGAAATCTTCTGAGACTACACAAGCCCCTGTTTTAATTGCTGGAGGGGGAATTGGCGGTTTAAGCCTAGCATTGACCCTTCACCAGATTGGAGTGCCTTGTGTGGTTTTCGAGTCTGTTCCAGAATTAAAACCTATGGGTGTAGGCATCAATCTGCAACCCAATGCAGTACGTGAACTCTACGACTTAGGCATTGGTCAAGAAATGCTTGATGCCATCGGCATACAAACCAAAGAATGGGCTTTAGTCGGTTTAAATGGCAAAGATGTCTACTCCGAACCAAGAGGTCTAGACGCTGGTTATAATTGGCCACAATACTCAGTTCATCGCGGCGAACTGCAAATGCTCTTATATCGAATAGTAATAGAGCGCCTTGGCCCAGATTCGATCAAGACTGACCACAAAGTAAACGCTTACCATAATACTGAAACTGGCGTTATCGTAGAAGTAACAACAAGTCATGGTAAACAGCTAGAGTTCACCGGGTCATTATTAATGGCGGCTGACGGTTTACATTCCGCTGTTCGCCAACAAATGCATCCTCAACAACCGCCTATTCATTGGGGTGGTGCTCTAATGTGGCGCGGCACGACACAAGCCAAACCTATTAGAACTGGAGCCTCTTTTGTTGGCCTAGGAACTCATCAACATCGAATTGTTTTCTACCCTATATCTCCAGAAGATCCAGAAACCGGCCTGGCAACCATAAATTGGATTGCCGAAGTCACCATGGATAGTTCAGAAGGTTGGACTAATGGAGATTGGACCAAACAAGTCAAAACTGAAGATTTCCTCCATCATTTCAATGATTGGGATTACGACTGGATTGATATTCAAGCTTTATTGAGTGGCGCTGAGGAAGTTTTTGAGTACCCTATGATTGATCGTGATCCGATTTCTACTTGGGTCGATGGAAATGTAGCCTTGCTGGGCGATGCAGCACATGTGATGTACCCCACCGGTTCTAATGGGGCCAGCCAAGCTATTGTCGATGCTCGTGTACTAGGGGCAAACTTGATTGAGAATGGTATTTCCCATAAAGCCCTCGATTCTTATAACCAACAATTATGTGAAGATATTTCTGCAGTTGTGCTTCGCAATCGAGGCGCAGGTCCCTTTGTAATCCTTAACGAACTAGACACTCGTTGCGGAGGTGTTTTTGATGATATTGAAGAAGTATTCCCAGCCAAAGAACGTGAAGAATTGATGAGCCGTTACAAAGCGGCAGCAGGCTTTGCAATCAATCAACTTAACACTGCTAAGCCAACAATAAGCTTAAATAAGAACAGTAAATAGGATTTTTTAAAAATGTTGCAGCACTGTGTATTCATTAAGTACAAAACTGGGACCCCAGAATCCCACGTGCAAATATTCTGTGAAAAAATGCTGGCTTTACCAAAGCTGATTCCTGAGATCTTAGATTTAGAAATTGGTCAGGATGAGTTCCATGAAGAACGCAGTTGGGACTTAATTCTTATCATGCGCTTTGAATCAGAGGACACACTGCGAACTTACCAAAAACATTCAGAGCATGTTGCAGCTATACAATTCAACAACCCTTTGGTGGATAAAGTCGGTGCTATCGATTTCAATAAATAAAGATTTAAATACCAACAAGTACGAATTTTTCGTTGGCTATTTATTTTTTTAAAGGCTCAAATAAGTACTCAAGGCCATTGGCTTTTATTTCAAGCATCATCGCCATAATCTGCCCTAATTCTCCTTTAGGAAAGCCTTTCTTTTCAAACCAGAGGTAGTATTCTTCCGGAATTTCTACTAACAAGCTATCCGCATACTTTCCAAAAGGCATACGATATCTTGCAAGCTTTAACAGTAAAGCTCCGGACAGTTGGCTACTGTCAGACATTCAAATAATCTCTCAAGAAAGTTTTCTCCAGACTAGGCACTGATTATTTGCCGGCATGATTCTATCTTCTACTAGAGCAAAGCCTCTATCCGCTGCAAGCTGATTTATTTTTTCAAAATCTCGGATACCGCTAAGCGGATCTCGTTCCTTTAACCATTCATCGAAACCAGCATTACTTTCACTCGTGAATTTACCGAGATATTTAAATGGCCCATAAACACAAAGAAAGGCATCGCTTTTTAATACTTCACCCGCTCCGCGAAAAAAGTCAGCGTTAAATGCTTCTGGCATTATATGTAAGGTATTTGCACTGTAGAGACCATCTAGCTCATTAGCAGGCCAGCTTTCCTGACGCACATCTAAGACCATAGGAGAGGCTAAATTATCAAGATCCTCATCTTCTAAACAGAATTCGAGAATCTTAAAATTCTCAGGAATTTCAGTGGGAATCCAAGATACTTGAGGCATTTTCTGGCAAAAATAACTGGCATGCTGAGCAGTACCACTGCCTATTTCTAGGACTTGATCACCAGCTTTAAAATAAGAAGAAATTACTTCAAGGATAGGCATTTTGTTATTTTCGCAAGCCTGACTGAATGGTTTGGTATCCATTTAAAGCTGATCAACAAGCTTAAAAAGCAGATGATCTGGCAACACGCTCTTCCAGCTCATTTAGGCTTTGCTGCAAAGAATTAATAGTTTGATTGAGGTTAAGTCTATACAGATTAATTGACTCAATATCTTGCTCATTGATGTTCACGCGATCAGCCAAACCATTATCTGCTGCCGGTATCGAAGCTTTAATAGTTTCCAGATCACGATTGATAGAAGCTAATTGCTGACTAATGTTGAGATTGTTTAAACCATTCACAGTGTTATTAAGCGCATTGAGCTGTGTACGCACCGCTTCAAGTGCTTGCTCACTCTGGTCCAGGCTAGCAGCTTGTTGATTATTCATACTTGCTTGATTTGCGATAGCCGTTTCTATTTCAGTAATACTCTCGGCCTGATTTTCTATAGTGGTATTAGTGGCCCCTAGAGTTGAACGTAAGGCATTTCTCGCCGCCCAAAGTTTATCTATTTCAGAAAAGTTAAAGTCGACTCTTTCTAGCAGACTAAGCGAAGACTGTTCAGTCGCTTCATCCACCATGTTTAATCGGTTTTCCAGTTGGGCGATACGGTTATTTGAAAGTTCCAACGCTGCTTGCGTTTGCAAACCTTGATCGTAAAAATAATAAGCGCCAGCTGCAGTTCCTAGCAAGCCCAACACTAAAATAAATAAAATGCTTTTAACCCCTGAAGATTCACCACTGGAACCCTGCGGAACAGGGGTTTTAGCACTTGTCGTTGACCTGGAGTTACCCCGTTTTCTTTTGGTATGGGTAACCAACTCATCCCTTTCAGGAGTAATAGAAAAATTATCGTAATCTCTTTCTGTGCTCATGAGTGCTATTATAAGTAGTTTGCCTGCAAAAGAGAAAACTAATAATAACTGCATGAGAATTAAATGAGACTATGAATGAATATCCTAGCCATATCAGTTCACTTCACCTTAAGTGAGTTGCCTAATAAGCTTTAAAAAAGCCTCGCAATGCGAGGTTTCTGTATATAGAGATACAGAAACATATAGAGTTACTGAACATTAGATTAATCGAGTTTACTGCGGTAAACCTCTCTAGCCTCTTCAAATTGACCAAACACATGGGCTTTTTCTGATTCTGAACGCCATCCTGGCCAAGCTTCTGCCAACTCCTGTAATTTATCAATCCAAGCTAAGGCATACTCCGTTGATTCCGGGTTACGTATTGCCTCATCACCAACCTGAAACCAGATGGGATTAGTAAAGGCTTGTACATATCTTACATCCATCGGGAAACGCTCAGACGCATCTCCTTCTGTCCGCAAATGACACCAACCACTGCGTTCAACATTCAGTTCATAACTAATATCCAGACTATTGCGATTTCTCCTCAAAGGGAATATTTCTACTAGCTTACCATTGCAAACCAGTGCCACCTCACTGAGATCAGTTATTGATCGTAATTGACCAGTAATACTTACCTTGCCTCCGCCGACCGGTAAGTCAATAGTATCTCCCGGCATAGATGTTCCGATTCTCATTTCCAAAAGCGGCCCTGAGCTTACAAAGGCGCGCCCTCGTAGCAAAGCATCAAACCAAGAATGCATATCCAGACCTTCATTACCGGTATAGACATAAGTACGAAATGAGCCAATAAGCTTACTTCGATGCAATGAAGAAATAGAATCTTCTCCACCGCTTGCGGTGACATGCAGACCATTGTTCCAAACCGCATACAGTGGATAAAAGCCTCCAGTGCCTGAGTCCGACCACTCCAGTGCATCCGTCGTGCCCAGCGCCGCATCAACAATAAAGCCTTTCGCTCCGCCTAGCCGCCCTTCCAAGGGATCAGCCTCTCCTATATAAGGATGCACGTAACCAGTGATCGCACCTTGTGCTTTTGCCTTAAGAAACATATCAGTATTACTCGGGTAGAGGCTTTCAATAGCAGTACCTACATAGCCGGTTACAAATGGCGAAATTAAATGCTCTTCCATTCCAAACATAAATACGTGCCCATAGAATGGAGGCCTATATTCCTGCCCCACCACAACAATCTGATCAGCTTCAGAAACTGAATGTGGACCTCCACCTTGCTCAAAAAACTGATAATCTAAAATTCGATTATCTTTATTAGCGACTTGTTCCAGAACCAAGTCCTGATCTTCAGAACGAGACATCATCATCAAATTTTCTAAGGTGTTATGTAAATTTCCAGCATAATTGGCATGCACATGAGTCGATGCGTTATACCAACCCTTCGCTTCCATATCTGCCATTTTTTCCAGAGCAATAGTCAAGTGTGTGACTTCTGCCTCTTCGACCTCGACAACTATTGATTGAGGAAAATACTCAAAGCCTTTAACGAAAGTAAAACTAGTTTCACCTGCAGGAAGAGTGACCTGAAATTCACCTGCATTATGAAAAACCTGATCACCAGTCAACCCTGCCCTAGCGTAGGCATTTGTCGGCGCATAAAACTTCCCATCGGCAGCTCTTAAATGAACTCGGTTATGGGTTATTGCAGAATCTTGAGCATCCCTTACCCTGACTAAAACGACCCCTGTAGGACGCTTGTAGTGCTGCACTTTGATAGCTATTTCCCTTAGCTTGCCACCATAAGTCTCCAAAAGCATAAGTTGTGAAAGACCAGGCTCATTCGAAATAAATGCAATCTGTTCTCCATCCGGAGACCACCTCGGATGAAAGGCATCATGTTCGAAGAAAGTCATTTTATAAGGCTCACCGCCAACCGTGGGTTGCACATAAAGATTATTAAATTGGTCCGCAGAACCACTAGTAGAGGTGTAAACAAAACGTCGACCATCAATCGATACATCGGGACGGGTTCGATATAAAGTTTGTTCAGACAAAACAGTAGTTGCTTGTAAAATTCCGTCTTCAATAGCCGGCACTCTTAAAACGTTACCGGAACCTAAGGGGACATCTCGATTAGAAACCAATAAAAGCTCTTCACCAGAAGGCAACCAGGCTGGCGTAATATACATATCCCAAGCTCCAAAATAGAGTCGGTTAGAACCATAGTTATTATCTCGAGTAACCGCGATAGGCTCACCAATCCAATCGCCATTTTCAATCTCTCGAATGTAAACGTTGAAATAACCATTCGGATTGGTTGATACGTATGCCACTTTGGAACCGTCTGGTGAAAATACCGGATCAGTATAAACGGCCTCATCATCGGTTAATTTTTTAGACTCACCGGTTTGTGTATCCAGTATTTCTAATTGAATACGCTGATGGTCATAATCAGCGGTGTAAATTATCCAACGACCATCAGGTGACCAGTCCGGCGATGAGTGATAAGCCTCGTTATAGCTTAATTCATAAGCATTTCCGCTATTCGGATCGACTTTCCAGATACTGCCCTGCATGGCCACTGCTAGCCACTCGCCATCCGGTGACCAGTCTGGCGCCCATGGGGTTGAACTCGGAGAAGGCGGAAAATAAAAGTTATGCATGTAATTTCCGCCACTCAAAGCAGCAGGATAGTAGGCTGAAGGCTGTGCTTGAACTGTTGTACTGATAAACAACATCGTAATAACAGCACTTATGAAACTTCGTAGGAGGGAAAGCATCTTGGTAGGAAATAAATTCATGTGAAGTCTTGCTCCTACAGGCTATTTCTAAAGTCTAAAAGCTAAATCAGATGGTACAAGCCGCTGACTATATCAAAAAAAGACTTTCACAAGACAATTATGCCGCTTTTTTTCTAGAGCTTTGCAAACCCTCAAGAAAAAGAATCTATCGGACTAAAAAATAATGAAACAGTGAGAAAGGAGAGCCCAATAAAAAAGCCTGCACGTCAGAGACATGCAGGCTTATTAAAACGCAGCGAATACGAATGCAATCGTTACATGATGCTTACATCATGCCGCCCATTCCACCCATACCGCCCATGCCGCCCATATCAGGCATTGCAGGTGCAGCACCACCTTCATCTGGCGCTTCAGCTACCATGGCTTCGGTAGTAAGCATTAAGCCCGCAACCGAACCAGCCGCCTGTAGTGCAGATCGAGTAACTTTAGTAGGATCAAGAATACCCATCTCCAACATATCACCATAGACGCCCGACGCAGCATTGTAGCCATCATTGCCTTTAGCTGAGCGAACTTTATCCAATACCACAGAGCCATCATCACCCGCATTATTGGCAATCTGACGTAAAGGCATAGTTAAAGCACGTTGCAGAATATTAAGACCAACATTTTGATCTTCGTTATCACCTCTTAGGCCTTCAATTTGCTGAAGAGCACGTACCAAAGCAACACCACCACCAGGCACAACCCCTTCTTCAACCGCAGCACGAGTTGCATGCAAAGCATCTTCAACGCGAGCTTTTTTCTCTTTCATTTCAATTTCAGTACCAGCACCAACTTTAATTACCGCAACACCGCCGGCAAGTTTGGCGACACGCTCTTGTAATTTTTCACGATCGTAATCAGATGAAGTTTCTTCGATCTGAGCACGGATTTGAGTAACACGTGCCTGGATAGCATCCGCCTGACCTGAACCATCAATAATGGTTGAGTTATCTTTAGTTAGAATGACACGCTTCGCTGAACCCAAATCATCAACTGTAGCACCTTCTAGATTTAGACCAACTTCTTCAGCAATCACTGTACCGCCAGTAAGAGTAGCAATATCAGCCAACATGGCTTTACGACGATCGCCAAAACCTGGCGCTTTAACCGCAGCAACTTTTACGATACCGCGCATGTTGTTCACAACCAAAGTCGCTAAGGCTTCGCCTTCTACGTCTTCTGCGATAACAAATAAAGGACGTCCTGCTTTAGCAACACCTTCTAATAAAGGCAGCATTTCACGGATATTAGAAATTTTCTTCTCTACAAGAAGAATAAGAGGATCTTCCAATTCAACGCTCATGTTGTCTTGGTTGTTTACAAAATATGGAGATAGGTAACCGCGATCAAACTGCATACCTTCAACTACGTCTAGTTCATTTTCCAAACCAGAACCGTCTTCAACAGTGATAACGCCTTCTTTACCAACTTTCTCCATGGCTTCAGCAATAATGTCACCAACAGTGGTGTCAGAGTTTGCAGAAATGCTACCGACTTGAGCAATCGCTTTAGTCTCAGTACATGGTTGGGACATACCACCAAGCGCCTCAACAACTGCAGCAACACCTTTATCAATTCCACGTTTCAGATCCATCGGATTCATGCCAGCGGCAACAGATTTCAAACCTTCATTAAGAATGGCTTGAGCCAAAACAGTTGCTGTAGTTGTTCCATCACCAGCAAGGTCAGAAGTCTGTGAAGCAACTTCTTTAACCATCTGTGCGCCCATGTTCTCAAATTTATCTTTTAGCTCAATCTCTTTAGCTACAGACACACCATCTTTCGTTACGGTTGGCGCACCAAAAGATTTATCCAATACTACGTTTCGACCTTTGGGTCCTAGAGTAACTTTTACCGCATCTGCCAGTAAGTTAACGCCCTTTAGCATACGTTGACGGGCTTTATCTCCAAATAACACTTCTTTAGCCATTGTCTTAGTTCCTATTTATTCTATTAGTAAATTGATTAGCTTGATTGCCAAGAATTAATTCTTAGCCTTCTTTAGCCTTCTATAACACCAAAAATTTCGCTTTCATTCATGATCAGCAATTCTTCATCACCTAACTTCACAGTGTTGCTAGCATATTTGCCGAAAATAACCTTATCACCTACTTTCAGATCTACTGGTGTTAGCTTGCCGTTATCACCTAAACGGCCAGGGCCAACAGCAACCACTTCACCTTGTGAAGGTTTTTCAGTAGCAGAACCTGGAAGCACAATGCCACCAGCACTAGTCGTTTCTTCTTCCTGACGTCGTACAACGACTCGGTCTTGTAAAGGGCGAATATTCATAGTTTGTAGTCTCCGAAACTATATTGGTTTTAATAAATTCGTTTAAGTAATAGCAGTTGATTCTTTGTGCCAACTGGCTGTGATTCAAACAAATCACTTTACTTGGGAAATCAACTTCTTCTAAAGCAATTTGAATTCACAAGATGGGGATAGATAAAGTTATTTCAATGGTGAAAAGTGATTTTTTTTATTATTTTTATTAATCCTGATCGAGTCTGTCCTTCTCGGGAGTTTCACGTTCAAATTCAGCTTCAAAAACATCCTCTGAACCGGCTCTAGAATCGAAGTTTGAATAGAAAAAACCTTGCTTGGAGCCCGCCTGGCCCATAGTAATTTTTCCCGACTTAATTAAGGATCTCACCAAAAACCGTCTGCTAGGGCCAATTAAAAAAAGAAAACCCAATGTATCGGTGATAAAACCTGGTGTAAGTAAAAAAGCCCCGCCGACAGCCAGAAACAAACCTTCAACTATTTCTTGAGCCGGTAACTCTTCACTCTCCATACGCTGATTAGCTCTGGTAAAGGTAAAAAGCCCCTGCTGCTTAAGGATTTGAATACCAATAATTGCTGTTAGAACCACCAAGGCTAGGGTGCTAAGCCCTCCAATCCAATCAGCCACTTCAAATAAAAGCAACATTTCAGCCAAGGGGATAATAATGAAAGCTAATGGTAAAAAGCGCAAAACAGCTCCTTATTCAAAATAAATTCCATCGATAAGTGACTAATCACTATTAATATGGGGACTGTTTTCTAAATATAAAGAAGACACGTAAAACTACGGTCAGAATATTCTGAGCTCTATAGAGCTTTAGATCTTAATCTCGAAAGTTCTCAAACTGTAATGGCAAACCCCAGTTTTCCTCTCTTAACACTGCCATTACTGCTTGCAAGTCATCGCGTTTTTTCCCAGTTACTCGCAGCTTTTCGCCTTGAATAGCCACTTGGACTTTCATTTTTAAATCTTTAATTTTTTTTACAATTTTGCGGGCAATCTCTGACTCTATACCTTGTTGAATTGTGGCTTTTAAGATTGCACGCTGACCTGAAACCTCCACCTCTCCTAGCTTTAATGCCGCTAAATCAAGCTTACGACTCGCCATTTTATTTCGCAGAATTTCAAGCATCTGTTGTGTTTGGAAATCAACTTCAGCACTTACTATGATTTCCGCTTCAGTCAATTCATAAGAGGAATCAACACCCTTAAAATCAAATCGATTAGTCATCTCTCGTTGAGCTTGATCAACTGCATTGCTCATTTCGTGCATATCGACTTCGGAGACAACATCAAAAGTAGGCATATTATTATTTCCCTCTTTAATTTTTATAGTTTAATAATAGTCGCTTAAGAGCTTCCTGCGCCTTGGTATAGATTCAATCTATAGAACCAGTAAGCGGATATCCGTGAGCACGCGGTTCAGATAACTGCAGAACATTCCGCCATCAACGCCATTCACCGCTCTATGGTCATAAGACAATGAAAAAGGCAGCATCTTACGCGGCATAAACTCGTTATTCATCCACATTGGTTTAACCGTGGTTTTTGAAACACCCAGGATAGCAACCTCAGGCGCATTAACGATTGGAGTAAATCCAAGGCCTCCAATATTGCCAAGACTGGATACGGTAAAGCAGCCGCCTTCCATTAGCTCTTTGGTGAGTTTACGAGCTTTCGCCATTTCACTAAGTTCTGCGATTTCCTGCGCAATCTGCCAAACAGACTTTTGGTCTACATTCTTAACGACTGGCACCATTAAGCCCGCTGGAGTTGCTACTGCGACACCAATGTGAATATATTTTTTCTGAATGAGCTTGGAGCCAGAAGAGTGTAATGACACATTGAACTGTGGAAATTCAACTAATGCTTGTGCGCAAGCTTTAACGATGAAAGGAAGTGGTGAGAGCTTAATGCCTTTCTTTTCAGAAAGTGATTTTTGGGCTACACGAAAATCTTCTAGCTCGGTAACATCGGCTTCTTCAAATTGAGTAACATGAGGCACTGTCAACCAGTTCTGGGCCATATTTCTAGCAGTTACTTGGTGTAACTTACTCATATCAACTTCTTCAATTTCACCGAACTGACTGAAATCGATATCTTTAGCCGTTGGTAAGGCAAAGCTTCCTGAACTTGCAGATGCTGCGCTACTATTTTGAATACTTGTTTTTACATAGGCATGAACATCTTCTTTTAAAATTCGATTTTTGGTGCCTGAGCCAGCTACTAAACCAAGGTCTACCCCAAGCTCTCTTGCCAGCTTCCTAACAGCTGGGCCAGCATAAACATTATCGTTGGCAACACTGCTTTGTATCTGTGCTTGAGTTGGGGAAGGGGCTTGAACTGTTGATGGTGAAGATTGCTTTTGACTTTCGTTGCTGGCTGAAGTTGTAGACTTAACTTCTTCAGCTGGTGCTGATTTTGCTGGACTGACCGGAGCTACTGCGCTTGTTTCAGCCTCCATAATAATAGTTCCAGTTGTAACTTTATCGCCCACCTTAACTTTGATCGCACTGACCTTCCCAGCAAAAGGAGCGGGAACATCCATGGCTGCCTTATCAGTTTCAAGTGTAACAAGTCCATCATCAGCATTAATTTCATCACCGACTGAGACAAGGATCTCTATAACTTCAACCGCTTCATCGCTACCCACATCTGGTACAGCAATATCAGCAACAGACAATTGAGCAGGAGCAGTTTCCGCTTCGACTGTCTCTTCTGATGCTTCCTCTACTGCCTCTTGAGCGGCTTCTTGAGCGGCCTCTTGTGCTGCTTCTTCTTTTGGCCCTTCTCCAGCTTCAGTTTGCTGTGAGTCGGAAGCGCTTGATGAGCCAGATTCCACGACAATCACTTCGTGTCCTTGACTGATAGTGTCACCCACTTTAACTAAAATTTCTTTCACGACTCCGGCACTAGTAGCCGGAATTTCCATAGCCGCTTTATCTGTTTCAAGCACGAGTAGAGAATCATTCTCTTGAATCTCGTCGCCTGGAGACACCAGTATTTCGATGACTTCAACAGCTTCAGAATCACCTAAATCAGGAATTGTTAATTTTTCCAGAGCCACTAATTTTTCTCCTAATTCTTCTGTTACGCCAACATCGGATTAATTTTTTCTGGATCAAGCTTCATCTTCTTAATAGCTTTAGTGACTACGGAAGTTTCCAGCTTGCCTTGTTTCACCAATGAATTAAGCGCGGCGATAACAACAAAGTCCCTATCAACTTCAAAAAAGTGCCTAAGCTTCTGTCTGCTATCACTGCGACCAAAACCATCAGTTCCCAAGACATAAAATGGAGCAGGAACGTAAGCTCGAATTTGCTCTCCGTATAATTTCATATAATCAGTTGAAACAATTACAGGAGCATCTTCACCTGCCAAACAGCTTTCTACATAAGAAACTTTTGGACTCTCTTCAGGATGCAGCATATTCCAGCGATCAACAGCTTGGCCGTCTCGAGCCAGCTCGTTAAAACTCGGAGCACTCCAAACATCCACACTGATCTTATACTCTTTACGTAAGATTTCAGCCGCTTCTCTGACTTCACGCAAGATCGTTCCACTGCCCATTAAACGGACTTTTAACTTATCTTTAGCAGCCAGCTTATAAGGCTTAGCATTGCCGTTTTCTAACAAATACATACCCTTAATAATGCCTTCTTCTGAACCTTTAGGCAGATCTGGCTGTACATAGTTTTCATTCATTGTAGTGATGTAATAAAAAACGCTTTCATCTTCTTGATACATGCGACGCATACCATCTTGAATAATGACTGCAAGCTCATAAGCATAAGTCGGGTCATAGCTCACACAATTTGGAATAGTATTTGCCATAAGATGACTGTGACCATCTTGGTGTTGTAAACCTTCTCCATTAAGTGTCGTGCGTCCAGCTGTACCGCCAATCAAAAAACCACGCGCCTGAAGATCACCAGCTGCCCAGCATAGATCACCGACTCGCTGAAAACCGAACATTGAGTAATAAATATAAAATGGGATGAGCGGATAATTATTAACGCTGTAAGAAGTTGCCGCAGACAACCAAGAACTAATCGCTCCAGCCTCATTGATGCCCTCTTCGAGAATCTGACCTTTTGTATCTTCTCGGTAATACATAACCTGACCAGAATCGGCAGGATCATACAGTTGACCAAGCGCAGAGTAGATTCCCACCTGACGGAACATTCCCTCCATACCAAAAGTACGGGCTTCATCAGGCACGATCGGCACAATATTATTTCCAATTTTTTTGTCTTTTACTAAATTTGAAATTAAACGGACAAAAGCCATTGTGGTAGATATCTCTCTATCTCCAGTTCCTGCAGTAATTGCTGCAAACTCACTCAAGGGCGGAGTTTTAAGCTTTAAGCTTTGCTTTCTTCTTTGCGGAACTCGTCCACCTAGTGCTTCACGCCTTTTGCGCATATAAAGCATTTCAGGACTGTCTTCAGCCGGTCGATAGAAAGGAACTTCATCCAACTTTTCATCTGGAATAGGAATGCCAAAACGATCACGGAATTTTTTCAAACTATCGAGGCTTAGCTTCTTAGCATTATGGGCGGGATTTTGTGCTTCTACGGAAGAAAAGGCGTAACCCTTAACCGTTTTCGCCAAAATCACAGTAGGCCGGTCTAGTGTATCAACGGCTTGTTTATAAGCAGCATAAACTTTAAATGGGTCATGACCACCACGATTAAGATTCATGATGTCTTCATCAGAAAGATGTTCAACCATTTTTAATAGTTCAGGTGATTTACCGAAGAAATGCTCGCGTGTGTAGGCACCTCCTCTACTTACATAAGTTTGGTACTCACCATCTACTACTTCATCCATACGGGCTTGTAATAAACCATCAGTATCTTGAGCCAATAAAGCATCCCAATGACGCCCCCAAACGACTTTAATAACATTCCAGCCAGCACCACGAAAAATCCCTTCAAGTTCTTGAATGATTTTCCCATTACCACGTACTGGGCCATCTAAACGCTGTAAATTACAGTTAATAACAAAATTCAAATTCCCTAACTTCTCACGACCAGCCAAACTGATTGCGCCTAGCGATTCTGGCTCATCAGTTTCTCCATCTCCTAAGAAAGCCCAAATCTGACGATCACCTTGCTTAACCTGCCCGCGGTTATCCAAATACTTCATGACATGCGCTTGATAAATAGCTTGCAGAGGGCCCAAGCCCATAGAAACAGTTGGGAACTGCCAATAGTCAGGCATTAAATGCGGATGTGGATAAGAAGAGAGTCCATTGCCATCGACTTCACGACGGAAATGATCAAGTTGCTCTTCACTGAGATGCCCTTCAAGAAAAGATCGCGAATACGTTCCTGGTGAAGAATGCCCTTGGAAAAGGACCAGATCAGCTAACTGATTTTCTGTTTCGCCACGAAAAAAATAATTGAAACCAACATCGTATAAAGTAGCACTTGAAGCAAAAGAAGAGATGTGACCACCCAAATCTAAACCTAACTTATTCGCTCGCATCACCATAGCCATGGCATTCCAGCGAACTATGCCTCGAATACTTCGCTCCATAAACATGTCGCCAGGCATTTTTTCTTCAGCTGTTAATGGAATGGTATTTCGGTAAGGGGTAATAAGGGTGTCTGGTGAAAGCGGATCTCCCGCTTCGGTAGTTTTGCTAATCAGGGCTTTGAGTAGGAATTGTGCTCTTTCCAAGCCTTGGTTCTTGATGACTGAGGCAATGGAGTCAACCCACTCTTCGGTTTCCAGACGATCGATATCTTTGTTACTAACGCTCATATTGAATTCTCTATTCGGACTTTTCTGTCTGAACTCTGCAGTTTCAAACGGGTTTTCATCTGTAGTAAAGCTACAATCGGACGCAATTCTACTGAATTTAAGTTTAATTTTCCAGTCTGAAAATGAGTATTTGTAGTATTACTACAGATAAGCTCGAAAAAACCGCTTTTTAATTACCATTTCCTTTATTTATCAGACAGATAGCCTTGTAGTTTTCCTAAGTACTCAAAGCGCCTCTAAGCCTTTCCCAATCAAAACAAGGCCCAGGATCGGTTTTTCTGCCCGGAGCAATATCGGAATGCCCCACAATATTTTCCTTAGTCAGCTCTGGATACTCACGCAAAAGCTCTCGGGTGACTTTTGTTAAGCACTCATACTGTAAATCCGTAAACTCTCTATCATCAGCACCCTCAAGCTCAATACCTATGGAAAACTCATTACATTCTTCACGCCCTCGGAAGTTGGATATTCCTGCGTGCCAAGCCTTAAGGTCAAACGGCACATATTGCACGAGCTCCCCATCTCTTCTAATCAACAGATGTGAAGACACTTTAAGATCTGCCAGGCCAGCAAAAAACTCATGCTTCTCGCAATCAAGCCTATTGCAAAATAAGTCATCTATATAAGGCCCGCCAAACTCTCCAGGCGGAAGACTAATATTATGAATAACCAAAAGACTAATCTCATCGCCGACTCTTGCGCTGCAATTAGGCGAACTCAAAGAACGAGCCTTATCAAAACAATGATTAATAATTTTCATGCAGCTGTTATACCACAAATTTCCTAAGCTATAATGGCCGATTAGAAACTCATTGAGAGCAAAATGACTAGCAACCTCTTTCTTGAAGATTTAGAGTTAAATGTAAAAAATGCATTGTCCGAAGACATTGGGTCTGGAGATATCAGCGTTGCCCTTCTTCCCGAGCCGGATCAAGCTCAAGCCAATGTTATCTGCCGAGAAACTGCCGTAATTTGCGGCCGACCTTGGGTTGATGAAGTATTTAAACAAGTAGATCCCAGCATTTCTATTGAATGGTTTATAACTGAAGGTGCTCAATGCCAAACAAATGACCTTATCTTCAGTGCTCACGGTTCGGCAAAAAATATTCTTAGCGCAGAACGTAGCGCTTTGAACTTTCTTCAAATACTTTCAGGTACAGCCACTTTCGCAAGACAATACGCTGATTTGGTGGAACACACTTCCGTGAAAATTCTTGATACAAGAAAAACCATTCCAGGTTTAAGGCGCGCCCAGAAATACGCCGTCCTTCAGGGCCGCTGCTACAACCACCGACTAGGTCTATATGACGCCTTCCTACTAAAAGAAAACCATATCAGTGCCTGTGGCGGGATCAGAGAAGCAATTGAATCAGCTCGGCGATTTGCCCCTGATAAGCCAGTGGAAATCGAAGTCGAGAGCCTCGAAGAATTAGAGACAGCATTAACCGCTGGTGCTGATACAGTCATGCTCGACAACTTCAGCCTAGAAGGGTTAAAAAAAGCTGTTGCCATAAATAAGGGCCGAGCACTATTAGAGGCATCTGGCGGCTATGACGATAAAAGTATCATTGCCGTTGCTGAAACTGGAGTTGACTATATTTCAATCGGCGCACTAACAAAGCATTGCAGGGCGATTGATTTTTCTATGCGTTTTGCTTGATTAGCCTATCTCCGACAACTTGAAAAGTTCCTTGTCAAAGACAGACTTATAAAGAATTTAACTAAAATGCCGGAGATTCTAATTGGATACTCAAGCACCAGCAGCATCCAAGGTTTTAGCTAAGCCATACCAGCTTAATTTTAGACCTGATATTCAGGGCATCAGAGCGCTGGCTATATTATTAGTCATTTTCTGCCATGTGGGCCTACCAGGTTTTGCTGGGGGCTTCATTGGTGTGGATATTTTTTTTGTTTTATCCGGTTACTTAATTACTGGCTTATTACTTAAAGAAGTCGAGTTAAAAAATAAAATTAACTTCCTACAATTCTATTCTCGCCGACTAAAACGATTACTGCCTGCCCTAATAACTGTTGTACTCACAACAGGATTGTTAGCATAATGAAAAAAGTTATCGGATTCGCTATCGACTTGATGGAATTTTAAAAGAGGTCACACTCCCACCGAAACTAATTGCGAATCGAATTTCTTCACGAATTAAAATCATGGCTCAACTCGACATATCTGAACGACGAACACCTCAAGACGGGCGCATTAAACTGAAACTTTCACAGAATAAATCCATCGATTTTAGAGTAAGTACTCTACCTACCTTGTGGGGAGAAAAAATAGTCTTACGAGTGCTCGATTCAAGTGCCGCGGTTCTCGATATTGATTCACTTGGCCTTGAAGATGATCAAAAGCTGTTCTTCACTAAGGTCTTAAAGCAAAACCAAGGACTCATTTTGATAACTGGCCCCACAGGCAGCGGCAAGACCGTTTCTTTATACACTGGCTTAGACCTATTAAATACTCAGGAAAAAAACATTTCTACAGCAGAAGACCCTGTAGAAATAAACCTTGAAGGCATCAATCAGCTGACTATGAACCCTAAGGTAGGCTTGGACTTTAACTCAAGCTTGCGTGCCTTTTTAAGGCAAGACCCGGATGTCATTATGATCGGTGAAATTAGAGATATCGAAACAGCTGAGATTGCCATCAAAGCGTCTCAAACTGGCCATTTGGTTATGTCCACACTACACACAAACAGTGCCCCAGAAACACTTAACCGTCTACTGAATATGGGAGTGGCATGCTACGACCTTGCTACCTCAGTGTCTTTAGTCATTGCTCAAAGGCTGGCTCGAAAATTATGCAAACTCTGCAAAACCCCTATTACACTTCCTGCACAGATACTGCTTCAGGAAGGTTTTTCTGAGCATCAAATACAAAACATGCAACTGTACAATGCCCTTGGATGCGATCAATGTAATGATGGTTTCAAAGGCAGAATCGGTATTTATGAAGTGCTTCCCATCACAGATAGCATTTCACGTATTATTATGGATAATGGAAACACAATCGAAATTGCTGATATGGCTAGGGATTTAGGCTATAACGACCTAAGAACCTCAGCTTTATTAAAGGCGGCTAAAGGTTTAATCAGCTTAGATGAAGCCAATCGCGTTACGCAAAAGTTTTAAACTAGTTTGAAGCTCCGTTTTTAAGAACTATGTTTGAGAACTATATTTCAGAGCTATATTTCAGAACAGTAGAGGCTGAGATACTCAAAAGAAAGTACTACAATGTTAATAAGCAATAACTAAAGATACCAAGACCTAATCAAAAATTATTATCTAACGTAAGAGTAAGCAGGTAATTATTATGGTTCAAGCAGCTGCATCCGTTAAACAAGCAACCTATGTCTGGCAAGGCAAAGATAAAAAAGGCCGCACGACCAAAGGTGAAATTCCTGGAAACAGTGCTGCACTTGTTAAGGCTCAATTGCGCAAGCAGGGCATCTCCCCTACCAAGGTAAAGAAAAAAGGAAAGGACTTATTTGCTCCAAGAAAACCTAAAATCAAACCCATGGACATTGCGATTTTTACTCGTCAGTTAGCAACCATGATGAAAGCTGGCATCCCACTTGTGCAATCTTTCGAAATAGTTGGTGGCGGCTTAGAAAATGCTTCCATGCGCGAAGTCGTTTATGCAATTCGTGATGATGTTGCCTCTGGTAATAATTTTGCAGATGCTATCCGGAAATTTCCTCGCCTTTTTGATGAGCTATTTTGTAATTTAGTAGACGCTGGGGAACAATCTGGTGCATTAGAAAGTATGCTTGAAAGCTTGGCCAGCTATAAAGAAAAATCCGAAGCCTTGAAAGCTAAAATCAAAAAAGCAATGAATTACCCGATTACAGTTCTAGCCGTAGCGGCCATTGTAACGGGAATCTTACTTGTTAAAGTGGTCCCACAATTTGCCGAAACCTTTTCAAGTTTCGGCGCTGATTTCCGGTATTCACACAATTTGTGATGCGAATATCTGACTTTGCAATCGCCTATTGGCTCTGTATAGTTATAGGAATAGGTGTTTTTGTTTATGCTTTTAAAGAGGCCAAATTGCGATCCAAAGCTTTTGCAGACGCAATAGAGCGATTGTCTCTTAAAGCCCCTGTGTTTGGTGAAATAATCAAAAGTTCTGCTCTAGCACGATTTACCAGAACTCTAGCAACTACTTTTGCTTCAGGCGTACCTTTAGTCGAAGCCCTAGACTCTGTTTCTGGTGCTACTGGCAACGTGGTTTATAAAGAAGCCACTCTAAAAATTCGAGATGATGTGACTACAGGCATACAACTCACCCAAGCTATTAAATCTACTGATACTTTTCCCATTATGGTTATTCAGATGGTTTCTATCGGTGAAGAATCAGGGGCTCTTGATGGCATGCTGGATAAATGTGCCACCTTTTATGAAGCCGAAGTTGATAATGCCGTCGATGGCTTGACTGCCATGATGGAGCCATTAATTATGGCTGTTCTTGGAGTTTTAGTAGGCGGGCTTATGATTGCCATGTACATGCCAATTTTCCAAATCGGTTCGGTGGTATAGGATACCTCTACTTTCTACATGACTGTTGCTACTTTTTTATCTAACTCCCCAATAGCCTTGCTCAGTTTTTCACTGGCTTTAGGACTCATTGTTGGTAGCTTTTTGAATGTTGTAATTTACAGACTGCCGATAATGATGCAACGTGAATGGACTCAGCAATGTCATGATTTTTTAGAATTAGAAGGCGAAAATAAAAAACCTACTGACACTTTCAACTTATCTCAACCTGCTTCACATTGCCCAAAATGTAAAAATAAAATCTCTGCAATTGAAAATATCCCAGTCTTCAGTTATTTGATACAAGGCGGAAAATGCAAGCACTGCAGCACTAAAATTTCACTAAGGTATCCTGCCGTAGAAATAGTTAATGGTATCTTATCTTTATTAATCACTAATCAATTTGGTTTTACTTGGTTGAGCTTGGCGTTATTAATCTTAACTTGGTCTTTGATTGTGCTGACCATGATTGATTTTGACCACCAGCTACTACCCGATGACATTACGCTCCCCATACTTTGGCTAGGACTAATAGTTAATTACTTTGGTTTACTGACATCGCTTGAGTCAGCCGTACTCGGCGCAATAGCTGGTTACTTAATACTTTGGTCTGTGTACTGGTTATTTAAATTACTCACTGGCAAAGACGGAATGGGGGAAGGGGATTTTAAACTCTTGGCCGCTTTGGGCGCATGGCTAGGCTGGCAAGCCCTCCCTCAAATAATTCTATTGTCTGCATTAGTAGGTGCTATCGTCGGTAGCAGCCTGATCATCATCAAAGGCCGAGATAAAAATATTCCTATTCCATTCGGCCCCTACCTCGCAGGTGCTGGCTTAATAGCCTTACTCTGGGGAGACCAAATCAACCAGATCTACGGCTCAGCCTTAATGTAGCAATGAATACTTCAAAAAAACTGCCCTACAGCGTTGGCCTAACCGGTGGTATTGGCAGCGGCAAAAGTGCAGTTGCTGAGCTCTTTGAGAAGCTGGGCATTAAAGTTATTGATGCCGACGAAGTTAGCAGGTCTTTAGTGAAGCCCAAGTCTGCTACTTTAGAAACGATCGCCGAACATTTTGGTGAGCAAATAATTTTAGAAAATGGTGAGCTCGACCGCCGAAAGTTACGAGAAATCATCTTCTCAGATGCTAATAAAAAGCAATGGTTGGAAGATTATTTACACCCAAAAATCCGAGAAATTATATTTCGTGAACTATCCCTAAGCAGTTCGACTTATGCGATTGTTATGGTGCCTCTGCTATTAGAGTCCCAAAGCTACTCTTTTATAGATAGAATCTTGGTAGTTGATTGCCCAGAGGAACTCCAAATCAAGCGCGTCATCAATCGGGACCAAAGCAAAAAAGACCAAGTCGAAAAAATAATAGCCTCACAGATGCCGCGCAAGCAACGCTTAAAATTAGCAGATGATATTATTTTGAACGATGGCAAAATAAGCGACTTACAGCAACAGATACTAGAGCTGAATAAAATTTATGAACGACTTAACCAAGAAAAAAATCACTGAAGTCTCCTGCCCACAATGCGGCAAGAAGGTACCCTGGGTGGAAGAACAAACCTTCCGCCCTTTTTGCTCCAAACAATGCCAAATGATTGATTTTAGAGACTGGGCAACAGAAAAAAATACTATTCCTGTGGTGGAATCCCCAGATGACTGGGAAGGTTTTGAAGAGTAAAATACAGAGCAATAAACCTAGGCACGCTTTCGTAAATAATCGACTATTGACCTGTTTGCTTCTGGGAATTGATAATTTCCCAATTCACTTAAGGACAGCCATTTTATAATCTGACCTTCCATTCCTTTAGCTTCACCTCTAAACTCTCTAATTTCCCAGATATCTAACAAGACTTCTTTGTCCCCGTAGTCATGCTCAATTTTCAAAAAGGGTTTGAATGATAAAGGAGTAAGTCCAAGTTCTTCTTGAAGCTCTCTATGCAGCGCACTCTCGACACTCTCACCATCTTCAAGCTTACCTCCAGGAAATTCCCAAAGCCCACCTTGATGTTTGTCGGGAGACCTAAATGCTATAAGAACTTCGTTGTTATCATTAAGAATGACCCCAACCGCAACATGAATGACCTTAGACATTTATTTTAGGTTCGATACTCGGCATTAATCTTGACGTAGTCATAGGACAGATCACAGGTCCAAACTTTTTCCGACTCTTGTCCTCTACCTAAACTCACAGAAATAATGAATTCGCTTTTATCCATAACAGCTTGTCCAGCTGCCTCTGTGTAGCTAGTGGATAGGCCACCATTTTCAACAATACAAACATCATCTAAGTACACAGCAACCTTTGAAATATCAAAGTCTACCAGCCCAGCCCTTCCAACGACCGCCAATATCCTTCCCCAATTCGGGTCAGACGCGAATAAAGCTGTCTTAACCAAAGGAGACTCTCCTATAGCGTAAGCAACTTGTAGACATTCATGACTGTTTTGTCCTTCGAGAACCTGTATGGTGACAAACTTGGTAGCCCCTTCGCCATCTTTTACTATCGCCTGTGCCAAATTGGTAAAAACATCTATTAACTCATGATCAAACTCTTGGGCTTGTTCAGCACTGAGCTTCGAGTACTCCAATCCTCCCTTACCACTGGCTACCAACATGCAGCAGTCATTTGTAGAAGTATCACCGTCTACAGTAATTCTATTAAAGGATGCTCTCGCAGCCTGTTTGTTTAGTCTCTCTAAAGTTTTTGTGTCGATGACAGCATCAGAACAAATATAAGCCAGCATAGTCGCCATATTTGGCTTAATCATGCCGGCTCCTTTTGCTATGCCGCTTATGTTTACAGTTTCACCAGCAAGCTGAAATTGTTTTGAAAAAGATTTAGGCACAGTATCAGTTGTCATGATCCCTTCAGCCGCTGCATTCCAGGAATCATCATTTAGGGCTTCTAATGCTTGAGGCAGGGCATCCACAATTTTATTAGCAGGAAGGAGTTCTCCAATAACCCCGGTAGAAAATGGCAGAATTTCTTCAGTTTCAAAACCTGTTAATTCAGCAAGGCCTCTACAACACTCCAGGGCAGCCTGCATTCCAGGATCACCTGTTCCAGCATTTGCGTTACCTGTATTAATCAAGAAATAACGCGGAGTTTTACTGGCACTATGTTGCTTAGACAATACGACAGGGGCCGCACAAAAAGCATTTTGAGTATAAACTCCGGCAACTGACGCGCCTTCGCAAATTTCAAACAAGACCAGGTCTTGTCTTCCTATTTTTTTAATCCCCGCAGAAACACTAGAGAGACGTATTCCTGATATTGGAAAAATTTTCTGATTTCCCATTATATGTTTACCGAATAACTGCAACAGTTAAAAAAGTGCTAGCCTAATTTCCCGTGACATTGCTTGAATTTTTTCCCAGACCCGCAAGGACAAGGCTCATTTCGACCCACTTTTTGACCTTCTCTTACAAACGGTGCTTTTTGATTTGGCTGTTGAGCTTGAGAATTTTCTGCTTTTTCAGGTTCAGCTTCCATCAAGTTTGCAGACTGATGAGTCATAGTCTTTTGTTCACTAGCAAGTTCTTCTTGCCGCTTCCTCTCAATCGCATCCAGTTCGTCTTTTTGCTGAATTTTCACATGACTAAGGAATTTAATGACTTCAAACTGAATGTTATCCAACAACTCTTCAAAAATAGCAAAAGCTTCGCGTTTATATTCTTGTTTTGGGTTTTTCCCAGCATAGCCTCTTAATCCAATACCTTGGCGTAGACTGTCCATTTGCGACAAATTTTCTTTCCATAAATTATCCAGAATCTGCAAAGTAATCTGCTTTTCAAATACCCTCATATTTGGGCCTACTTCTTCAGATTTCTTCTCATAGCTTTCGCTAATTGCTGTCACGACTCGTTCACGTAGTGATTCTTCATAAAGTGATTTATCTTCATCCAGCCATTTTTGAACCGGCAAATCCACACCAAACTCAACTTGAATAGCCTGTTCAAGACCTGGAATATCCCACTGCTCTTCCACACTTTGAGGAGGAATAGATAGGCTAATAATGTTGTTTACAACGCCTTCACGCATATCTGAAATTACATCAGAAATGTCCTCAGCTTCCATCAACTCATTGCGACGTTGATAAATAATTTGCCTCTGATCATTGGCGACATCGTCATACTCGAGTAACTGCTTACGGATATCAAAGTTACGGCCTTCGACCTTGCGTTGAGCTTTTTCGATAGAGTTCGTCACCATTCGATGCTCGATTGCTTCTCCATCTTCCATCCCCAAGCGACGCATAATATTGGTAACTTTCTCCGAGGCAAAAATCCTCATCAGATTATCGTCTAGTGAGAGATAAAACCTGGAAAAACCCGGATCGCCCTGACGACCAGCACGACCACGCAATTGATTATCAATACGTCTAGATTCATGTCTTTCAGTACCAATAATATGTAAACCACCAGCACCTAAGACTGTTTGATGTGACTTTTCCCAATTCGATTTGATCTCAGCTATCTTATCTTCAGAAGGATTCTGTAGGGCTTCTACCTCAGCTTCCCATTTACCTCCGAGTACGATATCTGTTCCACGGCCCGCCATATTAGTAGCAATCGTCACTCTACCGGGGCTACCAGCCTGAGCAATAATCTCGGCCTCTCTTTCATGATACTTCGCGTTCAAAACTTCATGATCTATTTTTTCTTTGTTCAAAAATTTGGAAAGAATTTCAGAAGTATCAATACTGGCTGTACCCACTAACACAGGAGCACCTTTGTCTCGAAACTCTTTGATATCCGCCACAATAGCTTTAAACTTTTCATCCATACTAAGGAAAATCAGATCATTCGCATCCTCACGAACCATTGGCTTGTTTGTCGGAATAACCACTACATCGAGCCCGTAAATCTGGTTGAATTCGAAGGCTTCAGTATCAGCAGTACCTGTCATTCCAGAAAGCTTTTCATATAATCTGAAATAATTTTGGAAAGTAGTAGAAGCCAATGTCTGACTTTCATTTTGAATAGGCACCCCTTCTTTAGCTTCTATGGCTTGGTGTAAGCCTTCTGATAAGCGTCGGCCAGGCATAGTCCTTCCAGTATGCTCATCAACCAAGACAATCTGATTATCTTGAACGATATATTCAACTTCACGATGAAATAAGTAATGAGCTCGGAGAGCCGACTGAACCTGATGCAGCAAACTCAAATTTGTGGCTGCGTAAAGGTCTTCACCCTCATTTAACAAGCCTCGACTGACCAACAGTTTTTCGACTTTTTCATGGCCATTATCTGTAAGCTCAACCGATCTGGTTTTTTCGTCTACTACGAAATCCCCATCAATAACGGCTTCCCCTTCAATTCTGCGCTCGATCTGAGATTTTTCTTGACCTTTTTCACCCTGCTTCAAACTCGGGATCATTGCATTAATGGCAGCATAGCGCTTACCACTGTCTTTAATCGCACCTGAAATAATTAATGGTGTTCTAGCTTCATCAATCAAAATAGAATCGACTTCATCGACAACAGCATGATGCAGTTCACGCTGAAACTTATCCTCAAGTCTGAACGCCATATTGTCGCGTAAATAATCGAAACCAAATTCATTGTTGGTTCCATAAGTTATGTCAGCCTGATAAGCGGCTCTTTTTTCTTCAGGTCCCTGTCCCGGAACCACTACACCTACAGTCAATCCTAAAAACTCATAGAGTGGAGCCATCCATTGTGCATCACGAGAGGCTAAATACTCATTAACGGTAATTAGATGCACACCACGACCGGTTAAACCACTCAGATAGGCAGGCAATGTTGCTACTAAAGTTTTCCCTTCCCCGGTCCTCATTTCAGCTATTTTAGTTTGATGTAAGACCATGCCACCAACTAACTGCACGTCAAAATGGCGCATACCCAAGCTACGCACACCGGCTTCACGAGCTACTGCAAATGCTTCTGGCAATAATTGATCCTGAGTTTCGCCATCATCGTAACGCTGCCTGAATTCAGCTGTTTTGGCTTTCAATTGATCATCTGACAAGGCCTGCATATCGGCTTCAAGGGCATTAATTTGAGCAACAACTTTATTCAAACGTTTAAGTTCACGTTGATTTTTATTACCAAAAATTTTCTTTAGCATGATGTTTGTCTTTCCAATATTAACTTTTTAATTAGAGTGGTTTAAATTTCCACTAACTTACTTTTATAGAATGGAACAAAGCACAGAATCTTCCTGAGCTTTTAGTTTTGGAGGAGGGGTCTCACCGGTCTGTTCGGTGGATGTAGGAAGCCGGGTCGACAACGCGACCGTTTTTATGAATTTCAAAATGGACATGAGGCCCAGTAGATCGACCGGAATTTCCCGATAAAGCTACAACTTGACCTTTTTTTACTATATCTCCTGGATTGACCAAGATATCTTCATTATGAGCGTAAAGAGACTCATAACCGTTACCATGATTAACTTCGACTAGCATTCCATAACCAGAACGCTCACCGGCGAATGTCACAACACCTGAAGCGACAGATGACACTTCTACACCAGTTTCTCCGGTAGCAAAATCGACACCTTGATGCCATGCCAAATTGCCATTGAATGGATCAATACGTCTACCGAAATTTGAAGAAATCCAACCCTTACTAACAGGTCGACCTGCAAGAAAAGTATCAGATTGAATTTGTTTCTCAGACAGTAAAGAATCTAAAATGCCAAGCTGCTGTTGGCGATCATCGATTTGAAGACTTAACTCATCGATTTCTTGAATTAAATTAAAAGACTGAAAAAATGGCTGTCCCTCATTCAGTGCGATTTCAGGCCCACCTACTGCCGGCTCTTGTGAGAAATCAAACTCGCCATTTTCGAAATCACTCATGACAGTGAGGCGCTCACCTAAAGCGTCAAGCCTTAAGAGTCTAGCTTGTAGGTTTGCTAAACGCATGGTTAGGGCTTGGAGCTGCCCTAAAGCTTCTTCACGAATTCTTTTAACTTCAGCTTCTTGTGCTGTGAGTTTATCAGCCCAAGCTTGAGCTATTTCATTGTTATAGATGTCGCCACTTTTTGACGCGCTATACTGGTAGCCGTAATAACCTAGAAGAACAGGCATACCAAGGAAACAGAAGGCAAATAGGACACGCATCCAGCCTTTCAAGACTAAAGACCTGGTTTCTCCATGCTTTTGATCAACAATGATTATTTTCATTTTACTACTTAAGAAATATTGCCCTTAAAATATTGCCCTTAATTAAGAAGGTTAATTCGGCTTATAACTGCTTAAGAAATCGCCCCAATCTAGTAACCCTCTTGATTATCACATACCTCTAAAAGGCTTAGCGAAAGAGTTAATTGGCTAAAATTCAGAAACAAGGAGTTAACCATTAAATGCCCTATCTGTCCATTATATAGACTCTTACACATTTAGTCTTGAGCTTTAACTCAAAATAGACATTTGGGCATTTCAAAAACGCTAATTTGAAGCTGAGTCAGCTCAAGGTGCGAATTGGGGTTTAAGGTACGAAATCGGGGCTTCTTCATCTGTGTCAAAAGTCACAATTTCCCAACAATCTTGATTAACCTGCAACTTTCTTAATAGGTCATTGTTTAAGGCATGGCCGGATTTGTATCCAGAGAACTCACCAATAAGACTTTTACCAAGCAGATAAAGGTCTCCAATTGAGTCCAGGATTTTATGCTTCACAAATTCATCTTCATAACGAAGACCATCTTCATTGAGCACACGATAATCACCAACCGCTACCGCATTATCCATACTTGCACCAAGCGCAAGATTACGACTTCTTAGTGCCTCAAACTCATGCATAAAACCAAAAGTTCGAGCTCGACTTACTTCTTTTACAAATGAAGTACTTGAAAAATCAATGCATGCTTCCTTACTATGCCTGCGATGGACAGGATGATCATAGAGGAGTGTATAGCTAACTTTAAAGCCATTAAACGGTTTCAAAGTCACTTTTTTATCACCCTGATCCACACAAAGTTCTTTAATGATACGTATATACTTCTTTGGCACTGATTGCTCTTCAATACCAGCAGACTGAATCAGGAACACAAATGGTCCTGCACTACCATCCATGATAGGAACTTCTGGAGCACTTAAATCGACATAGGCATTATCAATCCCCAAACCTGACATGGCAGACATCAAATGTTCTACGGTAGAAATCTTGACGTCTCCCTTCATTAGGGTAGTAGATAAAGTAGTCTCCCCTACGTTCTCAGCTAAAGCCGGTATCTCTACAGCAGGATCAAGGTCAACCCGAGTGAATACTATTCCTGTATCGGCAGGAGCTGGCCTCAAGGTTAGATAAACTTTCTCCCCAGTATGAAGACCCACACCAGTAGCACGAATAACATTCTTGAGGGTTCTTTGTTTTATCATTTACCTAAATTCACCTAATTTACCGGGGCTTTATCGAAGCGGCCACAGTCATACCTTATCAGTCATGCCTTATAAAGTGCAATCTTAACAGACTAGACAAGCCATCCCAAGCTGCAATATTTAAAATACGCAAACCTCTGACACCTGCCTTGATGCTGAGCATTAATCTAATAAGACCATTTACACAGCATAAGTTCCTTAATCCGCCTGTTTTCGTAAAAATGCCGGAATATCCAGATAATCCATGTCCGATTCAGCACCAACCGCTTTAGCGTAAACGGGCTTTTCCTCTACTTCTTCAGCCTCACTTGATGAGCGCATGCTTTTTCTCATCACAGCAGGTCTATCTAGCGAGGAAAAATCAACATTCTTACTACTTTTATTGGTGTTATCGACCACTTTAGTCGGACGCTCTGCTTTCTGAGCACCTAAGCCAGTTGCAACGACAGTAACGCAGATTTCGTCACCCATGTCAGGGTTAATAACTGTTCCGACCACAACAATAGCTTGATCTGAGGCAAATTCAGAAATCGTATCACCTACTTCTGAGAATTCTCCCAAGGTCAAACTTTCGCTTGCTGTGATATTAATTAAAATACCTCTGGCACCTTGTAAATTAACATCTTCAAGCAAAGGACTTCGAATTGCTGCTTCAGCTGCTTCAACCGCTCGACCTTCGCCACTAGCAATTCCAGTACCCATCATAGCCATGCCCATTTCTGACATAACCGTGCTGACATCTGCAAAGTCGACATTGATCATACCTGGACGTGTGATGAGGTCTGCAATACCCTTAACAGCACCAAGCAAAACGTCATTGGCTGATTTAAAGGCATCTAGCAGAGTAGAACCTTTACCTAAAACATCCATAAGCTTTTCATTCGGAATGGTTATCAAAGAATCAACATGCTCTTCTAATTCTTTAATACCTTTTTCCGCAATCATCATTCTTTTACGACCTTCAAATGGGAAAGGTTTAGTAACTACAGCAACTGTAAGCACCCCCATTTCACGAGCTATTTCGGCAACAACAGGCGCTCCGCCCGTTCCTGTACCGCCACCCATTCCAGCAGTAATAAAAACCATATCCGCACCCGAAACAATTTCTCGAATACGATCACGATCTTCTAATGCAGCTTCACGTCCAATTTCTGGATTAGCTCCAGCTCCAAGACCTTTAGTTACATCGTTACCTAATTGTAGGTTCATTTTTGTGCCGATTTTTTCCAACGCTTGTGCATCCGTATTAGCACAAACAAATTCGACACCCTCAATATTACTAGTCAGCATATGCTGAACAGCGTTTCCGCCGCCACCGCCTACACCAATCACTTTTATTACTGCGTTTTGCGCAATATTATCTATGATTTCAAACATGATGTTACCTCTCTTTTTCTACCGTAAATTAAAAAAATTATTACTTCTATTGCCAACCAATCATTAAAAGCTCAAACTAAAACACCTACTCACCGCTATTAAAAAAACTCTTAACCTTATCAAGAATAGTAATTCCAGAACTTCCTCTTTCATTATTTGTGTGCCTATCTTGATACTGCTTCAAACCGTATAAAAGCAAGCCAACCCCAGTCGAGTATGTTGGATTTCTAACAATATCGACTAGACCATTTACTTCATAAGGCATACCAATTCTTACTGGCATATGAAAAATCTCTTCCGCTAATTCGACGACACCTTCCATCTTGCTCGTACCTCCGGTAAACACTAAACCTGCGGCTAGAACATCCTCAAACCCGCTCAACCGAAGTTCCGCTTGTATCAAATGAAATAGCTCGTCGTAACGAGGTTCCACAACATCGGCTAATGCTCGTCTAGAAAGCTCTCGAGGAGGTCTATCACCAACACTTGGCACCTTGATCATTTCTTCTGGGCTTGCTAACTGAGATAGAGCACAAGCGTATTTAATCTTCAATTCTTCAGCATTTTCTGTTGGTGTTCTCAGGGCCATTGCGATGTCATTCGTTACTTGATCACCCGCAATTGGAATAACTCCTGTATGACGAATTGCACCTTCTGTAAATATCGCTATATCCGTAGTTCCGCCGCCAATATCTACCAAACAAACGCCAAGCTCTTTTTCATCTTCTGTTAAGACTGAGTAACTAGACGCTAACTGCTCTAAGATAATTTCATCCGTTTCTAGCCCGCATCGGCGAATACATTTTTCAATATTTTGCGAAGCATTAGTGGCACATGTCACAAGATGAACTTTGGCCTCAAGACGAACGCCAGACATCCCCATTGGCTCTTTTACGCCTTCTTGAGAATCAATGATGTATTCCTGAGGTAAGATATGTAGAACTTTTTGATCTGCCGGAATAGCTACTGCTTGAGCTGCATCTATCACTCGTTCAATGTCTGCCGCGTAAACTTCTTTATCCCGAATGGCAACAATCCCATGAGAATTCATGCTTCGGATATGCTTTCCGGCAATACCGGCATATACAGAGTGAATCTGACAGCCAGCCATTAATTCAGCCTCTTCGATTGCTCGCTGGATAGATTGCACCGTCGATTCGATATTAACCACCGTCCCTTTCTTTAAACCTCTCGATTTATGGCGGCCAATTCCAACAATATTAAGACCGCCATCAGAGTCGACTTCTCCAACGATGGCCACTACTTTAGAAGTCCCTATATCAAGGCCTACTATCATGTTACCTTCGGTTAAATTACTCATAATGAGAAGCCCACCCTGTTCATTTCAAAATAAATATTCATTTCTATCTCACTTGCATAGAAAGCAATGTATCGCTTTTTGCTTTAGCTTCTGCCGACTTCGTTTTAACCGCAATGCCATCGTCATAGCGCAAATCAAAGCTTTCTATAAACAAAATTTCACCAGCAAATAACTCGTCGTACACCCTTACAAATCTTCTAATTTTCTCTAAGGGCTTATCACTTCCAACATTAATTAAAGTGTTGTTACTTAATTCAATCGTCCATGCATTTCTAGTATTTAGAGATAAACTCGCAATTTTTAAGTTTTGTGGATAAAGCAACTGGTTAAACAGTTGATACTGCTCCATTACTTTTTTTTCGCTGCCCTCTGGTCCCCATAACTCAGCTAGATTCGGTTCTTGAATATTTGGAGGAGAAAACAATCCTCCTTCCTGATTAACTAATTGCTGACTTCCCCAGCGTGCAATAGCAATTTCCTCTTGCGCATCTATGATCAAAGTATCAGGCCATTTTCTTCGTAAACTTACTGACTTAACCCAAGGGTTATTCTCTAAAGCCTGCTTTATTTGATCCAAATCCAGTGCCACCATGCTCTGATTAATATGCTCAAAAACTGCAGCTTTGATATCAAATTCATTTACTTTATTGAGAGACCCTTCGATT
>CBFIHS010000002.1:0-8246 GCA_965662565.1 Pseudohongiellaceae bacterium | reverse complement strand
TTACGACATATTCAATCCGTTGGCTATTTACCTCATTAAATAAAGTCTTTGAATTCAATCCCAACATAGTTACGAATCCAACAAGCAAGACTATGACTGTCATTTTTTTTACTAGCTTCAGCTTTCCGCTCAAGAAGTTTCTGCTTGGCTGTTTGCTTTTCACTACTCGAGGAACTGCCCCAACCCTACGCCTATTCTTTTTTGATTTAAAAAAGCTAAGCATCACTATTCGCCTCGCTTCCAAATGACTCGCCCATGCTGCCTTTCAATATTTCTACAACGAGTTTTACAAAGTCCATATTTACAACTGCTGCTGACTTTGGCACAAGACTATGACTCGTCATACCAGGTACTGTATTAACCTCAAGCAACCAAAACTTGCCAAGACTGTCTCGCATTAAATCTATCCGGCCCCAACCTTCACAGCCAATTAACTGAAAAGCCTCACCACATAAATTTCTTATTTCATTATCTTCATCGTCATTCAAATCACATGGGCATAAGTACTCATTATCATTTGCCTCATACTTAGCGTCATAATCATAAAAGGTACTTTTAGTTTTTAGCTCAATAACCGGAAGAACTTTATTATTTAAAATGGGGACTGTGTATTCAGGTCCATCAATCCATTGTTCGGCCATGACCATCTCATCAAACTCTACAGCATGCTCATAAGCCGCTTTTAACTCAGCAGCAGTAGAGGCTTTATTGATTCCAATACTTGAGCCTTCTTTTACGGGTTTAACAAAACAGATACCCAAACGTTCAATCACACTCTGCCAATCTACGTCTGGATGGAGTAATTCAAAATCGGGTGTAGGGAGTCCTTGCGCCATCCAAATCAACTTAGAACGAACTTTATCCATTGCCAGAGCACAAGCCGCATGACAACTTCCAGTGTAAGGGATACTCATTAATTCTAGAGCCGCCTGTACCCGTCCGTCCTCACCGGCTCCTCCGTGTAACATAATGAACGCTCTATCAATTTTTTCTTTATTGATGGCGGTAAAAAAATCATCGCCCGTATCTATCCCAATTGCCTCTACACCTGCAGATTGCAGAGCTTCTAAAACTGCAGCTCCGCCAAGTAGTGATATCTCCCTTTCTGAAGAATCTCCACCCATTAACACTCCAACTCTGCCAAAAAAATCAGTCATAAGAGTCAGCTCCACTCCCCTTGTAAACCCTCATTAGCCAAGCGCATTGATAACAATCCAACGTTACCGGCTCCTTGAGTTAACAAGATGTCTCCGTCTTCTAACAATTCATCTAACAATTTGGGCAACTCTGAATGTTTTTTAACGAAGACTGGATCAAGCTGCCCTCTTTGCCTAATACTTCCACAAAGGCTTTTACTATCAGCCCCACGAATCGGCTTCTCTCCAGCTGAGTACACATCCAATAGCAGCAAGACATCCACTTCCGATAAAACATCAACAAAATCTTCATAAAGATCTTGTGTTCGACTGTATCTGTGGGGCTGGTAAACCATTACTAGTCGTGTTTCTGGCCAACCCGCTCTTATTGCTTTAATATTTGCCGCCACTTCAGTTGGGTGATGGCCATAATCATCGACCAATAATGCTTTTCCTCTGCTAAACGCTAAATCCCCATGCATTTCGAAGCGCCTACCAACTCCTTCAAAATTACCAAGGCCTTGCACAATAGCCTTGTCGTTTAACCCTTGATCACATGACACAACAATAGCTGCAGTTGCATTCAAAACGTTATGAACACCCGGCATAGTTAGGGAAACGGAAAGCTCACCTTTATCGGGACGCACAACCATAAAATGGGTATTTTCATTTTTTTGTGAAATATTTTTAATTCGATAGTCTGCGTCTTTTGACAATCCATAGGTCAATGTAGGACGCGCAACTTTAGGCATAATTTCACGCACAACTGGGTCATCGATACATAAAACAGCCAAACCGTAAAATGGCAAATTATGAATAAAATCAATAAAGGTTTGTTTGAGTTTTTCAAAATCACTTTGATAAGTTTGCATATGGTCATCATCAATATTAGTGACAACCGCTACCATAGGTTGCAAGTGCAAAAATGACGCATCACTTTCATCAGCTTCAGCGACCATGAAATGACTAGCACCTAGTTTTGCATTGGTACCAGCACTATTGAGTAGGCCTCCAATTACAAAAGTTGGATCTAACTTACCTTCGGCAAAAACTGAAGCGACCATGCTGGTAGTAGTGGTTTTACCATGAGTACCTGCTATGACGATAGAATGTCGATAGCGCATCAATTCGGCGAGCATTTCGGCTCGACGTATTATTGGTATCCTCTGCTTCATCGCTGCTTTTATTTCAGGGTTGCTATCGTCAATAGCTGTCGAAACCACCACCACATCAGCATCCTTAGCTTGCTTCGCTTTATGACCTATAAATGCCTTCACACCTAATTTTTCAAGACGAGAAATGGTTTTACTTTTAGAGATATCAGAACCACTAATGCTATAACCTTGGTTAAGTAGCACTTCAGCAATCCCAGACATGCCTGCACCACCAATACCAACAAAATGTATATTGCGAATCCGCCTCATTTCTGGCACTGAACTGAATAGTTTTGGCGCTATCACTCTAGGCATAGCAGGCCTCCGAACAATATTGTGCTGCAACTTTTGTAGCGTCATTTTTTGCAGCTGACTGAGACCTTAGAGCAGTTTGTAATAGCAGACTCGGATCAGAAAAAAACTTATCCAGAATATCTTCTAAAAGCTCAGGTTTAAGCTCACGCTGTTGGATTAACCAGGCCGCATCCAACTTCTGAAGTATTGATGCATTTTCAGTTTGGTGATCATCTACGGCATAAGGAAACGGAATAAATATTGCCGGAATCCCTACAGAAGCAATTTCAGCTACTGTTGATGCACCCGCTCGACAAATAATAATATCTGCCCACATATAGGCATCAGCCATATCACTAATAAATGGCACTATTTTTATTGTTTCAGTTTCGGAAACTCCTAGTTCGGCATAGTAATCCTGACAAGTTTCTAAATTCTTTTTCCCACATTGATGTAATACTTCAACTTCATCTTGATGTGAAGAAACTCTCAGAAATTCAGGAATGAGCCTATTAATTGCAACCGCGCCAAGGCTGCCACCAATTACCAGAAGCTTTAATTTTCTGGCTTCGTTGCCGTTCTGATGAAAGCGTTCACTAGGGGGAGAGCATTGTAAAATTTCTTGACGCAAAGGATTACCAACATGGACACATTTATCTATTTTTGTCATAAGCTTTAATAGATGATTTTTGCTTATTCCTTTTTTTCGTTGAAATGCACCAGCAAAACCTTCCATAACAGTCGAAGCCATTCCACTGAGAAGCTGATTGCTAAGCCCTGCAATTGCATTCTGCTCATGAATTAATAGGGGTTTACGAGTCAACCAAGCAGCTAGGCCTCCTGGCCCCGTAACAAATCCACCCATACCCAATACACAAGATGGTTTGATTGAGAAAATTTTCATTACTGACTGTATAACTGCTATAAAAATGACAAATGGCGCTAGCAATAAAGTCAGCTTACTTTTCCCTCTTAGACCTGAAACAGAAATATAATGAATCGGAATACCTGTTTCTGGAATCAAGCTGGCTTCCATTCCTTTTTTTGTTCCTAGCCACTCCACTTTTATTCCATCTTCTTGTAATTGCCGAGCAATACTTAGGGCAGGAAATATATGACCTCCTGTTCCGCCAGCCATGATTAGCACTTTTTTTTCTGAAAGCATGCTCATCGGTTTATTACTCTTTTTATGTTTTTTTCACGCTGATGACTTTCAATATCAATTCGTAACAAAAGCCCAACCATCATCATGCAGATAATCAGACTCGACCCACCTGCACTCAGGAACGGGAGAGTCAATCCCTTGGTAGGCAACAAGCCAGTATTGACACCGACATTAATAACAATCTGCCCAAGAAAAAGTAGCGCCAGCCCATAGGCAAGATAAGCTGGAAAGAAATCACCTTTCGTTTCATTTTTTCGAGCTATTAACATGGCTCTGATTACAAAAACCAAGAACAAAGCCAACACGACGATTACATTAATCACACCAAGTTCTTCAGCAATAATCGCTAAGACAAAATCAGTATGAGCCTCTGGCAAGAAATATAATTTCTGGATGCTGTTACCTAAGCCAACTCCAAACCACTCACCTCTTCCAAATGCAATTAAGGCTTGCGCCAGCTGATAACCAGAACCGAACACAACGTCTTCATTAAAAGGGTCTGATAGAGCTGTCATGAACGATTTAACTCGAGCGATACGATAAGACGATGAGAGCACTAAAGTGGCTGCACCGCCTCCAGCTGTTAATATCAGTAAGCCAAACTGATAAAGCTTAACGCCAGAAAGAAACATCATCCCAAACACAGATAAGCTCAGAACAACAACTGCACCAAAATCTGGTTCTCTTAGTAGCAGCAGTATCGGCAGAGCTACAAACACCAAAGGCATTAAAAATCCTTTCCAAGAACCTAGTACAAAGCTGTGATACTTACTCAGATAGTTGGCAATAAAGATAACAATGAATAGTTTTGCTGGCTCAGAGGCTTGCAAAGTCATAAAGCCTAAATTTATCCAGCGCGTACTTCCATTAACCTCATGGCCAATACCTGGCAACAAAACCAAGCTCAACAGAACCACTGCTCCAACTAACAAAAACGCACTCCATTCTTGCCAATATTTAAGAGGCAAACAGTACACTACAGTCGCTGCGAGAAAACCAAGAGCTAAAAACTTCAGCTGTTTTTTCAAGTAGAAAAATCCATCCCCATAATCATTACTGGCTATTTCAATTGAAGCCGATGTCATCATCACCAAACCAAAGGCTAGCAATAACAAAACACAAACTATTAAAGTTTTATCGCCCCAATAAATATCATCAGAACTTCTGAAGAATTGATTAAATCTTTGTTGGACTAATGCCACCATGATTAGTGCAAAGCCTCCACCGCCTGAATGAAGACTTCTCCACGCTCTTCAAAATTTTTGAACATATCGAAGCTGGCGCAGGCCGGCGAAAATAAAACAACATCACCCTTAACAGACTTTTTATCAGCAAGCTTGACTGCTTCTTGCAAAGAATTAGCTTTTATAATCGTAATCGCTTGATCTAAAGCTGAACAAATAAGATCTGCATCTTCTCCATAAACTACAAGTAATTTTGAGTAACTCGAAACACTCTCTTTCAACTCTGAAAAATTTGCGCCTTTGCCCTGACCACCAGCAATTAAAATAATATTTTTGCTGACCCCAAATCCTTTCAAAGCAGCTATTGTCGCACCTACATTTGTCCCTTTAGAGTCGTTGTAATAAGTGACTCCATTTACCTCTCCAACCCACTGACAACGATGCGGTAAGCCAGAAAATTCTCTTAAAGTTTGGAGCATTGCTTGCATATCCAAACCTACAGCTTTACCTAAAGCTAAGGCTGCCAATGAATTTGATAAATTATGTTTGCCTGAGATTTTGACTTCATCGACTGGCATGAGTGCTTTTTTATCAAATGCAAGAAAGCTTTTGCCTTCAAGTTCGATAAGACCAAACTCATTAATATCTCCTGCATCAAGACCAAAACTCCATCTCTGAACGCCATCAGGGATTAAAGGTTTGCTTAAGAGGTCATCACGATTGATAACCACTTGTTTGCAGGCTTGAAAAATACGGTGTTTAGCAAGATAGTACTCTTGAAGAGAATCGTAACGATCCATATGATCGGCACTAATATTAAGAACGCATGCGACTTCCGCACCCAGATGAGAACTTGTTTCAAGCTGAAAGCTAGAAATTTCTAAAACATAAAGTTCATAAGCTTTTTCTGACAGCAAATCCAATACCGGCTTACCAATGTTTCCAGCAACAACAACATCGACACCAGCTTTAGCAGCCATTTCGCCTAGTAAACTAACGACAGTGCTTTTTGCATTAGAGCCAGTAACTGCAACTATCGGTGCATCTACTTTTTGGGCAAAAATATTAATATCACCTGTAACTGGGACAGCTTTTTCTATTGCCTTAGCTAAAGCAGAGTTTCTTAAGTCCACCCCTGGACTCACCAATAATTCTTTCGCATTAAGAAAAGTATTTTGATCAAACTCACCTAGCTCAACTTTTACTCCAGGGTATTTCTTTTGAAACTCTTCTATCCCAGGCGGCTGCTTACGACTATCAACAACAGAAAACGCTTCTCCTTGATTATGCAGATAGCGAGCATAGGAAAGCCCAGTCTTGCCAAGACCGACTATCACTTTATTCCCCTGTGTCTGCATTTCTTCTTGCTGCACGTTTAATGCCTTTTCCTTAACGTAATTTCAATGTTGCCAATCCGAACAAAACCAAGATGATTGTAATAATCCAGAAACGCACTATTACTCTAGGCTCCGGCCAGCCTTTCAGTTCAAAATGATGATGCAAAGGCGCCATCCGAAATATTCTTCGCCCCGTTAGTTTGAAAGAAGCCACTTGCAAAATGACCGAAAGAGTTTCCATAACAAAAATTCCACCCATAATTACCAACACAATTTCATGCCTTACAATTATCGCTAAAGTTCCTAAGGCAGCCCCCAAAGCCAGAGCTCCAACGTCACCCATAAAAATCTGCGCAGGGTATGTGTTAAACCACAGAAATCCGAGTCCGGCTCCAGCTAATGCCCCACAAAAAACAACCAACTCACCCGTCCCTGCGATATATGGAATATTCAAATAAGCAGAAAACTCCACATGCCCAACAAGGTAAGAAATAATCCCCAAGGCACTAGCAACCATAACAGTAGGCAGAATTGCCAAACCATCTAAGCCATCAGTCAAGTTCACAGCATTACTGAAACCCACAATAAAAAAGTAAGCAACGAACACATAAAAACCACCCAGCTCTAATGCAAAATCTTTAAAGAAAGGAATAATCAATTCAGTTTCTGCTGGCGTCACAGCATGCCAATACAAATAACAAGCTGCAGTAAAACCAGTTACTGACTGCCAGAAATACTTCCACCCAGGACTCAAGCCTTTTGGGTTTTGCTCAAAAATCTTTTTGTAATCATCTATCCAACCGATAACTCCAAAACCACCTGTAACAAACAGAACTACCCACACATAAGCGCTATTTAAATCAGACCAAAGCAAACTACTAATAAGGATACTGATAAGAATCAGTGCACCACCCATTGTTGGAGTCCCCGCCTTACTCAAATGAGATTGAGGACCGTCATCACGCACTACCTGACCAATTTGGCGATAATTTAGTGTCCTAATCATATATGGCCCGATTAGTAACGAAATCAGTAGCGCTGTAAGAATTCCCAAAATCCCCCGAACTGTGAGATATTCGAAAACAACAAAACCCGAGTTAAACTGAGCCAGGTAATTTGTAAGCCAAAGCAACATAAGCGCTTAACCCCCTTCCGGATTTAATAGTTGAACTAATTTATCCATTCCCGCGCTGCGCGAACCTTTAATTAAAACTTTTACGTCTTTATTGAGCATGGGCAGCAGGTGCTCTGCTAGCTCACTCAAATTGGAAAAATGTTGTGCCTTTTCACCAAAACTTTTAACTGCAAACTCCGACAAAGATCCGTAAGCAACCAAGACGTCAATGCCTTCTTTTTTTGCATAAAGGCCAACCTCTTTATGAGAATTTTCTGCCTCAATTCCAAGCTCCCCCATATCTCCCATGGCAACAATTTTGGTACCTTTATGGGCAGCTAGAACATCAATTGCCGCTCGAAATGAATTTGGACTGGCGTTATACGAATCATCAATCAGAACTGATTGATTAGTACCAAGAAGATTTGAAAGCCTTCCTTTGACTGACTCCATTGCCTCTAAGCCTTTCTTGACAGCATCCAAGCCTGCGCCTACCGTCATACTTAATGCAGCTGCTGCAAGAGCATTAGCAATACTGTGTTTCCCCGGGAGACCCAAATTAATCACAACCACACCTTGCGGCGCATGTAACTCAAATGAAGAATGCATCTGCTCATCGAACTGTATATTTCTGACTGTAAAGCCAGCTGCAGAATTACCCGAAACACTAATACCAATAAAGTTTTTAGATTTCAGTTTTTCCATCCAAAAATCAGCATAAGCATCATCCATATTCAATATTGCAATACCATCACCAGAAATACTGTCCCAGATTTCCCCTTTAGCTCGTGCTATAGCATCCAAATCTCCAAAGCCTTCCAAATGCGTGGGAGAAACATTAGTTATATGAACAACATCTGGC
>CBFIHS010000001.1:0-99348 GCA_965662565.1 Pseudohongiellaceae bacterium | reverse complement strand
GCATAGTGTTCTACTGGTTATTGGGTGGAGTAAACTGATCGCTCATTATTAGTAAGCCTTCAGTGTTTTGGCCTGCTGCAATAAGTTCATCACCATAGGCTTCGATAGTAAATCTTACTGCTGGGAGATAAGCTTCATAGGCCCCGGGGTTTCTGATTTTGTAATTAACGACTACATAAGCAGACATCGACACTTCCTCTAATAAGGCTTTCTAGTATTTTTTAATGCGAGTTATTAACTGGATTATATCTTGTTGTTAACGATAGAAACCAAACTTGTATAAGTTTTCACTGAGATAATTTGCTCGTATGAATTTTTCATGCAAGAATTTTAACTCAATAATAGATAAGAGCTGTTATGACCCTTTTAGTCATTTTTTTTCTGGTAAGTATTATCGTTTCTTTTCTTTGTTCGATTATGGAAGCGGTTCTCTTGAGCATTACTCCCGCCTATGTCGGTATTCAAGAACAAAAAGCTTCTCGTATCGCCAAGTATTTATCCTTGTATAAGAGTGATATTGATAAGCCTTTATCTGCAATATTAACCTTAAACACAATTGCACATACTGTTGGGGCCATTGGGGTGGGGTCTCAAGCGGCTATTATTTTTGGTGATGATGAATTACGAATTATGGGGGTTTCTTTCCTCAGTTTAGAAGCGCTCATTGCTGGTGGAATGACCCTGGCCATATTGATTTTTTCTGAAGTTATCCCGAAAACTCTAGGAGCGAATAACTGGGAGGCTTTAACCCCTTTTACGGTAGGTGCTTTAAGAGTGATGTTAACCATTCTTTCTCCATTGGTTTGGTTGAGTCAATTGATTACAAGCAATTTCAAAAAAGACAAAGATAAACCGGTTCTGTCTCGAAGTGATTTCGCTGTGATGGCACAACTCGGTAAAGATTCTGGAGTCCTAGAAGAAAAAGAAAAAGTTATTATTTATAACCTGCTGCGCTTCAGAAAAATTTACACCAAACATATTATGACTCCCAGAACTGTTTTGGTGGCAGCTGATGAAGAGGATACGATAAGTAATTTTCATGCGGAGCATAAAGACTTACCCTTTTCTAGAATCCCTATTTTTCATGGACGAAATGATAATATAACCGGATACGTTCTCAAGGAAGATTTGTTGTTAATGCTGATAGATGGTAAGGGAGATGCTAGCTTAAAAGAATTAAGGCGGCCGCTAATCACAGTCCCTTTGACGCTTGCTATTCCTGATCTGTTAGACAAGTTTATTCAGAAAAAAGAACACCTATCTCTAGTTGTTGATGAGTACGGCGGAATCGAGGGTGTTGTTTCTATGGAAGACATTATTGAAACCTTGCTAGGTCTGGAAATACTAGATGAAACTGATAGCATTGAAGACATGCAGATTTTGGCCAGAAAAAATTGGGAAAAACGGGCTAGACGAATTGGAATTATTTCGACTGAGTCTGAGGATAATAACTAAACACTAGTTTAAAAAAAGAATAACAATACTTATCTAAACAATAATTTGATCACTCGCTAAAGAATATGAGTTGCTAATTCACTCTTGTGAATCTGTTTGCTCACTAAAAAATTTGGGGTGCCTATAATGAAAAAAATGCTGGTTCTGCTTATAGTTTGTCTTGCTAGTTCTGCTTATTCCCAAAGACCAGATCGTCCATTGCGCCCACTTAATGCTTATACATTAGAGGGGTATCAGGCAATAGATGTTAAGGAGGCCTTTGATCTACCCTTAGGGATGGAGTTTTCTTCTGTTGCAGCTGTAGCCATTAACTCAGTGAATAACTTGATAGTACTTCAGCGTGGAAGTGTGCCTTTTATGGAGTTTGATCTACAAGGCAATTTTATTCGCTCTTTTGGTGCTGAAGACCTTTTTATTCGTTCCCATGGTTTGAATATAGATGAGCAGGATAATTTGTGGGTAACAGATGTAAATGCGCATACCGTAATGAAGCTAAATTCTGACGGAGAAATTCTATTTACGCTGGGAACGACAGGTGAGTCAGGTGTTTGGGACGAAACTACAGGTTCGCATTTATTCGCTGATCCAAATGATATCGCTTTTGACAGTGCGGGTAATGTCTACATTGCTCAAGGCCATGGCTATACAGATATTCCACCGGGAGTTTTAAAGTTTAGTCCAGAGGGGGAATTTATTTCTCAATGGGGAAAGCGAGGTAATGGCCCTGCTGAAATGCGTGTTGCGCACTCAATTGTGATTGATGAGGATGATAAGGTTTACGTTGCCGATAGAGAAAATCATCGTATTCAAATTTTTTCTACAAGTGGTAATCATCTTGAATCATGGGAATACAACACTTTAGTTTGTGCTCTTTATTTGCACGACGATGGCTTTATGTACATTACCACCGGCTTTGATGGTGAGTTAGCTAAATTGAATATGAATGGTACTGTGCTTGGAGCAATCGGTAGGCCAGGAAGCGGAAACGGTGAGTTTGGAGAAGGGCATGACCTTGTAGTTGATCTAGAAGGTAATGTGTATATTAGTGATGTAATTAACCTACGAGTACAAAAGTTTTTAAAAAAGTAACAAAGAAAAAATGAAGATTAATGCTCCAGCAAGCATAATAATAACGCTATAGGGAAGAATGTCTTTCGCTTTTAGTTTTGTGATACCCAATATAGGCAATGCCCAAAAGGGCTGCAGCATGTTGGTTAACTGGTCACCATAAGCTAAAGCCATAATAGCTTTAGGAACGGATACTCCGAGTGCTTGAGCTGCTTCAGTAATAATTGGGCCTTGTACCGCCCATTGACCGCCACCACTGGGTACGAATATGTTGACTAAACCAGCACTTAAAAAAGCAAAAATAGGCAGTGTGGTCGTAGTTGAAAAGGCGACAAAACTTTCGGAAATTTGAGCCGCCAAACCTGAGTATTTCATTATGCCCATAATGCCAGCATAGAGTGGAAATTGAATGATAATTCCTGCTGCGCCTCCAACGGCTTCTTGAATTGCCTGGAGAAACTTACTAAAGCTACCGTGTAAAAAAATAGTCAATCCGAACAGTAAAAAATTAACGTAATTGAGGTCAATAAAACTTAGACCAGTACCTGCTGGGCTAAGCCAGATTTTTCTTAGAGCTAAAAAACAAATAATAAATCCCAAGATTAATGCTGGAATTATAGAGTGATCTATTCGTTCAGCTCCAGTAACCGAAGTTTTTGCTTCCACTTTATCAGCGGGTTCTATTGCCAAAGTAATTTGAGAGCCAGGTGAGCGTTTTCCCAAAAAGTAAAACAAACCAGGAATTAGTATAAGTAGCAAAACTGAATTGAAGATGTTCATAGGAGAGAATAGGGTTTGCTCAATTCCAATTTGTCCAATCTGTTCTACTAAGAAATGATTAGCCGATGCCACCGTTAGGGGTGCAGACCCAGAGAATCCTCCATGCCAACACATCATGCCGCTGTATCCTGCAGCAGTTACTAATGGGTAATTAAGCTTTTGTCCGTTTGCTTTTGCTTTCTCAGCAACTTTTCTGGCAAATATTGCCCCAAACACTAGGCACAAGCCCCAGTTAATAAAGCTCATTAAGATGGTTAGCAGACTTACTAAAAGTGCTGCTTTAGCAGTATTTGTACAGTATTTAGTGAAGGTTGTGATGATTGAATTAAAAAAAGAAGTTAAGGCAAGAGCGTGACCTAAGATAAGAATGAGAGCCATCTGCATGGTGAAGCTAAGTAATTCCCAAAAACCTGTTTCCCAGTATTCCAGAATTTGAAGGGAATAATTGGTACTTTCATTTGCTGGCCGCTCGGTAAAAAAAAGAGCAAGAAAATAAGTCAGTACGGTCAAAATAATTGCAATCGAGAACGGGCTCGGTAGGAACTTTTGAATCAATCGAATGTAGAGGTTTTGTTCTTGCATACTTTAAAATTGAGTTTGAAAATAAAAACAGCCAATAAGCAAATATCTTCCTACTGGCTGCTAGACTTATTCTGCATCATGCAGCTTAAATGGTGACACCAATTTTTCCGAAATGGCTACCAGACTCTTCGTGACGGAAGGCGTCAGCTAGATTTTCTAAGGCAAACTCTTTGTCGATAATTGGTTTTATTCCGCTTGCCTCCATACCACGAACCATATCCTTTTGGTGGCGACGACTACCGACGATTAAACCGTTCAAGCGTTGTTGTTTTAGCATAAAGGTTCTAGTAGGAATATCTCCTTGGAGGCCAGTTAAAACGCCAATTAGCGCAAGGTGACCGCCTATTCGAGCAGCTGTTATTGATTGAGGTAAGGTACCAGGGCCACCAACTTCAATTACATGATCAACACCGCGACCACCAGTCCATTTAGCAACATGTTCTCCCCAGTTTTCATGAGTTTTATAATTGATTGCTTGTTCTACGCCCATGCTTAAAAGCCGTTCGATTTTTGCATCAGATGAAGAAGTTGCAAACACTCTTGCCCCCATGGCTTTGGCTATTTGTAAGGCATAAATTGAAACGCCTCCTGTGCCGAGTATAAGAACACTATCTCCTGCTTTTAAATTGCCATTAACAACTAGTGCCCGCCAAGCGGTTAAACCAGCTGTGGTGATGGTTGCAGATTCCACATGGCTCCAACCTTTAGGGGCGTGGGTAAACCAGGTGCTGGGTGTCGTAACATACTCTCGAGCGTAACCGTCAATGCCATCTCCCGGGGTTCGTGCAAAGTCACTTATTGTGGAAGGGCCATCTTGCCAGTCAGGAAAAAAGCATGAAACAACATTGTCTCCGACAGAAAATTCTGTGACGCCTTCTCCAACCGCTTCGACAACACCAGCTCCATCGGACATTGGTATTCTACCTTCAGCTGGTCGCATCATTCCCATAACGACTCCGTAGTCATGAAAATTAAGAGAAGAGGCATGAATCTTTACTTTAATTTCACCGGGTGCAGGGTCGGCAGAGTCTTCCATGTCGACATAGTTCAGATTGTCTAAGCCCGCAGGCAGTTTAATGCGAATACCTTTCATTGTATGAAACCTCTGTAATTAATTATCTACTTACTAGTTAAGAAAATAGTTCAGTAAATAGTTAGTAAATAGTCCAGCAAAAAAAATAATCAATAATTCTGAATTGAATCAGAATATTGATTGGGTTCGATTAAAATTGAATAGCGCAATAGTAAACTATTTTTAATTTGTTAAGGAAAGCTAATTTCTTGGCTCTCCCTAACAAATTATTAACTACCGAAATTTTAAGTAGCCATGAATCAAGTCAGTTTAAATATAGATCCCTGATTTTCCAGGAGCGATTATGCCTTTTGGATCTAGCGCTCGTTTGATGCGTTGATTAACGTCTTTTTTCACGGGGCCATAAGTGTCAGCCACTTTTTCCATATAGGCGGTATTGGTGCGATAAGAGCCCCAGCCTTGCTTAGAGAACTCTGTAATCAGTTCATCAAAACATTGATTGGCCCTAGTGGTTTCTTCGGCATTAGTTTTATCAAATAAGAGATCGATGATGTGGTGCATTTCACGCCAACCTACAACGTACTCTGAAACATAATCAAAGCCATATTTTCCTAAAATTTCTTTGGCGAGCTCCATTTGTCTTAAGCCTTCAGACCCTTTCGCTTGAGCTACGGGTGCAAACCAACTTGATCCGCCGCCGCCTCTCCAGTTATATAATCCGAATTCTTTAAGGGTCATGTCCCCGCTCATTAATTTGGATCGATAATCGAAAGTAGGGTTGTCAGGAAGGTCTTCAGCATCTTGAACAATCGCTCCGGTTGCTTCGAAAGCGCCTTTCACAATATTCCAATTCAAGTCATTTTGTTCCTCAGTGCCGTATAGGGCGGCGTAAATATTCCATGCGCCCATTTTGTAATCTGCTTTCAGCTTTTCAACGGCTTCTTCTGGAATGGAACCCTCACCTTGGTAATAGTCGCTGCGGATCGCTTCGGAACCACCTTCCCATAAAGCATGAGCAATAACGACTCCATTTGGAATAATTTGGGCAATTCTTAGTGGTCGAATAGTCTCAATTGCTTTGACGATATCCGCATCATTGGGATAGCGAATGACAAAGGGTTTAAAAGCAGGAGGTTGTGGCATTAACCACATACCGATCTTAGTGACGATACCGTAATTTGATTGGGTAAATATTCCGTCGAGAGAAGGGCCATAACCCCATTTGAATACTTGCCAGGTATTGGAGTTTGGCATTGAGCCCATGCCTGTTCTGAGCACTTCACCATCCGCTAAAACAACTTCCATACCACATTGAAACATGAAGTTATCACCGTATGGTGTGTAACCAACCCCTCGGTCTACAGTATTTCCAAGCGGGCTTACAATGGCGGATGGCGCAGGTGGAGAAAGCCATAGGGGAATGTTGTTTTCTTCTAAATAGTTTTTCAGTTGCTGATAAGTTACACCAGGTTCTACTAGTGCAGTTCCCAGCTCGGGATCAACTTCTATGATTTTGTTCATGCGGCGTAAATCGAGAATCATTTGACCCTTAGTTGCCGCGGTCGCAGTACCGTAGCCAAAATTCTTTCCTGTTGAAATGGGCCACACTGCAATCTCATATTTGTCACATACGCCCATAATGGCTTGAACTTCTTCAACAGATGCTGGTGCTAAAGCACCTGCAGGCGCATAGTCGCTGACATCAACAGGCAGCATGATTTTTTTATAGCTGGTAAGGCTTTCGTCAGTTACAAAAACATTTTCATCGCCGACAATCGCGGCATACTCTTCAATTGCGTTAGCAAATCTTCTGGCAGAAACGCCAGGAGGTAAAATACTGGATGTGGCCATTAGGTTCCCCTAGAGAATTTTTAAAATTATTATTATTTAAATACTTATTAAAGATGAGCGTAAAAGCTGATTAATCCACCATCATTTTTTTGTAATTTAGTAACAGGCTTAAGTTCTTTTTGATGACTACTTCTTGTAAGAGCCAGTTCTGTAGTTGAAATCGCCAGTTCAGAAATTTCATCAGACATGAACGGCTTGTTGACTCGATCTACAGCATGGAAGCGACCTCTACGGTCATGAATAATCGCCTCAATTAATACTTTTTCGGCTTCATTTACTAAGCCAATTAAAACAGAACCTTTAGGTAAAAAAGCCAGTTCACTTAGGCTGTCATAACTCCTGTTCGAAATAAGCAAAGTGTTAGCGTTGTTTAGCTTATTGACAGTAGTGATGAATGATTTGTCGAAACTTTCCGAGTTGGTAATGACATACACTGAGTCAGAGTCGGATCCAAAAGCAAATTGCATGGGTAAAACTGGGAGTGCGCTAACAGCAGCGATTGTTTTCAAACAGCGGCGTCTTTCATGATCTATGCTCATGGGTTTTCTCCACTGCTTTGACTCAAATACTGGCCTACTTTTTCAAGGTCGGCATCAGAAAGTTCAGTGGGTCTAAAAGCTGGCATAGCGTTTAGTCCATTCCGAGCAATTGTTGTGTAAAAGACGGCAGGTAAGTTGCGACCAGTAAGAACAGGACCTACTTTTTGCGTATGGCAATGCTGACAAATGTTGTCAAAAATTTGCTTGCCACTTTCCCAATCATCAGCAGACTGTGCCAAAGTAGCGTTGCTGTAGGCAGAAGAACAAAATATGAAAATCAATGTGGCTAATCTTGATGAAGTCATCAAACACCCCTTATTATATTTATCGATGTAATAATTATTATTGTAAGTTAATTGTAGCTTATTACCTGTTAGATATAACCATGAAATATAACTTTGTTCAATAATAGGGCTGAGCTCATTCATCGATATTTTCTAATCTTTGTCTAAAGCGATTGAAAACTTCAATAGCGGCAAGCGAAAAAAAATTCCTTTAGTGGCGTTTAGTGCAGGCTTTTCTCTATCGATAAAATCGATCAATAGTAATATTTTAATTCATTTTAATGATTAAATTCTTGCTGTTATTGTTACTGGACTCAGAAAATGAGGCAAAGTTTAAAGAAAGTGTTCAGCACCAAGCTTAGTTAAGACGTCATCTGTCGTAGTTGGTGCTGTAGTTTGAGTAACTTAATAAATGGAGATCAAAATGAAATTCAAAAAAGCTATTCCGGTATTGAGTGCTTTAGCACTTAGTATCTCTTCAGTCGGGCTATTTAATCAGGCGGGCGCTCAAGATATGCCAACAAATGATTACTGGTGGCCAAATCGTCTAAGTCTTGATCCATTGCGCATGCATTCCCCGGATTCAGATCCTTTAGCTGGTGAGTTCGATTATGCAGAAGCTTTCGCAAATCTAGATCTTGATGCGCTTAAGTCAGATTTAGTAGCCGCTATGAGGGACTCACAGGATTGGTGGCCAGCAGATTACGGGCACTATGGTCCTTTCTTTATTCGCATGGCTTGGCACAGTGCGGGTACCTATCGCGTGACTGATGGTCGTGGTGGTTCAGATGGTGGTATGCAGCGTTTCGCACCACTGAACAGCTGGCCAGACAATGCAAACCTTGATAAAGCCAGACGTTTACTATGGCCAATCAAGCAAAAATATGGGCGAAGCCTGTCATGGGCAGATCTCATGGTACTTGCGGGTACTGTAGCAATGGAATCAATGGGATTTGAAACCTTGGGATTCGCAGGAGGTCGAGTAGATGAGTGGGAGCCAGATGAAATCTATTGGGGCCCTGAGGGCGAATGGTTAGGTGATCAACGTTACAGCGGAGATAGAGAGTTAGAAGGAGCTCTTGCCGCTGTGCAAATGGGGCTTATTTATGTAAACCCTGAAGGACCTAACGGGAACTCAGATCCTCTTTCAGCTGCAGCAGACATTCGTGAAACTTTTGGCCGCATGGCTATGAATGATGAAGAAACCATTGCTCTTATCGCTGGAGGGCATACTTTTGGTAAGGCGCACGGTGCCGCTAAACCGGATGAATGCGTCGGTGTAGAACCGGAAGCGGCAGCGATTGAAGAGCAAGGCTTTGGTTGGAAGAACAGCTGTGGCACAGGTAATGGTGCCGATACGATTACAAGTGGTTTAGAAGGTGCCTGGACTGTGAGCCCAACACAATGGACTCATAACTACTTACAAAATTTATATAATTTTGAATGGGTGCAGACAAAAAGCCCAGCTGGCGCAACACAGTGGATTCCTGCAAACAATGCTGGTTCTAATTTAGTTCCAGATGCACATGATGCTTCGTTAAGGCATGCACCAATTATGTTTACGACGGATTTGGCGCTTAAAGAAGATCCCGCATACAGGGAAATCACCATGCGTTGGCTGAATAACCCAGAAGAGTTCGAGCAAGCATTTGCGAAAGCTTGGTTTAAGCTGACTCATCGCGACATGGGGCCAACATCTCGTTATCTTGGTTCTATGACTCCAGAGCAAGACTTTTTGTGGCAGGATCCTATCCCAGAAGCGGATTACAATTTAGTAAATTCAAGAGATATTGCTCGTTTGAAGTCTGGTATTCTTGATTCGGGTTTGAATGTTTCTGAATTAATCCGAACGGCTTGGGCTTCTGCTTCCACTTATCGCGATACCGACATGCGAGGTGGGGCCAATGGTGCAAGAATTCGTCTGGCGCCTCAAAAAGATTGGGCGGCTAACAATCCCGCCGAGTTAAGCAAAGTACTCACTGTACTTGAAGGCATTCAGACTGAGTTCAATAGCCGCCGATCAAATAGAAAAATCTCTCTGGCAGATCTGATCGTGTTGGGAGGAGCAGTGGCTATTGAAAAAGCAGCACAAGATGCAGGCTTTGACGTTGATGTTCCTTTTACTCCTGGTAGAACTGATGCTACTCAAGAACAAACTGATGTGGCTTCTTTTGCCTATTTAGAACCTAAAGCTGACGGTTTCCGTAATTACTTTGCAGGCCCACAAATGGAGTCGCCAGCAGAGGCTTTAGTGACTAAAGCAGACTTGCTGGATCTAACGATTCCTGAAATGACGGTTTTAGTCGGAGGTCTGCGTGTCTTGAATGCTAATGCCGATGCATCCGAGCATGGAGTTTTCACAGATCAACCGGGAACCCTGACGAATGACTTTTTTGTCAAGCTCTTGGATATGTCATATGAGTGGACACCATCATCTAGCATGGAAGGTGTTTACGAAGGCCATGATCGCAATACGGGTGAGTTAAAATGGACAGGCACACCTGTAGATTTGGTATTTGGCTCTAATTCGGAGTTGCGAGCGATAGTAGAGTTCTATGCGGCTGAAGGTGAGCAAGAAACTTTCGTAAACGACTTCGTCAGTGCTTGGACTAAGGTGATGACAGCAGATCGTTTTGATTTACGTTAGTCAAAACTAGCTAAGAATAAAACGGCGACTGAAAAGGTCGCCGTTTTTTATACTCAATCAAGTCAAGAAATTTTATAGAGACTCAGTTTAAGCCCAAGGGCGTCATTTTTTCTTTCATTGAGTCTAGCATCATAAGCTTACCTTCCTAAAAAAATTGACTAATTATTGATAAGCTAACTTTACTTATTGAGATAAATATAAGTAGTAAATGTGCAAAGGTAAAGATAGATTCTCCCGCATAATATTTAATGTTAAATCAAAGAATACTCAAATTTTTATTAGATAGATAATCAATTAGAAATTTAGTCACTGTGTTCTCTTCACTGAACTAAGCTATCAAGCTCTGGAAGATCCAGACTGATTCCATAATAGTTGGCAAGTGCGACCTGATGATTCAGCTCGGCTTGCCAGCGTTTTAGTTGTGCTTCACCGAGCATGCGTTCACGGACGTTAAGGGTGAAGTAGTCACTAATCCCAGCTAGGAAACGCCTTTCTTCTGCTTCTGCAAGTAGCTGCGCAACTTCGAGTTCTTCCAAGGCAACTTGTTTAAGTTCAGTAGTCGCTGTTAGGTTCACAAGTGAGGATCGTATATCACGTTCGGCTTGATCGATAAGAAGCTGCAAGTCATAACTAAGTCCAGCTAGCCTAGCATCGGCCGAAGCGATTCTTCCTCTAGCATTTCGAGTTTGCAGCGGTACGCTAAAGGCTAGTTCTACCACATTTTCATTTCCCAGAACCGAAACCATAGGGCTGTTACCAAAATTTCTTGAAGTGTAAACTTTCAAATCGAGTTGAGGTTTGATCAAGTTTTCTGCTAAGCGTCTTTCAAGTTGGAATTGTTCCTGCAAAATTCTGGCGCTGGCAATGTCAGGTCGTATAGTAAGAGTTGTGTCTACTAATTGTGATATTGGAGCATCTAGAAAGCTTTCGTCAGCTTCAGGAACTAGTAAGACTTCATCATAGACTGGGTATAGTGGTAGACCGTCTTCATCTCGTAGAAATAGCGCGAGGATTTCAGCCGATAAATCGAGTTGCCTACGCGCATCAACCACCAAGCCTTCTCGCTGAAGAATTGCTTGTCTATTTTCTACCAAAAAAATCTCGGCAAGGTCTCCAGCAGCGACTTGCGTTTCCATGGCATCTCCACGAACAACAGCAACGTTCAAGAGTTCGTTATAAGCTTCCAATAAGCGAGCGGATATTAACCATCTGCTATAAGCAATAAATGCTTGTTGAAATATAGAAAGTTCTTGCGTTTGTAGATTGAACTCAGCGATGTTGGTTTCAAGTTGCGCCTTTAAAACTCCAAATCGAGGGTCATCGATTTCGCGATCACGTAACAGAGAAAGTGCAAAACCTAATTTGATTTTTCCATCATCAGCAGTAATCAGACTGTCTTCGTATATTGGGAAGCTGCCATTTGATCTTGAGTATTCTGAAAACACTTCGGCGCCCATAAAGGGCAGGTTCTTATAAAGGCCTGCCCCTGCAGAATTGCCATCATAGTAACTGTCGATACGTGAAGAAATTCCACCATCAAGCCTAGAATCAAAACTCCCTAAAGCAGATAAGCTGTCAGCTTCAGTTTCCCTTATTCGTTGCTGGGCAGATTGAATGCTTGGGTAGAACTCGCGTGCACTGTTTAAAACATCAATTAGTTTGGTGGGTTCTAAAGCAGTGGTTCTATTGTCGGCGATATTATTTTGAGCAATAGCGAATTCAACTGAGGCAATTATCAAAAATAAGCTTATTGTTAGCCTGATAAAAATAGTCATTGAATTACATATCTCCTGATGTCGTAGCTGGTGGGCTGCTTAATGGAGGGAAATTGTTCAATAAGCGCCATAATTCAAACCCAAGTGGCACAGTTTCTAATAGTACCCAGCCTTGGACATTGGCTCCTAAGCGCACAAAGCTTTCAGGTGGCCAACCACATTCACCAGTTCTTGGAATACCATTGACCATTTCAGCTTGTAAGCAATCCTCTGTTCTAAGAGGTTCCTTAACTAAAACACGAAAACTACCGTCTAATCTTGCGGAAGGCTCAACAAAAACAACTTCTCCTTTGAAAGTACCTACGGCGAGGTCGGGTCTTCCGCTAAATTGAAAGGCAGGCCAGCCTTCGAATTCTAAGCGCACGTCTCGACCTGGTTGAACCAGACCGATATCCCTTCCATCAATATACAACTGTACAGCCCTAGTTGTGTTGGCTGGCATGAAACTCGCTAAAGCCTGTCCAGCGCTCACTACTGTAGCCGTATCACCAGCTTCGACATGAAGAATCGTGCCATCTCTAGGGGCGATAACCAGCTGGCTTCCTTGTCGAGAGAGATTGGTTTGTGCCTGATTTAATTCTGTTTGTGCTTCTTCTAAAGATACTGTCAGTTGCTGAACTTTGATTTTAGCCTGTTCAAAAGCCAAGCTTGAAGCAAGGCCTTGATTGAATAATTCTTGCTGGCGATTGTAGTCAATTTCAGCAGTTGTAACTGCTTGTTGTGCGGCCTGAAATTTTCTTTGTGCAGCACCTAACTGCGATTGCAAGCGAGGTAATAGTTGATCGTCTATATCAGCAATGCGAACGATAGGGTCACCGGCTTTTACAAAGTCTGCATCTTGCACATACCACTCTGCAATACGGCCAGAAACCATTGCGCTGATATTTTGCACTCGATCACTCGGGTTCAGTGTGGTGACTTCACCTCTACCAGAAGTTGATTGAACCCATGGAATCCATAGGCTTGCTATACCTAAAATTATCCCAATACAAATTATCCAACAGGTCACTTTAACCGCGTTGGGGATGCTGATCGAAGAGATCATAGGTAAATGTTCAAGATGATTTTCCCGGTATTGATGACCAAAGGAAAATTTTTGATTTTTTGTAGAAAGTTGACTACTCATTATTCCTCACCTTTCTTTAATGAAACGATTGACTGCTCAGAATTTTCAATTTTTAGAAGGTAATCAAGCTCATCAATATCATCACGTAAAGTGTAATACAGAACTGTGCTGCCTAAACCTTTCATGGCTTCTAAGAATGGATCCATCACATCAGCATCCACGGCATCCACAATGTCTTCAAGCGTTAGAACTTTCGGTTCAGAAAGCAAGGCGGTAGCAAGTTTCAATCGAATGGCTTGAGGTTGTGATAAGGGCCAACCGCCGCGACTAAGCATTGTATTCATTCCTTCATCTAGCTTTGCTATGACACTGTCTAGCTTCAAAATGGTCAAAGCTTCCTGACGAGAATGCTTGGCATCTTTTCGTACAAACAGGTCTAAGTAGTCCTTTATCGTCATAGGCGGAAGCGAGACTCGGTTGATAAAATTGACCACTTGACGCAATTCTTGTCTATGAATATCAATATTATCAATTCCGCCGATTGTGATAATTCCGGAACTAGGACTAATATTTCTTCTAACCAGTTCAGTCAAACTTGCGAGCCCAATATGGTTGCCCGTCACTCTTACAAGAGCTTTTTTGGGCAACTCAATATTGAAGTCAGTGTTTTGATTAAAGTATTGAACGTTAACATTGCTGAACTTAATAGTAGTGTCTTCAGGCACTCCCATGCTGGCGCTTTTGTCGGGCTCTTCGGTTTTCACATTTATGAACCTGGAAATTTCTTCAGCCGCCGCACAAACATCGTAAAAATTTTCAAGATAGCCAGCTAATTGAGGCAGGCCGACAAAAATTGCAGATAAGATAAGCTCTGCAGCGACCAATTGTCCTAATGTTAATTGACCGGTTATCACAAGCCATCCACCCATCCCCAATAGTGCCGCGCTCGCGCAGGCATACAAAATCAGCATAACTATTAATTGTGAATAGGTGTTTCGGAAATGATCGGATTGTCTACGAATATGGGCTTCAACTAAGCCATCTGTTTTTGCCATTGCAAAGTCTGGGTTAAGAGATGATCTATATTCTTCATTATTAAATGGGAGAGATTGCAACCAGGCTGCGGTTTTATATTTTGCTTCCGACAAATGAAAGCCTGTTTCAATTGAACGCCATCCCCAAATTTTCCAGACTAACCAAATTAGGAAGATGAGTATCATGCAAAAAATAAAAAAATAAAAGTGATAAAAAGAAACGACCGCAAAACCAATTAAGGATTGAAGAATGAGTGTAAATCCATTAGTTAAAATGGACGGAACAGATTTTTTTATCGTTAAGATATCGAAGTAACGATTAAATAAATCTGAATTTTGATTTTGTTCAAAATGATTAGGCTTGGCGAGCATTGCGGTCATTGCGATTTCACTGGATACTCTCGCATACAGCTTGCGAGTAAATAATTCCATCACATACGCTCTTAGGGCGTACATAACCCCAGATAAAAAGAGCAAAGTAAAGAGCAGTAATGCAATCAAGAGCACAGCTCTTAGTAGTGCGATGTTTGCAACAGTATCGACTAAAAGTTGTAAAGAAATTGGCACCGCTAGTGTGAGCAAGCTGATCGCAATGCTATAAATCACCACAACTTTATAGAAGCCTGCTTCAGGGCTAAGGATCTTAAAAAAATCCTCTTTGAACTCAATGTGACTTGGAAAATGATCGGCCATGCTCTTTCCTTTCTCTACTACTTAATAAGTATTATCAATCTGTTTTGCTGCGCTCTATTAAGCTTAACTGTTCTAAATATGGGCACATTCTATGAAAGTATAAATAAAGAATAAATAAGTATAGTGATAATATTTAACTATCACTACTCTTGCGCAATACATAAGCTCCATGCTCATTTTGGCTTTAGGGTTTGAATGGAAGATTGAAGCTGGCTCGTAAAACTAAACTGGCTTGAATGTGTTTAGGAAATACTTTGTTTTAAATTCTTAGTGATACCTGGTTCTAATAGAACTCCCTGAGTAATCGCTGTTTCAACACAAAGCATGTTTATGTAGTCGTCGTCTTCCATGTCATTTAACTGTCTAGAGTTTTCTTGCCATGGATTCCAGACAACAATGGAATCATGACCTTCAGAGTAGACGGAGCTTTGTGCCTTTACCTCGATAATTTCAACTTTTGAAACTGGATTTAAATGGATACGATCAGTTTCTTCTGAAAAACGATAAGGGCTTGGGCTTGAGAAAATTTTATAGTTTCGAGGTTTGTCAGAGTAGTCCTCAGATAAGCCTTTGAGTTCTGTCTGCTTAATATCGCTTATCGAGAAGTAGGTGTGCAAAGCACTAGTAAAGGAAAAGGCTTCTTCCCCAATGTTGGTAGTAGAGAGGACCAGACTTAATTCTCTTCCAATGGATATGTCCAATTTCAGAGATGCTTTACCAGCGAAACCAAATTCGCTGGCATCATTAAAAGGAATAATAGGGACAAGTGTAATCTGGGTCAGTTGATTTTCACCATCGCCTTCCTCTTTTATTTCAATACACTTCCATAATAAGGTGCGGACATAGCCATGAGCAGGATATTGTTTCTCTTTATGGTCTCCAAACCAAGGCCAACAAATAGGTATGCCACCGCGTAATGATTTGCTGCCATCCCAGATTGCTTTCTTGCTTAACCACAGTCGGTCGCGCCCATCGTGTTTTGGTATAAAGCTTAATACTTGCCCCCCAAACAAAGAGATCGTGGCACTGGCATTGGCATTTTCAATTACTAGCATGGCTTGAGGCTGATCAAGCAGGGTGATACCGGTCGGGACGGATTCTGGAACTAGATTGGCAAGTTGTGGGAAGGTCAATGTCACTGAGAAAATCTCAAAATAAAATAGGGTTTAGTCTTCGTTTGGGTTTGTCAGTACATTATTTCACTCTAGTTAGGCTATGGCGAGACTTAACCTAGAGCTTTGAAGCTGTTATGTTTAAGTTTGCAAAAGCTGAAAACAAACAAAGCCAGAATAATTGTAATGATAAGTATAAGAACATAATCTACATTAGAGGATTTCAAATGAAACTGGAAACAATAGCCCTGCATTCAGGGTACGACGGTGATCCGGCAACTAATGCTGCGACTACTCCGATCTATCAAACTACCTCATATACTTTTGATAACACCCAGCATGGTGCGGACCTATTTAACCTGGCGGTTCCCGGTAATATCTATACGCGCATTATGAACCCAACCACGGCAGTACTTGAGGCGCGCTTAACGGAAATGGAAGGTGGTATTGGAGCCCTGGGATTGGCTTCTGGTATGGCTGCGATTACTTATGCCATTCAGGCCATTACTCGAGTGGGTAGCAATATTGTTAGCACCACTCAGCTTTATGGTGGCACTTACAATCTGTTTGCGCATACTTTGCCTGCACAAGGTGTTGAGACTCGTTTTGCTTCTTGTGATGACCATGAGGGTTTGGAAGCGCTAATAGATGAAAATACTAAGGCCATGTTTTGTGAAACGATTGGTAACCCTGCGGGTAATATTGTTGACATAGAGGCTTTAGCAGAAATTGCCCATCGCAATGGCATACCACTTATTGTAGATAACACGGTTGCCACGCCATTTTTATGTCGTGTGTTTGATCTCGGGGCTGATATCGCAGTTCATTCTTTAACTAAATACATTGGCGGCCATGGTACTTCTATAGGTGGCATTATTGTCGACTCTGGCAAGTTCGATTGGGCAGCACAAAAAGAAAAATACCCAATGTTGAATGAACCGGATCCCTCCTATCATGGTGTGGTTTATACCGAAGCCTTGGGTGAAGCGGCTTTTATTGGTCGTTGTCGAGTGGTGCCTTTACGTAATACGGGTGCAGCAATTTCGCCTATGAATGCCTTTCAAATTATGCAGGGCTTGGAGACGCTGGCACTGAGAATGGAGCGTCATTGCGATAATGCTCTAAAGGTTGCCCAATATCTCTCGGACCATGATCAAGTTGAGTGGGTAAATTACGCCGGTCTGGAATCGAGTCCATACTATGAGTTGTCAAAAAAAGTAGTAGGTGGAAGGCCTTCAGGAATTCTAAGTTTTGGTATCAAGGGTGGCGAAGAAGCCGGCGCCAAGTTTATTGACGCTTTGCAGCTGATTCTGCGCTTGGTCAATATTGGGGATGCCAAATCGCTTGCTTGCCATCCAGCCTCTACAACTCACAGACAGTTAAATGAAGCTGAACTAAAAACCGCTGGAGTGAGTAAGGAAATGATTCGCTTGTCGATTGGTATTGAGCACATAGACGATATAGTGGCTGATATAGAACAGGCGCTTGCAGCAGCAAAGTAAACTAATCTCCAATAAATGAATAGAGTGATTGTGATATGCAGTTGCTCTATTTTTTTAGAAAATGTACTGATGGCGATCCTTATGTTTTTGTTGATGTGGGGTATTGTCTATCAGGGCTATAACGCTACTTTCCCCAGCTTTTATCCGGAACTTTTTCCAACCAAAAGCAGAGTTTCCGCAATGGCAATTTCTCAAAATCTAGGCACAATGATTACCGCTTTCTTGCCGGCTTTATTTGTAACGATGGCACCTCCCGGTGCTGAAAATATACCTGTTGTGATAGGTACTTGTACTTTACTAATTACAATTTTGGTGGCAGTTATCGCATTCAGTGCAAGAGAAACTTTTAATGTTCCTTTGGTTGAACTGGATCAGCTGAAAAAGGATTAGAGTAAAATCAATGCTAGCGACTGAATCACGATTAAACCTGTTACTCCCATTAAAAGGGAAGCGATTGTATGAGTTTTTAATGCAGTAGCTGTATCCATCTCCGAGAATTTCGCCACTACCCAAAAGTATGAATCATTGACATGAGAGACTGTTATTGCACCTGCTCCAATTACGAGAACGACTAAAGCTTTACCCAAGCTTGAGTCGAAACCTAGGGCAGGCATTAATGGAACCATGATGGCGGAGCAAGTGATAATTGCTACTGTTGAAGAGCCTTGAGCGGTTTTTAGAAAAGCGGCGATAAGAAAGGGAACGAGCATACCTAAAGAGCCGAGGTTTACAAATTCATTGGCAAATTCAGCCAGTTCAGTTTCTCTCAGAACGGCTCCAAAAGCTCCTCCAGCCCCGGTGATTAAAATAATTAGTCCAGCTTTTTTGAGCGCTTCTTCCAACCAAAGATGTTTTATTTTGTTCCCACTTCGTACCATAAAAAAAGACAAAACGGCTCCAAGTAAGAGAGCAACAATAGGGTCTCCTAAAAAAACTAATAAGTTCACTAAGCCATCATTGCCAAAAGGATTTGTAGGGAGAAGAGCAATAGATTTTAAAGCGATCAAAACTATGGGCGTTAAAATAGGTAAGACTGCTAAACTAAAAGAAGGTGCAATCTTTGGTGACTGTCCGTCTGAGCTACTAAGTTCATAATTAATAATGTAATTTTTACAGCCGATTTTTGCCCAAATCACCGCTACCATTAGCACAGGAACAGAGACTAAAAGCCCTAGTATTAGTACCCAGCCGATATCAGCTCCAAGAGTTGCTGCTGCGGCAAGTGGTCCCGGTGTTGGGGGCACAAAAACATGAGTAATGTATAAGCCAGATGAAAGTGATATTGCCAGTACTGCTAATGAAATGTTTGTCCGCTTAGCAATTGCTTTATTAAGTGCAGATAGCACAATAAAACCTGAATCGCAGAACACAGGAATAGAAACAATGTAGCCGGTCATCCCAATTGCTAATGGTGAATTCTTTTCCCCGATGCTATCAAGAATTTTATTCGCAAGAACTTTGGCTCCGCCACTTCTGTCAAGGTATTCACCGATTATTGCGCCAGCCGCTATCACAATTCCTATGCTTCTTAGAGTAGAGCCAAAACCCTCTGCGAGGGTGTTAATTAAATTGGTAGGTGTCAGGTCTCCCACAAACCCGATAAATAAAGCGCCGAGGAGAAGCCCGAGAAAGGGGTGTAATTGGTATTTGATTGTTAACCAAACAATTAAGGCAACGGTAGTAAGAAGCCAAAGAAAAATATCCATCTCGTAACCTTTTATGCTATTGGATGTTACAACTTTATTGCCAGCTAAAGCCCATAACTTTTAGCTCTTATTATTCTTATCAGAGCAAGTCTAAATCAAATACCCAGCAAGATGTAAGGTAAGTAGCGAATAATGAAACTATTTATGTGATAGCTATAGTAATTAGGGTGATGGTAAAAATAGAGAAAATCGCAGAAATTACAATCGAAGAAGCAATCTGGCTTTCCAATGCTCGATACTTTATGCAAAAAATATACGGGCTTATGCCGACTGGTGTGGCAGCCATGATCACTGCGGTAGCAGCCCATAAAGGGTTGATATCAAAAACATGGAAAGAAAAAAACCAGACCAGTGCCGGTAAAACTAGAAGTTTTAAAGTAACAATGATAATTGTTGCGTTTATCTCTCCTCGAATCTGATAGCGAGTTAATGCGCTGCCCAAAGACAACAGTGCCATAGGTATTGCTGCTTGGCTGATCAAATTTAAACTATTGTATAGAGGGGCATAAAATTCGATTCCAGAAAGATTTACCAATACCCCCGCAATTAAACAGCCTGTAATCGGACCTTTTAGAATATCTTTTATGATAAAAAACAAATGCTGTACGAGTGATAAAGAAGAATTGTTTTTTGATTCGGCAACAATAATACCGAAAGAAAAGAGTATAAGGTTATGTATGGAGATAATAACAAAAAGAGGTACAAAAGCCTCTTCTCCAAAGAGTTGAAGACATAATGGTATGCCGATGATTGAGATATTGGAGTAGGCACTGCCCATTCCAAAAACACTGAGTTCAACAGTGTTGTAAGGAAAAACTATCTTGGCGCTAAACATGGCAAGAAGATAGATAATGAGTACTGATAAATAGAAGCTTATAACAAGCTCCCAGTCGAAAGGATTAGGGAACTCCACTGTCGCGGTACCAAAAAATAACAGGCAAGGCACTAAATACGAAAAAGAAACTTTTTCGATAGCTTGGCCTTCTGCATCGTTGAGGATATTTTTCCTGCGTAGCACATAGCCAAGTATTACAATTGCGAAAACAGGAAAAATAGTTTCTATAATTATCATAAGTTTAAGAGTGTAAGCGTGCCCAACCTACGATTTTAAAACTCTGTTAAGTGGGTTTTACTGAACGCCAAGTAGCGGTAAAGCTATCCAGTAAACCAGCAGGCTGATAAGTATGGCGCCTAAAATATTAAACCATATGCCGGCTTTCACCATTTGGGCGATAGTGAAGCGTTCAGTAGAAAAAATGATCGCGTTTGGTGGAGTCGATACTGGCAACATAAAGGCGCAACTCGCTCCAAAGCCTGCGGGAATTACTAACCATAAAGGATCGAGTCCTAGAGCAGGAGCGATGGCCGCAAAAACTGGAATAAGTGTGGCGGCAGTGGCGGTATTCGAAGTAAGTTCAGATAAAAGCATCATCAACACTAGAACAGAAACAATAATCACAACCTGAGGTAAGCCGTCCATGCCAATTGCTAGGCTGCCGATATAACTACTCACCCCGTATTGATCCATCATGGCAGCAAGGCTAAGACCACCACCGTAAAGTATTAATAATCCCCAAGGTAATTTGTTAGCGGTTTCCCAGTTAACCAGAGCTTGCTTACTTGTATTACCAGCTGGAATGCAAAATAAACTGATGGCCGCAATAATCGCGATTCCGCTATCGCTTAATCCTGAGAATATCTGTACACCCGAAATTTCAATGCCAGTTAAAATAGGGCGGATAATCCACAGAGACGCCATTGATATAAAAACTATAAAAACACGCCATTCTTGCGTGGTCATTGGGCCAAGATTATTTTGCTCAGTTTCGATAAGTTCTTCGATGCCTTCTACTGGTTGATTTCCAACAGGGAAAATCCAACGGGTTAGAAGAATCCATCCTAGCGGGATAAAAACTAATACGAGCGGAACCCCAAAGGTCATCCAGCGAGCAAAACTGATTTCTTTATCAAGCTGATTTTGTAAATAAGACACAACAAAGACGTTAGGGGGGGTGCCTATAATGGTGCCCATTCCCCCAATAGTGGCGGCGTACGCAGTACCAAGCAATAGCGCGATGGCTAGATTCTTATCAAGCTGGTTTTTTGCTTTGCCATCGCGCTCGGCTACTAAACTAATAACACTGAGTACAACGGGTAAAAGCATCATTGTGGTCGCCGTATTACTAATCCACATGCTTCCAATAGCTGCAATGATCATAAAAGTGCCGATAATTTGGCGAGGAGTATTGCCGGAAAGCTTCAAAGCGGCAAAGGCGACACGCTTATGTAAGTTCCAACGTTGCATGGTGAGTGCGACGACAAAGCCGCCAAGGTATAAGTAAATAACCTCATTTGAATACGGTGCTGCGACAGCACGAATATTTAAACCGCCAATAATGGGTAGTAAAGCTAGAGGTAAAAGTGCGGTGGCATAAACTGGGATCGCTTCACTAATCCACCAAACTGCCATCCATGCCACAACGGCTGCTATAGTCTGCGAAGAGTGCTCCATCACAATGACTTCGCCGGAAATCGATGTGTATTGATCCGGCATTATCAGAAAAACGATAAGAGCCGCTATTGGGCCGGCAAAAAGTCCAATCAGGCGAAAATTTAAAGGGGAGTTTGAACTATTCAAATTGAAACCTTTTTCCTTATGCAGAGCAGAAAATTATTTTGTTTTAAGGTTATACCGGAGTTTTACCGACGATTATTCTAGCAGAACTAGGGAGTTTGGGGTCTCCTTCAGGAAACTTTTTGTGAATTTTGTTTAATACTTCGGCTTTGATTTCTTTTTGTAAAGATTCATCAGCCTTATTAAGGGCAGCTACAATAGGTGCTCCAACTTCAGTAATCATCTGCCAATACCTTTGAGCGTCTAGAGCTAGAGCTGTATTAATGGTTGATTCACTCAGGTTTTGAAAGCCAGCTTCAAGAAAATGCTTAGTCATGAATTCAGGCTCAGCGCAGCGAAACATTCCCGGTTCCTCTTTTGGGGGTGGTGGGACTTGCATAAACTGCTGTATGGTTTCCATGGTAACTGTTACCCAAAAATTATCTTGAGGAGGACCCCAAACAGAAATCGCCAGTCTTCCACCAGGTTTCAGGACTCTGTGTATTTCTTCAAGAGCCTTCTGAATGTCGGGAAAAAACATAAAGCCCATTCTGCAGCTGACGGCATCAAAAAATTTTTTCTCAAAAGGAAGTTCAGAGGCATCACCGACTTTAGTTTCAAGATTGTGGATACCTTTTAAAGCAGCCTGCTCTTTTGCAATGGACAACATGCCTTCTGAGATATCCATGGCGATTACTTTGCCTTGCTTGGTTATTTCGGCAATTGTTAGTGCGGGTTCACCCGTTCCGCTTGCAAGGTCTAAAATTATGTCAGATTCCTTAGGTTCGATTAGGCGAATTATTTCTGCTCCGATAGGTTCTAGGAATGGCATGTTTACGGAATCCCACTTTTTCCAACCAGGAGAAAATGCGTCCCAAGATTTTCGTTGCTGATTAGAAATTTCTTCGGAGTTGTTTGTCATTTTATTAATCGCTTACAGTAATTAGTAAAAATTTATTCTAAGACTTAGTCTGTTCTGTATTAGCTTTTTTTAAAGAGATACTGCAAGAAGTTAACTCACTCGCTTTAGCACCACAAGCCTAACTCAGTCGAATTAATTTAAGTAGTCTGCAAAAAGCTCAGAGTAATATTCATTGAGACTGTTATTCTCTTTAATCAAAAAATACACGGCGATATTATTTTTACTGGCGAAGCTTATAGATTTTTCCGCGCCCATAACACTCAAAGCAGTAGCCAAGGCATCAGCTCTAGCACTACTTTCAGCTATCACTGTGACCGAATGCAGATTACTTAGAACTGGCGAAGCGCTAGAAGGGTTAATTATGTGCGAATAATGCTGTCCATCGACTTCATGATAATTGCGATAATTACCCGATGTCGCCATAGCAATTTCATTAACAAAAATTATGCGTTGAGACTCTTGGGAAAGCTGGTTCGACTCGGGGCTCTCTATGGCAATGCTCCAAAAGTTATTGGTATTATTTCTCCCTTTGCTGCGTATCTCACCACCAATCTCCACTAAATAGTTTTCAATACTTTCTGCATCCAATAAGTTGGCAAGAGCATCGACCGCATAGCCTTTAGCTATTGCAGATAGATCTAATTTTATCTCTTGAAGTTTTTTTACTGCATGCCGATCTTCAGACAGAATTAAATTCTTGTGACTAATATTAATTTTAGCTACATCGACCTCTTCGGCCGAAGGAAGAGTGTTTAATTGCTTTTGGTTTGCACCAAAACCCCAGAGATCTACTAAAGGGCCAACAGTTATGTCAAAAGCGCCTTGACTAAGCTCGCTGAGCTCTTCGCTTAGTTTAAGGATTTCAAAAAGTGGCTCTGAGACTTCAATCCAAGTCTCGATTGGTGAACGGTTCAGTCTCATAAGTTCAGAGTCTGGGCGGTATGTAGACATGGTGTTTTCTATATCTTCAAGTGTTGAGTTGATCAGACTTGCAGCGATTGGTTCAGCTTGATTACTAACAATTGTAATGGTGTAAGATGTCCCCATTGTGAAGCCGGAGAGTGTTCTGGCTTGGTCCGGCTTATCAATATCACAAGCAACTAAAACTAAACCAAGAATGAAAATCCATAAAATATTCAGTAAGTTTTTGTGGGAGAAATTTACAGATTTATAAAGTGGATTTTTCAAGCAGACTCTTTATTGAATATTTATTGTTTGAGATAAATTTGAAAACTACTAATCACCCTTTACATGGTCAGCATTAAAAAACCTGAAAATTCGGCATTACTAGGACTTAAACTTTTATCAACTAACTCTTTCATTTCGAGAATAGTAGCTCTGTATTGTTCATAAAATTCCCAGCTAGGTTGGGGCTTGTAAATGAGCCCTTCGAGTTCGAAGTTTTTTATCACGCCTTTGGCTGTCGTTGGCTTTACAAGGACTTCATCGCCAGGATGATAGTAGTTTGGGATAATGCTGATCAAAGACCATTTGGTAAGCTTGTAGGTCTTGAGTATTGCTAGCATCGTATTAAAGCCTTTTTCTTGGTCTCCATGAAGGAAATCATCGAGGCCTTTGCTCAACTGTTTTTTTTGTTTCTCAGTTAAAGATTTTACAAGGTCACGGAATTTTGGTTTCTCAAATAATGAAACCATGGAAGATGCATTAACAACTTTCACCATATTGTCACAAATAGTTTCAACATTACGAAAATTCTTTTTGGCGAAGAATTCTTGAGCTTGTTTCACTCTTTTTGTTAGACGATGCTTTTTCCCAATAAGCGCTAACTCAGGATTTTCAAAACCGCCTGGATATCTATAAAGAAATGCTGATTCAGCTTCTTTCAACTTTTCTATATTCAATGATAACTTCCTTCGATAAAGAGATGCTGCTACAACAACTCCTCAATTCGATCCATTAAAGAGTTCATGCGTCTGATAACTGGTTCATAAGCTTCAGCTTTAGTCATATCCAGTCCAGCCTCGTTAAGAAGAATGTTGTGTGGATAATCTGAACCTCCGGCGCTTAATACCTTCAAGAAGTTATCTCTAACTTCTATATCTCCGGCTAGAAATTTTTCGGCAAACCACGCTGCACCGGTAATGCTAGTGGCGTACTGAAAGACGTAAAAATCATAATAGAAGTGGGGAATATAGGCCCATTCAACAGTATAGGCATCATCGATAGTTAGGACGCCTTTATCATGCCCATGATAACGCTTTAAGAGGTCTCCATAAGTTCCACTTAGTACAGTGCCATTCAAAGGCTCACCGCTTTCGGCCATTTGGTGAATCGCGAGCTCAAATTCAGCAAACATGGTTTGTCTGAAAAAGGTGCCACGTATACTTTCTAAAGCGCTGCCGAGATAAAAAAGTTTCTCTTGATCGGTTTTGGCATTAGCTATCATATATTCTTCAAGTAAAATTTCATTGATTGTTGAGGCCATTTCAGCTGTGAAAGTAGAGTAGCCTGCTGTTTCCCAAGGGTTTTGTGCATTCGCTAACAAAGAGTGAACAGCATGCCCCCATTCATGAACAAAAGTAGATAAAGAATTATAATCATCACTGTGATTGAGCAGAATGTAGGGATGAACGTCATACGCAGATCCGCTCATGTAAGCCCCTGAGGTCTTTCCTGGTTGCGGATGGCTGTGCATCCATTCTTGTGAAAATCCTTCGCTTAGAAGGTTCAGATAAGTCTCTCCGAAAGGCTCTAGGGCTTCGAAGGCAACTACTTTTGAGCGTTCTATATCAAAGTCGCCAGCATCAATTTCAACTAGAGGAGGGTAGATGTCGTAATAACGAAGATCATCTATGCCTAACATGCGTCCGCGTAATTCGAGATAGCGATGAAAAATGGGCAAGGTATCATTCACTTGTGAAACAAGTTGGGTATATGCCTCTGGAGGCAAGCCATCTTGGAAAAGATTCTGCTGCAGAACAGATTCATAGTTTCTTGATCGGGCTGAAAAAACATTGGCCTGGACTTCTGTGTTGAGAGTAGCGCCCATGCCGTCTGCAAATTGCTGCCAGGTTGCCCAAAAAGTGTCAAAAACAAGTTTACGATCGTCTCTGTTCTCTAAACCTCTATAGAAGGAGTAGCCAGCCTGCGTAAGCAGGGCTTCTTCTCCATTGCTAAGAGTTACAGTTGGCCAGGGAATATCTGCATTTGCATACATTTGATAAATTTGTTCCGGAGATGAAAGCAGTAATGAGGCCTGCGCTAAAATATTTTCGGTATTTTCGTCGAGCGTATAGGGCTCCATCCTAAGGGTATCGTTGAGCATGTAGCGGAATTTTTCTAACTCTGGCTGCTCTCTAAGAAAGCGCTGAACAGTCTCATCGCCGATGGCAAGTATCTCAGGATTAAGCCAAGAGGTAGCTTCACTCCAATTGGTATAAAGTTGCATCGCTCTTCCAAAACGAGTTTGCTCGTCTGGATCACGTTGATCGGCATCTCGGCGCAGGTTTGTGTAGATATATAAGCGGGTCAGCTCTTTCATACCATCTGAGATTTTTGAAAGAGCTGAAAGCATGGCTTGTGAATTAGATCCTAGAGTTCCTCGGAATTTGGGGATTTCATCAAGCTGGGCCTCAAGATCAGTTAAAGCCAACTCCCAAGCCTCAGTATCGGGATAAAGATCGCTTAAATCCCAGACATAAGTTTCACTTTCTTGTGCAGAAACAATATTTACAGAAAAGCCAAATAGTAGGCTTAAGAGCAAAGTTGCGAGTTTCATCATAGTTGCTCCACTAATGTTAAGATAGGCTTATTAAAACACAGATGAAAAGTTTTATTGAGGCCAGTAATTTCATAAAGCATACTTAAAATATTATGAGACAACGACTAATTTTTGCTGCTTTTTTAATGCTTTGCTTTTTCGGTTTTTGGAACCTTCGCTATGTACTTGAAGATGAAAAGCCGAATGTAACAGCTTACCCTGCTCGTGAAGAACTGGAGGGTGATTTTCCGGCTCTATCAATAAGTGATGTAAATGTTTCTGAAGATGAGTCAGATGAGGAGTTAATAGCAGAGGATGTTGCATTGAATGCTCTGCAGCGTATGCAAAATTCTTTTCAGGAGGAGCAAGCATTACCGGATTTTACATGCAACATGGCGCCAGTTAGAGAAGTGACCGAAGTCCGACCCAACAGGATTTATCAAAGGAGAGACGATGAAGGAAACTTGCATTTTAGTGATGTTGCTCCTGCTAATGTGGAAGCTTCTGTATTTAATTCCCGTGAGCCAGCTAGGCTAGAGTATTTTCGCTTAGAGATTGATTTTATGGGCGGTGAGTATCTGCCCTTTTTTAAGAATCAGATAGAGGCTCAAGCGGGGAGCATGTATGAAATTCTTAGTGAGATCTTAGGCAGGGAACGTTTAAAGCAAGTGGATCTTATGGTTTTAATTTTTCCAGATCGTTCGGCTTACCAAGCTTATGCAAGTGCTAGAGTTGGGCCTGCTTTAGTTGCATCTGGTGGTTTTTATAGTAATGAAACTAACGAAGCCGTGACCTATCAATATGAAGATAGTGAGCAAACTTTAGCGGTTACGAGGCATGAAGCGGCTCATGTCATGTTGAATGGAATGCTAGCGGCCGCACCGCTTTGGCTTCACGAAGGAATGGCCGAGTATTTCGAGCGCCTAAGTATGCGTCAACAATATGCCGAGATACGCCCGCAAAATGAATGGTTAATCATGGCGAGGGAAAGTGTTCTAAATGGTTATCCGCTTTCACTTGAAGAGTTTTTAATTACTCAGCTCGAACAATGGAGAGCCCAACAACAAGCGGAAAGTTATGCTTTGAGTTGGAGTTTGATTTATTTTTTACTTGATAATAATAGCGGACGTCGAGCTTTGGCCGCTCTTTTACAAAAAACCGCAGATGATTACTGTGTTGCTACTGATGGCATTGAAGTGCTAAATCAAAGTTACCCTGGTGGCTTAATGGGGCTTCAAAATGACTTCTATTCTTGGTTGGGTGATGACAGAGTTAAGAGGCCTCATACCTATTAAGCTCAGAACTTATAACAGTAAGTCTTTCATAATCTCTTTTCTTTTCACCTTCTTCTTACTTTGTTCTTACTTAAGTTAAGGTCAGAACTGATACTAGCAAACTAACCAAATTAAACCTTTTTTCCAATTCCTGTAAACCAATTTGAATGCTTTGCGTTATAAGAGATGAAAAACTAATTTACTTTTTGCAGGGAAATAAGCATGAAAAAGAGAAATATATTATTAACATCTGTTGCAGTCCTTACCTTAACTGGCTTTGGAATGGGCGCCTTACAGGCTCAGGATGATGATCGAGCAAATCATGGAAGAAGGGGCTTAACAGAAGAGCAAATGGAAGAATTTCGAGCAGAGGCAATGGCTCGCAGAGAAGAACAATGGGCAGAATTTTCTGCTGAAAACCCGGAACTAGCCGCTGAACTTGAGGCACTTCGTGCGGGAAGACAGGCTGAGGCTGAAATGCAACGTGAAGAGTTTGCGGAAAAATACCCCAATATAGCTAAAGCCAGGGAAGAGGGCCGCTTTCCAATGCGAGAGTTGCGAGGTAATGGACCAGGCCGAGGTGAATTTAGAGCTGGGCCACCAGCTGGAAGAGGGCAAGAGAGCACAGCGGATTAAGTAATTATTGAACCATAAAAGTTCAAGGAATGAGGCTAAAGGAAAGCCAATGGATAGCCATGGAAACGCCAAGGATGGCTTAAGAAGGCAAAGGAAAGCAAAAAAAGGCAAAGAAAGCTTAAGGCTAGAAAGAAGTATCGAGAAGGCAAAACACTATTAATCGAATAAGTTTACAATGAGTTTAAAAGCTCTCATAAGGGTGATTTAAGAAAATGCTTAGTTATGCACATAGCCTATATGACAGGCTTTTTTCTCTGAGTTATGATGCGCAAGGAAGGCCTATCAACTCGAGGAGTGACTCACTGGAAAATTCTAAAGCTCTTGAAAAGTTTCTCTCTTCAATTGAGAAAAGAGCATTTCGAAGAGCCCAGATAGCCACTGGCGGGAGTGATGAAGCCTTTGACATTGTTCAAGAAGCGATGTTTACGCTCGTGAAGAAATATGCCAATAAAAAAACTGAAGACTGGGAGCTTTTATTTCACAAAATTTTAAGCAGCCGTATTATTGATTGGCACAGAAGGGCCACATTAAAAAAGCGTTTTGGATTCTGGTCTTCAAAAAGTGGGAATAATAGTTCTGAAAATGACTATGAGATAGATATTGAAGATCCCGTAAACAGCAATCCTGAGAGTAAAGCTGAAACTGATTATTCAATGAACTTACTGGAACAGTTTCTAGAAGAATTACCGATGCGACAGCAACAAGTTTTCTTATTACGGGCTTGGGAAGGTCTAAGTGAAAAAGAAACGGCTCAAGCAATGTCCTGCTCGACTGGAGCTGTGAAGTCACATTATTCAAGAGCAAGAAATTTTTTAAAACTAAAATTAGAAGAGCATGACAAATGAGTTCCTCAGAGTCTGAAGACAAGTTGATTAATGAGATCAAGCAAGAGCTTGATCGAAGTTGTGACCGTTTGGATGGGCAAACGCTTTCAAGGCTTAATCATATTCGTCACCAAACACTAGAAGGGCAGAGACCTTTTTTCTTTCAAGAGCGTCTAACAATGCGTGCTGTTCTAGCATCATGCATTGTTGTTATAGCACTGAGCTTTTACTTCAATAATCCTAGCTCTCCTGAATTGGATATTGCGTTGTCAGATCTTGAAGATATAGAGCTATTGGCTGCTGATGAAGATATCGATTTCTATGAAGACATAGAGTTCTACCAATGGTTGAGTATGGCGGATGAATTCTAAAATGCGATTTTTCAATTTATTACTCACTCTAGCCCTGTTTAGTCCTTTTGCAGCGCTAAGCCAACCAGGTTTTTCTGATTCTAGAGATGCGGCTAGAGATACGGCTGATTCTGATGCTAGCGTAGAGTCCAGAAATGGGATGAGGAATGAAATAATTGAATGGCAAAATCTCACTGAAGATCAGCAAGAAATGTTGAGCCCGTTTCGAGATACCTGGAGCCTGATTCCCGGTTTTCAGCAGCAACGTTTGCTTCGAAGCTTACAACGTTGGGAAAGATTGCCTTCTGAACATAGAGATCGTACGCGTCGCCGTGGTCAAGAATGGTCCAGATTTAGTAGGGAAGATAGAGAACGAATCAGAAAAAATTTTGAAGAATTTGAAAAGTTGCCACGAGAAGAAAGAGAAGCGATAAGAGAGAGCTATAAAAATTTCATGGAATTATCAGTGCAACGCAGACGAGAATTGTTTGAAGAGTTTCAGCGCCAAAATCCTTCTATTGGCAGAAGGCCTTCCTGGGAGATGCCAGGTTCGCGAGAGACTGAGGAAGGTGACGATTCGGTCGAACGAGTCGAATAAGCCTATTATTCAGCTTAATACTCTATTTATTTCAAATAATACTTGAAGAAAGCAAATAATACTTGAAGAAAGCAAATAACAATTTATTATCTATTAGCGATGATTAAGTTTAGTAGACAGCTCTTGACCGTTTGGCTCTTGGCAATTACTTTGCTTGGGGTTCAGGTTGTCCAGCATTCTGCCATTCATGATCACGCTCAGAACATTGTCGATTGTGGTCTTTGTCATATTGATGGTCATGATGAAGGCTTAACAGCTCCCCTTACGGATTTGAGTTTTGGTGAACAAATAACGGTTTATCAAAAAACGATCACACTTCTTTATCTTACCCCTTTCTATCATCCTTATCAGGGCCGTTCTCCACCTTTACTTCTTTCTTAAACTACAGTTAACTGCATTTAGTAGACAGAGTTAGTAGACAGAGTATCGATACCTATTTGGTGTTGGTTTGTCTGATTTTTATAAGTTAAAGTTTGAAAGAAGAATCATGAAATCTAAAGTTATTTTCTTGGCTCCCATACTGCTCTCTGCAGCGGTAAATGCTCAAGAAAGCGAATTTGAAATAATTATTGATGGTGTCCATGTTAGAAATTCTGCAACAGCATTGCCTGTCACCATCGTTGATAGAGAAGAATTAAAGAGCAAAGCTAAAGCAACAATCGGAGATACTTTGTCATCTCAGCCTGGTATTAATAATTCGTCGTTTGGGCCTGCAGTTGGTCAGCCAGTTATTCGAGGCCAGCAAGGCCGGCGAGTAATGAATCTAACCAACGGGATGATTAATGCCGATGCTTCTATTTACTCAGCAGATCATGCCAATACTGTAGAACCTATGTTGGCAGATAGTTTGGAAGTATTGAGAGGCCCCTCTACTTTGCTCTATGGAGGTGGAGCGATTGGCGGAGTAGTCAATGTTTCCGATGGCCGTATCCCGAGAGAGCTAGTAGATGATATGGCTACTCTTGAAACTCGTTATGACAGTGCAATGGATATGAGTACATCCGTAGGTGAATTTGAGTTTTCCACGGGTCAGTTTGCATGGCATCTAGATTTAACTAACCGAGAATGGAATGACCAGGAAGTTCCGGGCTTTTCGATTTCTCCGGCTTGGCTTGAAGATCCTGATGATGAAAATTACTTAGGCTTTATCCCAAATTCTGAGGGGAAAAACACAAGTATCACAGCTGGTGGTTCTTATATTTTTGCGAATGGACATATTGGTTTCGCAGTTAATAAATTAGAAAATACTTATGGACTTCCTCTTGGATCACATGCGCATGGGGAAGAACATCATGATGATGACCATGATGATGACCATGATGATGACCATGATGATGACCATGATGAAGAGGGTTCCGAATACGCTACTATAGACATGAATAGTACCCGCTACGACATGAATGCAGAATGGAATGATGTTAATCGGTTTATTGAAAAATTTACCTATCGTATGACTCTAACTGACTATGAGCATGTGGAAATTGAAACTGAAGATGGTGTCAGCTCTCCTGGAACACTATTTGAAAATAATTCCTTAAACCATCGTCTGCAATTATCACATTACACAATAAATAATTGGCATGGAGTGATGGGCTTGCAAATTAACGATGATAGGTTTTCAGCATTAGGTGATGAAAGCTTCATTCCCGTTACTGATACTAATTCTTATGGTCTATATCTTGTAGAGGCTGCGCATCTGGATGCATTTACCCTCGAGCTTGGTGGAAGAATAAATAGGGATGAATTAAGACCTATAAATACTTTAGCACCTGGACAAAGCTTCACAAGTTCAAGTTATTCAGGCTCAGTATTATGGGATGTGAACGCCTTTCTAACCCTTGGTTGGGCTTTATCACACTCTGAAAGGGCTCCTGGTACTGAAGAGCTCTATTCAAATTTCGGACTAGTGGATATAGATGAGTGTGTTCTTCATCTAGCAACATCTGCTTGTGAAATAGGTAACTCATCTTTACAAAAAGAAAGCTCCAACAATAGTGACTTCAGTGTGTACTTTGATTATGGAAAGTTAGATTCAACATTTACATTTTTCTATAATCAATTTGATGATTATATTTTTCTGGGAAATACCGGCGGAATGGTTGGTGAGCTCCCAGTTAGAGTATACCAGCAAGAAGATGCGACTTTTTATGGTTTAGAAATGGACCTGAACTATTCAATAAGTAATGAATGGGGGCTAAGAGTATTTGCTGATTCCGTTACCGGGAAATTGGAAACTCAAGGAGCTGTTCCACGAATGCCGCCTCGCAGAATTGGTTCAGAACTAAGCTATAATCAAGGAAATTTTAGTTCACGACTTTCTATGGTTCATGCTTTTGATCAAGACAAACCTGGCCAAAATGAAATTGAAACTGATGGTTATACTCGCTGGGATGTAGAATTCCGATATCAATTTAATATTGAACCTAATTCTAGTTTTTCACTTTTCTCTAAAGTGAGAAATATAGCTGATGAAGAAATAAGGTTGGCGACATCTTTCCTAAGAGGGTATGCGCCTGAAGCTGCTAGATCCTTGGAAGTAGGCGTAAACTTTAGTTTTTAATGTAGTCTAGACTTATAATCTCTTCCGCAACAAAGCAAATTGGTTCACAGTTTGCTTTGTTGCTCGACGATTGTCGTTGACAATAACAGTCAATTCTTTCAAAAGTTACTGTTTTCTACTTAGAATTTTTAAATTTCTAAGATAATCATCCTGCAGATTTAATGAGTATTTTATTGCTAGCAGCTGAATAGTTGGAATAGTTGGAATAGTTGGAGTAAATAATTTACAAGCTGCTTCAGATGAAACCCTGACAACGGTTGATAAAGATAATGGGGAGAAAGTTCAATCGGCATCGGGTTATCAGAGCTACCAGCGTTTCAGTAGTAATGAACCAAACTACTTTGTTGGTGCTTGGGATAATCATGATGATTGGCACCTTGAGCTTAATCTTTCAGTTAAATATGCACTTTGGCCTCCACAAGCGAGTAAACATAAACTTTCATTTATTTATAATGGCACCTATGATTTTTATATGGAGTCACGTGATTCGTCTCCTATCGTCTCAAGGTGACAGAATGTTGGTCCCGCTTATCAGTTCTCTTCAGGTGGTACTGTCAATGAGCCCAAATATGAGTTTCGTGCGGGTTGGTATCACGAATCAAATGGGCAAACAATTGATACCCTAGTGGAGTTTCAAGAAGCCGGAGAGTATGCGCAAGATAGAGTCAGCCGAGGCTGGGATTACCTGGGTCTTGAATACAAGTCGCCATTCTTGTCGAATTTACAACAACATCTTGATTTGCGTTTTTACTGTGATTGCCAAGGTTGGGGTGCTGTCGAAAAAGAAGACTCGATTTTTTGGGTAAGTCATAATCAACAAGCAAAAATTAATGATTATGATGGCATACGCTGGATTGTGGGGGGAATTAAACTACCTTCAAAATTGGGACAACTACGAATGGAACTGAAAACTGGTAATCGTAATTTAGAAGCGATAGGAAATCTCAGTGGTAAATTTTTTTTTCAGATTTTCTTGGTTTTCCTCTAAATATTTTTTATTTCAATGGTTATGGCCGAGAGCCTAGCTCGTATCACATTAGAAACAGTTATGTCGGTATTGGTATTGAAATGCAGTCCTTCTAGCTAATTCATTGTGGCTGCCAATTAAGATAAGCTTCTTTATAATTTATGATGCTTTTAATTAATAAGATTTGTTAAATGGAATATAAGAATGAATGAAGTAATGCAATTGATGCGAGAACACAGTTCAGTCCGTTCTTACACGAGTGAAAAAATCGCAGCAGATTTGCTTGAAGAAATTATAGCTTGTGGTCAGGCAGCTGCTTCCTCAAGCTTTATACAAGCCTACTCGATTTTAAGGGTAGTTGATCAAGACAAGAGACAGGCTATAGCCGAAGCAGCGGGAGGACAAAGCTGGATTGTAAATGCTGCTGAATTCATGGTTCTTTGTGCAGATATGCAACGCATTAACTACGCTTCTCACAAATCAGGAGAAGGAGAACTTAAAGGCTTCACTGAACATTTCATAGCCGCAACGGTAGACACAGCATTGTTCGGTCAAAACATTTTGCTTGCTGCTGAATCAGTTGGGTTAGGAGGTGTTTTTATTGGTGGTATTCGTAATGATCCACAATTGGTTTCGGAGTTACTTGGTTTGCCGGAACATGTCTATCCTGCTTTTGGTTTATGCCTGGGTTGGCCAAGTAAGAAAAATGCTGTTAAACCCAGAATGCCAGTCGTCAGCGTATTGCATCAAGATAATTATGATGAAGAACGGGTTGCTAAATCGGTTGATGATTATGATGAGTTAATGTCGGAATATTATGGTTCGCGCTCAAGTAATAGTAAGTCGAGTGACTGGTCTGCTCCTACTACTAGAGCGATTCAAGGTAAGCGACGAGAGCATATGTTGGAGTTCTTAAAATTGCGTGGGTTTTTACAGCGATAGTTATTCAAGACACCCTGAAGATTTCATATATTCTGCCGTCATTATTATCGCCTTTTGGCCCTCGTTGAGAACTAAAATACAAGCGTTGAAAGCTGGGGTCGAAAGCTGGACCGCAAATTTCAGAACCATCCTGACCAACAATTTGTAGAATAGGGATCGGAATGCCACTTGAGTCAAGCATTACAATTTGCATATCCCCACCATCCTCTGCGACAAGAACGTCACCAGAAGCCGTGATGGTGATATTGTCGACACCTGTAAGCTCTGGATTAGCAGCAGTCTTGGCATCATAAAGCACATCAATATTTTGGCTTAGAGTATCGTATACCCAGACTTTATTATCGCCCTTGGTTGTGAAGTAAACTTTGCCATCATTCCAAATGATCCCTTCACCACCATTGAAACCAAAGCTATTGTTTACTTGATATCGGGTTTCTTTAGTAGAAGCGGAAGGATCTAGAACTTCACGCCAAGAGATCGTACTTTGCCCGTTAACTTGTGTGACTTCAGCTACTTCAAGTTTGCCTGAGTCAATATTGGGGAGAGGGCTGTCTGAAGTAAAGCGGTAGAAGCCACCATCTGGAACGTCTTCGGTCAAGAACAGATGCTGATTGATAGGGTCTACGGCAACCGCTTCATGTTTGAATCGGCCTAATGCTGGACGAACTTCTGCGGCTTTGAGACCAAAAGGATCGCATTCATATACAAGCCCTTTGTCTATTTCTTCACATGAAAGCCAAGTTCCCCAAGGGGTTTTCCCACCAGCACAATTCTTGTTTGTCCCACTCAAAATCGGGTAGGCATCGACTATTTCAGCTTGAGCATTAAAACGTAGAGCTCCAACTCCACCTAGGTCTTCGCCAATTTCACTATTTGAAACATAAATCCATCCGCCATCATCTGTTTCAAAGCATGCGCCGCCATCTGGGGCATGATGAAGATGAAAGTTTGAACTGGAAATTACTGGCTTATCTGATTGCGCAATCAAACGTGATTGGAAGCCTTTAGGTAATCGTATTCCGTTAGTGTCAGCTTCTTGGAGTTCTAAGGAGCTAAGAGAAGATCTTTCACCTGGAGTAAAAAGAGTTAGCTTATCTTGATCTTGGGTAAAAGAATTATTGGCTTGGCTGAGGAAAAAACCTGCAAATGCTTTACTGCCAAATTCCAAAAAACGTCGACGTGAATACAAATTTTTTATTTCCATGAGAAAAATTTAGACCAATAGTATTATTGTAATATTAAGAATTTATTAAGTTTTTATTACCTTAAGATAAAAAAGTTAGTAATAAAAATTTCATAAAATAATAATAAAAAGTTCGCACAAAATCTCTCTTTCCACTTTATCATCCTAGTCTTCACTAATCTACACTTTTGAAATCAGGAATGGGAAAATGAAATCATCAAGATTTTGTAAAATGAATAAAACACAATTGGCAGCTGTAATTGGTTTGATTTTAGCTTCACAAACTCAAGCGCAAACGGCTATTGAAGAAGTCGAAGTTTTTGGTAATAGAGCTGCTTTGCAAAATGCACTTAACAGACAAAGAAGTTCGGATCAAATTGTTGGAGTAATTGATTCAGATGCACTCGGTAACTTTTCAGACATTAACGTATCAGAATCCTTACGCAGAATTTCAGGAATTATGGTTGAAAACGATCAAGGTGAAGGACGCTATGTTACCGTTCGTGGAATGAGCACTGACTTAAACGCCATGACTATAAATGGTGTAAGTATGGCTTCTCCGGAAGACCGTCGAGGTGTGATGTTAGATGGTGTGCCAACGGACATGTTGGATTCAATGACAGTCTACAAAACCTTAACACCAAAACTGGATGCTGACACGATTGGTGGTGCAATCAATCTAGAGACACTTTCAGCTTTTAAATACGATGACATGCACGTTCGAATTAAAGCTGAAACTACCTATAACGAATTAACTGAGGATGCTGACAACCCTGTTTTATCAGCAACTTTTACTGATCGTTATGAGCTTGGAGATGGTGAGCTGGGTCTTGCTGTTGTTCTCAGTGATCAGTCTCGTCGTATTGAGGCTCATAATAATGAAAATGGTGGATGGGGTCCTGATTTCCCTAATGATGATTATGAAATGCGGTTTTACGATTTAACTCGTGAACGTCAAGGTATCGTTTTAAATCTAGATTACATGACCGATTCAGGCTCAACTTACTATGCTCATTTTTTCTACAATAAATATGATGACACTGAGTATAGGGGTAAATGGGAAACACGTGATGTACTCGAGGATTACACACCCTTAGCTACAGCTGATGGTTACACTTATGAAGCCAGTAGAATGGATACTGAAGGGCGTTTTCGTATTGAGGCTCGAACTGTCTCAGCACTACAGATTGGAACTACTTTTGAACTCGATAACGGCACGAATGTGGCCATGGAATTATTTGGTTCTCAAGCTGAACAAGATGACCGCGCGCGCTTTGCAACTATCTTTCGTTCGGATGAAATAAATACGCCAATTTCTTATGGTGGAGATACAAGAACTCCGATTGTTACTTTCCCTGCTTATTTTTATGACCCTGCAAACTTTGAAGCGAATGCTTGGGAAGTTGAGCCAAACCTAACTGAAGATGAAGATTTCGGTGGGCGTATAGACATTAGTCAAAGTTGGAATGCAAATACCGATATTGAGTATGGTGCGAAAATTCGCCTACGTGAGAAAAGTAATGACTCGAATTTTTGTGGATATGAACCAGTCGCAACTTCAACTCTGGCTGATTACACTCTCAAAGATATCCCAAATTATCTAAATAATATTCATGGACCGGCTCCAGATGAAAGCACTATAACTGGAATTAGTGCACAGCTTGGATCTGGCTTTGTAACTTTGTCAGACGGTACTTCACCTTGCCAAGTAAGTGGCGCCTTGTTCGACTTCAGTGGAGATGAGGAAGAAGAATCAATTCCTGCAGACTGGACAACATCTGAAGATATCTATGCAACTTACTTGATGGCGACCACACGTTCAGAGCGAGGCACTGCAGTATATGGTCTTCGTTATGAGCACACTTCAGCAAGCTATCAAGGCAAAAGCTGGGATGATACTTATTTAGGAACTGTTAGCTTTGATAACGACTACGGCTTCTTAGCCCCTTCATTTAATTATCGATATGAGTTAAGTGAAAATCAGTTGGCTAGGTTCGGCGTTTTTCGTTCTTTGGTTCGACCTGGTTTCAATGAATCAAGAGCTGGCGCTCTAATCAATGTCGATGATAATGAGATTGAAGGTGGTAACCCTGATCTTGACCCCACCACTGCTTGGAACTTTGACCTCGGATATGAAATGTATATTGATGATGACAGTTTTTTTGGATTCGGAGTATTTTATAAAATTATTAGTGATGCCATAGTCGAAGTAGATAGCAGTGACTTGACTATGCGAGGTCAAATTTGGGATCAGGCCAAAACCTATCAAAATGCAGATGACAGTAGTATTGCCGGTTTTGAGCTATCGATGCAGACAGCTCTGGATAATGGTTTAGTACTGGTTCTGAACTACACATTTGCCGATGGTGAAACGGATTTACCTGCGGACTCAGTTAGTGGACAGCGGACTGTGCCTTTCTTTAAACAAGCCAAGGAAACAGCAAATTTCGTGGTTGGCTATAACAAAGATGCTTGGGATATTCGTCTGGCAACAAATTACAGAGGTTCTTACATTGATTCTATTGGTGGTGATATATCCAATGATCGCTACACAAGTGATCATATACAAGTGGATCTAACCGCGAAATACAGAGTCAGTGAAAGGTTGCAGATTAATGCGGCAGCCATAAATCTAAATGACCGACCTGAATATTATTATTTCGGGGATGCTACACGCCTGTCACAATATGATGAATACGGTACAACGCTTAGCTTAGGTATGAGATACGTATTTTAATATTTTGATTGGAATAAAATTTTAAATTTCGGTAGTTTATTTTACTGTCTTCGCCCCTCCCCTGGGCGGGGACAGTTTTTTTTTGGATGTGAATATGAAGTTATTTCTGGTTTTATTTATGATTGTATTGAGTGGGTGCGAAACTCACTTTGTTAATTTAAATGCTAAACCTGTCTATGCAGAATTCGAAACTCAAGCCGTTGCCAGTGACGATGATGCTGCTGATGATCCAGCTATTTGGGTACATCCTCAGGACCCTTCACAAAGTTTAATTCTAGGCACAGATAAAAAAAATGGGCTTGGGGTTTATGATCTTCAAGGCCAACTTGTTCAATTTTTAGATCAAGGTAGGCTTAATAATGTGGACTTAAGAAGTGATGCTGTTCTAAATGGTCATAGAGGCTCTTTTGCTGTAGCAACCAATCGAACAGATAAGACTTTGGATATTTTTGAAATTAGCTCTGAGGGTTTAGTAAGTGTGTTGTTCCAACAACCATTAGAAATGGAAGACCCATATGGGGTTTGCCTATATAGAAATCATGAAGGTGCGCTTTTCGCATTTGTTAATAGTAGTGATGGTCTTTATCAGAAGTTTTGGCTCACCAATGATGCTAATGATAGTTTGGTAGCTGAAAAACTTGGTTCATTTATTGTCGACTCCCAACCAGAAGGGTGTGCCGTCGATGACCAAACGAATACTTTTTATTTTGGTGAAGAAGAAGTTGGGATTTGGCGTATGCCAGCTGATATTAGTCGAGCTGATGAGCGTGAGCTTATCGCTACAACAAGCAGCGTTGAACTTGAAGCGGACGTAGAAGGCATGGATGTATACCGTCACATAGATGGCAGTGTTTATTTGATTGCCTCAAGTCAGGGCGACAATAGCTACGCAGTTTATGACCTTATGAATGATGCTTCTTATATGGGCTCTTTTCGAGTTGAATTAAATCCAGAAAATGGCGTTGATGCTACGCAAGAAACAGACGGTCTCACTGTCTCTTCAGTTAGTTTTGATGATCGTTTTCCACTAGGGATGCTGGTTGTACAGGATGGATTTAATGAAAATCCCAAAGAGAATCAGAACTTCAAAGCTATCTCATGGTTAGAAGTAATCAAGGCTTTAGAAATAGAATAAAGTTAGTTCTAGAATTAGACCTTTTGAGAATTGGCTAGTTTTATTAAAACTAGCCTCCTCAATGAGTATTAGTATCGACACTCTTAAGATATTCTTGTTTAGGCTTCGAGCTGTTAGTATTATTTTAATTCAGAGGCCATAAACAGTTGTCACTATGGATCAAATCTCCAGCCTGGAGAAATTAAAAAACCAGGATCATCAAAGCTTCAATCTCTTGGTTCAGGAATATCATCTGTCTCTTTTGGCGGTGGCGAGGTCCATTGTCGGTGATGCTTGGGCCGAAGAAGTTACACAAGAAGCATGGGTGTCGATATATAAGGCCTTGCCCAAATTTCAGGAACGCTCTTCACTGAAAACCTGGATGTTTACTATCTTAAAAAATGAAGCCTTCGGTCGCTATCGTAAGGAAGCTAAAACCACCTCTCTGGAGAGCGCCTCAGATGATGGTCAGCAAGGAGATAAGCTTGATAAGTGGTTAGCTAATGGATTTGAGGATGATGGGCATTGGCAGAAAGCTCCTTCAGACTGGGATTTAAGCTCGCCTGAAGCATTGCTTCAAGAAGAGCAGTTGCAGCGCTGTATTGAGCATACCTTAACTTTATTGCAATCCGATCAAAAAGCCGTTTTCATGTTGCGTGATCAAGAGCAACTTGAAATGCAGGAAGTTTGTAACATTTTAGAAATTTCATACTATAATGCCAGAGTGCTTTTGCATCGTGCGCGGCTGAAGCTTTTTCAGGTAATTGATCACTATCAGGAAACCGGTGAATGTTAACACTGCAAATTTTGCAAATAAGCATGACGATGAGGCAAATATGTTGAAGTACAAAGATGTGCTTGGTAAAGCCACAGACTATGTTGATAAACAGCTAAGCTGGTCCCAAGCGATGGCCATGGCTATGCATCTCCTAATGTGTGGTGATTGCCGCCGCTTCATTAAATATTTCCGTCTTTCCTTAAGCAGCTTGAGTCATAAAAAGACTATAAGTGTTTCTCAAGCCAAAGAAATTAGTTCGAAGGTTATAGCTGGCACCAAGCCAGAATCTTTTTAAAGCCATATTGCGTTGTGTTCTGTTTCAATTAGCTTTTGCTGAGTTAATCCATCCTTTACGCTCGAAACGTGAATCTTGCTATAGTAAAGTGCCATAATTGAATTGTTGCGATCTTCATCGCTGTAAGAGGGTGTTTTGGAAAAAATAGCTATTGGCATAAGCAGTTGTTTAATGGGTGAAGAAGTCCGATATAACGGCGGTCATAAATTATCTCGTCTTTGTACCGATACACTTTCGGACTACTTTGACTACAAGCCTTTTTGTCCTGAAGTGGGTATTGGTTTAGGTGTACCAAGAAAACCTATTCACTTAATTGGCGATGCCGATAATCCACGAGCCGTGGATGTGGATACAGAGAGCTTAGATGTAACTGATAAATTAAAACAGTTTGCAGTTGATACTCTCCCGGTCTTGACTGATATATGCGGTTACATCTTCATCAAGGGCTCTCCCAGTTGCGGCCTTTTTAGAGTGAAACTCTATAACAAAGGCAATCCTTCTGCTGTTGATAGTTCAAGAGGAATTTATGCTGAGGCCGTCACTAAAGCGATGCCCTTATTGCCGGTTGAGGAGGCTGGGCGTTTGACGGATCCAGTGCTAAGAGAGAATTTTATAACCCGGGTGTTTGCTTATAAACGCTGGCAAAATCTATTGATTGATGGCTTAAGTATTCCGGGGATTCAAGATTTTCATGTTGCCTATAAATATTGTCTTATGGCCCAGGCGCCACAGAAATATATCAAGCTCGGCCAAATGCTGGCGGATGCAGGGAGCTATGATCCTCTAGAACTCGGTGAAAAGTACATTGCCGGTTTAATGGAAGTATTGACACAAAAAGCCAATCGTAAAACCAACACGAATGTATTGATGCACTTACAAGGTTATTTAAAAAAACACATACACAGTAAAGAGAAGGCAAAACCTTCTGAAGTGATTGAGCAATATCGAAAAGGCATTGCTCCTTTAGTGGTACCGATCACTTTGTTACAGAATCACTTTAATAATCATCCTAATGACTACATCAGTAAGCAAGCTTACTTTGATCCCTATCCACCAGAATTAAGTTTGCGTAATGCTATATGAATCTTCAGCTTTGTTGGTTTAGGAGCGATCTTCGAATTGATGACAATACGGCGTTAATTCAATCTTTAAATAAGGGGCCTTCTGTTGCAATTTACATTGCTACTCCGAGGCAGTGGAGAGAGCATGATGATGCTCCTATAAAGATTGATTTTTGGCGTAGAAATTTAGAGTTTTTGAAACAATCTTTGGAAGAGAAGAATATCCCATTACGTTTTTTTCAAGTGGATTCCTATTCTCAAATTCCTGCATTATTAAATGAATTAATTTCAGTCTGGAATGTTTCAGGCATTCATTGCAATGCCGAATACCCTATTAACGAAACTAAGCGTGATGAAGCCGTGAAGGCACTTTGTGAGCAAGAAGAAATTAATTTCCATTGCTACGAAGACCAATGTTTACTGCCTCCAGAATTTGCCTTAACAGGAGAAGGCCGTCCATTTAAAGTTTTTACGCCCTATGCAAAGAAAACCAGAATGCTGCTGGAAGCATCTGGTCCGATTAAAAGCTTTGGTCTTAATTTAGACGCTTCAAAAAATAGCACTTTTTTTACTCCTTCATTCCCAGAGCTAGAGCCGACTAACAAGCAGATGGACTTGGATAAAATTGATTGGCCAAAAAGTGAATCTTGGTGGCAACAACAATGGCCTGCAGGCGAAAATGAGGCAACTAAACGCTTGGATGAATTTGTCGGTTCCAATATTAATCATTATAAAGAAAGGCGTGATTTTCCCGCACAAAGTGGAACGAGTTCTTTATCTCCTTATCTGGCGAGTGGGGTTATTTCGGTACGCACTTGCTGGGAAAAAGCAGGCAGTCTAGGGAACAATGAGGCAGTTTATACTTGGAAAAATGAGTTGTTATGGCGAGACTTTTATAAATACGTAATGGTTCATTTTCCGCACGTTTGTACCAATAAAGCGTGGAACCCTAAGTATGATTCCATAGCTTGGCGTTATGATGAAGAGGAGTTTGCACGTTGGACGAGAGGTCAAACAGGTTTTCCTCTAGTGGATGCGGCAATGCGTCAACTTCTAGAAAGGGGTTGGATGCATAATCGTTTGCGTATGGTTGTAGCAATGTTTTTAAGCAAGAATTTATTAATTGATTGGCGTTGGGGTGAGCGTTGGTTTATGCAGCACTTAATAGATGGTGACTTTTCCGCTAACAATGGAGGTTGGCAATGGAGCGCTTCTACGGGAACCGATGCGGCGCCATATTTCAGGATGTTTAGTCCTATACGTCAGTCTGAACGTTTTGATCCTGATGGTGAGTTTATTAAAACTTTCGTAAAGGAATTAAGAAGTGAAAGGCCGAAGACTATTCACGATCCTGCAAAATTAGAATCTGAATATTATCAGCCTGTGGTTGATCTAAAGTATTCAAAAGAACGTGTTTTAGCGGCTTTTAAGCAGTAAATTTTTTTAGCTTGTTTGTGTTTTAGCTTGTATAAGAGGTGCGAGTAAACGGTAGAACCAGTTGGTCATCTCAATAGGCGCATCCAAAGTTGAAAGACACAAGCAATCTTCATCCTGTGAAGCTACGGGTGAGTGAGTTTCTCCAGGAGTACGCACAATAAAATCTCCAACTTGGTAATTATCATCTTGATCAGAGAAACTGCCTTTAAGAACAACCGTAATTTCATCTCCACCATGGCGATGTCGAGGAACATTTCCGCCAGCTTTAATATTAAAGAGGGAGGTTTCGCGATCTGGATCACCCACATTTAAATCTGAATAACGAAAGTTTTTACCGATGTAACGCCAACTTAAAGATTTGAGGTCGCCCTGTATCAATTTATGTAATACGGCAGGCAAGGAGCTTTTACTTGAAAGCTTGAGGTTTGTCTTAGCCGATGCTTGACTGTTGAGGCTAATGTTTTCATCAGGCATGGAGTCAATACGAGACATTAGGGCTTCAAAGTCATGCTCTAGTTTAGCAGGTGCTAACTCGGTGAAAAAAGTATTTCCTAGCGCGGTCAATTGTTCAACCTTAGCTTGGCAGTCCGAACAATAATGCAGATGCGTAGAAACGCAAAGAGCCTGGGAAACAGCTAGGCTGCCTGCTGCATAATCGGTAATAAAACGTGTGTCAGGATGATATTTAGTCATAATATTTAAAATTTTATTTTAGATGTCGATACTTAGTTTGAGTTTCTGTAGGGCTAATCGGACTCGCGATTTCACAGTTCCTAAGGGTAAGTTTAGTGCGGCTGCTGCTTCAGAATGTGAGAGACCTTCCATGAATATTGAACGGATAACGGTAAGTTGCTCAATCGGTAGTTCATTGACTGAGGCCTTGATTATTTTTCTGGTGTGACTGGCTTCGATATTTTTTTCGATGTTGTCGACTTTGTCGTCCCAGATATCATCAGCATTTAGAAAGTTTTCATCAAACTCTTCTGACGCTTTTTCCCACTGCTTATTATACTTACGCAGTAGGTCAATACGAGTATTTCTTGCAACTGTGAAAATCCAAGTGCTAGCAGAAGCTTTTTCGGAATTAAAAGTATCTGCTTTTTTCCATACTTTTATCATGGTTTCTTGGGCAAGTTCTTCAGCAATAGCCTCGGCTTTAGAGAGCTCGGTAGCCTTGTAGGCATAAGCTTTAATCAAAGGTGCAAAATGATTGTATAAGGTTTGAAAATCAGCTCTGTCCTTCTTGGAACCCACAGACTGAAGCAGAATGTTCCATCTGGTAGGGTTGTCTGTATTTTCAGAATCGGTTTTTCGCATCTTATGCAACATTCTAGTTCCGCTTTGCTAGATTGATCTCATTTGGTGTATGTTACGTAAATAGATCAAAAGCGGATTACTTAATTAGAGATAAAGTAGAGTTAAAATATATATATAGTAGATACAAAGCAGCAAAATAGCAGCAATATATTTCCTGTATAGTAGTGATATTGCCAGATTCGATACTGAATCTACAATGAATCATCTAAAAGTAGTATTTTTGCGTATTTTTCCGAGCAGTTACAAGATATCAATCAGGTTGTGCTTATGTCTAATGTCCAAAAAATAGAAGTTCCAGTTGCATCTAAGCATATTGCGGGCCGGCTTATGGATTTTTATTCTGAGTTCTCGGTGGATTCTATCCCGCAAGTTGACGAGCTCTATACCCAAGACGCTGAGTTTATTGATCCTGTTCATAAACTCACAGGAAGTCTTGCTCTGAAGTCCTATCTCAAACGTATGGCAATTAACATGACTAGCTATGAAATGCGCTATATAGAAAAAATTCAAGAAGAAGGCTGCGCGCATCTAACTTGGGAAATGACCTTTTCTCATAAGAACCTCAAAGGAGGTAAGCCAATTACAGTAAGAGGAATGTCAGTGATTAGATACACCACTAAAGTTTATTATCACGAGGATTGTTACGATTTAGGTGCTCTGCTTTACGAACATTTACCTTTGCTTGGAGGCATCACAAGGTTTTTAAAGAATCGCCTGCGATAATTGTGGCAACTGAATACTAACTAATGACTGGCATTAAACAACAGACTTTTTGGATCACTGGTGCTAGTTCCGGTATCGGTAAAGCCTTGGCTCATGCCCTTGCTGAAGAAGGTCATCAACTAATAATCAGCAGTAGAGGTAAGGATTCACTTGAGGCGTTTGCTCAAAACTATCCTGATTTGATAACAGTCTTACCCTGTGATGTTGCTGATGAGCAGCAAATGCTGAGTTTGTTTGAAATAGAAATACCTGAGCTTGAATACCTTGATGGGATATTTCTGTGTGCTGGGATTTGTGATTACATTGATCTTCCAGATTTTCAGTTAAAAGCTTTTAAGAAAGCGATTTCTATAAACTTTATGGGAACGGTTCATTCCTGTGCTGCAGCTTATAATCTACTAAAAGCAAAACCTCAGGATTCCAAAGACAGCAAACCCTTTATAGCTGGAATATGTTCAATGAGCTCTTATCTGGGCTTCCCACGAGCCGAAGCTTACGGTTCGTCTAAAGCTGCAATGGCCTATTTTTTAAATTCTTTAAGAGCCGATATTGGCGATAAAGTCGACGTAATTCCAGTTTATATGGGGTTTGTCGATACTCCGATGACAAAACAGAACGACTTTCCGATGCCGTTTCTTATTACTCCAGAACAGGCAGCCAAAGGAGTCTTAAAGAGTTTGCAGAAGAGGCCACTACGGATAGATTATCCTTGGCGTTTATATGCCGTTTTATCGATTCTGGCTAAGTTACCTTCGCTTTGGTACAAGACCATAATGGGGCGTTTAAGGCGTTCCCAAGGGCGACAGTCATGAAGATTGCCGTTATTGGTAGTGGTATATCCGGTATGACCGCCGCTTATTATTTGTCAAAACAGCACGAGGTAAGTTTGTTTGAGGCGGGTGATCGCTTAGGTGGGCATACCGCAACAATAGATGTGCCCGAGAATGACAATATTATTCCCATAGATACTGGGTTTATTGTCTTTAACGATTGGACCTATCCTGGCTTTATAGCGCTCTTGGATGAACTTGGTGTTGAAAATCTACCAACAAATATGAGCTTTAGTGTAAGTGATCGCAATACTGGCTTGGAATATGCGGGCAGCGACCTGAATACTTTGTTTGCTCAACGAAAAAACCTATTTTCACCTAGATACCTCAGGATGCTTAAAGAAATCATGTTTTTTAATAAGCATGTGGAAGCACATGTGCAGGACTTACAAGCTGGAAACACAGTGACTTTAGGTGATTATCTAGAGAAATATTCTTATTCGAAAGCTTTTCAAGAGCAATATATTTTACCAATGGGATCCGCAATATGGTCTGCCAAACAAGATGATATGAGTAATATGCCGCTGGCATTTTTTGTGAAGTTTTTTCGTAATCACGGGCTCTTAAATATTCGTAACAGGCCTCAATGGCGTGTCATTAAAGGTGGCTCAAAACAATATATAGAGCCCTTAACTAGGCCTTATAAAGATCGCATTCGTTTAAGCACTCCGGTACTTGAAGTTGATAGAAATATTTCCGGCTCTTATGTTTCAGTAAAAACAAAAGATGGGCTTGAAAATTTTGATCACGTGGTTTTTGCTTGTCACAGCAATCAAGTATTGGTCTGTCTAAAAGATCCAACTCCCAAAGAGCATGAGTTGTTGAGCGCTATACCCTATAGTCAAAATGAAGTGGTATTGCATACTGATGAAAGCTTATTGCCTAAAAATAAACGCTGTTGGTCGAGCTGGAACGTGAGCTTGGATAGTAAGAATGAAAGACCGACTTTGACCTATGACATGAATATTTTGCAAGGTTTGCAAGCTAACAAAACCTATTGTGTGACACTTAATCAAACGGCATCAATTGATCCAGATAAAATTATCGGGATTTATAACTACGATCATCCTGTGTTCTTGGAGTCTGGTGTGAAAGCTCAAGAATCATGGGGCTTGATTAACGGTAAAATCAACACTTGGTATTGTGGGGCATATTGGAGAAATGGTTTTCATGAAGATGGCGTTTGGAGTGCTCTAAGAGTTGCTCGAAAACTTGAAAAGCTAGAAAATAAATCTGTCATACATTCAGAAAAAGCTTATGTCTGAAAAAGATCTGAACAGTGCAATCTATGAGGGTACGGTGATGCATAGCCGTTTTTACCCCATACTCCATCGCTTTAGTTATAAAGTCTTTATGATGTTTATAGATTTATCAGAAAGTGAGGGGTTATTTTCGAGCTCATGGTTTTGGTCATTTGGTAAATTCAATTTAGCCTGTTTTTTACGCAAAGACTATCTCGGGAAATCAGAAATACCCTTAGATGAAGAGGTAAGAAATAAAGTTGAATCTGAGACCGGAATTCGTCCAAAAGGGCGTATTTGTGTCTTAACTAATTTCCGTTATTTAAGTTACATTATTAACCCCATAACTTGTTATTATTGCTATGACGAAAATGATGAGCTGCAATTTTTAGTAGCCGAAGTGACAAATACTCCTTGGGGACAAAGGCATTCTTATGTGCTTGCTAATACTAATAAAGAAGGTGAAATTTTAGAAACTTTTGCAAAAGACCATCACGTTTCACCATTCATGCCTATGGAGATGACGTATTTTTGGCGTAGTGATAAGCCCTCTGAGAGACTTAAAGTAAGTATTGAGACTACTACAAAAGATAACAAGAAATTTATAGCGAGCCTTTTGCTCAAACGAAAAGAAATCAGTAGCAAAAATTTACGGAGTGTTTTATTCAGATACCCTTTCATGACAGGTAAAGTCGCTTTGGGTATTTATTGGCAAGCATTCCGACTTTGGCTCAAAAAAGTTCCGTTTTATTCGAATCCGACTGTTGTTTCAAATAATGATAAAAAAGTATTAAAAAAGGTTAAAGGAGTTAAATTGTGAGAGGTTCTGAATTAGCTACTGTTAAAAAATCATCATTCTCCATGACGAATTTTGGAGACTTTTCAAAACAAGCTATTTTTGCTGTGTTGAAAAATATTAAATACGGGAAGTTGGTTCTCCAGGATGGTGATGAAAAGGTTGTTTTCGGAGATAACAGCAGTGGTTCAGAAGTAATTGCTAATATCACAGTAAATAATCCTGAAGCCTATGGAATGGTTCTCAGAAATGGTGATCTAGGGGCAGGAGAGGCCTATATGTTAGGTTATTGGAGCTCACCCGAATTACTGAATGTTATAAGAGTTTTTGTGAGTAATATGCAAGCTCTGGAAAAAATTAATAAACAGAAGTCATGGTTAAGTCGTTTTTCCGGCTCTGTATTTCATTGGCTAAGACAGAATACCTTAAGCAAGGCTAAAGAAAATATTTCTGCGCATTATGATTTGAGTAATGATTTTTTTTCGCTTTTCCTTGATGAAACTATGGCCTACTCAGCAGGAATTTTTCTACATGAAGAGCAGAGCCTAAAAGAGGCTTCCGAGCTTAAATTCAAGCACATTTGTGATCGCTTACAACTTACTGATAAAGACCATTTGGTTGAAGTAGGTACAGGGTGGGGTGGCTTAGCCATTTATGCAGCTAAGAACTATGGCTGTAAGGTAACGACAACAACTTTATCTAAGGAGCAGTTAGCTTACGCCTCTGATTGGGTTAAGCGAGAAGGATTGGAAGATAAAATCACTTTGCTATTAAAAGACTATAGAGAACTAGAAGGTCAGTATGACAAACTGGTTTCTATAGAAATGATAGAAGCCGTTGGTGCTAAGTACTATCAACAGTATTTTAAAAAATGTAACGATCTACTTAAACCTGATGGCTTGATGCTAATTCAGGCTATTACGATTAGCGACCAACGCTACCAGAGATCTGTCAAATCGATAGATTTTATAAAGCGCTATATTTTTCCTGGTGGACAATTACCCTGTAACAGTCTCATTACAAAGCATCTTGCTGACGACACAGATATGCAATTGGTAGGTTTGGAAGATATTTCCTTAGATTATGCACAAACACTGATGCACTGGAGAGAGAGGTTTTTAGAAAAAGCAGAGCATGTTAAAACTCAGGGTGCTGACGACTTATTCATTCGCATGTGGGAATATTATTTGTGTTTCTGCGAAGGCGGTTTTAGAGAAAGAGTGATTCATACTGGGCAATTCTTAATGGCGAAACCTCTATTCCGTTCATTACCTGTGATTAAAGTGAATCAGTAGGTTTAAGTATTCTATTGAATGGGTAGATACAAGTCGGTAATCATTTCTTGATCTTTAAGTTCAGGCCCTACATTTACGTAATGAAAGAAAAAAGGAAAGTTTCTTAATTTTTCACCGCTTTGTGGTAACCATTCCCGGTAAAGATAGTCTGCAGCTGGAATATAATCTCGACCACCTTCATGCCTTATTAGCGCACATCTTCCTGCAGGAATTTCTTTGGTAATCACGCCCTGTGGATTTTCTTTTACAGGTTCACTAACCGATACACAAATATCAAAACGGTAATTTTCAGGCAGCGTGTTCGCTAGGTCACTATAATGTAAGCCGTAAGTCTTGCCTTTATCAGGGCTGATACCATTGGCTTGTCGCCACTCAATAAATTTACGGCTGGTATTATCAACCAAATGCTCAGGGCCATGATGTTCTAGGGCTGCAACTAATGTGCTTGGGAAATCGATAACTACGACTTTCATGGTATTGCTCCAATGACAGAGTATATGCATTATACTGTCCCATATTGAAAAACGAATCAAAACTAATTCTGAAATCGAGAGTTCGTATGGAAAATTTAACTAGCATTGAAACCATCGCTGGCACCATTCAAATGGCCGTTGCCCCTGTGTTCTTGTTGGCGGGTATAGCAGGTTTTCTAAATGTTCTGTCAATCAGGTTGGGCCGCATTGTTGATCGGGCAAGGGTGATTGAACTGCAAATTTTAAACGATAAATATATCGAAATTAGAAGTAAGCTAGAAATTGAAACGGCTAGTCTTTGGCGTAGGATTCATCTTATAAACTGGGCGATTCGTCTTTGCGCGGCTTCCGCTCTAACAGTCTGTCTGGTTATCGTTGCAATTTTTATTGGTGAGTTTGTCGAGTTGAACATCTCGCTTACAGTGGCTTTACTTTTTATTTGGGCGCTTTTATTACTGGCTGTAGGTATGTTCCTGTTTCAGGCAGAAGTCAGTGTTTCAACAAAACGACTTCGTAAAGGCTTGTCGCTAGTAATGGATCCTGATTCAGAATAAGCCAGGCTGTATTTATTCTAGGCTTGGGACTCCAAAGAATTATTTATTCAATACTTTTGAATGCGTTGAGTAAGTTATCAAGATTGTTATTCATCGCACTGACTAAGTCTTGGTCTATAAACTCCAGTCTATCCAAAACAACTAAGCTCGCTCCTGCGTCTGTAATCGCTTCTTTGATCTTTTCTGAAGGTTCCCATTTATGCAAAACAATCTGAATATTATTATCCTGTAGATGCTTACTGAGTTGGCGTAGATCGTCATCTGTCCAGTCGATGTCTTGCTTAATAAAGTATCCATCTACAAAAATTCCAAGCTCGTTCGTAAGATAATTAAATTCATCAGTAAGCGCATAAACTACTGGGTCAACAACATCTAGGAGTGCTAGCTCGAATTTTGTTCGTAGTTGTATTAAACGATTTACTTCACGGTTTAGGTTTGTGTTGATGATATCACTTTGACTCGGATAAAGAGTTTGTAAGTCCTTGGCAATAATATTGAGGCTACGAATAACATTGCCAATGCTTAGCCAATAATATGGATTTTTGATACTGCTGTTCTCATAAGTCTTGATACTTATTCCGCTCATTGCATTAGACCAGGGTTCAGTAGCGTCTACATTAACAATATGGATATTGTATTCTCTTGCGGCGGTATAAAAGGCGTCTCCTTCCCATAATTTACCTATAGTAATTACAGCATCGGCTGTTTTGAATCGTTCAGCAAAATTGCTAGCTTGGCGTGAAAAAAAAGTTTGTTGAGAAGACATTGAGCGCGCTTGTTGTGGAATGTTTTCTACCGTAATGTCACTGTCTTTTGTCAGTGAGCTTGTAAGTGCATGAATAGGGGCGAGTGAACTTAGGACTACATTAGAGCTTTGGCCCTTAATACTGCTGCAGCCTGTAATTAAGATGGAAATGAAAAGTGAAACAATCAAAAGAATTCTGCGTATTGGCATCAGATTCGAGCCTCTTTAAAACCAGGCAGTAGATTTTTCAAAATGCTTGTCAGTATGAAAAAGAGGGCAGCCACTAAAACTATGGCACCGCCAGAAGGTAGAGGTAAATCCCATTGCATGGGGATCAGGATTCCTCCGATACAACTTAAGGTTGAAAAAAGTATTGTTGTTAGAACAAAACTTTTCAGATTGCGACTTAAGTTTCTCGCAGCTGCGGCAGGAATCAAGAGCAAGGCTTCTACTAAAACTGCACCAATTATCTTGACGCAGGCAACCGTGATAATAGTTAGCAGTACAACAAAAACATATTCAAGAACAGTAACTTTAATGCCTCGCACATAAGCTAGATTCTGATTAAGGCTGGACAACATCATTTGGTTATAGAGTGGGATTCCCACAATTAAAGAAATTAAGCTTACAATTAGCAGCACGTCCATATCTAAGTTGTTTACAGTCAAGATGGAACCAAAAAGTACCGACTCTAGGATATGGGTATTTACTTTCGCTGAAACAAATAGAATTAAAGAAGCGCCTAAGGCCAAAGAGATTGAGAGAAAAACGCCAATCAAAGCATCTGTAGACATTTGTGTTCTGCTCTTGGTGTAGTTAAGTAAAATGCCAAAAGCTATACAAAATGAAAACATTGAAACATAAGGTGAGGTATAAGATTCGCCTATTAAGATACCAATAGCCACGCCTGTTAAGGCCGCATTACCTATGGCCTGAGAAAAAAAGGCCATGCGTTTTGCAATCACCATTGTGCCAACACATCCAAGTAAAGGGCCGATTATTAGTGCGCAGAACAAAGCATTAATAACGAACTCATATTGAAAGCTCAAAGGTAGAGTGCCGTTATATGCTAGGCCAATAAAGAAGTTACGGATCGCTTCATAAAAGAAAGACATCAGAACTCTTCCCTATAGGATCTGAAAATACCCTGACGAATATCCTGATTTACTATAGAAGCTGTAGCGCCATGAGCAATTAGCCCACGATCAATTAAACTAACCGTGTCAGCAAGTCTACTGACTTGCTCCATGTCATGATTAACCCAGAGAATTGTTCCACCCTTATTTTTGAAATCGAGAATTAATTTTTCAAAATTCGACATTCCTGCTTCATCAAGACTGGTCATCGGTTCATCTAAAATAAGTAAAGCGGGTTCAGGATAAAGTGCTTGCGCAAACAATAAGCGTTGACGTTCTCCACCAGAAAGAGAAGCGAGCATTTTGTCTTTTTTATCTTGGAAGTTTGTGTGAGCTAAAACTTCATCAATAATTTTTTGGGTGCTTTCTTTGATGCCAAGAAAAGCCGGTTTATTTTGTATTATTAGAGCGAGAAAATCGCTTACTGTAAGTGGAAGAGTTTTTTCAATTTCAATTAATTGCGGCACATAACCGCAGTGACTATTCTCTCCCCAATTAATAATTATGCTGCCTTCATGGGGCATTTGCCCAAGTATGCAACGTAAGGTTGAGGTCTTACCTCCGCCGTTAGGGCCAATGAAGCAGTGGATGCTGCCAGCTTGAATATCCAAAGACATGGCCGCAAGAATCTGACTTGAACCTAGTTTCAAGCTGAGATTGTTAATGCTAATGTCTGGTCCTTGCATGAATATTCTTCTAGTTTACTTGTTGAACAACTTAGTATTTTTTATTTGCTTAAGGTGCTTTCGATAGCTGATTTTAAGGACTCAAGGTTATAACGCATTTCTTCTTCATAAAAATCAGCAGTATAACTGCCGTCAGAAATATGTGAGAAAGAAAAAACCTGAACGCCGGTTTCGGATTGGATTGTTTCAGCAAGTTGCCCGGCAAAATATTTCTCAGCAAAGAGCACATTAACATTTGCCGCTTTAATAGCTTCTATAGTTTGTGCTAATTGTCGTGCGGTGGGTTCCACACCATGGCGTGGCTCAATAACGGCACTGATCTGTAAGCCAAATTCCTGTAACAAATAACCGTAGGCGCCGTGCATGGTCGCAGCTCTCAAATTACTGGTGTCATACTGTGCAAAGGCTTGAGAATATTCAGCCTTTAATTGGCGTAGCTTGCGAGCATACGCTCTCGCATTACCTGTGTACTCTTCAGCGTGATCGGGATCATATTGGCCAAGTTCTCTGGCAATTTCATAAACTTGTTGGATTGCGGTCACAGTAGAAATGAAGGTATGTGCATTTACAGCTTGGTCGTTGGCTCCAGCAACGGGAATTAAAGAGACACTGTTATTAGCATAAATAATGGGGATGTCTTGTGCACCGGCAGCTTCCAAAATTTCGAAGGCCCATTCATCGTGACCGATTCCGTTCACAACAATTACGTCTAATGAACGTGCTCTTAACATGTCTTTAGGTAAAGGATTATAGTTGTGAGGATTGTAGTCGGCCCCTATGAGGGGCTCTATATCAGCCTTGTTACCGACGATATTTGCGACGAAACTGTAATAAGGGTGTAGGGTAACACCCACGGTTAAACGATCACCATTTTTGAAATCCTGAGCCAGAGCTTGCTCATAAGAAAAGCCTATGAGAGCGAGTAGCAGTATGGAAATAGTTTTGATGAGATCAAAAAATAGGTGGCGTGCTCTAGTCATATAACCTCGCTCGCTCATCAATCCCTTGATAGGGAATAATCTCCTTCCAGCCAGAAAGTATTAAAGAACTTTCATCGGCTGATTGTGGAAAGTTAAGCTCGTTGTTTTGATGCCACCAAACAGAAGGTACTAGAATTTCATTAGTACCAGCATATTCGCGATCCAAGATCATCATCAAGGCACCTTGTTCAAGCATTTGCCCTAAGTGCCCTAAATAAATTGCTAGGTCTTCACCAGAGCGCATCTGCCAGATAAGAGAACCACGATTTATCCAACTACTGTCTTCATAAAAAGGAGGTATCCAGTTGTTTTGTAAAGTTTCGAGATCTGGCCAATCACCACTTTCTTGGCGTAACCAGACTATCTCATTAGCAGCGACTAAGAGTTCAGCATAGAGGGATTGGTTGGAGTTACTCAATTCAGAATACGCACTGAGTTGCCATTCAGCGACTAACTGGACTCGTTCTCCTCGACCGAAAAAAAAAGTATAAATAGCCGTAGTTAAAATTAATCCAGCTAGAGCTAAAAGCAGCAGGGCACTTTCCCAGCGGTTTTGTGCCGGGGCAACTGTCACACTGTTGTACGTTGTGGCAACTATGGACATAACATTCCCTGAGAACTGAGCACCAGATTTTACTCTGGAAGATCGGTTACCTGCACCCAGAGTATCGCGTCTTGAGAAAGGTACTCTCCATTGTATTCACGCTCAGGGCCAACACTGAGTGCAGCAAAGCCCCACCAACCAGCTTTTGGCATAGCGAAAGAAAATTCGCCCGCTTCGTTGGTCGAGATGATCATGGCTTCAAGTGAGGGATGAGGCGCATCGATAAGACCTTCATCTTGAAATTTATTCTCGCCAATAACAGGGGGGTGATTCATGTATTCAACTTCAACCATGGTGTTAGGAACGGGTAAGCCTTCACTCAGAACTACGCCGCGAAAAACAGAACCTGTCCAGTTAGCGTAAGGTTTGTTTAATGCTTGAATTTCAGCAGGTAATCCTAGCGATTGAAACCAATTGCCAGCAACCCCGCCGACATTAACCATCATTTTACTGAATTGCTGAATATAAAGACCTTCATCAGCCTCCCAATAGGGTTGGGGCTCAACAACAATTTGGTAATCTCCAAGGGATCTCATTTCAGAACGTGGAATATCTGCACGCCAGGCTTTTAGGGTTTTATCACCATCATGCCATTCAATTTCTTGCATGTAAGGAAGCAGATCCACTGGCTCAGGAAAACCAAAATAATCTTGCTGATGCAGAAAATAAAACTTTTCCGGTTTTTCCATATTGTAAGTTGGGCCGCCAGCGAAGACATGCGTAAAAATAATATGGATCGGCACATCAGCCGAACGTAATAAAGCAGATTGCGGAGTGTACATCACAATAAAATGCGCACTAGCAGAGACACTTAATAGCCCAAGGATAAGACCGGCACAAAGATTGAACATTCTGGAAAGCATGAGTTGGCTCCTAATTCTGTGTATGTTTATTAAGTATTATTAATAAATATCATCACCGAAAACGATGATTTTATGGCTGTCGTCTCCAGCATCGAAAACTACAGAAAATTCATTGCTTGGACGATCTAAAATAAGGCTGTTACGGGCATCAAGTTTTCCTTGTGCCAATACTTTGCCTTGAGCATCTAAGACTCTCACACTGATGCCTTCTGCAGAGCCTCCATCAGTGAAGCCACCTTCGCAAGTAATCGTGCCATCATTATTATCAAAGCAGTCAAACAAGGGCGTATGTGCCTGAAGAGAAAGTGAACTTAAGATGAAAGTAAGGCCTAGCAAACTGGCTAAAGCGCGAGGATGCATATAATTTTTCATGTTTGTCACTGTATGTTTCACTATGTTTTTCATGTTTTTTCTCGGTCCGGTTTGCAGACTCTCATAGCAACTTGGGCTTTTCAATGCGTAAGCTAAATTTCATTTATTCTTGCAACTTTTTTACATTAGATACCCTTAAGCACTTTAAATACAAGGGTTTAACAGTTCATTACTGTTAAGGTTGTTAATGTTTGAGTAGTTGTTGTCCTAACTCAACTATTTACTATCTATACTATGGGGTGATGAGTCTTAATGTGGGCTGAATTCGTTACTGGATGAGCATCGAACCGAGGCATAGGGGACAATAATATCTTGTTTTAAAATCGCTCGGCGTAGCATATCAAATGCTATTGCCGTGCTCATGATACGGACAACACTGCGTGAACGATTACTTAGCTGGATCGTTTGAGACCAGACTTTTTCGGGTGTGGCTAAAGCTATACAAACCGTTCCTACAGGCTTTTCTTCACTGCCACCTTCAGGGCCTGCGATGCCAGTTGTAGACAAGCCATAATCACTGCTGTTTAGCTGACGGACATTTTGTGCCATGGCTTCTGCTGTTTCTAATGAAACAGCTCCAAAATTCTCTAGAGTTTCTGATGGGATTCCGAGAACTTTCTGCTTAGATTGGTTGGAGTAGGTAACAAGGCCTTGATGTAGGTAATTTGAGCTGCCAGCGTATTCAATCAATTGGCTTGTGATCATCCCTCCAGTGCAAGATTCTGCAATACTCAAGCTTTGTTTATTTTGCAGTAGCAATTGGTGCACAGTTTCAGAAATAGTAGGGCAGTTTTCAGCCACTATGGCAGTACCGAGCTCGGCTTTAACGGTTTCTATAAGGTTTGGTAGCTGCGCTATAGCCTCTTGGCCGCGGGCAAATAGCTTAATTTCCACATGGGGGAGAGACGCCCTATAACCAATAGTGATGCCTTCAGCTACAGTCAGGCTTTCGAGTGTATCTGCTAGGCTTGATTCGCCATGCCCCAAAGTAAGTAACTTATGTAAGCGTGTAGCTTGTCCATCTTGAAAAGTTTGTTCCACAAAAGGAATGAACTCTTGGGTCACCATGGTTTTGAATTCTACGGGGACTCCAGGAGTAAAAAATAACCAAGCATTATTGAGCTTAATGCGAAACCCTGGTGCAGTTCCTTCGGGATTATGAACTTTAATCGCAGAAGCGGGTAATAAACATTGCTTTAAATTACTTGAGGGAAAGCTGCGACCTCGACTCGTATAAAATTTTTCTAAATGGCTGCGCCATTCTTTATCTTCTACTAGCTCTTCACCAATAGCCAAAGCCATGGCTTCAGCTGATAAATCATCAGAGGTTGGACCAAGGCCTCCATTTACAAGGATAACATCAGCTTTTTTGCTACGTTCTCTAAAGGTTTCTACGAGGTCTGCCATGCGATCGCCCACAGTGATGCGTCGTTGCATTTCGATTCCCAAATTCATCATGGTATCGGCAAACCAGGCAGCGTTCGTGTCAACTATTTGACCAGAGAGAACTTCTTCACCAGTACAGATCATTTCCAGTTTCATATCCTGGATGATAGCAGGGTGAGAGGATTAAAGGGAAAAGGAAGGGGTGTTTTTTAGTCTTCGTCTTCTAAATCTGAGGCGATTTGTTTCAGACGCTTGCCGGCTTCTTTTGAAACTTCTTCAGGCATATCTAGTTCGCTAAACCAAACTACTTTATCGTTGTCTTCTGTATCGATCTCTTTGGTCAGAACAGAAGCGCCCGTTACCAAATTCACGCAACGAACACGTTTGAGTTTATCTTCTTCCTTGGGTTCTTCTTCATCTTTTAAAACAATACCTGTTTCGTAGAGTACCCATTCGGAATCTTTCGATATCCAAAAGAAGTGAGTTTCATTGAGAGCCGCTTTTAAACTGACATCTAAATTTTCTTTTTCAGCGCTGACTTCTTTAAGTTCTTTTCTAGCAGAAACTAAAGCATTGTTAACTGCCTTGTTCTCGCTGGCTTGTGTGATGGCTTTCTTTTTAAGGTCGCCCACTTGGCGCTTCAGGCGTATAGGGTCGAGTTTCTTAAATTCTTTGAGTTCTTGCTGCAGCTCTTTGCTTTCCTGCTTGGCTTTTTTTATTGTCGCGGCATTAAGGCTTTCGACCTTTTCATTGTTTAGTAGGTTTTCTAAACGTTCTAGCTGGATTTCTTGCTGAAGGACTTCAAACTCAGCTTCGATGTCAGCAAAGTGATTAAACTGTTTCTCTAAGTGTTCAAAATCTTTTTTCTGCTCGAGCAAAAGATCTTGTTGCTTTTTGAGAAGCTTTTTCTCCCTCTCAAGCTGGGCTAGCAGTTCATCTTTTTCTGCTTCCAGTTTTGAGATTTCTGATTTTAGAGTGCTTGTATCACGAAGACTTTTGAGGCTAAGAGTGCTACTGGCCATATAAGGGGAACATTTAATGTTAAGTAATGGGGGCTATGTGGGAATTTCGGCGCGAATTATAGCACGGAAGTACCCTATGAACTCAAGCCCCATCAGCTTGCTGTCTTAAATCTTCTAGTAATGTTTCGATACCGGAACGACGAATGATGCTGCGGTAAGTCGAACGATAAGAACTCAAGAGGCTAACTTCTTCGACGATGATGTCATAAATGAACCAGCCATTGGGGCGTTGACGTAAATTGAAGTCGACTGCAATTTGTGAATTTGATGCATTGATTATGCTGGTTACACTGCCACGATTGCCATCTTGAGTTTCGCCTGTTAACTCAATTGTCTCATCAGTATAGGAATCTAGGCGATCAATAAAGGTGCTTTTAAGTACTGCAAAAAAAAGCTCCTCGAATTCAGAACGTTGTTCTCGAGTGAAATCACGATAACTGGCTCCCAGTGCGCTTTGAGCGATCGTGTTCGGGTCAAAAGCGCCGGTGATCACTTCATCTATCTGTTGCTTGTCTTCAGCCAGAGAAAAACCAGGGGCTCTTAAGATGGGGAATACATCATCCATGATGGTCTGCACAGTTTCTGTGGGCGTGCTGTACTGAGCTTGAGCTGCTACTGAAAAGGCTAAGCTTAAAATAAAACTCAATAGTAAGGGTATAAGAGTGTGTTTTTTCATAAAATGATGCTCAATATGTAAATTCTGGTTCAATTTTTTTGTAGCTTAGTGTATCCCTAATAAGCTAACTCTATGCCTAATATTATACGTAGATAACTGACTTTAAGCTTAATGCTTACTTATTTACCACTGCAGTCCTAAGTTGCAAGTACGAGCTGCGGAAAAAGACATAAGGATCGAGAGCGCTGTCATACAAAGAGAAGTAATTGTCTGCGTCAAAGGAAAGATCGTTTATCGCATCCAGGCTTTGGTAGGCAATCCAATCATCTAGCTCAGGATCCCAAATTCCCTGTATCGGGTTTAGCTGTGAATTAATGACTCTGCCGCCTAAATCTCGGAAGCTTGAAAAGCCCAGAAAGGGCACCACAACATAAAAACCATGCCCCACGCCATAATGTCCGAGTGTCTGTCCGAAGTCTTCACGATCACGCTGAAGCCCAAATTTAGTGGCAGGGTCAAAGAAGCCTAAGATACCTACCGTCGAATTGATGATAAATCGTCCTAACTCAGACATGGAATTATTAACATCCATCTGCAGAAGAGCATTGACTGAGGAAACGGGTGCGGTTAGGTTAGTATAGAAGTTTGATATTGATACTCTGACAGGCACTGGGACGACTCGATAACCTTTGAGAACTGGGCTTAATATCACTCTAAATAGTCGATCATTAAACGCAAAAGTAATGCGATTTATAGCCTCAAAAAGATCGGCAATCTCTTCACTGTCTGTTTCTTGCTCTTCAAAGAAGAAGAAATCATCCTCGTCTTCAAAATTATCCAAAGAGGAGTCTTCTTGAGCAAGTAAGTTAGGTGCCGATACCAATAAGCCTAGAATCAATAAAAACTTAAAAATAAGGCTAGGAGTTTTTAATATAGAAGTCATTCTGAAAACGGGTCATTTAAAAATTATAAATACGACCAAAGTCCCATAAAAATTTGTGTGGCTAAGGAATGGGCGGATTATAGGAGCCTTGAATGAGAAAAGCCATTATCCTGACAAAAAATAGGGATATTAACGAAACAATCTATCAATAGCGCGATTTAATAATTCTTCGGTCGGGTCTCTGCTTTCTTCCGATGGGGAGCTTAGTTGATCCGCTTCAGAACCGCTTGGCTCTGTATTGTCTGTATTTCTTTCTCTGCCCAGAACTCTATCTAACAAGCCTCCGACTTCTTCTTGTATTACATTGGTTACCGCTGCATTAAAAATACTTTGGATATCCGGCAAGCATCTAGGGGAGTTAATATTTCCGGTGCATTTAATAGGCAGTGAATAGCCGCCGATATCATATTCTTCACTTTCAAGGCTTGCAGTGGCAGGGTCCACTGAAGTTAATAAGTCAAAATCCAAGGTTTCGGTGCGAAGGTTGGCTAATGTGCCTGTGCCAGTAATACGAAAACCAGGAGATTCGATCAATAAATCATTACTCGTGGCGATTCCATTATTTATTTGAATGTTGGCACTGAGATTATCAAAAGCTGTTTGTTCACCTCTTGTGATATTGACTAAGCGACGGCTACGAAGCATGGTTTCGATTTGACTTAAGACGGAACCAACATCAACACCAGAAAATATACCGTCTGTAAGGTTTAGGTCGGCATTGCCATTTAGATCAGCCAAAATGCTATTAATGTCTTTACCTTGCCCAGCGAGTGACAATTTAATTAAGGCCTCTCCGCTCAAATATGAAGCGCCAATAAAATCTTGGGATAAAGGCTCGATTGCAACATCTCTAAAATCGGATTCTAAATTGAAACTTGGTGTGATGGTGCTGGCATTCAAACTTAATGAGCCTGAATAAGTGCCATCATAAAGAGAAGCTTGTATTGGAGATAAATCAATTAAACCTTGATTCGCTTCCATGCCCAAGACAAGGTCACTAAGACTTATGCCTGAGAAAAGTAAATTACCAAAACTGAGGTCACCCTTGAGTTTAAGTTCTCGCAAGCTTTGGATAGGGAGTTCATTTGCTTCGTCGTTTGAGGCATTACTTGTTGATTGTTGTTCAGGAGCCAGATAGCGATCAAGGTTTATGGTATCAATGTTGATATCAAAATTTATTTCGGGGTTATTAAAGCCGCTCGTGCTGAACGTGCCACTTATCAAACTGTCGTCTAACTCCATGCTAAATTGATTGAGCTTTAATGAATCGTCAGTAGCAGAAAAACGAGTAGAGAAAGAAAGTAACTGGAGTACTTCTGTGTCGTTAGTAGCAGGCAAATCATAAGTTAATAACTTGCTAAGTTGAGTGGGGTTAAAGCTTGCGAGCTTCCATTCACCAATAACTGATGGCTGGGTGATGAACTTGGAGATAGCAAAATTACCTGAGGTATTGAGACCCAAAGCAGAGAGCGAAAAATCATTGATACTCAGAGTCTCATCTTCCAGATTTATTCGAGTGTTGCCAGCCAAGCTAATCGAAGTCTGCGGAAGTAGTGGCTCTCCTGAAACATTCATATCCAGTTGGAGAGGGCTTAAAAGAATATCGTCGATATCACCCTCAAAGGACATAGAAAGCTGCATAGTATCGATTGTCTCAGAGAGTTCAGATTGTCCAATCAAGGAAAAAATCTCACGAGTTCTATCCGAGTTAAAACTTAAGGAACCGCTTATGTTTCCATTATTGCTAAGTAAATTAGCTTCTAGATTGCTATCTAGGAAATCCACATTAAGGTTTTCTATGGTGTAAATATTGTTGTCGAGATCATAATTGACTGTACTGCCTAGATTGATACTACTTTCCAATGCCGGGCTGTTAGAAGTCAGGTCAAGGCTCATGTTGAGATCTAAAGGTTCGCCATAAATTAAGTCAGGGATAGAAATATTTACGTTGTCGGCATGGATATTTTGTTGAGCGATCTGGTTCTTGTAATTCAAACTTACATCCTGAATCTCAACGCCACCGATGATAATTTTTTCAAATGGGAGGGCTAAATCAGAACTGTCACTAAGTCCTAAATCACTGTTTTCGTCATTCTCATTTGTTGCAAATGACCAGTTGTTGAAGCCGGTACTGTTTACTTCTAAGTTGAGTTCAGCGCCTTTAATTTGAAGCGTATCAATTTCGTAATTTTGGTTCAGTAAGGGCATGAGCTTGATTCTGAAAGCAGCCATTTCACTTGTAAGGAAAAGTGTATCTGAGAAATTCTTGGGGTTGGAAATACTTAAACCTTCAACTTGGATGCCAAGCCAAGGATAAAAACTGTGCTGGATGTTGCCAGTAATCACTAGTTCTCTTCCGGTTTGCTCGGTAAACTCTTCGCTCATTAAGTCTTTATAGTCATTCAAATTAATATTGCTAATGAATAGTACTGCGATGACTAAGGCGGCGAAGCCCAATGAGATTATGCTGGTAATTACGATAAGAAGTAGTTTCATACAAGTTTAGACTCTAGCAATCAGAAATAGTTACATTGTGATTAAAGCCGTCGTTTTCTTATAATAATTGGCAATTTTAATCGGTGAGTATTATGTCCGCAATCCAGAATACATTAAAGCAACCTCTGATACATTTTATAATAGTTGGTTTTTTAATCTTTCTTTTTTATGGCTTCATAGGTAATGAAGAGTCCGAAGTTGATGCCGCTGTGATCTTGGTAGACCGGACTGAGTTAATAAACTTTATGCAGTATCGAGCAGATTCGTTCAATCAAGAATTATACGCTGATCAGTTTGACCGTATGGATTCCGAACAAAAGCAGTCTTTGATTGACGAGTATTTTCGTGAGGAAGCTTTATATAGAGAAGCCTTATTAATGGGTATAGATCGAGGTGACTATAATATAAAGCAGCGGATGGTCGAGAAAGTGGTGTTCCTCCTGCAAAGTAATGTGACAGAGCTTGCTCAACCTACGTCAAAAGAGTTAGAAAAGTACTATAACGATAACCAGAGATTTTATACACGGCCAGTAGCATATACTTTCGCTCATGTTTTTGTTGATGATCCACAACATAGTCTTGAGGGGCAAGAAAGGATAGAAGACCTCCTTAAAGAACTGCAGGAAAGCGAAGTGGATTTTTTTAAGGCATCGGAATACGGCGACAGTTTCCCATATTTGCAGAATTATGTGAGGCGCTCACGTGATTTTATTCGTAATAATTTTGATGAAGGCTTTGCCGATTGGCTTGACCTCATAGATCCTGAAGAGGGGCTTTGGCAAGGAATAGTTGAGTCTCCTTTCGGTTACCATGCAGTCATGCTAAGTAATCGATTCGAAGAAACCTTACCCCCTTTAGAGGAACTTCGTGAAAGAGTATTAGAAGATTTTCTAATCGAGAGTCAGTATCTGGCGCGTCGTGAAGCAGAACAAAAGCTTATTGAAAAATATAAGCTAGAACTAGGCGAAATCTAGATGTCGTTTTTTAGGATATTACTGAGCAGTTTGCTGGTAGTTTGTACATCCGTCGCGCTTGGGCATGATGCGCGTCCAGTAGTAATTGATATCAGCGAACTCTCACCAAATACTTTTACAGCAAGGCTTAAGGCTCCACCAGTTCTCGCAAGTAATAACTTTCCCGTTTTAGTTTGGCCACAAAGTTGCATTAAGCCGGATGGACAAAACGAACCAAACGCTGGCGAGTTTTGGCTTTGCTCTGATGGTCTGAGTGATCAAATTTTTAGTTTGGAATACCCGCTAAGTAACCCCACTTTAGCCTCTTATTTTTCCGTAACATTTATGGATGGAAGCACAACAGAAAAAATGCTGACCCCTTCCGAGATCAGCTGGCAAGTCGAAGCTTCGCCTTCTAGTTTTAATATCGCTGGTGATTACACAATACTTGGGTTTGAGCATATTCTTGCAGGCCTTGATCATTTACTCTTCGTGTTAGGCTTACTGGTAATATCAGGTACAGCCAAGCGTATTTTATTAACAGTTACGGGCTTTACACTGGCCCACTCAATTTCGTTATTTTTATCAACTTTTGGCTGGGTAAATATTCCCATCACACCTGTCGAAGCTGTCATCGCACTTTCTATTGTCTTTCTTGCTCATGAAATAGCCCGCAAGCAAAGAAACTCATGGACCTATCGTGCACCAGCAGCCGTTTCTTTTGGTTTTGGTCTCTTGCATGGGCTAGGCTTTGCGAGCGCTCTCGGAGAAGTCGGTTTGGTGGCTAACGATATTTTGCTGTCTTTGCTATTTTTTAATATTGGCGTTGAGCTGGGTCAGCTTGTTTTTATTACTTTTGTCGTATTGCTGTATCAACTTTTTAAAGAGCTTTACTTCAGGCTTTTTTCCCAAAGGTATTCGCTGGCAGAATCGGTTCTAAATTTAGAACTCGTGATTGCTTATGTGATTGGTATACCAGCAGCGTATTGGGTGATTGATCGAAGCGGCCAGTTTTTACTTTAAGTATTGTGCATGATGAGCAATATGCTCACCAATAAAACTCGCAATAAAAAAGTAAGAATGATCATATCCAGCTTGCAGTCTCAGAGTTAAAGGATGGTCAGATTCCTGACAGGCTTTTTGCAAGAGTTCTGGTTTCAATTGTTCTTCTAGGAAGTCGTCAGCATCACCTTGATCAATTAAGATCGGTAACTTTTCTTGTGCTTCTGAAATTAAAAAACAAGCATCATACTGCTGCCAAGCCTTCTTATCTTCACCAATATAATTACTCAAAGCTTTCTTCCCCCATGCGCAATTAAGTGGAGAACAAATAGGAGAGAAAGCTGAAACAGCTTGATATTTCCTAGGGTTTTTTAAGGCGATAGTGAGAGCGCCGTGTCCTCCCATGGAGTGCCCCATAATTGAAGCTTTTTCAGTTTCTAAGGGAAGCTCACTTGCTTTGAGTAAAGCAGGTAATTCTTCTGTGATATAGGAATACATTTGATAGTTCTCTGCCCAAGGAGCTTGTGTGGCATTGACATAAAAACCAGCACCTAAGCCAAAATCATAATTGCCTTCTGGATCGTCCGGAATTCCTTCACCTCTTGGACTGGTGTCAGGGCAAATGATTGCGACTCCGGCTTGCGCTGCATAGCGTTGTGCTCCTGCTTTTTGTACAAAATTATCATCCGTACAGGTTAGGCCAGAGAGCCAATAAATTACAGGAACACTTTTTTCTTGAGCTTGTGGTGGCAAATAAACAGAAAAGGACATCTTACATTTTAATGAAGACGAGTAATGAGAAAACTTAATCTGTTGACCAGCAAAAATTTTATTAGAACTTAGAGTTTCCATTCATGCATACCAAAGTTGAGTTGTTAATAAAGTACGACAGAACGGATGCTTTCGCCGGCATGCATTAAATCAAAGGCTTTGTTGATATCTTCTAAGGGCATTGTATGGGTGATTAAGTCATCAATATTGATTCTGTTCTCCATATACCAATCAACAATTTTAGGGACGTCAGTACGACCCCTAGCTCCACCAAAGGCAGTTCCTTTCCATGAGCGTCCAGTAACCAGTTGGAAAGGGCGAGTGGAGATTTCTTTTCCGGCTCCAGCCACTCCAATAATATAGGACTCTCCCCAGCCTTTGTGACAGCATTCTAGTGCTTGGCGCATGACATTGACGTTACCAATACATTCAAAGCTGTAATCAACGCCGCCAGTCATTTGCACGATATGATCGACTACATTTCCCACATTTTTAGGGTTTACAAAGTCTGTCATACCAAATTTCTTCCCTAAGGCTTCGCGATCAGGGTTTAAGTCAACGCCAATAATTTTGCTTGCACCAGCCATTTTAAGGCCTTGGATAACATTGAGACCAATACCGCCTAAACCAAAAACAGCTGCTGTTGAACCATACTCGACTTTGGCTTCAAAAATTACAGCACCTACACCAGTGGTGACACCACAGCCGATATAACAAGCTTTGTCATAAGGTGCATCATCACGAATCTTGGCAACAGAGATTTCTGGGAGAACAGTATAGTTGGAGAAAGTCGAGCAGCCCATGTAGTGCAAAATAGGTTTGCCATCGAGAGAGAATCGGCTAGTACCATCAGGCATTAATCCTTGGCCTTGGGTGGCTCGCACGGCTTGGCATAGATTTGTTTTAGGATGTAAGCAGTAATCGCATTCACGACATTCTGCAGTATAAAGAGGGATTACTGTGTCCCCAGGTTTAAGTGACTTAACACCAGCACCAACTTCAACTACGACACCGCAACCTTCATGACCTAAAATAGCCGGAAAAGCCCCTTCAGGATCGGCGCCACTCAAGGTGAATTCATCAGTGTGACAAATACCAGTCGCTTTGAGTTCAATCATGACTTCGCCGGCTTTTGGGCCGTCGAGGTCAACATCGCAAATTTCTAGAGGTTTTCCAGCTTCGAAAGCTACAGCAGCACGTGTTTTCATAATAGACCCTTATTTGATATGAGAATGATTGCGAACATTATTATAGATCGGACAATTCTGCCTATAATCTTGCTTATATTCAAATCTAAAAAAAAAGATTGCTATGTAGATAAAACAGGAATATATAGCGCGTGTGTAAGGTGTTTAGTATTTCTAATCTAATCGGGCTTAGGTATAGGCGATAAAGTTGACCTTCAAGTGAGGTTTATCGATCCAGTCATTAGTATAGGCGGAATAGGAACCCTGAGATGATTCTTTGAAAGTGAAAAGCAAGTGAACTCTTAAGAATAATTAACTGTCATTATTCAATTGCAAAAAGTGAATAGAATTTTAGATGCATAAAACTTTAATAATAGTAGACAGCGATGAAGTCTCTTTAGACGAGCCCAGCTTAGAAATTATCAGTTTTGAAAAATACCTAAAAGATTATCCAAAACTAAATGAACCAAAAACTAGGATTATCAATCTTTGTGATACAGAGCATTACTTAAGTAAAGGTTACTACTGCTCCCTGTTAGCTGAAGCTCGACAGCACACGGTATTGCCTAGTGTGAAGGTGATTAATGAAATACGTGTTTTCAATCATGAAGAAGGACCTATAGTAAACCTACAAAAAGATATTGGAGACTTTCTGAATGATAATGAAAATCTTGATGTTTTGTCATTTTTTGGTTGGGTCCAAAACCCTTTGCTTCTGAAATTGAGTAAAAAAATATTCGGCTTATATCCGGCGCCGTTGTTACGGTTTTCGATTCATAAAGCAAATGGGGAGTTAGGGCTGAAAATCAAGAGGTATGCTTTTTCTTCAATTGATAAAGAGCAAAGAGAAGTTTTCAAGCAGAAATTAGTAGAGTTTATACAAACTGTTTGGCGAGCCAATAGCAAGAAAAAATCGAGCCGATGGGATATGGCTATCTTGGTTAATCGGTTTGATAAGGTGCCACCTAGTAATAAGGAAGCAATTTCTAGATTTGTTAAAGCTGCAAACAAGCATGGAATTTCTACTGAAATTATTACTGTCGAGAACTTTCAAAATATTGGCCATTATGATGCACTTTTTATTCGAGAAACTACAGCAATTGATCATTATACATATCGATTGGCAAGCCGAGCTGAAAACTTAGGGTTGGTAGTGATAGATGATCCAGTATCTATACTTCGATGTTGTAACAAGGTGTACTTACACGATGCATTTTCATATCAAAAAGTGCCTAGCTTACTAACTCAGGTTGTCAGTAATCGTAGTAAAAAAACAATAAGTGAAGTAGAAGAAAAATTTTCTTATCCCTTAGTTTTAAAGATGCCGGAAGGGTCTTTTTCAAGTGGGGTTTTTAAAGTCAATGACGCTAAAGAGTTGGTGTTGAAACTCGATGAAATGTTCAAAGTTAGTGCATTGGTTCTGGTACAAGAATATCTATATACAGATTTTGATTGGCGAGTGGGTGTTCTCAATGGCAGAGCAATTTATGCCTGCAGATATTTAATGGCAAGAAATCATTGGCAAATATATAACCATAGCGATAAAAGTAATTTTAGTGGCGGATTCGAAACCTTGCCAACATTTGAGGTTCCTAAGGTCGTTTTAGATGTTGCAGTTAAAGCCGCAAAATTGATTGGGAATGGCTTGTATGGTGTCGATGTAAAGCAGCATGAGAATCACGCCTATGTCATAGAGGTCAACGATAATCCCAGCATAGACCATGGTGTGGAAGATCTATACCTCGGTGATGAACTGTATATGTTAGTGATGTCTGAGTTTAAAAATAGGCTTGAACAACGTGGGCAATAAAAGGAATTTATTTCAGCTCTCTGAGGCAAATCTTACTGATATAGATGCTTTGTTAAATATTGAAAACAGCTGTTTTGAAACTGATCGACTAACTCGTCGACAAATACGATACCTTTTAAGCAGAGCGAAAGCATTTACTTTACTGATTAAAGTAAAGGGCTTAATTGTTGCTTACTGTATATTTTTGACGCCTATACTTTCTAGGTCAGCAAGACTGTACTCTTTGGCGGTTTTAGCAAACTATAGAAATAAAGGCTTTGCTGGAGAGTTGCTTTGTAATGGTATTCAAAAGCTTTCTGAGTTGGGTTATCAGAGTTGTAATCTGGAAGTTAGAAGTAGTGATAAAAAAACTCAAAATTTTTATAAAAAATATGGGTTTAATCCTATAAAAACTTTGTCTTCCTATTATGAGGACGGCGAAGATGGGCTGAAGATGAAAAGTGTAATCTCAGAATCGTATTTTAGGGATAAAAAATGAGCTTAGAAGAATTCCTAGATATTAGTCCTTACAAATGGCACGCAATTTTCGTAGCAATTCTGTGTGGTAGTTTGATTGGATTTGAACGCCAGATAAGAGGGAAGCCTGTAGGAATTAGAACCTCTTCCCTCATAATTTTAGGAACGTATCTATTTATGGCAATGGCTTTAAGTTTTCAGTCGGATAGTGCTGATCCAACGCGTGTTATAGGGCAGATTATTACAGCGATAGGGTTTTTAGGTGCTGGTGTCATGTTGGCCCACGATGGGGCTGTGGTAGGGGTAACCTCTGCTGCAACTATTTGGGTGTTGGCTTCTATTGGTATCATGATAGGAACCAATAATCTTGTCGCTGGTATTAAAGTTTCAATTATAGTGGTGGGAATTTTATACGGTGTAGATATTCTCGAAAGACATGTGAAAATGCTGGGTAGAGGAGTGCACGCGAGTATGAAAAATTTCCACCGCAAGGAGTTGTTTGAAGAGAAGAGTGATGACAATGGAAAACTTTAGTAATCAAATAAATAAGCCTGGTTTTGATGATGAGGTACTATTTCAGGTGATTGCTAACAATATTAGAGATCAAGGATATAGCATTAATTTCAATGCAATTTCGCCTCTTTTAAGTGAGAAGTTGTGGCTCCACCTACAAAAAATGAACACAGAAAAATTTGAACCCGCAGGGCTTGGAAGAAAGTCAAATCATAATTTAAATAATTTTATTCGAAGAGATGAGATCTGCTGGATTACTGGTGAGTCTGAAGCAGGAAGGGATTGGTTGAAATGGAGTGAAAGTTTAAAAAACTACCTAAATCTAAAACTTTTCCTTGGTCTATTTTCTTTTGAGAGTCATTTTGCTCATTATGAGCCAGGAGCATTTTATAAAAAACATGTTGATGCTTTTACTGGCAACTCTAATCGCATACTTTCCGTGGTGTTGTATTTGAACCCTGGTTGGTTACCAGAAGATGGCGGGGAACTTGTTATTTATACCGACAATATTGAAGGTGTCGACAACAAAAGCAATCGTGATTATACAATAAAAGTAACTCCAAGTTTTGGTACGCTTGTTACTTTTCTCAGTGAAGAATTCCCACATGAAGTTTTAAAGTCCAAGCGTGACAGATATTCAATTGCAGGTTGGTTTAGAATTAACACTTCTACATCAGATAGAGTAGACCCTTATCAATAATTAAAGGTTTTTAAATTCATTATCGAGTTCAAATTTACTGGAAGTGACGTAGGCTTCCATACGTGCCAGTCGATCGTGCAGATTAGAAAATTTGCGAGAACAAGCTTTAAAAGTAGGTCTTGGAGAATTGCTTGTTTCACTTAGCGTTTCTTTTACTTTTGAATATTCAGAATTATCATGGGTAAGGATATTTTCGGGTTTTTTATCCAGTATAAAGTAAGCTATGAAATATGCGATTGGAACGAATGAGCCTGGGATAAATGAAGTCAGAACAGTAACTATTCTCACTATCGTAACATCAACATCCAAATAGTCTGCTACATCAGAACAGACCCCTAAAAACTTTTTATCATCAACATTCTTGTAGATTTTTTTCTTGTAATCGAGGTTGCGAAAATGGTTGATAGTCTTGCTGGCTTTAAAATTTTTAGATTTTTCGCTTAAGTTTTCTATCTGAGTTTTGTTCATGAAGAACCAAGCTATAAAATAGGCGGGTATCATAAACCAGCCGCCAAAAATCACGCTGGCAATAAAGCCTAAGCGGATTACCCAAACTTTAATGCCTACAAAGTCTGCGATTCCTGCACAAACACCAAGAACTTTGCTTTCTTTTTCATTGTGGCAGAGTTTCGATTTATTTCTGTGCGTCATGGTTTCTCCATTCTGGGCTTTCAGCATCAAGAATAGTTTCTAGAGTCTTTATGCGTTCAGCCATCTTTTCAGCGAGAGTATTTAACTCTTCTAATTGATGACTTTCTTTTGCATTCAGACTGCCAAATTCTTTATTTTTTGATTTGTAGTGCAAAATGATCCAGATAATCCATATTGGCAGTGTAATTGCGGTCAAGGGGATCAGTAGTCCAAGGACTTCCATAATGTTTAACTTCTAAGGCTGATATGTCTTATTTCTTGTCGGCACTCTTATCTTTAAGTCTGGCCTTTAGACTTTCAAGCTCGGCATCGATCTTACCTTCTTTTTCCAAGGCTGCAAATTCTGCTTCTACATCGTTGTTCGAGATTGTAAAAGCTTCAATTTCACTTTCCATACGATCAATCTTACGCTCGTAGTGTTCAAACTTATTAATCGCTTTCTCAACTGAGCCATCATATAACTTGGAATTAACTGATTGGCGTGATTCAGTTGCATCGTGACGCATAAGAATCGCTTTCTGCCTTGTGCGGGCTTCATTGAGTTTACTTTGTAATTGTTCAATTTCGACTGTGAGTTTATCCAGCGCAGTATCTAACTTCCCCATGTCTTCATTCAAAGTAACAATCATTTCGTTCACAGCAGACTTTTCCATTAATGCTGCCTTAGCCAAGTCTTCCCTGCCTTTACTAATCGCGAGTTCAGCTTTCTGTTCCCATTCTTGAGCTTGTTTTTCGAGCCTTGTGTCACGACGTCGTAACTCTTTCTTATCAGCAATTATTCGTGCCGTTGTGCTACGAACTTCAACAAGTGTTTCTTCCATTTCCTGAATAACCATACGGACCATTTTCTCCGGGTTTTCTGCTTTGTCTAAAATGGCATTAATGTTGGAGTTGACGATATCCGATAATCTAGAAAAAATTCCCATTGTCTTTCTCTCCTATTAGTTTTTAGTAATCGAGAATGCGATTATGAATTCGATGATATTCTTGGTCACTCAAACGACCTTCAGCGTAAGCTTCATCAAGGTCTTCAAGCTCTTCGCCAATAGTTGTAGTTTGGTATTTAGAATTTGATGGCCCATGACCGTCTTTGTCTACAATAATGCAGCCTTGTAGCAATAAAATAATAAAAACTGAAGCCGCTATCAGTTTTTATAGTGCAGAGTCCGTGCCAACTTTTTATTAATTATAAATTATTGATTTACATATAAATTAAATTTATCTCTCAAGTATTAGTTTTATCTCCTCGGGTAAAATCCCAACATATGGTAATTTTCACCAACAGTTCTTTTTGGAGAGAAAAATGATAATGATGCACTAGCCGATAGAATGATTGGAGAGTCTTCCAGCTTTCTGCAAATGCAGGAGCATTTATCCCGCTTAGCTTCTCTTAATAAGCCAATGCTTATAATTGGTGAGCGTGGAACAGGAAAAGAGTTGGTGGCTTCACGCTTACATTAACTTTCCCCACGTTGGGGAAATTCCTTTATAAAAATTAATTGCGCTTCTTTTAACGAAGCCTTGCTTGAGTCGCAATTGTTTGGGCATGAAGCCGGTGCATTTACCGGAGCTACCAAACAACAAAAGGGTTACTTTGAACGAGCTGATCAAGGTACTCTTTTTCTAGATGAACTTGCTACTACCTCGATGGCATTGCAAGAACGAATTTTGCGAATTACAGAGTATGGTGAATTAGAAAGATTGGGAGGCACCAAAGCGATAGACGTTGATGTCAGAATTGTAGCGGCTACAAATGTCGATTTGCCCGAACTCGCAGCGGAAGGAAAGTTTCGTGAAGATTTGTTGGATCGTTTAGCTTTTGATGTCATCACCTTACCGCCACTGCGTGAACGACTGGAAGATATTCCAGTATTAGCTCAGCACTTTGCCATTCAAATGATTAAAGAACTTGAGAGGGAATTTTTCTCAGGCTTTTCAAAAACTGCGGCAAAGCAATTATTGGAATACAACTGGCCCGGTAATATTCGCGAATTGAAGAATGTGGTTGAGCGGGCAATTTATCAAAGCGAAGATCCAAAAGAGCCTATCAAAGAAATTGTATTTGACCCTTTTGAATCACCTTATCGTCCTAAGAACAAAAATAATGCGACGGCCTCTTTACCACGGGCAGGCGAAAAAGATTTAAAGCAGCAGGTGCAAGACTTTGAAGTGGCGATAATTCAAAACGCTTTAAAACAGTGTCAGTTTAACCAGAGAAAGACTGCAGAATTATTAGGTTTAACTTATGATCAGCTGCGTGGGTATCTAAGGAAGTACGAAAAAATAATAAGTTAAAAAGCATGTTTGCCTCTGATGTAGATCAAGATCGGCTAATCAAAGCTTATTATACTAGTCCTATAAATCTTTATTTTACAAGGAGTAGATATGGCTGTTTAACACCACGATTTAGTTCATGAATTTCCCCAGTACAAAGAACAAATACATGAGCTAAAAATTCATAATCACCACTTCAGGCTTTTATTTGACGAGTACCATGAACTGACAACGAGTGTTGAAAACATGGAAAATGAAGTCACTCTTGTTGCAAGTATGACTGAAGAAGAAGCCAAGATGCGCAGGGTACATTTAAAAGATGAGCTCTTTGCGATTATTAAAGAAGCGGCTAAGTCTTAGTTATATCCTAATATAGCGACTAACAAAGCCATAAAAAAGCGAATAGCTGTCTACTGCCAAAGACTTGGATTCACCCTGTAAAACTTTTCTAATTCAGCAAAGAGTTCAGGGTGTTTCTTTTTTAACTGTTCTAGTTTTTCAAGAAAGTTTCTGTTGCAACAGCAAAAAACTCAGCTGGATTAGTAGCGCCGTAAAAATCCATAACCGATTTATGATGTCGTTCCTGTGCCTGGTTTAATTCTTTAAATTCATTAGTTAGCACTTCAGCCCAACTTTTCCATGCATGCTTTCCTAATAAGGGGGCGCCATTGGAGGAGCCACTCTCGCTATCTAGTTGATGGGCAAATTCATGTAAAGTGACGTTATGTCCATTGTGAATGTTCTGCGCACCAAAGGTGACATCATCCCATGACAGAATAATTTTCCCGTTATGCCAAGATTCGCCTAAAAGAGTTCTTTCACCTTGGCTTATTGTGCCATCCGGATTTTGATTGTTGTGTTTGGTTTTAAAGGTGGTCGGATAGACCAGGATATGCTTTAGACGAGAGTAAATGGATGTTTTCCTGTTAAGCAAAAGCAAGCAGGCTTCAGCTGCAATGGTAATACGCATTTCATCGTTAATTATTAGGCCATTACAACCATGGAAACTTTTATCTGCCAAAAACAGGAGAATATTTTTTTTTAATTGTTGTTGTTCATTGCTCTGCATCTTTTTGAAAAAAGGCAGGCGGCGTTCAATAATGCTTAGCCAGTCATGGGGAAACTCTTTTACTTAGTATCCGTTTACGGCGCCAGCTGGGATAAAAAAATCCGACTATGATGACAATAAAAATAAGTAATAAAGTAACTGAAGTGGTCATAGTATGTAAGCAACTTTATGTCTTTTTTGTACTCTTTATAGGGTGCGATTTATAGGGCGCGATCTATAGAGTAAGTGATTTTAACAACAGAGTTATATTTTGCTTTTACACTTTGAGTTGTGAAATTTCGCTTAACTATTTTTATTGGTAACCCTGAGCCTGTAAGTGGAAGAGGGTAGCATAATGTCCATCAAGTTTGATTAACTCTTGATGACTACCTTGTTCAGAAATTTCGCCTTTTTCGAGCACGATAATATGGTGTGCCATCCTTACAGTTGAAAAGCGATGCGAAATAATAATAGAAATTTTATTAGAGGTAAGCTCTCCAAAGTGCGAGAAGATTTCAGCTTCAGCGCGCGCATCAATTGCTGCAGTGGGTTCATCCAATATTAAGATGTCAGCCTGACTGCGCATAAAGGCTCTTGAAAGAGCAATTTTTTGCCATTGACCACCAGATAACTCTTTACCTTGATTAAACCAAGTTCCTAGCTGGGTATTGTATTGATCAGGCATATCTTTAATAAAACTATCAGCCATGCCCTTTGCCGCAGCACTTGTAACTTGATTCTTTTCGTTGATGTTCGATACATCACCGATACCGATATTTTCTCCAACTAAAAGTTGATAGCGGGCGAAGTCTTGGAAGATTACACCAACTTTTGCTCGTAAACTGCTTATATCCCAATCATTAAGATTGAGTCCTTCAAGATAGATATTTCCTTCGCTCGGCGAGTATAAGCGAGTAAGTAGTTTGATAAGGGTGGTTTTGCCGCTGCCGTTTTCACCCACCATGGCTAAGCTTTCTCCAGGCTTGATGTGCAGGTTTAAATTTTTGATTGCAGGGGTGGTGGATCCTGGATAATAAAAACTAACGTTTTCAAAACGGATGCCATCGGAAGAATTGGGCCCTATTGTTTTATCGCCACTAGCTTCAGGCACTTTGTGATTTAAGTATTCGGTCAGAGTAGAGAGGTATAAGTTATCTTCATACATACCATTTACAGAATTTAAGCTGTCACTCACTGCATTTTGACCAAGGCGAAATTGAGCAATATACATGGTCATTTGACCTATCGTGATAGTCGCTGCAATTGCTGCTAAGGCGACCCAGCCATAAGCAAAATAAAAGGCAGCACTTGCAAATGTGCCAAGAACAAAACCCCAGAATCCTCGGCGTAAAACCAGATTACGATCTTCGCGATAAATTTTCTTAAAAATGCCGATGTAGCGGTTAAGGAATAGTCTGCCGAGATCAAGCAGCTTAACCTCTTTGACGCCATCTTCACGTGATAAAACCATTTCTAAGTAGAGTTGCATGCGTCTTTCAGCAGAACGTCTCCGATAAATTCTAAAGGCTTCGCCTGAGAATTTCGCTTCTGCAACGAAAGCTGGAATACCCGCAGCGATTAATAATAAAACGGCATAAGGAGAAAACTGCAAGAGGAAAGTGGCGATGGTTAATAAAGAGATCATGTTGCGGATCAGGTCAAAGGTTTTAATAACGAGACTGAGTGGCCTACTGGAAGCTTCACGACGTGCGCGAGTAAGCTTGTCATAAAACTCAGAGTCCTCAAAATCTGAAAGTTCAAGGGTCAAGGCTTTCTCCAAAATCATCACATTGATTTTGTTACCTAGGAGAACGCGAAGAATTGATTGAGAAACGGTATTGATTCGCTGTGCGGCTGAAACAATAATTACGAGTCCGGCTTCGAGCAGTACAAAATATAATGCACGCATAGTGGCGGCATCTTGAGCTTCCCCGCTTGCATTGATCGCGGTGACTACGGCATCAACGATGAAGCCACCAACCAAGGCAATTGCAGCGGGTAGTATGCCGGTAATGAGGGTCGTAAGTCCCATAACAACTGTTAGTGCGCCACTGGTACTCCAGACTAGCTGGATTGCGATACGACTGTACTTGAAGGCGGAAAAAAACTTTCCCAGACTTTTCTTGGGTGAATCGGTTTGCAAAAAGAGACCTAGTTAAAATTTGTAAGACTAATGGCTGTATAGAATAACACTTTGCTGGTAACTTATTGTGAATGAAATCTGTAATTATTGTTATTCTGATTGCGGCACTGCTCGTTGTTCTTAGTCAGTACACGCTTACTCCAAAGGAAAACAGCCTTCTGCTGCGATATCTTCAACCCTTTTTCTATGCATCTCTTGATCGTGCTGCAGATCTTGCTCAAGGTCCTGCTGGAGCCGCATCCCAAAGTTCGAACTTTTCAGATTCTCAGGAACAAAAAGTAGAGCTACGACGGGTAATTGATGGTGATACGATTGATGTCTTTATCAATGGAGAAGTAGAAAGGATTCGTTATGTTGGTGTTAACGCCCCAGAATTCGGTGAAGCTTGCTATCAACAGGCCAGTCTAGCGAACAGACGATTAGTGGAAGGTAAAGTATTGAGCTTAGAGCGAGATGAAACTGATCGAGATCCTTATGGCAGGTTATTAAGGTATGTCTACGCAGATGGCAAAATGGTTGAGCGAACATTAGTCGCTGAGGGCTTTGCCGAAGTAGTGCGTTACCGTTCTGATGATAATTACTACGAAGAATTCAAGGCTCTGGAAGAAGCGGCGGCCGAGCAAGGATTGGCTTGCCATCTTAGTGGAATTTTTGACGATGGTTCTTTTGTGCGCTGAAGGCTCTTTATAACGCTAAAAAGTACTTAATTTTTCTGCTATTGTCAGAAGTACTTTTATTGTTAATTGTTAGGAAAAATTTGAATAAATCGAAGGTAATGCAAAGCGAATGATCACTCTCTATCCATACAGTACATTAGGTAAAGGCAATCATGGCTGGCTCAAATCTAATCATCATTTTAGTTTTGCGAATTACCACAACCCTAAGCGTATGGGCTTTGGCACACTTCGTGTTATAAACGATGATTGGGTTAAACAAGGTACAGGGTTTCCCGGTCACCCCCATAGGAACATGGAAATTATCAGTTATGTTCGATCTGGCGCTATAACGCATCAGGATAATGCTGGGAATAAAGGCGTGACAAAAAGTGGTGAAGTTCAGGTGATGAGCGCTGGTAAAGGTATTGTTCACTCGGAATATAATCTTGGCAAAAGCCCGGCAATTTTCTATCAAATATGGATAGAAACGAATAAGCACAATGTTAGTCCACGCTGGGAAAGTAAAGCATTTCCGGATGCCTTGGTAGAGGATACTTTGCCGCTAGTGGTTTCAGGTTATCCAGAAGACAAAGGCAAAGCCTTATTCATTAATCAAGAAGCGAGAATTTTTGGAGGAAGAATGGCTAAAGGTTCTGTGATTGAACATAAGATTGATCATCAGGCTTATGTTCTGGCCTCGGCAGGTCGTTTTGAATTACGTGATGCCGATGGCAAGACAAGCCTAAGTAAAGGTGATGGTGCGGAGATTCGCAAAAGCAGTAGTTTCACAATTACTGCCTTAGATGCTTGTGAAATTGTTGTGATCGACGCGATAAATCAATAAAGATATTTCTTACATTTTGATTATTGTCGCGACGCCCATACCCCCGCCAACACAAAGTGAAGCAAGGCCGTGAGTGAGCTGGCGTTTTTGCATTTCATGAATCAAGCTAACTAAAATTCTCGCGCCACTCGCACCAATCGGATGACCAAGTGCAATTGCGCCGCCATTGACGTTAACGATTTCATTATCAAGATTAAGCTCTTTACAAACAGCAAGAGACTGCGCCGCGAAAGCTTCATTAAGCTCGACTAAATCGATTTGATCTAATGACAGACTACTTTTTTGTAGGCATTTTTGAATGGCAGTAATTGGGCCGATTCCCATAATTTTTGGATCAACACCAGTTGACGCTGTACCGATAATTTCTGCCATGGGTTTTAAACCCAATTGTTTGGCTTTGGCATCGGACATTAGTAAAAGTGCGGCAGCACCATCATTGATTCCAGATGCATTCGCAGCGGTAACAGAGCCTGCTTTATCAAAGGCTGGCTTCAGGGAAGAAAGACTTTCAGCCGTAACGTCTTTGCGAGGAAATTCATCAATTGAAAATTCAATATCATCACCTCTTCTTTGAGGGATATTCACAGGAACAATTTCATCTTTGAATCGTTCGCTCTCTATTGCTTGTTGGGTGCGCTGTTGACTCTGGGCTGCAAACGCATCTTGTTCTGTGCGTGAAATATTATATTTTTCGGCAACTCTTTCAGCAGTTATGCCCATATGGCAGCCATCAAAAGCATCGGTTAAACCATCACATAGTAGACTGTCTATGAGTTCGCCATTACCAAGGCGTTGTCCCCAGCGAGCCTTAGGCAGTACGTAGGCAGCAGAACTCATATTCTCCATTCCGCCAGCAATGACGACATCAGCTTGGCCACTTTCAATCATTGCTACAGCAAGATTGACGGCCTTTAAACCTGAGCCGCAAAGGTTGTTAATGGACATTGCGGGAGTAGAAATAGCTAAACCAGCATTGATAGCGGCTTGTCTGGCTGGACCCTGCCCAAGCCCAGCGGCAAGCACATTGCCAAGAATAACTTCATCAATTACTTCAGCAGAGCAACCTGAACGTACAAGCAACTCTTTAATAACTATTGTGCCAAGATCTTGTGCTGAAACACTTGCAAGTGTTCCACCAAATTTTCCGATAGGGGTACGAACAGCTGAAACAATGGCGACCATTTTAATTCTCTTATAATTAGATAAAGTTAATTTTCTAAGGCTGCAAGATTTTTATACAAATCCAAGCTTTCAGGGTTGGCTAAGGAAGCAGCATTTTTGATTGCCTTGCCATGAATTGTGTCACGCACAGCAATTTCTGAAATTTTTCCTGAACGGGTTCTAGGGATCTCAGCAATCGAGATTATTTTAGCAGGCACGTGTCTAGGAGTCGCCCCTATACGAATTTTGTGTTTAATTTTTGAGATGAGATCCTCGTTAAGCTCTTGACTTTCTTGCAAAGTAACAAAAAGTACAACACGCTGATCGCCTTCCCAGTTTTGTCCAATGGCTATACTTTCTTTTACTTCTGAGATGGTTTCAACTTGACGATAAATTTCAGCTGTTCCGATACGAACGCCACCTGGGTTGAGGGTGGTATCCGAACGGCCATGAATTATATAGCCGCCAGTAGCGCGTTTCTCGACAAAGTCTCCATGAGCCCAGAGGCCTGGGAAGCGGTTAAAATAAGCATCTTGATAGCGGGAGCCATCTTTATCACCCCAAAATCCTAAGGGCATACTAAGATGAGCGTTCCGGCAAATGAATTCACCTGCGTCGCCATCAATTGGCACGCAATCATCATCAACCACATCCACATCCATACCTAAGAAACTGCATTGTAACTCTCCGGTGTAGACTGGAAGTATTGGGTTTCCGCCTAAAAAGCAGGCGCAAATATCGGTGCCGCCAGAAATAGAGGCAAGTTGAACATCTTGTTTCCAGCTTTTATAGATGTACTCAAAACTAGAAGGAATGAGAGGCGAACCGGTAGAAAGAATTAAACGAAGACTTTCCAGTTTGTGTGTCTCTTTGGGTTCCAGTTTGAAATTATTACAAGCATCAATGTATTTGGCAGAAGTACCAAAGACTGAAATATCTTCCTGATCAATTAGGTCTACTAAGCGTTCAGCCTTTGGATAAAAAGGGTTGCCGTCATAAGTTACAAGAGTGGCTTCAACTGAAAGTCCGGATACCAACCAGTTCCACATCATCCAACCGCAGGTCGTAAAATAAAAAAAGCGGCCTTCTTTCTTCAGGTCACAATGGAGAATCAATTCTTTTTTATGTTGAATAAGAAGCCCCATAGCCGAATGCGTAATGCATTTGGGTTGGCCAGTCGTCCCAGATGAAAACATAATGATCAAAGGAGCATCATAAGGCAGCCGATTAAAGTCTATGACTTCAGCTTTAAAAGGCCTCAACCATTCATTAAAAGTAATGCAGGCTAGATCACTTAAGTCATCCGAAATCTCTTCTCCGATTATGATTACCCGAGTGAGATCGCAACCAGCAGAAACGGTCTTTATAGTGCTGCTGATGTCGAATACCTTACCAGCATAATGGTAACTAGATACACTGAGCAGTACCTTAGGAGAGACTTGGCAAATTCGATCGCTGGCTGCAGCAGGTCCAAAATCTGGAGAACATGACGACCAGATTGCGCCTATCGCAGAACAGGCTAGGTAAGCTGTAATTGCTTCAATATCATTAGTGACTATGCCAGCAACTCGATCGCCTTCTTCAACACCTTCAGCTTTAAGCGCTTGCACAGTTCTAGAAACTTCATCATACAATTCTTTGCGAGTAATGGTTCTTCTAGTTCCATTATCAATATGAGCGATTATGGCTAATCGATCGTCGGCATTTTGCAATAAGTTCTCTGCGTAATTTAGGCGGGCTTCTGGATAAAACTGCACCTTACGCATATCTGCATCGCCAATATAAGATGCTTCACCCTTGTCACCTACAATCTCTAAAAAGTCCCAAAGCGATGAGTAGAAATCACTCGGAGACTTTATCGACCAATCGAGCAGGGCACTATAATCGTCTGGTTCAGCCTTATGAAAGCTTTGAGTTGATTCAGCAAATTTCCATATGGCAGTTGAGGACTTTTTTTCTGGGCTCATTGACCATAAAGGCTTGGGCGTAGATTGTGACTGTTTTTCTGACATAATTTTTTGATTTAGTTAGATTGATGAAAGAATTTATTTTATAAATTATACAAATTGCAGGGTGGCATGACCTTAGCTCTGTCTATTTGAGCGATCAAGTTTACTTAAGTATTTCGACGAAGGCATCATCAGGCGAGAAGTAAATTGTTTCATCTGCTTCTAGGTAAACGGACACAGCTTTTAATGAATCACCTAAGCATGGGCCTTTAATACAGAGGCCGGTTTCTATCTCGAATTCAGCGCCATGACCGTGGCAAGCTATATTCTTTTTATCTGAACTTAGATAAGCGTCCTTGCGCCAAGCCATCGGAGAGCCAGGCCAATGTGGGCAGTCATTTCGATAGGCTTTAAGAGTACTTCCTTGTCGAACAACAAAAACACTGTCACGCCCTTCGTCGAAAGGGTCAAAGCCCCTTGAGTCTCCATCTGCTATCTCTTGCAACTTGCAAAGAGCTAGGGGCTTGTTTGTCATGTCTGTGTCGCTCCAATTGCTTTTATCTACTTCTTAGGAGGTGGGCCACCAGCAGGGAACCATTTTTCTTTGGCTTGAAAGAGAAATAATTGGGTTGTATCTGTTCCAACATTCGCTTCTCGTGGTACCCAGTTTTCGTCATGAAGATCCATATCAGCATCGTATTCAATGTGACAGCCAAATGGGCTGTTAAAATACCAGAACCAGTTTGAACCGAAAAGATGTCGGCCTGGTCCCCAAAAAGATTCATAGCCTTTTTCAACGAAACGCGTCCCGGCTTGAAGCAGCTCACTTGGTCCACCCATATGGAAAGTGAAATGTTCACAACCTTGTAAAAAGGGAGGAGTTTGTATCATAAATAAAGTGTGATGATCGCTGCAGCCTGCGGGTCGAAGAAAAGGACCTAGTTCAACAAAGCGATCGGTACAGGTGAAACCTAAGCGATTAGTATAAAAAGCTTCAGCTTTTTTCACGTCAGGTACAAAGTAGACAACATGCGATAAAGTCCGCGGCAAGGGATTGCTGCTTGGGTCTGCGCCATTTTCGTTGACACCACGTTGTGGAGTGTCGCCAGGAGCATTCACTTTTTCACCAGCAAGTTGTAACTCTTTTCTGATTGTTATTTGGAATCCCAAGCAAAAGCCAAGGTCATCTAGAGTTTCTAATGAACCGTCAGTAAGAACTTTTACTTCTCGGTCAGTGCTTAACTCTGCTTGAATCGTATCCAGAGTAGCTTGATCTGCCACTCCATAGACTGTCTTTCTTAGCATGCTGCCAGATTCAAGCGGCGCTGGTAGAGCAGGGTCATCTTTAGCAAAGACAGTAACCGAGGTGCCATCAAGTGCCTCAAAAACGCCATTACCAACTGATTTAAGGCCATAATCGATAAGGTACTGTTCACAATCTTTTAGGTTTTCAACCCCGAAGACTAAAGAGTCTAGTCCGATAATATTCATTTATTTTCTCACTTAAATTTCAGATTCATTGTATTTTAGGAAGAGTAAAAACTAAGCCTTCGGCTTCAAGTTCAGCTTGTGCTTCTGCATCACGGGCTAAGGTCTTTTGCACAGAAGGTCTTAATTCCATACGCGTTTTGTGGTCTGCATAATTGCCATATGATTCTACTGCATAGTTGCCATCGCATACGCGACTGAAAACCCAATAGAGGTATGCATCCATTGCGCTCCACTGATCGCCGTACCACCAAGGCTGATCTTGCAAGCGTTTATTTATTAAGTCGAAGTATTCGTCCATGGCTTCGCAGCCTAAGGTCCAGACCGCTTTGGCAGCTTCCATTCCTGCAAAAGCAGGGGGTCTGCAAATTCTGGTTACCAGAGGATGTAAAGTTGCAGAGCAAAAAACCAAGTCTGCTATTTGCTGGGCTTGCTCAAAAGGTCTTGAGGTAGCAGGCAGTAAATTCGCCTCTGGAAATAGCTGGTTGAGATAAGTAATGATCGCAACATTTTCAGTTAATACTTCTCCGTCAATTACTAAAGCCGGTACTTTGCCTTTTGGATTAAGCTTCTTATATTCAGGGGATTTATGTTCGCCTTTCATAAAGCGAACCACACGTGATTCGAAGTCGACACCCGCTTCCTCAAGCAAAATTGAGCTTACTTTGGCGCAGGTTCCAGGAGCCATATAAAGTTGAATTTCGCTCATAATATTGTGCCCAGCTGTTGAGAATTAGAAATAAAAGGCCCAGTCTTATCAATGGCAAATAAAGAAACATCGATCATTGTAGGCTGGAAAGTTTTCAAGCTCATAATAGCGTGATGTGATTTTAGGGCTGCGATTAAGTTTTTAATTATTAGAAAAGTATAACAACATTCCTATTGATATAAATCCAATTGTTTGTTTTTATAATAATGTAATTATTTCATTAATAGGTGGTTTATGCGCTTAAAAGGTTTAGATCTCAATTTGCTGGTTGCTTTCGATATTTTATTAGAAGAGAGGAGTGTGTCTAGAGCGGCAGACCGTTTGCATTTAAGTCAGCCTGCGGCGAGCGCTGCCTTGGGGAGGCTCAGAGATTATTTTAACGATGAGCTTCTGGTCTTGCATGGCAAACGCTTAATTCCAACCTCTTATGCAGAAAGCTTGGTGCCAGAAGTTAAAAGGATTATCGCTCAAGTAGACAATATGATTGCTATGTCTTCTGAATTTGAGCCCTTAAAGTCTGAAAGGCTTTTTCGTCTGATGTGCTCAGATTATATGTTGAAAGTCTTGGTCACCCCGCTGGTTGCGTCATTGAGAAATAAAGCTCCTGACGTGAGAATGGACGTTCGACTTTCGGATGATTCCGTAAGAACGAAATTTGAGCAAGGCAAGATCGACGTGATGTTGTTGCCAGAAGAATATTTATCCTCGCAACATCCTGCAGAGTTTTTATTTGAAGAGCGCTTGGTCGTTGTAGGCTGGGAAGATAATCCGAGAATGAGAAGAAAAATAACGGATACTGAATTTTTTGATGCCAAGCATATCGTTGTTGCTTTGGGCCCGAATAGCGATCCCCCTTTTATTGAAAGGTATATGGATCAGTTAGGTTTTAATAGGCAAATTGAAATCTATGCACCACATTTTTCGGCTGTTCCGTGGCTCGTGCAAGGGACTGATAGACTTGCAGTGATACAAGAACGTTTGGCCAATAAATTTAAAGGCGTATTTCCTATTAAAATAGCTCCGCTACCTTTTGACTTTCCGTTGATGCGAATGATGGTTCAATTTCATAGTGCTAGAACTGGTGATCAAGGCTTGAAGTGGTTGCGAGAGCGCATGCAAGAAATAGCAAAAATATAAGCCCGCAATGCAAGAGACTCTGAGCTTGACTCAATTCGAGCAAGCTATCCGCTTTGTTAATAGTAAACAATAAAAATAATAAATTTTATTAATGAAATTAAGTGCTATAAGCTAAATACTAATAATAATTTAAAATTTACCAAGGGTGACTTTATATGAAAAACCTTTCCGTGCTGATTGTTGGCGGAGGCATAGGTGGCTTAACTTCGGCCATTGCCTTAGGCCAAAAAGGCTTCAATGTTGAAATCATTGAAAAAGACCCAGAATGGTCAGTTTATGGAGTTGGAATAATCCAGCAGTCCAATGTGATACGAGCTGTCGCTGATCTCGGCATTATCGATGATTATCTGGAAGCTGGTTTTCCTTTCAATGGTCTTGAAATTTACACACCCAATGGTGATCTTGCGGCAAAGATTCCAGCACCAAGACTCACAGAAAAATATCCAGCTCAGTTAGGTATTGGGCGTAGAGCCTTACAAAAAGTACTTGCCGACAGAGCAAAAAAAGAAGGCGCTAATGTTCGTTTAGGTGTTGTTGTTAAGACGCTTAAAGAAATTGATAACGGTGTTCAAGTAGAGTTTTCAGATGGCACAGTAGGTTTGTATAACCTGGTAGTCGGTGCGGATGGGGTTTATTCCCAAACCAGAGAAATGGTTTTCCCTGAGTTACCAAAGCCTGAATTTGCCGGACAGGGCGTTTGGCGATACAACTTTAAACGACCTAAAGATATGCAAGCACTTTGCGTTTATGAAGGCCGTATAGGGTGTGGCTTAGTGCCATTGTCTGAAGAGTTAATGTACATGTACGTGACTACTCCTGAACCTGGTAACCCTCTTTATCCTCGTGAAGGGATTGCCGCTGCCATGCGAGAAAAACTAGTCGGGGCTTCACCTCTAATCAGTGAGCTTGCAAAAGAAATTACTGATGATAGTGAGGTTGTATACAAACCACTTGAATGGACTCTAATTAAAGGCGATTGGCATAAAGGAAATGTTGTTTTGATTGGCGATGCTGCTCACGCAACAACGCCTCACTTAGGGCAGGGAGCTGGAATGGCTATTGAAGACAGCTTGGTCTTGGCGGAAGAACTTGAAAAGGCTGATTCTGTGAGTGAGGCTTTTGCAGGTTTTCAGAAGCGTCGTTATGAACGCTGTTGCTATATCGTGGAATCTTCCGTGGCTATTTGCAAAGGGCAAATTGGTGAAGGACCTTTAAAAAATAACGGAGAAGAGTCTGCGAAGATGTTCAAAGTTATTGCAGAACCACTTTAAGTAAGGCTTGAGTGATGGTATGAGGCAAAGATCATTTAAAATAGAAAAAAATTAATTCTAGAAAAATAAAACTAATAATTTAGAGAAAAAAGGTAGAAAAATCTTATGGCATTATTTGAATATTTTCCGAACTATGTGTGGAACTTATCAATTTCTATTGCAATGGAAAATGGCGGTAGGATTGGTGAAATTGTTGATATGTGTGAGCCAATTAAGAAGGCTGCAGACAATGGAGAAGATGCTGGCACGCAAGAGTTTCATCGTGAATGGGTGAAGATGGCTGATAAGTTAGCGGGTCTAGCAGCTGAAGATGAGGAGCAAGGTCGCCTTTATTCCGCAGGCACAAAACTTAAACGAGCCAGTATTTATTACGTGACTGCTGAACGCATGCAGGGCCAGGGTTATCCAGGCAGAATGGAAACGTATAAGAAAGGGCTCGAAAGTTTTGCTAAAGGCACTAGTTTCGTGAATGATAATGTTAAGCGAGTCGAGATACCTTATGGTGATAATAAAGCCTTGTCTGGTTACTTGACTGTTGCCGAAGGCGAGGGCCCTAAACCGATAGTAATTTTTTGCAACGGCCTGGATAGTTGTAAAGAAATGCTGTGGTTGGGAGGCTTTCCATTAGCTCTTGCTAAGCGTGGCATTAGCTGCCTTTGTGTCGATCAGCCAGGTACTGGTGAAGCTTTGCGCTTACACGATATTCCCGCAACATTTGCCAGCGAGGAGTGGGCTTCAGCATGGGTTGACTGGTTGGAGCAGCAAAGTTTCGTTGATCCTAAGAAAATTGGCATGACTGGAATATCACTGGGTGGTCACTATGCGCCTAGAGCGGTTGCGTTTGAACCAAGATTCGCTTCTGGTGCAGTATGGGGTGCTAATCATAACTGGGCAGAAGTGCAACAGAAACGAATTAATCGTGAGGGTGAAAACCCTGTTCCTCACTATTGGAATCATGTGTTCTGGGTCTTTGGTTGTAAAGACATGGAAGAATTTTTAGAGAAATCTAAAGGCATGACACTCAACGGAGTGATGGATAAAATCAAAGTCCCTTTTTTAGTGACACACGGTGCTGAGGATAGGCAAATCAATGTCGATTATGCTCAACAGAGTTTTGATCAACTTGTAAATTCTCCGAATCGTCAACTTAAAATCTTTACTCATAGAGAAGGTGGCGTTGAGCATGTCGGTGCGGATAATATGTCGTTTGGTACTGAGTATATTGCAGACTGGTTTGTAGATACTCTTGGTGGTCATACTGCCTAAAATAACACGTGAATTAATCATAAAGTAACTATAAGGGTTAGAGTTATGCCTCACAGATTTGTTGACCTTTCAATCTACCTTGAGAATGATGTGATTTCGGATCCGCCTTTTATGAGGCCGGAGATTACCTATCAAACCCATCGTGAAACTGTTGAAGAAGCCGGAATTTTTTTTCCAGGAGTTGTAGCTGAAGACTTCGTTGGTGGTGAAGGTTTTGCAGCTGCCGAAACTGTAAAACTCACAACACACAACGGTACTCATTTAGACGCTCCATGGCATTTTCATCCTACAATGGATGGAGGTAAGCCTTCTCTAAGCATTGATGAGGTGCCTTTGGATTGGTGTTTTCGTCCGGGGGTTAAATTGGATTTCAGGCACATGCCTGACGGTCATGTTGTAACAGCCGCTGAAGTTGAAGCTGAATTAGAAAGAGTGAATGTTGAGATACAGCCTTACGATATCGTAGTAATTAACACTGCTGCTGGAAAAGCATTGGGTGATCCAAATTTCGTTAATATTGGTTGCGGCATGGGTTATGAAGCGACCATGTACTTATTGGAAAAAGGTGTGAAACTCACTGGTACTGATGCTTGGTCTTGGGATGCCCCTTTTTCGTATACTGCAGAAAAAGTTAAAGAGACAGGCGATACCTCCTTGATTTGGGAGGGTCATAAGGCTGGCAAGGATATTGGTTACTGTCATTTAGAAAAATTGCACAATTTAGAAGTATTGCCAGCGAGTGGTTTTACGGTTTGTTGTTTTCCTCATAAAATCAAAGGCGCTTCGGCTGGTTGGACCCGAGCAGTGGCAATTTTTGAGGATTAAAAAAGAGTATGAAACTAGCCACAATAAAAAATACAACAGTTGACGGATGTCTGATTGTTGTTTCAGTTGATGGAAGTCGTTATCTGTCATCAGCAAATTTTCAAACTATGCAGCAAGTAATTGAAAACTGGGATGAAGCATCAAAAGAGTTAAACTCGTTTGCTGATCAGTTGGCTTCCGGTGCTGGTGACTCAACCAGCGGTTTAGATTATGCCTCACCTTTACCAAGAGCTTGGCAATGGCTTGATGGTTCAGTCTTTGCCAGTCATGGAGAGTTGATGCAAAAAGCCTTTCATCTTGACCCGATTGAATCTGATAAGCCTCTAATGTACCAGGGCATGTCGCATTTTTTTTATGGGCCCAGTGATGATATTCCCTTTGTCAGTGAAGCTGACGGTATTGATTTTGAAGGCGAGTTTGGGGTGATTGTTGATGAAGTCCCTATGGGCGTGACTCCGGAAGAGGCGCTTTCGCACATCAAGTTATTGGTACAAATAAATGATTGGTCTTTACGCACGATTGCGCCAATAGAAATGAAAACAGGTTTCGGCTGGATTCAAGCTAAACCAGCTTGTTCTATGGCACCGTTTGCCATTACCCCAGATGAAGCCGGAGAAGCATGGAGAGAGGGAAGACTTGCTCTAGAGCTTCATACTCATTGGAATGGATCGCATTTTGGACATCCTAATGGAGAAGCTATGCAAGTTGGCTTTCATGACTTAATCGCTCATGCAGCTGCAACTCGAGATCTGTGTGCTGGAACCATTATTGGTTCGGGTACAGTCTCTAATGATAATTTCCGTGATGTTGGTTCCAGTTGTATTGCCGAAAGACGCGGTATGGAGATAGTCGACAAAGGTGCTCCAGAGACTGCGTTTATGAAGTTTGGCGACACTGTAGAAATGCGAGTGGATTACCCTGAAGGGACTTCGCTATTCGGCGATTTTAAACAAAAAGTGGTTCAAAACTAATGGCCGGAGACAAAAACTCAGAAACTTCGGATGCGATCCGACGAGTCGTAACCGGACATAATTCTGATGGCCGTGCGGTTATTCGATCCGACGATACTTACCAACCTGAAGTAATACCCTCAGGCGATGCTGCCTTTTCTTTGTTATGGACGACTGCAGAAGTTCCAGCAAACAATAATGATGAAAAAGATGGGCGTGAACGAGAAGCAGGCCTTACGATTAAGCAAGGTTCAGTGCTTCGAGTCGTTGATATGTTGCCAGGCGGCGAGTCTCCTATGCATCGGTCTAACAGCATAGATTATGGTATTGTTCTTTCGGGTTCGGTAGAACTTGAACTGGATGATGGTGAAAAATTGGTTCTCAATGCGGGTGATGTTTGTGTGCAGAGGGGCACAATTCACTTATGGAGGACTGTAGGTGACAAGCCTTGTCGAATAATTTTCGTATTAACGGAAGCTTCTCCTTATGTTTATGAAGGTGAAGCTTTCTCTGAAGTATCTGTTTAAATTAAGCTTGGGAATTATTACTAAGTATTAGCAAAAGATTTTAGACTTATGAGTTATAAATTTATTCCCGGAAAAATGTATCGTATGCCTGTACAGTTTGGTCCAGGTCTAGGGCCAAGGCAATTACCTGAGGGGCGTAATTTTGATTTTGAGAACACGCCGAAAAGTAAATCGATAAGCCTTTCTTATCGTTCTAATCCGGATCAACTAAGAGCTCTATTGCCAGAATGCTTTAGCCTCGGTGACGAACCAATAGTTTCTATAGTTGCCACTCAAATGATAGGCGTTGATTGGTTAGCAGGGCGGGGCTACTCAATGGCTGGAGTTTCTTTTCCAGCAAAGTTTTCAGGCAAGGTTGATAAAATAGATGGCTCGTTTTTGTGTGTGCTGTTTGAAAATATGTGTGAACCAATTATTACTGGAAGAGAAGAACTGGGCTTTTCTAAAGTTTATGCAGAAATTACTGGGCCGGTGATCGTAGATGACAAGGCGAAAGTTTCTGTTAGCTGGCATGGCTTCAACTTCCTTGATATTAAGCTTAATAAGTTAGCTGAACAGTCAGTCGAAGCTACAGGTAGTTCAGCAAAAGTAAGTGATGGTGAGTTGCATTACAAATACATGCCCAGAACCGGTGACTGGGGTAATTCTGATGTTGAGTATCCAACGTTTACACCTGCTTCATGTGTTAAAAGTCGTGTCCTAAAAAACTTTAAAGGTGAGGGTTCTTTAGCTTGGAATAAAGCTCAATGGGAAGACCTACCTACTCTTTATAATATTGTGAATACATTGGCAGATTTGGAAGTTGTCGAATACTTGGGTGCTTCATTAACCCATTCTGTCGGAAGTAAAGATTTACGTGAGCAGAGAATATTAACTTAGTTGACTCTAATTTTGAGCAAGAGTTCTATAAGAAATTATTAAGTCGTTTTAAATAATAATATTAAAAATTAAAACCATAAAAATTAGGATTAATGATGAATACTAAGATGGGTTTTGCGGCTGTATCTGCACTTATTGTTGCGCACGTTGCTGGTATGATTGATCTAGTGGCCTTGCCGGTTTGGGTAGGTGCTCTCGTGGAAAGGTATGAGTTCAGCCCTCAACGAGCAGGTGGTCTAGCCACATTGTTTTTATTGGGCGCGACGGCTGCTAGTCTAGTAGTGGCTCCCCGCTTCACAAGCTTGAATCAAAAAGTAGTCGCAGTTGTTGGTTTTAGTGCTGCTGCTTTGGCATTTTATACCGCAGTAAGTCAGTCCTCTTACGCGATACTTGCGGCCTTACACATATTGGCGGGGCTTTCAGTAGGATCCGCGCTTTCAATAGTGCATGGAACAATTTCACACAGCGTAAACCCTCATCGGCTCTATGCTGTTGCCAGCATTGCCTTAGGGTTCTTTGGGATAATCTTTCTTGGGGCGGTGCCGCAAATACTCATTGCTTTTGGTGGTTCTGCTCTATTCGTAGTGTTTGGCAGCTTAATGTTACTTGCTGCTTTAATGTGTGCTGCTTTTTTTAAAAACCCTTCAGACCAATTGCGTCATATCGAGGTAAAACCCTTTAGTAAAGCAGTTTGGTTTTTGATTTTTGGCGTCAGCTTAATGACTTTCAATCAAGCCATGGTGTTTTCTTTTGTTGAAGTTATCGGTCTTACAAGAAATTTTGAGGCTGGGCAAATTCAAGCAGTTTTGATTGCGCTTGGGGTTATTAATTTTATCGTGCCAGCCCCCCTAGCGGTATTTTTACAAAAAAGAGTCAATGCCCATCTAATCACACAAATAGGTCCAACTGTTCAAGCCTTATTGGCTCTTGTAGTCACTATGGCGGTCAGTTTTCAATTTTGGGCGCCAGCAGTAGCTGTTTTTGTGTCAGTACAGGTATTCACTCACACTTTTGTATTTGGTTTACTTTCACATCTGGATAAGACAGGGCGTGCTGCGTCGGCAACACCAGCTATGGCTATGATTGGCGCAGCAATGGGGCCAGTGGTTGGTGGAGCGCTTGGTCAAAATCTAGGATATGGTGCGCTGGGTGTGACAGCATTTTGTATAGCCATCGTTGCAGTAATTATATTCACAAAAGCCAAACGCTCCGCTGAGGCTATAGTCTAGATAGGTATTGGCTCTGTGAAAAGCGATGCAATTCACAGAGTCTTTTTTTCTCTCTTCCTATTAAGTATAGCTAATGAACTTCGGTGGTAGGGCTTACTTCTAACCAGAAGGGTTTAGGGACTTCTTCAAGACCATTTAAAACTGAATCATAAAAGCCTTCGTCTTGTTCGCAGATGTATTCAGGTACACGGCTAAATTCGGGCCGCAATTCGTGATGATTCACTATACGCCAAGGACCTTCGAACAATTCTGGATCTTCAAGAGTGGTCTCGATTTCAAGAGTGTTGTAATCGAGCCGGCGGATGCGCTCAACCATGTGTAAGTTTTTAGAATGCCTGTAACCGCCAATGTAAGCAGCTTCTTCTTTGCCCACATGTGTCTCTAGATTAAAGCCTCGGGTATCAATAACCAAAGTATCGCCATCCCAAGAGCCTACTGAGCTGCCTAAATAAGTTAAGCTCTCACCATTCATGACATCGGCTGAATGCTCCTTATCCATTTCAACGATTCTATAAAGATGCATACGCTCAGTCATAAGAACTATAGTGTCTGCAGTCTGCACAATTTGGAAGTGATAAACTGGGCCAAAATACCAAGGGACACTGGTTATTGCACAACCCTCGCCGACTTCAAGAGGGTCGTCTACTATCGCAAGATCTTCAAAACCAGGTTTTGGAGTCGGAGCCTGAGGTAGGCCGCCATTATCTAAATCCTGGTTGCCCAAATACCACCATCCTCCAAACCAAACTCCTTGCAGGTCAGGTTTATCATTAGCCATGCGAGGGATGGGAGGGAGTTCATCAGTTTCCTGTAAAGTATCTTCTATGACTGGCTCTGTTCCGCGAACGGTAAGAGTGATGGAACGTCTGACTTCTTCACCATTAAGGCCGCCATCGGATCTGATTGTGTAGGTTGTAGTAGCAGCGGGCTTAACTTCGATGGTACCGCGAGCTGTAATACGACCGATGCCAGAGCTCATTGTCATGTTTACTGGGTTCTCTGATGCCCAAGTGATACGAGCTGATTCGCCGGGTTCAATAATAGAAGGCTCAATACTTAACTCGACTATGCGGGCTAAAGGGCAAGGGATTGGTTCGGGCAGATTACAAGAGCGTGCTGGAGCTGGGTTTGCATCTTGGCCTGAAGCTGAAGGGGCTGTTTGGATTGAAAGAAGTGCTAAAAAGAAAATTCCAAAAAGGTATTTTGTGTTTGTTTTTATCATTAGAGCTCCAGAATTAAGTTCTCATAACTCTACCATCAGGGAGTTGAATCGCCCGAAGTATCATAGCTGGGCTACCATTACGAGCAGGTCCACCATAAGCAGTGACAGTATCGCCAACTTTTAAAGTCGTGGAAGTCCATCCGTTTCTGGTAAGCGTACTCATGGGTTCTGCTTCTAGCGCCCATTGGACCTCATTGCCTTCTTCATCGCTTGTGAGGATGTAAATCATGCTGTGTGGGTTTTTGAGTTGGATGTTCAAGACAACTCCAGTGACTACGGCCGTTTGGTCGCTGTCAAACATAGAAGTTGAGTGGTGTGCAGAGGCTGATAAAGGTAGGTAGATGCTAATAAGCAATAATACCAAAGCTTGGCTGCATGCTCGAATGCTGAAACTAAGAATACCTACTCTTGACTGAATTGAAGGAATCATTTTTTGTCTCTTATTATTATTTTTCTTTTGAGTCTAGCAGAGAAGGCTTTAGAAAATAAAGTGACTCCTAATTTTTAGAATCGATAATTCAGGCTTTTTGATATCGATCAGAATGTCCGTCAACTCGAAAATGCAGTGCTTTTGATTTTTTTACCCAGTCCTAGTTTCATATGAGTTGCAATGTGGCTATCCGGTTTAATCTTTGCTTGCTTCAGAAGTAACTCTGTAAATAATTTTTTGAAATCATAGCGTGGATAATTTTCTAATATTTCTGCCAAAGTATGTGTTGGAATTTCATCATAGCGAATTCCAATCACATCGACACCGGCGCCAAAATGTACGAGCGCCACTTCAGGTTCTTTAGTGTGTGCGATACCAATAGCAGAATGTAAAGCAATGGCATCATGAACCAGAGCTGATTTTTTTTCATCGTAGTTATGATTAGTGCAAAAGTTATAAGCCTGTTTAGCACCAAGGTACTCGAATGATCCAAAATCATGCGCATGTTTTTCAGTCAGTCCTAAGTCATGCATGATGCTTGATAAATAAAAGACTTCTCGATCAAATTTAAGACCATCTTGATGCGCTAATATGCATCCGAAAAAATAGGTTCTATAGCAATGGTTTAAGAGGAGCTCACTTGAAATTTCTCGAACCAGTTCAGTTGCTTGTTTGGCAATTGTTGAATCGGGTATTTGGTAAGCATCGGGTACAAGTTTGATAAGCTCACGTAAACCAATTTTTCTTTTGAACTTTTCTTTTGCAAGTCTTAGGTCCATGCCAATGAAACGCGGCAACATAACACAAGAGTGAAGTTGACCTGGATCACTCGCAAGCTTTACCTTTGAATTGACTTTATTCATATGCCATTTCCCAAAGTGTTGTTTACCTATTTGCTAATGCTCTTTTTAGTGCTTTATCCATGCCTGCGCCAAATAACCTTTCGATAGCGGCCTTGGTTCGCCAGATTCGATGTCCCAGTCGGTTTTTACCCATCACTTCATTTTGAAAGGCGGGTCTCTGATACATGCGTTGAAACCACTCATAAACAGCAGGGTGATAATCAGCAAATCGATAACCCGTTTCAAGTAAGCGCAAAAGCTTCATCGACCAAAAAACATCAGCAATGGTAATGTTATCTCCCATTACGAAAGCACGACCATCTTGCAATAATGTGTCCAGTTCATTGAAGGCATCATGAAGTTTCAAAAGGTGGTTTTCATAGACGCTATAAGGGATAGTTCTGGTGCTATAGCCATTATAAAAATGGACAAGATCTTCTCCGTCTGGGCCTTGAGCGGCAAGTTCTACTAGCTTTTCACGTTCTTTTTTATTGAGCATGGCCAATCGCCCTAAGCCCCAATAAAACGTCGTATATCTAATTGATGTGTGCAGTTCCTTAGCTTGCTCGACTAAAGCCATTGTTGATTCACGTAATGAGGGTTCTATAGGCACAAACTGAGAGCCACCAAATGCTTGGTCGAGGTATTCAATAATATCCATAGATTCAAGATAGAGTTGCCCGTCGTGAACCAAAGCAGGAACCACCATGTTCGGATGTATCTCAGCGTAGACTTGCGTCATATTATCTTTTTTTACGAGAGAGATTACTCTGCTTACCCAGTGGTTTTCTTGTCCTTTTGATGCGTCAGGCCCACAGTCATCGAATTTTACTTCGCGGCCACGGGCCAAGCCTTTTTCACCAAGAACAAAGCGAACCCGTTGGGCGCATGTTGCCCCATCAAAATGGAAGAGATGCAAGCCTTGTAGTTGAGGAACTATGTGGCTCTTAACTTGATCGATTCTAGGCATAAATTACTCATAACATCTTTTTGTACTATCTCGTATAATAATATCTAAATCAAGTATTATTATGCGAACTGGTACAAATATGTTGAAGCAACGTGGTCGCCCAAAAAAGTATGATGCTGTCGAAGCCATCAAAGCAGCAGGTTCAGTCTTTTGGTTAAAAGGATACAGTGGGACATCTTTAGATGACCTTTCAGTGGCGATGGGAATGAATCGGCCCAGTATCTATCGAGCCTTTGGAGATAAAGAAGCAATTTATCGGCAGGCTTTAGCTCAATTTGGTGAGCAAATGGATCAATCCTTTCAAGAAGAAATTCTTGAGGAAGAGGACATTAGCTTAGGTTTTCGAAATTTCTATCGGGCTGCACTCGATCTATACTCAAGTAATGATATGGCAGGAGGGTGTATGCTTTGGTGTACTGCTCCTTCAGCAGCTATAATTCATCCAGAAGTACAGGCTGATTTACTCAGTGTGATAAACCATCTTGACGGATTAATCTACGCAAAAATAAAGAAAGCTATTAAACAAGACCAGTTGAACAGAGAGGTCGATGCAAGAACCCTAAGTAAATTGTTGCAGGCTTTGTTACACAGTTTAGCGATTAGAGTCCGTTCTGGAGAGCCTAAAAAAGCATTGCAAAAATTAGCCGATAAGTCTGTTTTAATGCTGCTCTCAATACAGTAGTTGTCTTCAGTAGAATTGAGCCATTGGCTTTTCTAGCACGTACTACTGAATGAACTGATGGGGATCTCTGTAATGTTCAAAATAGCGTTTAAGAAAATAACAGTATTGTTACTTTTGTTGAGTTTTTATTTAGCTGTACCGGTATCGGCTCAAACTCTGCAGCATCGTTTGGAAGTAGAATTTGCTTCGGCTTGGCAGAATAAAAACACCATTCAAATTCCCAGTGATCAACGGGGTACACGATTTTCCGCTAAAAAAATAATAGGTGATGGGCCGTGGGGGCAAGTGCGAGTTAATGGTGAGTATCACTTTAATAATAAACATGCTCTACGTTTTGTGCTGTCTCCATTTTCATACACAGAAGAGGGGCGCGCAGCAGCGCAAATTAATTACAATGGTCAGACTTTCTCAAATACTGAAAACTTAAGTATTAAATATCGATTCAACTCTTGGCGTGTGGGTTATCAGTACCATTATTTTGAAAGTGAAAAAGCCGATATATGGTTTGGTTTTACTGGCAAAATCCGAGATGCAGAAGTCACTCTTCGGCAGGGTAATATTAGCACTACGGATGATAATGTAGGCTTTGTTCCACTGCTCTATCTAGCGGGTCGTTATCGCTTCAATGACCGTTGGTCAGTGTTTGCGGATGCTGATGGTTTGGCCGGCGGGCCAGGGCGAGCTTTTGATATTAGCGCTAAACTTAATTATGCGGTGAACAAGGATTGGGGCATGAACTTAGGATACAGAATGTTGGAAGGGGGAGTAGATGGTGATGAAGTCTATAATTTTGCCTGGTTCAATTCTCTGGTTTTTTCAGCCTATAGATATTTTTAATGCTAAAGCAGAAACCTTTGACTGGCATCCTTGCCAGTCAGATCTCAATCCTTATATAACTTCCTCATAAGGTAGGCCGACATAGTTCTCAGCAACAACTCTTAAGCCTGCATCTGTGCTCGTGAAATAATCCAGTTCACTATCGATGACTTTTCTTTCAAATGGATCATCTGATAAATGATGCATCATAGTGGTCATCCACCACGAGAAGCGTTCTGCTTTCCAAATGCGCCGTAAACAAAGTTCTGAATATTGCTCGATGGCTTCGGGTTGGTTTTCCTTGTAAACCTTGAGCATGATGCGATAGAGATAGTTCACATCACTGCTCGCTAGATTCAAGCCTTTTGCGCCTGTAGGAGGAACGATATGAGCGGCATCTCCTACTAAGAAAAGTCGACCGTATTGCATTGGCTCAGTAACAAAACTTCTTAGCGGAGCAATACTCTTTTCGATAGATGGGCCAGTAACCAAATCGCCAACAACCTCTTTAGGGAGACGGCTTTTTAGTTCGTCCCAGAACCGATCATCTGACCAATCTTCAACTTTCTCGTCTAAACTGACATCGACGTAATATCGGCTTCGAGTCTCTGAGCGCATGCTGCAAAGTAAAAAGCCTCTTTCACTGATGCCGTAAATTAGTTCTTCGGCAATCGGAGGAGTATCTGAAAGTATTCCCAGCCAACCAACTGGATAAATTTTTTCGTATTCTGTTCGGACTGACTCTGGAATTGTTGGTCTTGAAACACCATGGAAGCCGTCACAACCAGCTACGTAGTCACAATCGATTCTGTGTTCAACACCGTCTTTTTCATAAGTGACATAAGGGTTGTCGGTTTTTGGGTCATGAATTTTTACATTTTCAACTTCGTAGATAGATTGCGCATCAGTCTTATGGCGAGCGTCCATTAAGTCTTTGGTTATTTCAGTTTGACCATAAACCATGACTTTTCTACCGCCACTGTGTTTTTCAAGATCTACTCTACGCATCTCGCCTCGTATAGCAATGTTAAAGCCGCCATGAGGTATGCCTTCTTTATCCATTCTTTCGGCAACCCCAGCTTCGCGTACCATTTCCACAAAACCTTCCTCAAGCACACCAGCACGAATTCTGCTCAATACGTGTTCTGCGCTGGACCTCTCCAAAATAATATTGTCGATACCGGCGTTGGTTAAGAGTTGCCCGAGTAAAAGCCCCGATGGTCCAGAACCAATAATTGCGATTTGAGTTTTCATAATGATTGAGATTCCTAAAATTATTTTCATTATTATAGTTAGCTTAGATCAATATTTTTTTTGGTTTTTATTAATAAGTATTGATTAAAATTATAAATTGCCGTCATTTTTCTCTGTAAATAAGGCCTTCAATATTTTTGGTTTTATCGCTACAAGCCAATATTTGCTTATGGTTAACTAACCTTACCATTTCTATATAATAATTGTAATATAGCATAACAATTAAGCGATATAATGCTATAGTATGTCGTGTACATTGAACTCTCTATTTATTGTTTATTCTATTATATCAGTTCTCTTATAGTACTGAGGTATATCAAGGAGCCTTTGCTTTTTTTACGGTTTAACAGGTTATTTTCTGTTATATACGAATGAAACGATCAGCTGTACTACTGCTTGTTTGACTTAAAAATACTGTGCTTTCCTTCTTCTTCAAAATCTTTGATACTGTTTTTGTTATTAATTCTTTAAGACATGAGGTTCTAGTATGAAAAAAATTAGTTTATTTGTGTTTTGTTTATTGAGTTCAATATTTCTTGTTGCCTGTGGTTCTGATGAAAGCGCTTCATCTTCAAGTTCACAAATGAGCACACCAAGCGAATCATCTTCATCAAATCAAACCATGGAGAGTATGCAAGCAGAAGCTGAAAATATTGTGGAACAAGCTGAAGAAGTCCTTGCGGAAACCGTTGCTGTTGCTGAAGCTCGGATAGATGAGGCGGTACAACAAGCAGAAGCTATGGGTGAAGCTAAAGTGGATGAAGTCAAAGCTGAAGCTGAACAAGCAGCACAAGATATGGCTGCTGAAAAAGAAGCGGAATTGAAATACGCTGCTTCTGAAAAACTGAACGGTTTTCTTAATTAATAAGAATTCCAAGTTTTTCTAGCTAAGCACTAAGTCGAAATAAAATAAAAATAAAATTTACGATATTAGGGGGTACACATGAGTAGATTACGGCTTTGTTTGTCGCTTCTAATCATTTTTCCTTTTTATGCTTTTCAGTCTATGGCACAAGAAGTGGAGGGTGGTTTCGAGATTGTTCAACTTGATGAAATAGAATGGGACTTGAATTCTACTGAGCTCCAAAGAAAGTACATTGTTGGTCACCCTGAAGAAGAAGGGATTTATATTTATCGAGTAAGGTTCCCAGCTGGTATGTCAAGTAGGGCACACTATCATACTGCTGATCGTTTTATCACGGTTATTGAGGGCTCTTGGTTTGCTGGTACCGACAGCAGTGAGGACATGGCTAGGGCTACGCCTATCAAAGCTGGAGGGCATATGTTTCATCCTGCAGGGCTTCCTCATTACGATGGTGCTATAGATGTTGCTACTGTGGTAGAAATCAAGGGGGTAGGACCTGTGGAAACAGTTTATGTGAAAAATTCAGACTAGTAATTAAAGCGAGTAACTGAGGTAAGTAAGGTAAGTAAGGAAGCGAATTGATACTAAATCAATAACACTTAAGCTTATTGCATTGGGGAATCTTTTTTGAATCAAGAATGCTCCCTAGGCAATCTCGCTAAGCATGTAAAACATCGGATACATAATGAAAATAATAAAAATAGTAAAAATACTAGTAGTCATGTTTTTTTCACTCCCGCTTTTAAGCGCTTTCATACTTCAGGCGCAGGCTCAAGAACTTTCAAGTGAAGTAAGCCAAGGCCCGGCCGGCTCATCTTTTTGGGATGTAATCCCTAGAGTCGTGCCAGAAAGTGCCAGTAGAGGGGATATTTACTGGGTTCAAGAAAGGCAGGATGCGCCTTTAAATGCAAAAGCTTGGAACGTGATTTATGTGAGTGAGGGTGCCACCGGTCAATTGGAATATGTCTCGGGTGAAATTTATGTGCCTCGCATTCCAACGCAAACTAAACGCCCGATGGTTATTTGGGCAACTGGTACAACGGGAACCCAAGATTCCTGCGCCCCTTCTAGGAATGAATTGGAGGGTTTTGATGGAGTGGGCCCTAGGGTACCTGCTATAGATGAACTTTTAGCTCGTGGTTATGTTGTTGTTATGAGTGACTATCAAGGCTCTGGAGTGCCTGGTCCAACGGCTTATTTGCAAGGAGACTTACAAGCTAAGGCTTCCTTGGATATTGCCAGAGCGGCAAACAAATTTGATCAGGCTATGGCTGGAACAGAAATTGGCGTCTATGGTTTCTCGCAAGGTGGTCAAAGTGCTTTATGGGTAGCTCATATTGCTGAGGAATATGCTCCTGAGTTTACTTTAGTCGGTTCTGTGCCGCTGGCTCCAGCTTCTAGGCATCTAGATTTATCATTTTATGATTTAGGGATACCTGCCAATAGTGGTTATTTCATTATGCGAATGGGTGGCTTACAGGTTGGGCATCCAGAACTTAAGCTTAGCGATATCCTAACTGACGCCGGTCTAGAAATGTTAACGGCACAGTCTTGGGGGTGTTATGAAATATTTTCTGCCGCAGCGAAATTGACTGAGCCATACGCTAAACCCGAAGCATTGGAAGAGGGTACGGCTTGGAGAGAATGGCT